>JAUQQA010000012.1 GCA_030550095.1 Chloroflexota bacterium | reverse complement strand
TCTACGAGCCATGGGTCGTTGAAGCAGGAAGCGGAGAGAATATGAGCCGCAGAACGGTGTATGCTTGTGCCCGAACAATGGCGGGGCTGATCCAGCACGTTGAAGCGGGGAGCGTCGCGGCGCAAGCCGGGCTGCAGCCGGGCGATGTGCTTGTGTCCATCAACGGGCACCGTCTGCGCGATGTGATTGACGCGCAGTTCTACGCGGCTGACGAAGTGCTGATCCTTGGCTTTGTGCACGCAGGGCAGGAGCACACCGTCACCGTGCGCCGCAAGTACAACCAGGCGCTCGGCATCACCTTCGCGCATCCCACGTTTGACGTGGACATTCGGCGCTGCAACAACTTGTGTCCCTTCTGCTTCGTGCTGCAAAACGCCCCGCGCATGCGGCGCTCGCTTTACATCAAGGACGACGATTACCGCTACTCCTTCCTCTTCGGGCACTTCGTGACGCTGACCAACTTGAGCGATGAGGATTGGGCGCGCATCGCCGAGCAACGCCTAACGCCGCTCTACGTTAGCGTGCACGCCACTGACCTCGAAGTGCGCCGCAAATGCTTGCGCAACCCTAACGCGCCCGACATCATGGCGCAACTGCGTTGGCTCGCCGAGCACGGCATCGAAACTCACACGCAGTTGGTCATCACGCCAGGGCTGAACGACGGCGAGCACCTCGAGCGCAGCGTGCATGATCTCGCCACGCTTTACCCCGCTGTGCGCTCAGTGAGCGTTGTGCCCGTGGGCTTGACCAAGTATCACCGCTACGGACACCGCACCCACACGCGCGCAGAGGCAGAACACATGCTGAAACAAGTCGCGCGTTGGCAAGCTGAGTTCTTGGCGCGCTTCGGCGTGCGCTTTGTGTATGCCACTGATGAATGGTATCTGCTCACTGGTCGCGCTGTGCCGCCTAAGCGTGCCTATGATGGGCTGACGCTACAAGCTAACGGCTTGGGCATGGTGCGCGATTTTCTCGACGAGTGGCGTCGCGTGCTCCGGCGAGAGGTGCGTGCTGGTGCTCTCCACCGCCCACACTACCGCAAAGCAACACTCGTGACTGCAACGCTCTTCGCGCCCACGCTTGTGCGCGTCGCCCGTGAGATGGCGCGTGAGGCGAGCGTCGTGCTTGAGGTGCTGCCGATCGTGAACACGGCGCTGGGCGAGACGATCACTGTCGCGGGGCTGCTGCATGGGCGCGACGTGATCGCGCAGTTGCGCGCGCATCGCTTCACGCGCGAGGAAAGCGAGTTGATCGTCCTGCCGCGCCTCATGTTCGACCACCCCGACAGGATCGCGTTGGATGATCTCTCGCCTGGAGACATCGCGCGCGCGGTGGGCAAGCCCGTCGTGCTTGCCGACACCATGGGCGACGTGGTAGATGCGCTGAACAAGCAAAGCACGTTGCTCTTCGAGCCGGAAGAAGCTGAGGCAGTGCCGTTTGCAGTGTCGGCAGTGCGCTGAAACGAAAACGCGGTGGCGCTAGCTCGTGATGCCACCGCGTTGCTCTCTTCGTGCCGAGGCTGAGGTTCAGCCTTCCTCTTCTTCCTCAGCCTCTTCCTTCTTGCCGCGCTCGATCACCTCGACCTCACCTGGCTCAGTCACAGTCTCCTCAACGGTTGCCTCCGTGAAGCGCGTGACGCGCAACACCTCGAGGTCGGGGTCCTCGAGGAAGCGAATGCCGGGCGGCACGATGATGTCCTTCACGCGCACCACGTCGTCGATCTTCATTTGGCTCACGTCAATCGTGACCGATTCGATCAAGTCTTGCGGCAAGCACTCGATCTCCAGCGCGTCGCGCTCCTGGATCAGCACGCCCGCGCCGCTCTTCACGTCCTCTGGCTCGCCGACGACGACAATACGCAAGCTTGCCGTGATGGTCTCCGTGAGCGAGACCTCGTAGAAGTCCACGTGCAGCAGATCACGTCGGATGGGATCGCGCTGCACTTCGCGCGTGAGCACCATGCGCGGCTGTGTCTCGCCCGCAACTTGCAAGGCGATCAACGTGTTGCGACCTGCCTTGCGCAGCGTGTTGGCGAGCGTCCGCGTCTCGATTTGAATAGGGAGCGGCGTGGTGTGGCGCCCGTAAATGATCGCTGGCGTTTTGCCGCCGCGGCGCAGCGCTTTCACGCCACGACCAACTGCGGTGCGCACTTCTGCCGCAAGCGAGATAGTTTCTGCCATAGCGTCCTACTCCTTCGTCTGCGATTCAGCCGCCCATCGGGCAAGCGCCCTACTCACGGATGGGACTGCGATGCACGGAACGCAGGCCTCGGCTGGAAAGCGGGCGAATTATAGCGAAGCACGCTCGCGCAGCAGCCTATAATTCACGGTGCGTGTGTTCTGCCTGCATCGTGCGGGCAGATTTCGTGTACGCGAGTGAAGCATGGAGGACAAGCTTGCCAGCATTGAGCGGCGTTACAAGGAACTCACGGCGCAGTTGGCTGATCCTGACCTCGCCAGCGACTACGCGCGCTACGTGGAGCTAGCGCGTCAGCACAGCGAGTTGGAGCCAATTGTGCAAAAGTACCGTGCTTGGCAGCAGGCGCGGCAGGAGCTCGCCGAGAACGAGGCGCTTGCAAAAGGCGACGATGAACTTGCAGCGCTCGCCCGCGAGGAAGCCGAAAGCCTGCGCCAACGCATCGCGCAGCTCGAGCAGGAGCTGCGGCTCATGTTGTTGCCGAAAGACCCGCGCGACGAGCGCGATGTGATCATGGAGATCCGCGCGGGCGCTGGAGGCGAGGAGGCGGCGCTCTTCGCCGCCGACCTCTTCCGCATGTACACGCGCTACGCCGAAAAACACCGCTGGAAGGTGGAGCTGATCGACGCAAACGAGACGGGCATCGGCGGCTACAAAGAAGTCATCTTCGCTGTGAAGGGCAAGGGCGCTTACTCGCGCTTGAAGTATGAGAGCGGCGTGCACCGCGTGCAGCGCGTGCCGGTGACCGAAGCTAACGGGCGCATCCACACCAGCACCGCAACGGTTGCCGTGCTGCCAGAAGTGGACGAAGTGGAAATCCACATCCCGCCGAGCGATTTGATCATCGAGACTTTCCGCGCGCGTGGCGCAGGAGGGCAGAACGTGCAGAAGAACGAGAGCGCCGTGCGCATCACGCACAAGCCCACTGGGATCGTGGTCAGCGTGCAGGATGAGCGCAGCCAGACGCAAAACCGCCTGCGTGCCATGGCGATCCTGCGCGCGCGGCTCTATGCGCTGGAGCAAGCGAAGATCGCTAACGCCATCGCGCAACAAAAACGCGAGCAAATCGGCAGCGGTGAGCGCAGTGAGAAGATCCGCACCTACAACTACCCGCAAAACCGCGTCACCGACCACCGCCTCGGCTTAGACCTCTATCGCCTTCCCGAAGTGCTCGACGGCGACTTAGACCCGTTCATTGACGAGCTAATCCTGCGTGACCAAGCGGCGAAGCTCGAAGCCGCCACACAACCGTGACCGCCTCGCCAACCCTGCGCGAGGTCTTGCGCGCTGCAACGATTCAACTCGACCGCGCGGGCGTGGACGCGCCGCGCAACACGGCGCGCCTTCTGCTCGCGCACGCGCTCGGCACCAGCAAAGAATGGGTGATCGCCCACGACGATGAGCTGATCGCGCCTGAAGCGCACGCACGCTTTTTGGCGCTGGTGCAGCGCGTGGTCGCGCGCGAGCCGCTCGCTTACGTGTTAGGGCATCGCCCCTTCTATGATCTCGATCTCCTTGTGGACGCGCGCGTGCTCATTCCACGCCCTGAGACGGAAGCACTGGTTGATCTTGCGCTTGTGGCGTTGCGCGAGGTGTCGGCGGCGCCTTTCGCGTGTGTGGATGTTGGCACGGGCAGCGGCGCGATCGCAATCGCCATCGCCAAACACGCGCCCACTGCGCGCGTGCTCGCCACCGACCTTAGCCGCGAGGCGTTGCACGTTGCGCGTGCAAATGCAGCGCGCTATGCCCTCTCTGAGCGCATCGCCTTCGTGCAAGCCGATTTGCTCGCGCCCCTGGCTGCGCTGCCGCCGGTCATCGTCGCTAACTTGCCCTACGTCGCGCGTGCAGAGATCGAAGCGCTGCCGCCTGAGATCCGCGCGCACGAGCCGCGCTTGGCGCTCGATGGGGGCGAGGATGGGCTTGTGCTGGTGCGGCGCTTGCTCACGCAGATCGCGCAACGCGTGCGAGAGGGTCGCGGCGCTGCATGGCGCGCGGCTTTTCTCGAGATCGGCGCTGCTCAAGGCGCGGCTGCGCTCGAAGCTGCGCGCACACTGCTACCCGAGGCACACGCCAGCATGCACCGTGACCTCGCAGGGCTGGATCGCGTCTTGGTGCTTCGGCGCGGGTAGAATGCCGCGTTGCACGATGAGCAGGATGAGCCGAGGTGGGTCTTTCGTGCGCCGCATCATCTGGAGCGTGCTGCTGGCTGCAGCGCTTGGGGCAGCGATCCACGGCGGCGGCGCCTTCGCCCAAGAAGGCGAAGCGATCCCCGAAGTGGCTGACGAAGCGCAACCTTCGGCGACCGTTGAGCCGCCACCACCACCGCCAATGCTCCCGCCTTTGCGCCCACCACGAACTCCGACTCGTCCAACGGAGCACATCGTGCAGGCAGGCGAGACGTTACACACCCTCGCGCTGCAACGCCAAATGCGCGTCGAAGCGCTTGCCTCGCGCAACCGCATCACACACGCGCGGTTGTTGTTTGCTGGGCAACAGCTCGAGCTGCCCGCGCCCGCAAAGCCAGATGTGATGCTGTACCGCGTCACGCCGGGAGAGACGATCGCAAGCCTTGCAGCGCGGCATCACTTCAGCCCGAACGCGCTGCGGCGGCTGAACGAGCTTGCTTGTGCCCATTGCTTAGCGAACGGTCAACTGCTGCGCTTGTCTGCCGTCGCTCAGAATGGCGAAGCATCCACGCCTGCTGCGCTGCCCTATCCGCTCCTTGCGCTCACCATCGTGCCCGAAGCGCCACGGCAAGGCGAAGTGGTGTGGATCAACGTGCGCACGGCGTCACCTTTGCAAAGCATCAGCGGCTCGCTCGGTGAAACACCGCTGCACTTCATCGCGCGGGAGAGCCAAAGCGCGCCATACACTTACGACGCGCTCACGGGCATCGGCGCCCTCGCTCCTCAAGGGTTATACACGCTCACGCTGCGCATCGTGGATGCCGACGGCGAGGCGCAAGTGGTGCGCGGGTGGGTGCGCGTGGAGCTGGCTGGGTTTGGGTTCGAGAACCTGCGCCTTTCGGCACGTTACGCCGCGCTGCTCGATCCGCAGACGAACGAGCGCGAGCTGGAGACGCTTGCAGCAGCGCTTGCGTCATTCTCCGAGGCGCAACATTGGAACGGACCGCTCAGCGCTCCCGTGAAGGGGCGCATCCTCTCTTACTTTGGCGCGCGTCGCACGTTCAACGGCGGCATATTACGCACGTATCACAGCGGCGTGGATTTTCGCACGAGCGCTGGCACGCCCGTGCGCGCGGCGGCTGCCGGGAATGTGGTCATGGCGCAGGCGTTGCCGATCCGCGGCAACTACGTGCTCATCGATCACGGTCGCGGTGTGTTCACTGGCTATGCGCATCTCTCGCGCTTTAACGTCACGCCTGGGCAATTTGTCGAAGCAGGCGCAGTGATCGGCTACGTCGGCAGCACGGGGCGCAGCCTTGGCCCGCATTTGCATTGGGAGTTAGCGGTGGGTGGCGTGCTGGTCAACCCCTTGCCGTGGTTGGAGTACGCCTTGCCGTGAGGCAGTTGCGTTTTCGGCGCGCTCGCCCACAATTCCTCGATGGAGGTCACCACGAATGAGGCGCAACGCGCGCGCGCTCCTCGCTGCCGTGCTTTTTGCTAGCTCAGCAGTGTTTTTCGCGCCTCCTGCTGGCGCGCAATCCAAATCGTTGGTGTGGGAGCGCCTGGACACCGAGATCGTCGTTGGCGAAGACGGCGCGCTTTACATCACCGAGGTCAACGTGATTCGCTTCACGCAGGGCACGTTCACATTCGGCTTCCGCGAGATCCCTTACTTCCGCCTCACGGACGTGCACGATGTGCGCGTCAGCGAGCTTGATCCGCAGAGCGGCCTTGAGGTGCCGCTTCGTGTTGAGCAAGCCAGAGACGATAAGCAGCTGCTCGTCAAGTATTACTTTTCGCGCCCTGCTGAGCGCGAAACGCGCACGTTTATCCTGCGCTACATCGTGGATGGCGCGGTGCGCTACTACGAGAAGGGCGATCAAGTGTGGTGGGGGGTAGTCTATGCAGACCGCAACGGTTTTGACGTGCGTCAGGCGCGCGCGACGTTGCGCGTGCCCGAGGGCGCCACTGTGCAACGCGCCGAGGTGTACGGCGTTCGTGCAGAGGTGCGCGGCGTAGGCAGCACAACCGTTGTCGCCGATGCGCTCGAGACGATCCCGAACGGCGTCACGATGGAGCTGCGCGTGCAGTTCACCCACGGCGTTGTGCGCGGGACGCCACCGCCCTGGCAACGCGAGTTCGACGCACGCCGTGAGTTCGAGGAAACGATGCAGCCCGTGCTCGATCTCGCCTTTCTCCTCATTGGGCTGCTGTTTGCGTTGGGCGGGCCGGCGCTTGCTGCTGTGATCTACATCACGCGCGGGCGCGACCCGAACGTCGGTCTGGTTGCCGAGTACCTCACGACGCCACCTGACCTCCCTCCTGGGCTAGGCGGCGCGCTCTATGACGAACGGGCTGACGTGCAGGACATCGTGGCAACCATCGTCGATCTCGCACAGCGCGGCGTGTTGCAATTACACGAGGAAGAACCCAACCTGTGGATGATCAAGCGCGGCCCGTCGTTCGACAACGCGCCGCTTGAGCCATTTGAACGTTTGCTGATCAAGCAGCTAGAGTTAGATACCCGCGAATCACGCAGCCTTCATTCACTCCATCAGAGGTTCTACCCCAAGCTGCGCGCTCTCCAAGACGCGATTTACGAGGAGTTAGTGATACGCGGCTACTACACCCGGTCCCCTGAAGCGACTCGGTCCAACTACAAGACGCTCGCATCGCAGTTGATCGTTCTGGCTTTCATGGCGCTTATCGCTGCATTGACGCTCGCGGAGTGGGCGAACTTTGGTGTTTTCCCTGCGGTCGGCTTGTTTGTTGCTGGCTTTGCCTTTGCCCTCATTGCCCCCCACATGCCCGTGCGCACGCACAAAGGCGCTGAGATGCGGATGCGCATTGCGGCGTTTCGGCGCTACTTGCAAAACCTTGAGCACTTCACCGATGTGAACATCGCTGCTGCCCTCTTTGAGCGTTACTTGCCCTGGGCGATCGCGCTTGGGCTGCAACGCAGTTGGGTGCGCAAATTCCGCGCTGCCCCTACACCGCTGCCGCCGTGGTACGCGCCCTACGAACCTTCGCTGCCGCGTCGCGTGCTTGTGCCAGTGGGCAGAAGCACGGGAGAGCGCGCGGCAAGCCCTGCCTCGAGCAAGCCGGACATCGGCGGCGCAGCAACGCAAGCACCGAGCTTAGAGCGATTGGAACAGGGCTTGGGGCGCAGTTTGGGTGCTTTCGAGCGTAACCTGAGCGGCATGTTCGACACGCTTGCGCGTAACCTCACGAGCGTGCCCCCGGGCAGCGGTGGTGGCTGGAGCGGAGGCGGCTCTCGCGGTGGTGGCTTCAGCGGGGGTGGACGCGGTGGTTTCGGCTAAAGTTCGAGCAACACGATGAACCAAAGCAAGCTGCTGGGTATTCTCTTGATCGCCATTGGCGCTGTGCTCGGCTTGATCGGCGCTGCCTGGGCAATCGGTGGCTCCATCGAAACGCGCGGCGCGCGCATCCTGGCGCTGTTCTTCGTGGCGATCCTCGTTGCTCCCTTAGTGGGGTTGGGTGTTTTCGCGCTCCAGCGCGGTCGCGCCGAGGCCGCTGAGGAGCTGCACGTCAAGCGCCAGCAAAAACTGCTCGGCATGGTGATGACCCAGGGGCGCGTGCAAATCGCTCAAGCAGCGCTCGAGCTTGGGCTGACGCGCGACCAAACGCGCCAGCTGATTTACGACTTGATCGCCAAACAGCTCTTCAGCGGCTATGTGGATTGGGAAGATGGGGTGTTGTTTTCGGCAGAGGCGGCGCGGCTTAAAAGCGGCCAATGCCCGAAATGCGGCGGCAAGCTGGAGCTGGCGGGCAAGGGGCTGATCAAGTGCCCCTACTGTGGCACGGAGATCTTTCTCGCCGAGCCGTGAGCAAAACGCAAACGGGCACAAGCGCGCGCGAACGCACCTGTGCCCGTGGATGGGAGGTGAATGCAGCGAAAGCGGCGGTTAGTCCACCACCTTTTGCGGTTGATACAGCATGCCCTCGAGCAGCTTCTCAACCGCCATGGTGTGGCTATCCACGCCGTGCTTCTTGAAGTATTCGGAGTTGCAATGCCACTGACCGTGATCAAACGTGACGAGGTACTCGCCGTTGTCGCCGCGCACGATGACTTGGAACGTGAGGAAGGTGAAGCGATCGCGCTCCTTGGCGTAGCGATGCGCCTTCTCTACCTTGCCGATGAAGCTCGAATCCATCATGGGATTACCTCCTTACAAGTGCAGACGTAAGCCAAAACAAAAAGGCACGCTGCGTTGCCGCATGCGTGCCTCTCTGTTCACTGGTGAACAAGGGGCACAGGATCACCTGCGCGCTCCAACCGCTCTTCATGGACATCGAAGAATTGTAGTGAAAGCGTGAGCCCTGTCAACTAGGACAAAGGATGGTCAAAACACAAACGTAGATCATGCACCGCCTGCGATTTCCCCTGCTTGCCGCGCTCCTTGCTGCGCTTGCAGCCTGCGCCACCGCGCAGCAGCCAACACCCGCGCCGACCGCTTCGCTAAGCTCCCATCCCATTCCCACGCCAACGTCCTCACTGCCGCGCGCTGTGTCGCCTTGCCCAGCTTCGATCGAGCAAGCGCCTCATGACCCTGAGGCAGCGCTTTCGCTCTCGCGTCCTGTGCAGCCTGTGCCACGCCTATGCATGCTCGAGCTATACGTGCACGTCGCCCAGCGCTTCGAGAACCCCTACGACCCCACTGAGGCGGATGTGCGCGTGCGCTTCACCGCACCCGACGGCACGCAGATCACCGTGCCGGCGTTTTGGTACCTGCACCAGCGCGACCCATGGCGCAGCGGCTGGCGCGTCCGTTTTGCGCCGCCCAGTGCCGGCCGATGGCAAGCCACGCCGCTGCTTAACACCAACCCCCTGCAGCAAGGCGAGTCCATCACGTTCGAGGTGGCGCCGCGCGATGCACCAGGCTACGTGCGCGTGCATCCACGCAACCCGCGCTACCTCGCTTTTGACGACGGCACCACGTTCTTCCCGATCGGGCTTAATCTCGCGTGGTGGCGCAACGACGCAGCGCAGGATTATGCCCGTTGGCTCAATGCGCTTGCCGACAACGGCGGCAACGTGGCGCGCGTGTGGATGGCGCCGTGGTCGTTTGGGCTGGAGTGGCGCGATACAGGCTTGGGCAACTACGACAATCGCCAATTGCGCGCACACTGGCTGGATCAGCTCTTTGCGCTTGCGGAGCAGCGCGGGGTCTATCTTGTGCTCAGCTTGATCAGTGACCGCGAATACCGCGACAACGAAGGCGGCGTTTGGGCGGAGAACCCCTATAACGCCCTTAACAGCGGGCCGTTGCGCGACCCACGCGACTTCGTCACAGACCCGCAAGCACGTGCGCTGTTCGCGCGGCGCTTGCGCTACATTGCCGCGCGCTGGGGCTACTCGCCAAACCTGCTCGCGTGGGAGTACTGGAACGAGGTCGAGGCGACGCGCATCGAGACTCCTCAGCTCATGCCATGGCTGCGCGAGATGACCACCGTGTTGCGCGAAGCAGATGTCAACCGACACCTCATCACCTTGAGCTACGTCGGCGATGGCGACCCGTTCGTTTGGCGCATGGAGGAGATAGATGTGCTGCAACGGCACGAGTACAGCGCGCAACCGCGTTGGTTCACCAGCATCCCAGGTGGCTTCCGCCTCACAGCGGATGCGCCGAACAAGCCGTTGCTGTTTGGTGAGTTCGGCTTCTCGCACGTGGATGAGTCGCTCAACGAGGCCAATCGCGAAGGCGTGCATCTGCACAACGCGCTTTGGGCGAGCGCTTTCAACGGCTTTGCCACCACTGCGATGTATTGGTGGTGGGAGGATTACGTGGATGCCGGCGCGCTGTGGTCGCGCTTTCGCAGCTTGGCGCGCTTCCTCGCCGACGAGGACCTCGCAACATTTACGCCCACGCCCGTGGAGTGCGATTGCGACGAAGCGATCGCCATGGGCTTGGTGCGTGCCGACCGCGCGTTGGTGTGGGTGCGCAGCGCGCATTACGACCAACAGCGCCTTGCTGAGCGCATTACACGGGCGGAGCCGATCTCGTTGCCGATTCAACGGGACGTGCAGCTTCGCCTGCGCGGACTAGATGCGGGCTGGTATCGCGTGGATTGGTTCGACCCGCAGACTGGTGCTTGGCTGCGCAGTGCAGAAAGTCAAGCCATCGGCGGGGTGCTAACGCTCACGGCGCCGCCCTTCGAACGCGACCTTGCCGCGAAAGCAGGACGCACAAGCCATGAAGCAAGTTGCGAGCCCGCATGCGGTCGCTAGAATTGAGCGCTGAGCGGAACGCACAGCTTTGGTCGAGGAGGCACGGAATGCAACTTCATCATTTGAGGATCACAGCGGGCGTTTTGCTTCTTCTTGCTCGTTTCTCAACCTCCCTCCCAGCGCATGCTCAGTCTCCTCAAGGAGGCACAGCCACGCCAAGGGTGGCAGGCACGATGGTTGCTGAAACCCCGCCCTCATTGCGCGTTGGCGAAGCAGGTGCGCCTGCGCGCCTGCCTCATAAGCTAACGGAGCGTTTTGCAGCGCAAGAGGAGCTTGAGGTCGTTGTGCAACTACAAGCGCCGCCTCTTGCGGTGGTTGCCGCAAGACAGCGTGAGCGCTTTGGTGTGCAGCTTTCTGGTGTGGAGCAAGCGGCTTACGCAGCTCAGCTCACGAGCCAGCAAAATGCTTTCGTTGCTGCGGCAGCGCGGCTCGGCGCGAAGGAAGAGGCACGCCTGACCAAAGCGCTCAACGCAGTGGTTGTGCGCATCCCCGCGCAGCAGCTCGAGGCGCTCGCTAAGTTGCCAGGGGTGAAGTCCGTGCGCCCCGTGCGCCATTACGAGCGCGATCTCAGCGAGACTGTGCCTTACATCGGCGCGACCTTCGTGCAAAACACACGCGGCGTCACAGGCACAGGCGTTACTGTTGCGGTGCTCGATTCAGGCATTGACTACACCCATGCCAACCTCGGTGGTCCAGGCACAGCTGCTGCGTTCCAAGCGGCGTGGGGTACGCACATCACCAGCACTGAGAACACCACCGTCACCGCCAACACAGGCTTCCCGACGGCAAAAGTGATCGGCGGCTACGACTTTGTGGGTGAGCTTTGGCCTACGTATGGACCGCGCTCTGAGGACCCAAACCCGATTGACGCGCCGCCTGGTCCATCGCCAGCCGCAGGTGGGCACGGCACGCACGTTGCTGACATCATCGCGGGACAGAACGTGAGCGATACCCATCGCGGCGTTGCTCCTGGCGCCAAGCTCTACGCTGTCAAGGTGTGCAGTGCAGTTTCCTCGAGTTGCAATGGCATCGCGTTGCTCAGGGGCATTGATTACGCCCTTGATCCGAATGGTGATAACGACTTGAGCGATGCCGTGGACATCATCAACATGTCGCTCGGCGCGCCTTACGGGCAGAAAGAGGATGATTTGAGCGAAGCCGCGGCAAACGCTGTCCGCGCGGGGGTAGTCGTGGTCGCGTCGGCGGGCAACAGCGCCGATCGCCCCTACATTGTTGGCTCACCCTCTTCAGCACCTGAGGTGCTCAGCGTGGCAGAGACACAAGTGCCTAGTGCGCGCACCTACCCGTTGGTGATCAATGCGCCTCTCACCATTGCAGGTAACTATTCGAACACGGCGACAGTGAGTTGGGCGCCCATCGTCAATGGTTTCACGGGGCAGATCGCGTACGTTGGACGAGGTTGTCCCGGTGACCCCTACCTTGATGATCCTGCTGGCAAGGTAGCGCTGATCGATCGCGGTGCGTGCGCCGTGAGCTTGAAAGTGGATCGCGCGGTGGTCTCCGGCGCCATCGGCGTGCTCATCGCCAACAATGTCCTGGGTGACCCGCCCAGCTTCAGCTACGGTGGCGGCTCGAACTTCACCGACACGCTCATCATTCGCAAAAACGAGGGTGATCTCATCAAGTCGCAGATTCCCACTGAAGTGGTCACCGTCACGGTCTCGCCGTTGATCACGGTGCCGATGGTGGGCAGCATGGTGGCCTCCTCCTCGCGCGGTCCGAACATCAGCTTTAGCGGCATCAAGCCAGACATTGGCGCGCCGGGCGCTTCGGTGTCGGCGGTGTCGGGCAGCGGCACAGGTGAACGTGCATTTGGTGGCACTTCAGGGGCTGCGCCGATGGTCGCGGGCGCGGCAGCGTTGCTCCTCAGCGCAGAGCCAAACCTGACGCCAGCCGAGGTGAAAGCGCGCCTGATGAACACCGCTGAGCGAAACGTGTTCATCAACCCAGCGACACAACCTGGCGTGCTGGCAGAGATCAGCCGCATTGGCGCGGGTGAAGTGCGCGCTGATCGTGCGCTTAGCAGCACGAGCGCGGCATGGGCGGCGAATCCGCAAATTCTCAACGGCGAGCGCTACACCGATGGCGTGAGCCTCTCACTTGGGTATCACCGCCTGCTCACGGGCACACACACCTTCACGCGCAGCGTGGTGGTGCGCAACTACAGCCCGATCACCCGCGAATACGCCATTACGCCCACCTTCCGTTATGCCGACGATGCAGCAAGCGGCGCGGTGATCCCAAGCGTGCAGCCGACCGTTAGCGTGCCCGCAAACGACAGCGCGCAATTCGTGATCACGTGGACTGTGGACGCAGGTAAGCTCCCGACTTGGAGTTTCCCGCCCTCTCAAATGGGCACGGGCAGCGTGCTGGGCAGCTTTGAGTTCGACGGCTATCTGCTCATCGGGGATGTGACCGACACGGTTGCGCTGCCGTGGCACATCCTGCCGCACGGTGCGGCAGGCATCCTTACGCCGAGCGTGAGCAGCGTGGTCGTCACTACGAGCAACGAGTTCACCGTCGCGCTGAGCAATCCGCAGGGCGCGCGCACAGGGCGGATAGACGCTTTCGCGCTCACGGCGATCAGCCCGCTTAGCTACACCACCTTGCCAGGCCGTGGAGCCAACGAAACCAAACCTGATCTGCGCTACGTTGGCGTGCGCGCCGTGAATCTCGGTAACGGGGAGTTCGGCATCCAGTTCGCGGTGAACACATGGCGACCACGGACGCATCCCAATTACCCGCTCGAGATTGACATCTACGTGGACACCGACCGTGATGGCTGGGACGACTATGTGATCTACAACGCCGAGCAAACCGGGTTTGCAGCCACGGGCGTGAACCTGGTCTTTGCTGGTCCGCTACCCAGTGGACCTTTCCAGGCGTTCTTCTACAGCGACGCCGACTTTAACTCGGGCAACACCATTCTCACCATCCGCGCCGACCAAATTGGCTTGAGCGTTACCAACCCATCAGCATGGCAGCCCTTCAACTTCCAGGTGCTCGCGTGTGATAACTACTTCACAGGCAATTGCACCGACGCAACCGACTACATGACGGTGAACCCTGCCTTCCCGCGCGCAGCAGTGACTGGGCTTGCGCCGAACCCCGTACCCATCGGCGGCAGCAGCACGATCACGATCACGCCCTACGCCTATGCTGACCTCGATTCGCCTTCGCAGCAGGGCATCCTGCTGATGTATCGCGATGCACAGCATGGGCGTGAGGCAGACGCGCTCACACTCAGCCTTCCCAGCATTGTGCTGACGAAGACGGTAGGGACAAACCCGAACGTGTGCGCGACGACTTCTGTGATCACGGTGCCAGTTGGCACGCAGGTGTACTACTGC
Source organism: Chloroflexota bacterium (assembly GCA_030550095.1). GTDB lineage: Bacteria > Chloroflexota > Anaerolineae > J036 > Brachytrichaceae > DRWP01. The sequence continues at coordinate 47,464 of JAUQQA010000012.1, read as the reverse complement.
TACACCGTGCGCAACACGGGCAGCATCACGTTGAGCACACACACCTTGACGGATACAGTGCTCGGTAACGTGCTAAGCGGATTCGCCTATGACCTCGGGCCAGGTCAGAGCGTCGTGATCACGCGGAGCGCAACAGTGAGTGGACCCGTCACAGCAAGCGCAGAGTGGGTTGCCTTTGCTGCGGACGGCGACTTCCCAGCTTACTGGACGAGCACAACGCGCGTCAACGTCGTCCGCGTGTTCCTCCCCATCGTGCGACGGTAAGCGACACCCTGGAACGAAAATGCCCCGCTGGGCTGGAAGGCGCAGCGGGGCTTTTTCTTTTCGCGTTGCGAGACGAGCCTGCGGGCGCTACGCAGCTTGAGCAGAGACACTTTCGAGGCGTTTTGCGCGCTCCACCTCGTCCTTCGCCACCCAACACGCCGCGAAATGTCCTGGGCGCAGCTCCTCAAGCGGTGGCTCTTCCACCTTGCAGCGGTCAACAGCAAACGGGCAGCGCGGGTGAAACCGGCAGCCGCGCGGTGGGTTCACTGGTGAGGGCACTTCGCCCTGCAAGATCATCCGCTCGCGCTTCTGCGCAGTCGGGTCGGGGATGGGGATCGCGGAGAGCAGCGCTTTGGTGTAGGGGTGCAGCGGATCGCGGAAAAGCGTCACGCGGTCGGTGAGCTCCACCAGTTTGCCGAGATACATCACGCCGACGCGGTCGCTAATGTGCTCCACCACGCTGAGGTTGTGCGCGATGAACAGATACGTCAGCCCGAACTCTGCCTGTAAGTCCTTGAGCAAGTTCAACACCTGCGACTGGATCGACACGTCGAGCGCGGAGACAGGCTCGTCGCACACGATGAACTTCGGGCGCAGCGCCAGCGCACGCGCGATGCCGATGCGCTGACGCTGACCACCGGAGAACTCATGCGGGTAGCGCCGCGCGTGATAATCCTCCAGACCCACCTTGCGCAACATCTCGATCACGATCTCGTTGCGCTTGCGCGCGTCTTTGACGCCATGCACAAGCAGCCCCTCTGCGACGCTCTCGCCAATCGGCATGCGTGGATCGAGTGATGAGTAGGGGTCCTGAAAGATGATTTGCATATCTTTGCGCAGCGCCTTCATCTCGCGCGCGTTGAGCTTGAAGACATCGCGTCCTTCAAAAAGCACCTCGCCGCTGGTCGCTGGGATCAGCCGCAAGATGGTGCGCCCGACGGTTGTCTTGCCGCAGCCCGACTCGCCCACTAACCCGAGCGTCTCGCCGCGCCGCACCGTGAACGAGACGCCATCCACCGCCTTCACGTAGCCCACGGTGCGCTGCAACAACCCGCCCTTGATCGGGAAATACTTCACCAGGTTTCGAACTTCAAGCAACGTTTCAGTGCTCATGTTTTCCCTCTTGCCCTCCGTGCGCGTTTCAGTCGTATAACCACGTGCGCACCCAGTGTCCCGGCTCCACCTCGCGCAGAGGCGGCAGCTCAGTGCGGCAGCGCTCGCGCACTGCGCCTTCGCACACTTGGCAACGCGGCTCGAAACGACAGCCTGGCGGCGGATCGATCAAGTTCGGCACCGTGCCGGGAATGGTGTCTAGGCGATCGCGCAATTGCCCAAGCACCGGGATCGACCCCAACAGCCCTTTGGTGTAGGGATGCAGCGGGTTGGTGAAGATCGTCTTCACGTCGGCTTGTTCCACCACCTGCCCGGCGTACATCACCACCACGCGGTCACACATCTCGGCAACGACGCCCATGTCATGCGTGATCAGCATGATCGCCGTGCCGGTCTTCTCTTTCAGCTCGCGCATGAGGTCCAGGATCTGCGCCTGGATCGTCACGTCCAATGCCGTGGTCGGCTCGTCAGCGATCAGCAGCTCAGGCTGGCACGCAAGCGCCATGGCGATCATCACGCGCTGCGCTTGACCGCCGGAGATCTCGTGTGGATACGCGTGGGCACGCTTTTGTGGCTCAGGGATGCCCACCATGCGCAGCAGTTCCACCGCGCGGTCCCAACTTGCCTTTTTGCCCAGCCCTTCATGGATCTGCAGCACCTCAGCGACCTGATCGCCGATCTTAAACACGGGGTTCAAGCACGAAGTGGGCTGCTGGAAGATCATTGAGATGCGGTTGCCGCGGATCTTGGTCATCTCGTGTTCAGGCAGCGTGAGCAAGTCCACGCCGTCGAAGATGATCCTGCCTGAGACGATACGCCCTGGTGGGCTGATCAAGCGCATGATCGAGAGCGAAGTGACGCTCTTGCCGCAGCCTGACTCACCCACCACGCCGAGCGTCTCGCCGCGCCGCACGCAGAGGTCCACGCCGTCTACCGCTTTCACAACGCCGTCCTCGGTGTAGAAATACGTGCGCAGGTCCTGCACGTCCAGCATCAAGTCGCCGTTGTTGGAGGTGCTTTGGGTTTGCGAAGTCGTAAGCCGGGTCACTGAAGTCGTCATGGTGTCAAGCGCCATCACGTTGCACGAGTTTAGCCTTACATCTTCAAGCGGGGGTCGAGGGCGTCGCGCAGCCCATCGCCGATGAAATTGAACGCGAGCGAAGCAATCACCACGGGCAAGCCTGGGATCAGCGGCACCCAGGGGTCGGTGAGCATGAAGTTTGTTGCGAACTGAAGCATGTTGCCCCAAGTTGGGGTTGGGTCGGTGATGCCGATCCCGAGGAAACTGAGCGCCGTCTCGGCGGTGAGCGCGCCTGCCAGGCTCAGCGTGTAGCTCACCACAAGCGGCGGGAAGGCGTTGGGCACCACGTGGCGTAGGATGATGCGCGCGTTTGAGGCGCCGAGCGCGCGTGTCGCCTCGATGAAGTCGCGCTCGCGCACGGAGAGCACCATGCCGCGCATCAGGCGCGCAGCGCTAATCCAGCCGAACGCAGTGAGCACAACGATGATCACCACCACTTGTGCACGCTCATTGCCCACTGGGCTGAGCAGCATCAGCGCTCCCATGGCGTCCAACACGAAGCGCGGGATCGGCAGCGATTCGGGGCGGCTGGCGAGGATGGAAGCCACGATGAGCAGGATGGGGAAATCGGGGATTGACGCCATGAACTCCAAGATGCGCATCACGATGCTATCCACCAAGCCGCGGAAGTAGCCAGCAAGCGCGCCGAGGGTCATGCCGATCAGGGTGGCGAGCGTCGCCGCGAAAAACGAGATGCTCAGGGTGATGCGCGCGGCGTACAGCAGGCGCGTGAAGAAATCACGCCCGACGTGATCAGTGCCCAGCCAGTGCATTTGGCCGTTGTACGCAGTGAGAGGAGGAGAGAAGCGCGGGGCTAACCCCGTTGCATCGCGCGGGAACGGCGCGAGCACCGGTGCCAACAGCGAAGCCAAGAAGACCACCATCAGCGCCCCTAGCGAGATCATCGCCATGCGGTGTTTGCGGAAGCGCCGCAGCACGATCGCCCATTGGCTCTCTGAGCGCGCGCCCGCAAGCACTGGCGCTGTGGGTTTGGTTAGCGGAACGCTCGTTGTCGCCATACGCACTCCTAGCTTAACCGAATGCGCGGGTCCACCACGGTGTAGAGCACATCGGACAGGATGAACCCGATCAACGTCAAGAATGTCGAGATCAACACGTAGGCAATGGCTACGGGGTAGTCGCTTGCCACCAGCGCGTTGATGAACAGGCGCCCGATGCCTGACCAGTTGAACACGCTCTCAGTGATGATCGCGCCACCGAAGAGGGTGGGCAGCACGCCCGCGAGCAAGGTGACGAAGGGGATCAGCGCGTTGCGCAGGGCGTGCTTGAGGATGACGAGGCGCTCGACCACACCCTTCGCGCGCGCTGTGCGCACGTAGTCTTGCCGCAACACCTCAAGCATGGAGGAGCGGATGAAGCGCGTCCACCCTGCAAGGTTAAAGAACGTCAGCACGGCGACGGGCAGGATCAAGTGCCAGAGGCGGTCTGCGAACGACCCAGCCTTAATCGTGCCGAGCAGCGGCACCACGGCGTCGCGGTTGGATTCCACTAGACCGGCGGGGAGATAGGGCAAGCCAAGGCGCTGGAACAGCAATGCAAACACCAAAATCCCCATCACGCCTGTGAACAAGGTCGGCATCCCCGAGCCGAAAAAGGTCAACGTGGTGAAGAAATAGTCGAAGCGCGAGTATTGCTTGACGGCGGAGTAAATCCCGATCGGGATCGAGAGCGCAATGGCGAAGAAGGTGGAAAGCCCCATGAGGAGGAGGGTGTTGCCCAAGCGCGACTCAATCAGCTCGATCACAGGCTGTTCGCGCGCAAGCTGCTGCGAGCGCCCAAAGTCGAGGCGGATCACACCGTTCCCCGTGGGGCGGTCAGCGAGATCGCGCAGGAACACGGGCTTGGCGCAGTTGATCTCCACCACGCGTCCATCGGGATACACCAATCGCGCCTGTCCTTCTTTCAGGCAGCCCACCTGAAGATCGCCAAAAACCTCTTGCCCGCCGATGACGATAGGTCCACGAGGATGTCCTGTGAGCCAGCGCAGGTAGCGCACGAACAGGTTGAGATCGAGGTCATAGCGTTTCATGATGCGCTCGATCTCGTCCGGATCTGGGCGGCGCGTGGTGCTTTGGAGCGCCACAAGCTGCTCCAGCGGTCCGCCCGGCGCCGAGTACAGCAACACAAACGACGCCAGCGAGACCACAAATGCCATCACGAACACCAGGATGAACCGGCGTACCAAATAGTTTGCCATTGCCTCACATCACACACTTTCAGAAAGGGTGCTGCATTGTAAAGCGAAGCACGACCGACTTGGCATTGCCACGCCCAAATGTTGTGCAGGCGCTCTTCGCGATCTCCATTGAACAAAGGCGAGTAGCTCAAAGATGCACTTGAGCTACTCGCCCGTTAAGATGCTTAGGTTGGGTTAGGGAGCGCGGGCTTCAGCGCACGTTCAGGTTGAAGTCCACGTGCTCCCAGGTCGGGCTACCCATCGGCTCAGCGACGATGGTGCCTTTATTCGCTTCCTCGATGACGGTCTGTAGCTCCTGGCCAGCGCCGAGCACTTCCTTGCCGACCACATCCACCGTGCCTTGCAGCAACGCCGCAACAGCGCCCGCAGGACCGCCCTCGAACACCTGGAAGATCACGTTCTTGATCTTTGGCTCACCCTTCCAGAAGTTGGGGTTCGCCTCCAGCACGATGCGCTGACCGCGCTGCCATTCCTTGATGCGATACGGTCCGGTGCCCAGCGGCGTATCGGTCACCTCTTTCAGGTTCTTGAACTCCTTCGGCGGCACTTCAGCCAGGGTGCGACCATCCGCCAACTTCTGGTGCGACGGATAGTAGCCGAAGGGTGGCAGGTAGTAGGTCGGCGGCTGGTAGCCCTTGGCGTACACGACGCGGTAGCTGTTGTCGTCAAGCACCTCGTGGCTGACCACGCGGTCGCAGGTGAAGAAGCTCACGGCGCCCGACTCGCGGTCGCAGGCGACCTTGTAGCCCAGCTCCCAGTCCGCCTTCTTGACCGGCTCGCCGTCGCTCCACTTGTGTGGCTTGAACTTGTAGGTGACGGTGAGCTGCGGCAGCTTGACGCCCGCCTTGATCTCGACCTCGTTGCCGTTGATGTCTTTGCCCTTCAGCGATAGCTCATTGCCCTCGCGGTCAATGAGCTTGCCGCCCTTGAGGGTGCCCACATCGCCATCGGCGTTTACCACGAGGTCGCCCTCTTGCACCTCAACCTCGACGTTCTGCGCGCCGCCGTTCTCGATGGTCGGGAATTGATCACCCTCGAGCAACACGGGCTGGAAGCCGTAGCTGTATTGCGTGTAGAGAGTGCCGAACACCGTTTGTCCCACGATGGTCGCCACGGCAGCGCTCTCCTGCAGGAGGAACAGCGAAGCGGGCTCCTGACCGAGGGCGATGATCACAGTGTCCTTGCCGGGCAGCTCCCAATCAGCGATGCTAGCAGTGTAGTACTCCGTGGGGTCTGCCTTCAAGCCCTTCAGCTCCTTATTGTGGGCGGTGGCCTCAAGGCGCTGGAAGAGCGGCAGCGAAATCATGTCCTTGCTGAACTCCTCCTGCACGATGGCATACAAGCGCTTGCGCTCAGCGTCGTTCAGCGTGTTGTTCGCTTGCTTGATCGCCGTGCTCGCGCGCTCGTTGCACCAGCCCATGTAGTTCTGCCCTTGCCAGCCGTTATCGGGGCGCGGGATCTGGTCGCACGCGTAGAGCGTCACACCTGGTGGCTCGGTCTCACCGACCCAGGCGAAGGCGCCCAGCTCGAAATCGCGGCGGCGCAGACCCGAGTTGCCGCCGAACCAGATCGAGCCGGGAATGTACGACGGCAGGAGCTGGATGCCGCACTGCTGGAGCTGGCTGACGAACACGGCGCCCCATGTCTGGCGGAACGGCGCGTTGGTGGTGGTGAAGCGGAGCGCCAACGGCTCACCTTTGTCGTTCACGCGGATCGAGCCACCCTGAGGCAGCTTCCAGCCCGCTTCCTCTAACAGCGCCTTGCCTTTCTCGGGGTCATACGGGTAATCCACGATGTTTGCGTTGGGGTCCACGTTCCTGGCGTACCAGACCGAGTCTTTCGGGATGAAGGTGTCCATGAGCAGCTTCTTGCGATCCTCCTCGGGCAGGTAGCCGTAGACCGACTCGATCAACTTCTCGCGGTCGGTGCAGTATGCGATCGCTTGGCGCACGCGGATGTCGCTCAGGATCGGGTGCGGGGTGGTCCACTCAGGCACGGGGGTTGCGGTGATCTCAACTACTTTCTCCTTCTCGACCTCCTTGACCACCTCCTGCGTCACCACGACCGTCTGCACGACGGGCGTACCCGCAGGCGCACCGCAAGCTGCCAACAACAAGCTCGTTGTCGCAGCAAGGGCGAGAACCGAATAGTGTTTCCGACTGGGCATAGTTCGATACTCCTCGTTCGCTTTCGCCGGATTTGCCTGACGCAACGCAGGCTGAGCGAATTATTGCGAAGGCAGGCGCAGTTGTCAAGCGCATCAAAGATCGTCGAGGCGCATGCGCTTGCGGTTCACGCGCTGCTCCACCGCGCCGCTGATGAAGAACATCACGAGCACGTCGAGCCAGCCCGCGAACACCAGTGCGCCCAGCGGCAGCAACCAAACATCCGTCTCGAACACCGAGGCAAGGGTGAGCAGCTCAAACAGAAATTGCAAAATGAAGACAACCATCACCGCAGCGATCACCGCCGATCCCAGCGCGTTGCCCAGAAGCACACGCCCGCGCAGCCAAAACGGCAACCCCACCAGCGACCCCGCTGCGATGGGCAGGGCGCCGTACACAAGCGCCCACCACAACAGCAATTCTGGAGTCAGCGCCATACCAGCATTATCGGCGCGGCAAACGTGGATTCATCGCCTATGATCGCTGCCTAACGATGGAAGACATCTTAGTTTGCCTCGCCTGGCCCTATGCAAATGGTGACTTGCACGTGGGACATATCGCTGGTTGCTACTTGCCAGCGGACATCTTCGCGCGTTACCAACGTCTGAAGGGCAACCGCGTGGTGATGGTGAGCGGCAGCGACGCACACGGCACACCGATTGTGGTCCAAGCAGAGAAGGAAGGCAAGACCCCGCGCGAGGTGTTTGAGTATTACCACCATCGCTTCTTGGAGACTCAATTGCGCCTGGGCATCTCGTACGACCTGTTCACGCATACCGACACGCAAAACCACATCGCGCTCGGTCAGGAGATGTTCCGGCGCTTGCTCAAGAATGGCTATCTCTACCCCGAAAAACAACGGCAGCTATATTCCGAGCGCCAGGGCAAGTTTTTGCCCGATCGGCTTGTAGAGGGCACCTGTCCTGTGTGCGGCTATGAGCGCGCGCGCGGCGACCAGTGCGATCAGTGCGGCGCGCTGCTCGACGGCACACAGCTCATCAACCCGCGCAGCCGCACCCACCCTGATGACGTGCTCACCATCCGCGAGAGCGAGCAGTACATGTGGGACTTGCCCGCGCTGCGCGAGGCAGTGCTCGCATACCTCGCGGATAAAGATCGTTACTGGCGCAGCACCGTCACTGAGTACTCGCGCAGTTACGCGCGCACGATGGAGCCACGCGCGTTCACCCGTGATCTCACGTGGGGCATCCCTATCCCCATCGAGGGCGCGGAGGGCAAATGCATTTACGTGTGGTGGGAAGCACTGCTCGGCTACCTCAGCGCCACCATTGAGTGGGCGAAGCTCTCAGGACAGCCCGACGCATGGGAGGCGTTTTGGTACAACCCCAACGCCAAAATCTACAACTTCATCGGCAAGGATAACATCCTGTTCCACACCGTGCTTTGGCCCGCGATTTTGATCGGCATGCGCAACCTCGACGAGGGCGATTCGCCGCGCCGCTTTACCTTGCCCTACGATGTGCCTGCGAATCAATACTTGAACCTCGGCGGGCAAAAGTTCAGCAAGAGCTTGGGCGTCTCATTAGAGGCGCTCGACCTCACGCAGAGATTCGGGCCCGACGCGCTGCGTTTTTACCTGAGCAGCATCTTGCCAGAGACGCGCGACGCTGATTGGAGCTGGTCGGAGTTTGCGCAACGCAACAACAGCGAGCTGCTCGCCAAGTGGGGCAATTTGATCCAGCGTGTGCTCTCGCAGATTTGGCGCCACTTCGAGGGGCGCATCCCGCAGCCGCAGGCGCTCACTGCCAATGACCAAGCACTCCTGCTTCGTGTGGAATCAGCGTTCGACCAAATCGGCGCTAAGCTCAACGCGGTGCACTTGCGCGAGGCGCTCTTCGACACCTTAGAGATCGCTACCGCGGTCAATCAATACCTTGACCAGGAGGCGCCTTGGAAGACGATCAAAGCCGATCGCGCGCGCGCAGGGACGCAGCTCTACGTCGCTGCACGTGCCATTGACTCGCTCACGATCCTGTTCTCGCCGTTCACGCCGCACCTTTCCGAAGCGGCACGTCGCCAGCTTGGTTACACGACGCCGATCTTCGGCGAGCAATATGTGCAGACTGTAGAGGAAGCGGGCGGACGCACCCACGACGTGTTGCGCTACGATGCCTCACGCGCCACAGGGCGTTGGGCGCCGAGCACGCTTGTGCCGGGGCAACCCCTGGGTGGTGAGCCGCGCGGGCTGGTGCAGCGCATAGAGATGCCAAAGGAACAAAGCTAACTGCACACCGCCTTGCGCTGAGATGCTGAGACATTACAATCTACGCACACAGTGAGCGAATTCTGCGAGGGCTGCGTCCCTTCGTATGGTTGGCACACTATCGGCAGCAAGACACATGTAGCCTATGGATATCCAACACTTGCTCTCCCGGCTCGAAGGGCTCGTGCTCGAGGCGCGGACCATTCCCGGCACGAAATTGCGCGTTGTAGATGAGACGCGCTGCCTCAACCTCATTGACCAGATGATGATGTCCATCCCCAAAGAGGTGGAAGAGGCACGGCGGATTCAGCAAGAGCGCGATCGCATCATCGAGGAGGCACGTGCTGAAGCGACGCGCATCATTCGCGCTGCACAAGAGGAGGCTGCGCGCCTGGTGGAGCAATCGCAAGTGTTGGAACAAGCCCGCAACCGCGCAGAACTGATTGAGGTACGCGCGCATCGTGAAGCAGAACAGCTGCGCGCTGAGGCGGAACGCTATGCATTGGAAACGCTGATGCGCCTACGAGATGAGCTGGAGCGCACCCTCGATGTCGTTCGAAACGGCATCCTCAAGCTCCAAGCCGATATCGAGGCGCGCACCCAAAACCTGGCGCTGCTCGACCAGCATGAGCTGCCCGCGCAGGAGAGTTAGCGTCGCCCTTGTTTCTTCCCCGTGAGCGCTACTGCTGAACGGCGCGCTGCGCAGCTCGTCGTCATCCTCGCCCTGTTACTTTTCGGTTTTTACGGGCTGGTTACCCCGCTGTTTGAGGCTTCCGACGAGCTTTGGCACTACCCGTTGGTGCAGCATTTGGCGAACGGCGGTGACTTGCCTGTGCAACGCGCTGGGCAAACCGACGCTGAGGCGCCATGGCGACAGGAAGGCAGTCAGCCGCCGCTGTATTACTGGCTGGCAGCGCTCGCTACGATGCCGCTCGACGACCACGACTGGCGCACCATCCGCCGCATCAATCCGCACAGCGATATGGGCGTCCCAACGCGCGATGGCAACGTGAACATCATCTTGCAAACGCCCCAAGCCTATGCGTTCCCTTGGCAAGGCGCTGCGCTTGCTGTGCGCGTCGCGCGCTTGGTCTCAGTGTTATTGAGCGCTGGCAGCGTGTGGTTCGCTTATCGCGCTGCGGCGCAGCTCTTCCCACGGCACGGTGAACGCGATCCTCGCGCTTGGCTGCGCCTAAGCGTGCCGATGATCGTCGCACACACGCCGATGTTTGCCTTCATCAGCGGCTCTGTGAACAACGACAACGCCGCCGTGTTCTTCGGCACGCTGGGCACGTGGTGGGCGCTGCGCGTGTGGCGTCTGCGCGATCTCAGTCTGCGCAGCGCTCTGCTCGCAGGCGCGATTGCTGGCTTGGGCGCGCTGAGCAAGAGCAGCGTGCTGGGCGTGCTTGCGTTGTTCAGCTTGGCGGCGCTGCTCGCGCAAGACGACGCTGCGATGACACGCAGCGCTTGGCTGCGCCGCCGTGCGCTGTGGATCGGCGGGATGACGTTGGTGACGTTGGCGATCAGCGGCTGGTGGTTTGTGCGCAATCGCGCGCTCTACGGCGATTGGCTGGGATGGAACGCCTTCCTCGACGTAGTGGGTCGGCGCGACACGCCAGCGACGCTCGCGCAGCTCTGGAGCGAGCGCGAAGGCTTTGTTTGGTCCTTCTGGGGCGTGTTCGGCGCGATGAACGTGATCTATCCGCCGTGGGTGTATGACGTGCTCAACGCGCTCTCGGGGATGGCGCTCCTCGGCATTGTATGGCGCATGATGCGCGGCAAAGTATCACCCGCGGGTTGGCGCGCGCTTGCGCTTGGTGGCACTTGGGTCGGGCTGACCTTTATCGCGCTGCTGCGTTGGACCTCGCTCACGCCTGCCTCGCAGGGTCGGTTGATGTTTCCCTGCATTGCGCTGATCGCAACAGGTCTCGCCTATGGCTGGTGGGCGTGGCACCGCGCTGTGCTGCTGGGCAGCGTGCTCGCGCTCAGTGCGCTCGCTTGGCTCACGCCGCTACTTGTGATTGCACCTGCATACGCGCCGCCTGCGGATGGCTGGGCACGCCCGTTGGCTCAGCGTGTGGGCGCAGCGTTCGGCGACGCTGTCCATCTCGTCGCGGCGGAACCCGAGGCGCTCACAGCGCGCCCCGGCGACGCCGTGACGCTGCACTTGAACTGGGAGCTGCGCCAACCTGTAACGCGCAACTACAGCGTGTTCGTGCATCTCGTGGATGAACACGACGTGATCCTCGCGCAGCGCGACATGCACCCTGGTCAGGGGCGCTTGGCGCTGAGCGAGCTGCCCGCTGGTCGGCGCTGGAGCGACTTCTACACGGTGCGCATCCCTGCTTGGGCGCTTGCGCCTGCAACGTTGCGTTGGGTGGTAGGGGTGTACGACCACGCGACGGGCGAACGCCTCACGCTGCCCGACGGGGCAGATCGTCTTTTCCTGGACGCTGCGCTCACTTTGCAGGCGCGCACGACAGAAACGCCGCTGTTGCGCTACACCAACGGCGTTGCCTTGCTCAGCTATGAAGCGAGCGCGCGCGTCCTGCGCGCAGGCGAGACCCTCACTCTCACCACATCCTGGCGACGCGAAGCGCTCCCCAGCGGTGAGTGGGCGATCTCGCTCCAGTTGCTGGATGAAGGCGCCAACAAGATTGCCCAGCACGACGCCACACAGCCACTCGCGCAGTGGGCGCCTGGCGCGCCGATCACGCTCACGCACCCGCTCGCCGTGCGTGCCGATGCCGCGCCAGGCGTGTATCGCTTGCTCCTCGTGTGGTACTCACCCCAAGATTTCAAACGCGCCCCCGCCTATGACGAGCACGGGCAGTTCGTCGGCGACCAGATCGTGCTCACGCGCTTTCGCCTGCCCTGAAGGTTTTTTAATCGTTAGACGTGCTAATGAACTGTTAGGCTGAATCTCAGACGGGGCTAATCGCTGCTGGCTATAGTCGGGCGCGTGTTTTGCGCAGCCAAGCACTGCGCATCTGTGATGTAAAAGCTTTCTTCGGTCATCGCAGAGATAACCATGAGCAAGCACATGAGCGTCAAACGTGCGCCACGATTAGCCGCGTTCTTTCCTCTCGCACTTGCCACTGTGATTGCGCTCGCCGCTTGTGCGCCGCCTGGTGCGCGCCAAGAGTCGGCAGCGGAGCGCTCGGCGTCGGTCACACGCGGCTCGCTCGTCGCAACCGTCAGCGCCACAGGCAACATTGAGCCTGAGTCTCTCGTGCGTCTAAGCTTTCAGCAGCCTGGCACAGTGGCGGAGGTGCTCGTCGAAAACGGGCAGCGCGTGAAGAAAGACGATGTGATCGCACGGCTCGATACAACTGACCTTGAGCTTGCGCTTGCCCAAGCGGAGGCGAACCTGGCGCAGGCGAAGAACGCACTGGCACAAGCAGAGAATGCGCTGGAGAACGCACGCGTGCAGAAGATCATTGCGACCGCGAACTACAGCCGCACGGTGAGCGGCACGCGCAAGACGGACATAGAAGCTGCACGCGCGGCACTTGCCGCCGCTGAAGCGCAGCTTGAGAAACTGCGCAATGGCCCAACACCTGAGGACCTTGCCGCTGCGGAAGCGAACTTGCGCAACGCCGAAGTTGCGCTGCGCCAGGCGCAGGCTAATTACGACCGCGCCTTTGCCTTCGATCCTGCAGGGATCGCTGGCTCCCCCGCTGCATTGCAATTGGAGCAAGCGACCAACAACTACAACGCAGCAAAAGCGCAGTATGACCGCGTCGCCAAGGGCGCGGACGAGGCGCAGATCAAAGCCGCTGAGCAGCAAGTGCAATCTGCGCGCGCGAATTTGGAACGCCTGTTGCGACCAGCACAGCGCTTTGACATTGAGCAAGCCGAGGCGCAGCTCAAGCAGGCGGAGATCGCGCTGCGCAACGCCGAGGTTCAGCTCGCCACGGCGCAGAACCAGGTGCGCCTCGCAGAGATTCAAGTGAAGCAAGCACAGCGCCGCATCGAACAGGCCGTGCTCAAGTCGCCCATAGATGGTGAGATCGCTAACCTCAACATCAAAGTTGGCGAAGTGGTCGGCACGCAGCCTGTGGTCACGGTGGTGGACACTTCGCGCTTCCACATTGACATCACCGTGGACGAGATTGACATCGCCAAGATCCGTGAAGGACAAGAGGTGCGCATCACGTTAGACTCGTTGCCCGGTGTAGAGGTGAAGGGCAAGGTCAAGCGCATCTCACCTGTGTCGCGCTTGGTGAACGGCGTGGTCTCGTATGATGTGCGCGTGGGCATTGACGGGGGCGTGCAGGGTTTGCGCAGCGGCATGACGGCGAACGCCTCCATTGTGCTCGAGCGCCGCGACAACGTGTTGCTTGTGCCCAACTGGGCGCTGCGCCGCGACCGCGAGAGCGGCAAGGTCTTCGTCACGCGGCGCGTCGGTGACCAGGTGAGCGAAGTAGAAGTGGAGATCGGCACGCGCAACGAAAGCTTCACCGAGATCCGCAGCGGCGTGAACGAAGGCGACGTGATCCTCGCGCCGCGCGTGAGCACCGTCTTCGGTCAGTAGCGAGGAGGTGGAACGATGAGCACAACCACACTTGAGCAAATCGTCGCGCCCTCTGCGCTGAACGGCAAGCACGAGGATAGAACGCCCGTGATCGAGGTGCGCGACGTGACCAAGGTTTACAAGATGGGCACGGTTGAGGTGCACGCGCTGCGCGGCGTCTCGCTGCGCATTTATCCGGGCGAGCTGGTGGCGATCATGGGCCCCTCTGGCTCGGGCAAATCCACGCTGATGAACATCCTCGGCTGCCTCGACCAACCAACCTCGGGCACCTATCGCCTCGACGGCGTGGATGTGGAGAAGTTGAACGACGACCAGCTTGCCGAGATCCGCAACAAGAAGATCGGCTTTGTCTTTCAGTCGTTCAACTTGCTGCCGCGCACCTCAGCAATTGACAACGTGGAGCAGCCGCTGATCTACGCGGGCGTGCCTGCGCGCGAGCGGCGCGAGCGCGCTAAGGTGGCGCTTGAGGCAGTTGGCTTGGGCAACCGCCTGCATCATCACCCAAACGAGCTTTCGGGCGGGCAACAACAGCGCGTCGCCATCGCGCGCGCGCTGGTCAACAACCCGGCGCTCATCCTCGCCGACGAGCCGACCGGCAACCTCGACTCAAAATCCGGCGCTGAGGTGATGTGCATCTTTCAGCGGCTGAACATGGAGAAGGGGATCACCGTGGTGTTCGTGACGCACGACCCGCGCATCGCGCAACACACGCGGCGCATCATCCGCATCGCAGACGGGCAGATCGTGGGCGATGAGCCGGTGCTTGAGCCACTCATCGCGTGCTCGGATCGCGTCTTGCAGTTATAGCGATGTTGCTCACGGAGCTGGTTCGGCTTGCGCTGCGCGCGCTGAGCGCCAACAAGCTGCGCGCGTTTCTCACCACGCTAGGCATCAGCATCGGCATCGCGGCGGTGATCGCGCTGCTGGCGATCGGCACTGGCGTGCAGGAGTACATCAACCAGCAGTTCGCCAGCGCGGGCACCAACTTGATCGGCATTCTGCCCGGGCGCATCCAGCGCGGCGGACCGCCAGGTGGATTTGGGCAAAGCTCGGTGCTCACGCTCTCCGACTACCGCGCAGTGGTGAACGGCGTGCCTGGGATCGTTGCGCACGCCGCGGACTTCACCTCAGTGGGCAACTTCGCCTTCGGCTCGAGAACCTCACAAGTGCAGGTGAGCGGCGTCACGCCCAGCTTCGCACAGGTGCGCAACTGGAATGCCGCGCGCGGGCGATTCATCGAAGAAAGCGACAACACCAGCCGTGCGCGCGTGGTTGCGCTTGGGACGACGGTGGTCAAAGACTTGTTTGAGCCAAACGAAGACCCAATCGGGCAGGTGGTGCGCATCAACGGCGTGCCCTTCACAGTGATCGGCGTGATGGAGTCCAAGGGCGCCTCGGTCTTCGGGGATCAAGACGCCATCGCCTTCATCCCGCTGTTCACCGCGCAAGAGCGCCTGTTCCAGCGGCTCGCCTTCGCGCGCACCGGCGAGCGCGTGATCTCCACGATATACCTTCAAGCGGCTAGCGATGAAGATCGCCTGTTCATCCAAGCCGCAGCGCGCGAGATCTTGCGCGAGCAACACCGCCTGAAGCCCGACGACAACGACGATTTCTCCATCATCAGCCAAGCGGAGCTTATCGAGACCTTCGGCGCCGTGACGAGCGTGTTGACCATCTTCCTTGCCGCCATCGCGGCGATCTCGCTGCTGGTGGGTGGCATTGGCATCATGAACATCATGCTGGTGAGCGTCACCGAGCGCACGCGCGAGATCGGCTTGCGCAAGGCGATCGGCGCAAAGCCTGCCGCGATCTTGAGCCAGTTTTTGATCGAGTCCGTGGTGCTCTCGGTGATCGGTGGCATAGCAGGGATCGTCATCGGCATTGGCGGAGCGCTTTCGGTCTCGCGCTTTGTGGATTTCAGCGCTGTGGTTCGCCCCGAGGCGGTGGTGCTGGCGGTAGGGTTCTCGGTGGCGGTGGGCGTGTTCTTTGGGATTTATCCAGCGCGCCGCGCCAGCCGACTCAACCCGATCCAGGCGCTCCGTTACGAGTGAAGCCATGTTCATCGAGAACGTGAAGGTCGCTTTGCGCGCGCTGAGCGCAAACAAGCTGCGCAGCGTGCTCACCACGCTGGGCATCATCATCGGTGTTACGGCAGTGATTGCGCTTGTGTCGCTCGGCAACGGCGTGCAGCAGTTCATCAATCGGCGCTTCGAGAGCCAGGGCGCAAACCTCATCTTTGTGCTGCCGGCGCGCGTGGAGCGCGGCGGTGCGAACCGCTCAGGTGTGCTTGCGTTTCAGCCTGGCGCGCGCACGGGGACGGCGCTCTCGCTCACTTATGCTGATGCGCTTGCGCTGCGTGATCCTGAACGCGTCCCCGATGCGAAGATCGTCGCGCCGATCGTCAGCGGACAAGGCAAGCTGGTGAGCGGCGCGCAAAAATACGAGACGCGCGTGCGCGGCACCGTGCCTGAGTATCGGGAGCTGAACAACGCCCCCGTGCGCTTTGGGCGCTACATCACCCAGGACGAGCTAGCCAGCGGCGCGCGCGTGGTGGTGCTCGGCGATGTCCCCTACCGCAAGCTCTTCCCTAATGGCGACGACCCCACCGGCGAAGAAGTGCGCATCAACAACATCCCCTTCCGCGTTGTCGGCGTGATGGCGCAGCGCGTTGGCGGACAAGAGGGGTCCGATGACGACGTGGTGATCGTGCCCATCACCACTGCCCAAGAGCGCCTGTTCCCACAGCGCAATGTGCGTGGCGAGCCTATCGTGGGCATCATTCTGGTGCAAGCAGCCAGCCGTGAGCGCATTGATGCAGCCATGCAGCAGATCACCCTCCTGTTGCGCGAACGGCACAACATCCAGTTTGCGGGCGAAGACGACTTCAGCGTGGCGAGTCAACGCGATTTGCTCAACACTGTTGGCGCGGTGACAGGCGCTGTGACGATCTTCCTTGCGGCGATTGCGGGTATCTCGCTGTTTGTCGGTGGCATTGGCATCATGAACATCATGCTGGTGAGCGTCACCGAGCGCACGCGCGAGATCGGCCTGCGCAAGGCGATCGGCGCACGCAAGCGCGTGATCTTGCAGCAGTTCTTGATCGAATCCACCACGCTCTCGCTGCTCGGCGGCGCGATTGGCATTGTGCTGGGAGTTAGCTTGGCGAACCTGGTGGCGCTCTTCTCGCGCGGTCAATTCAGCGCGGTGGTCACCTTCGACGCAGTGGCTATGGCGGTGGGGTTCTCCACAGCGGTGGGCATCTTGTTCGGCATGTATCCCGCTTGGCGCGCCGCACAACTCAGCCCCATCGCCGCGCTGCGCTATGAGTAGCGCCCTTGGTGCACGAGTACAATTGCTGACGTGCTCGGGCGCTTTGAACTGAGCCGCTGGCGATACGCTCTCAGCGCGGGGCCGCTTGCGTTGGGGCTATCCATGTTCGTCGCTTACGCGCTCGCTAGCGCGCTCGTCACTGCTGCCTCTTTGCACGAGTGGATCAGCGGCAGCAAGCATTGGATCGCCTCCATTCGTCTCAAGCTACACGCGCGTTCGCTCGCGGCGCTGTGCGATGAGCGTTTGGGCTGGCACGCGCTCCCGCCGCTTGAGCTATTCATCCCCGAGTCCATTCACGTGCAGCGCCTCACGGAGTGGCCCCCGTTGCGCATGCGTAGCGCGTGGCCGGGGTGCTGCGCAGTGCCACGCGCCCCTTGAGCACAGCCTCGGTTGGCTTCTGACCTCCTTGCTGCGTGTCGCCTCGCCGCCGACGGTGTTGATCGGCTGTGAGGGAGTATGCCTTCTTCACATCTTCACGTTGAGGGCATCGCACAAGTTTACGTGCATGCCTGCGTCCCGTGAACAACCGAGGTAGGTTCACATATGACCCACGCACCTTTGAATCGAATCACGCCGCAGCGCGTGGTGGTCACTGGCATGGGGATGATCACCCCGCTGGGGCACAACGTCCAGGAAACCTGGGAAGCGCTTATCGCTGGCCAGTCTGGCGTGGACTACATCACGCTTTTTGATCATCGTGAGTTCGACGTGCACATCGCTGCTGAAGTGAAGGGGTTCGATCCAGCGCAGCATTTCGGCAGCAAAGAAGCGCGGCGCATGGATCGCGTCACCCATTTTGCGCTGATCGCCGCGCGACAGGCGCTGGAAGACGCGAACTTGAAAATCACCGAGGACAACACCTACGACGTTGGCGTCGTGATCGGCAGCGGCATCGGCGGCATCACCACGTTGCTGAATGAGCACACGGTGATGCTCACGCGCGGGCATCGGCGCATCAGCCCGTTCACGGTGCCGATGATGCTGGCGGACACCGCCACAGGACAGATCGCGATCCACTTCGGCATCCGTGGGCCGAACTTGTGCATTGTCACCGCGTGCGCAAGTGGCGCCAACGCCATCGGCGAGGCGTTTGAGATGATCCGCAGCGGGCGCGCGCAAGCTGTGCTCACCGGCGGCTGCGAGTCGCCGATCAACCCGTTCTCCATGTCGGCGTTCTACAACATGGGCGCGCTCTCCACTTACAACGACGATCCCAAGCGCGCCTGCCGACCGTTCGACAAGACGCGCAATGGGTTCGTCACAGGCGAGGGCGCAGCGATGCTGGTGCTCGAATCGCTGGAGCACGCGCAGGCACGCGGCGCGCGCATCTACGCCGAGATCGTCGGCTATGGCGCGACGGACGACGCCTTCCACATCACTGCGCCCGACGTGAAAGGCCCTGCCATGGCGATGCGTCGCGCGCTGCGCCAAGCTGGGATCGCGCCGCACGAAGTGGATTACATCAACGCACACGGCACCAGCACGCCGCTCAACGATGCCAACGAGACGCGCGCCATCAAAGAAGTGTTCGGCGAAGCTGCCTACGACATCAACATCAGCTCCACCAAGTCCATGACGGCACACTCATTCGGCGCAGTCGGCGCAATCGAGGCAATCGTGTGCGTGCAAGCCATCAACCACGGCGTGATCCCGCCGACGATCAACTACGAGGTGCCCGACCCCGAGTGCGACCTCAACTACACGCCCAACGTCGCGGTGCGGCGCCCAGTGCGCGTGGCGTTGACCAACTCCTTTGGCTTTGGCGGGCACAACGCCACGCTCGTGCTTAAGGCATTCGCGGGATAATCAGGCGCGCCGCGCAACAGCGCAAGCAGAGCCATGCGATACGCTCACATCGTCGGTTGGGGCAAGGCGCTCCCACAACGCATCATGACGAATGACGACCTCGCGCGCATCGTGGATACGTCCGACGCTTGGATCCGCGAGCGCACAGGCATCGTCGAACGACGCATTGCTGGTCCGCACGAGACGACCGCCACGCTCGCCATTGCAGCCGCAAAGGAAGCGCTCGAGGTCGCCGGCTTGAGCGGGCATCAAGTGGACCTGATCATCGTCGCCACCGCAACGCCAGAGCACATCTTCCCTTCCACTGCTTCGCTCGTGCAGGATGCGCTTGGCGCTGATCACGCCGGCGCGTTTGACCTCAGCGCTGCATGTTCTGGTTTCGTGTATGCCTTGAGCATGGGTGCTGATGCCATTAAAGCCGGCAGTGCGGAAACTGTGCTCGTGATCGGCGCAGAAACCCTCTCGCGCATTGTGAATTGGTCCGACCGCAGCACCTGTGTGCTCTTCGGGGATGGCGCGGGCGCGGTGGTGCTCCAAGCGCGCGAGCAGCCCGGCGGTGTGATGGCAACCCTGTTGCGCTCCGACGGCAGCGGCGCCGAGTTGCTCATCTTACCTGCCGGCGGCAGCAAGATGCCGATCACGCCCGAAGCGCTGGCACAAAACCTGCACACCATCAAAATGAACGGGCGCGAGGTGTATCGCTTCGCTTCCCGCATCCTCGATCGCGCCGCGCGCGAGGTGATTCAAAAAGCGGGCTGGAACCCAGAGCAGGTGGATCTGTTCGTGCCGCACCAAGCGAATTTGCGCATCATCGAATCCGCAGCGCGCGCGCTGAACATCCCCATGGACAAGGTGTTCTGCAACATCCAATCGTATGGCAACACCAGCGCCGCTTCGATCCCGATCGCGCTTGCCGAAGCTGCTGCAACGGGGCGGCTGCGCCCTGGCGATCGCGTGGTGATGGTGGGGTTCGGCGGCGGGCTGACGTGGGCGGCTGCCGCGGTGCAGTGGAGCGAGCCGCGCGCCTTCCATCGCAAAGGGCGCACCTGGCGACAATTGGGCTACAGCTTGGCTGGCTTGCGCTCGCGCGCACGGCGCCTCTTGCGCCACGTCGAAGACCGCATATTTGGTTCGCTCGATCCTGCGCTCAGCAACGGCAAATCGTCCACACCCGCAAACCGCCCACGCCCTCAAGAGCAATCTACAACCTCGGAGCAGAAACGCTAAGGTTGCCTCTCATGCGCGTTGACTACCACTGCCACACACACTTCTCGCAAGATAGCCAAGCGCCGATGGAAGTGCAATGCCAAGCCGCCATCGCGCGCGGTTTGCAAGAGATCGCCTTCACCGAGCACGAGGATTACAACCCCGGCGACCCAACAAGCTTTTACTTCCGCCCCGCGGACTACATGCAGGCGCTCGCGCGCTGCCGAGAACAGTTCGGCGATCGCTTGCGCATCCGCGCAGGCATCGAGATCAGCGAGCCACACCGCCACGCCGAGCGTGCCACGGCAGTGTTGCGACAGCACGACTGGGACTTTGTGCTGGGTTCGCTGCATTGGGTGACGCCCGAGGTGAACACCGTACTCCCCGAATTCTTCACCGCTTGGTGCGAAGGCGGGTGGCGCGAGGCGTTCCGCCGTTACTTCACCGAGATGATCGCGTTGGCTGAGCAGGGCGATTTCGACGTGCTTGCACACATTGACTACCCAGCGCGCTACGGCACGGCGTTCTTCGGCGACGCCTACGACATCCGCGACTACGAGCCCATTTTGCGCGAAGTGTTGCGCGCGCTGATCAGACGCGGCAAGGGCATCGAGATCAACACCTCGCCGCTGCGGCGCGGCTTGCCCAACCCAAACCCGCCTGCCGTTGTGGTGCGCTGGTTCCGTGAGATGGGCGGCGAGGTGCTCACCGTCGGCTCCGACGCTCATGCGCCGCAGGATGTGGGTGCGGATATTGACCGCGCGCTTGCCATCGCGCGCGAGGCGGGCTTCACACACATCGCTGTGTTCGAGCGGCGGCAACCGCGTTTTGTGCAGATCCAAGATTGAAAGCCCATGTCGGACCCCCTAGCCGACCTGCTCGCATTAGCGCATCACCTCGGCGAGGAGCGCCGCGACTACGCCATCATCGGCGAGGGCAACGTCAGCGCGCGGCTCGACGCAGAGACGTTTCTGATCAAAGCGAGCGGCTCCAGCCTACAAACGCTTGCGGCGCATCAGGTGGCGCACGTGCGCTTTGCGCCTGTGCTGCGCGCGTTGGAACACGAGCGTCTCTCCGATGTTGAGGTGCACGCTGTGCTTGACGCCGCGCGCGCAGATGCTGCGCAGCCTTGGCCTTCTGTGGAGACGTTCTTCCACGCGCTGTTATACCAGCTCACCGACGCACAGTTTATCGGGCACACGCACCCCACCGCGGTGTGCAGCGTGCTTTGCTCCGTCAACGCCGCGCTCATCACGCGCCACCTCATGCCCGACGAGATCGTGGTGTGCGGTCCAGAGTCGGTCTTCGTGCCGTACACCGATCCTGGCGTGCCACTCGCGCGTGCGATCGGTGACCAAGTGCGCGCGTATCAAGATCGCTGGGGTGAATCGCCGCGCACCATTTACTTGCAGAACCATGGCCTTATCGCGCTCGGCGTCACAGCGAAACAGGTGCAAAACGTGACGGCAATGGCGGTGAAGCACGCGCGGGTGCTGATGGGAGCGCTGAGTTGCGGCGGAGCAAACTTCCTCGACGCGCGCGCCGTGGACCGCATCCACACACGCCCCGACGAAGCCGTGCGCCGTGCGCAGTTCAAGTAGCGCTGAGCAGCGCATACAATCGAACCCTGTGCTCGCGGCAAAGCCTGCTGTTGGTGCTGAGCCTGAACGCGCTCACGAGCGCACGTCGGAGATCTTCGTCACGGTGGACGTAGTGATCTTGGCGTTGCGCGACGACGACCTGCAGGTGCTGCTCGTCAAGCGCAAGACGCCGCCGTTTGAGGGTAAGTGGGCGATCCCCGGTGGGGCACTGCGCGTGGATGAATCGCTGGAAGAGGGCGCAATGCGCACGCTCCGCGAGAAGACCGGGGTGACAAACGTGCACCTCGAGCAGCTCTACACCTTCGGCGCACTGGATCGCGATCCGCGCGGGCGCACCATCACCGTCGCCTACTATGCGCTCGTGCCCACGCCGCTCACCGTGCACGCTGGGCGCGACGCTGCTGACGCGCAGTGGCAGTCAGTGTATGCCCTGCCTGAGATGGCGTTCGATCACGCGGAGATCGTGAACTACGCGCTTAAGCGCCTGCGCTACAAGTTGGAGTACACTGCCGTCGGCTTTCGCCTGCTACCCGAGACGTTCACCCTCAGCCAGCTACAGCGCGCCTACGAGACCATCCTGGGCGAGAAATTGGACAAGCGCAACTTCCGAAGGCGCATCTTGCAAGCGCGCGTGCTCGAGGAGACGGGCGAGTTCCGCACAGGCGAAGGGCGACCAGCGCGCCTTTACCGCTACCGCGCAGATGCAGTTGCCGAGATCAAGGCGCGCCGATTGTTTCCCTAGTGCTGCGGCAGCGGCTCCAAAGGCGCGGAAGGACGGCGCACGTCGCGCGTGAAGTTTGCCACGGGGGTTGGAGCTGCCCAGCGCACCGCGTTGGCGATCACTTGTTGCACAAGCGGGTGGTGATAGGTGGGATAGGTCTCATGACCGGGGCGGAAGTAGAACACCTTGCCCATGCCGCGATACCAGCAGCAGCCGCTGCGAAACACCTCGCCGCCGCTGAACCAACTGATGAACACAAGCGCGTCGGGCTGCGGCACACCGAAAAACTCGCCATACATCTCCTCGCGCTCCAGCTCGAAGAAATCGGGCAGCCCTTGCGCGATCGGGTGTGCTGGGTTGACCACCCAAAAGCGCTCCTTGTCGCTCGCCTCGCGCCAGCGCAGCGCGCAATCGGTGCCCATCAGGCGCTTGAACGGCTTGGAGAAGTGCGCGCTGTGCAGCGCGATGAACCCCATGCCTGCCCAAACGCGCTGCACCACGCGCTCAACAACATCATCTTGCACTTCGTCGTGCGCCTTGTGCCCCCACCAGATCAGCACGTCCGTGTCTTGGAGCACTTCAGCGCTCAAGCCGTGCTCTGGCTCGTCCAGCGTAGCGGTGCGCACTACGAAATCTGGCTGCGCACGCAACGCCTGCGCGAGGGTTTCGTGGATGCCTTGAGGGTAAATCGCGGCGACGGCGGCGCTGCTCCGCTCGTGGCGATATTCGTTCCAAATCGTGACGCGGATGCTCATGACGCGCGCATTCTACCGAGGGGCGCGTTCACGTCGCACGAGGGGCTAGATGTATTTGCAGGGGAAATTGCCGAAGGTGGGAGTCGAACCCACACTCCTGTGAAAGGAACGCGATTTTGAGTCGCGCGCGTCTGCCAGTTCCGCCACTTCGGCGCGTGGTGTGGGGATTATACAAGCTAAAACACGCGCACAAGCGTGCCTTGCTTGCGGTCGCGCAGGCGCGTCCAGCGCTGATCGGGCGGAGCCACAGGCAACGACCAGCGATACACCCACTGGGCATCTTCCGGCAGCAAGTTCACGCACCCATGGCTGCGCGGCTTGCCGTAGTCGTTGTGCCAATAGGTGCCGTGGAAGGCGATGCCGCTTGAGGTGAAATACGCAACCCAGGGGATGCCCGGCAGATCGTAAGTGCGCGGCTCGTTGAACATGCGCTGCGAAGGCGTCTTCACGTAGATGTGATGGTTGCCGCGCGTGGTGTGGAAGCTCCTCAGCGTGCCATCAGGCTGACGGAAGCTTGCACCAGTGGCGCAACGCGCCTCGAACACCTTGCGATCGCCTTCGTAGGCATATACGCGCTGCGCCTTTAGGTCCACTTCAAGGCGCTTGGCTTCGGGCGGCACATTCGGCGAGATCGGTGCGAACTCCTCAGGCGGCAGAATGCGCAAGTGTTCCGCGGTGACCCACAGCGTGCTCAGGATTCCGTCGCTGATGCGATACCACAGCTTCTTGTCTGTGCCTTCGCGCACTTCCAGCACTTGGAAGATGGTGCCAAAGTAGTGCGTCCAAGGGGCGCGCGCTTCGGGGTTGGGCTGCACGCGTGCGCGGCTGAGCGGAACGGTCAGCTCTGCCCAAACCAGCGCGTCCTTTTCGATTTGGGTGATGGGGGTGTTGAGCGTGTTTTCGCAAGGTTGTACCTGCGCTGAATGCACCCAGCCGTCGCTGGTCTTGTACCAAATCTTGTTGTAGTTGGTTGGGCTTTCCTCGCTTTCCACCTGCCCAAGCACGGGGATCACTTCGTTGCGCTGGAGTTGTCGAACGACGGGCGCCTTGACCGAAGGCAACTCGCGCACGCGGATCCCGCCGACGATGGCGCGCCCGAACGGTCGGCGCGTGGGCTTGGGCTTCGGCTCGGCAGTGATTTGTGCCTGCGCACTTCGCGCGGGCAGGATGAAAACGAGCGGTGCAACGCCTGGGGCAAGCTTGAGAAATGTTCGACGTGAGATCATGCGCATCGCAGTCTTAGAAATTTATAGCACGTCGCTGAATGGTTTTCGCTTGTTGAGAAATGCCGCGCATGCTTTTGGTGATAATCCCCATCGTGATGATGATCCAGCAGGCTATCGCGAAGCTCTTCACTTTCACCTCGCTTACGGCGGACGAGGCGGAGGCGGTGATGAACGAGATCATGGTCGGCGCGGCAACGCCCGCGCAGATCGGCGCCTATCTCGCCGCGCTGCACATGAAGGGCGAGACCGCCGATGAAATCGTCGGCAGTATGCGTGCGCTGCGCGCGCATATGGTGCGCATCCCGTGCCATCAGCCGCGCCTCATTGACATTGTAGGCACCGGCGGCGACAAAAGCAACACCTTCAACATCAGCACCACGGCGGCGTTTGTCGTCGCGGGCGCAGGGGTGCCCGTGGCAAAGCACGGCAACCGTGCTGCCTCCTCGCAAAGCGGCAGCGCCGACGTGCTGAACGCGCTCGGCGTTAAGGTGGACCTCACGCCCGAGCAGGTCGCGCGCTGCATTGATGAGATCGGCATTGGTTTTGCCTTCGCTCCGCTGCATCATCCCGCCATGAAGCATGCTGCAGGGCCGCGGCGTGAGATTGGGCAACGCACAATTTTCAACATCATCGGCCCGCCAAGCAACCCCGCGCTTGCTAAACACCACCTGCTCGGCGTGTGGGATCGGCGCTATGTGCGCTTGATGGCAGAGGTGTTGCTGCAATTGGAGACAGAACACGCGCTCGTGGTGAGCAGCGCCTCGCCGCAGGTCGCCGGCATTGACGAGTTGACCACCGTCGGCCCCAACACCGTTGCCGAAGTGCGCAACGGGCAGATCACAGAGTACGTGCTCGACGCGGTGGACTTTGGCTTTGAGCCAACCACGCTTGACGACCTCAGCGGCGGCACGCCTGACTTCAACGCTGCGATCACGCGCGCGATCTTGAGCGGCGAGGACCTGCCCGCCCGCACAAATGTGGTGCTGCTCAATGCAGGTGCGGCGCTCTATGCTGCCGATGCCGCGCCGGATATTGCCACTGGGATCGAAATGGCGCGCGAGAGCATTCGCAGCGGGGCTGCGCTGCGCAAGCTCGAGGCGCTGATCGAACTCAGCCAGCGCTTGGGCAGCGAACCCAAAGCTTGAACCGCTAGGCGACGCCAAACGTCAACCCCAGTTGCCGCAGCCAGCGGCGATATGCGATCGCGGTGCGGTCGCTGCGCAAATGTAGCTCGGCTTGAAGATCGAGTGGCAACAACTCCGGTCGCTGCGATTCGACGATGGGGCGATCTTGCGCGAAGATACGATCCTGCCAGGCAATCAGATCAGCCTCGGGGATGTCGTGCCCGTAGTTCATCGCCATCCACATCCACACCGTGCTCTCCGTTGTGTCGTGGGGGGTGATGGCGAGCAAGATCGAAAAGCGCGGGCCCTCGCTCTCCTTGAGCAGGTAAGCGGTGAGCGGTCGGAGCACCTTGTAGGTGTATTCCACCTCGGCACCGCGCCCGTCGCCGTAGCCGTTCGGCTGATACACGCGCACGCGGCGTGCGACAACGCCTTCATCCGTGATCTCCGCCTCGTAATCGCTGATTTCGGGGCGCGAAGGGTCGCCGAGGATGCCGCCGTGCACGAAAGGAAAATGCGCCACGTCGAGGAAGTTCTCCACAATGCGCGGGCCGCTCGCCTTCACCGCATACGGACCGCACAGGATTTTGCGGAAAGCGGGGTCGTCCCACTCTGGGAAAGAAGGCACGTTGTGGGGCGGCTCTTCCAGCGCCACCCACACAAGCCCGTAGCGCACCTGCGTGAAAAACGTCCGTGCGTGTGCTTTCGGTGGCGGGGTTTGCTCGGGGTGAGCGGGGATGTACGCGCACTGACCGCTGGCGTCGTACTCCCAGCCGTGGTACGGACACACAAGACGCCCGTCGTGGATCCAACCCAGCGAAAGCCGCGCGCCGCGGTGTAGGCAGAGATCTTGCCAGGCGAGAACGTGTTCGCCGCAGCGCCAAATCACCAAGTCTTCGCCGAGCAAGCGCACGCGCAAAACCGGCGTCTGCGCAAGCTGTGCCACCGAGGTGACGGGATGCCACTCCTGGGAAAGAACTGGATCGCGGATCATGCGTTGAGTATGCTGCAGATCGCGCCTAGACGCCAAGTTGCTTGCGCCAGTGTTCGATGGTGCGCTGCAATCCTTCTTCGAGCGAGATGCGCGGCTCGTAGTTGAGGCGCTCGCGCGCACGGCTGAGATCGGCGCACAGCCGCGAGACGCCGCCGCTCTCTGCCGTCACATGCAGCGGTTCTAGGCGCTTGCCCAACACACGCCCAACCGTCGCTACCAGGTCGTTGATGCTGGTGGCTGTGCCACTGCCTACGTTGATGATCAGGCGGTTGACGTTTGGCGCGTTGGCGGCAGTGATAAGCGCCTGCACCACATCATCCACGTACACAAAATCGCGCTGCTGACGACCGTCGCCGTGCACAATGATGGAGCCACCTGTGAGTGCTTGGCGGATCACCGCTGGCACGACGGGAGGGTGTGAGACGCGCAGTGGCTGCCCGGGGCCGTAGGCGTTGAAGATGCGCAGGATCACTGTGTCAATGCCCCAAAGCGCGCCGATCACATTCACGTAGTATTCCGCTGCCAGCTTGCTCACGGCATACGGCGAGCCAGGGTTAGGCACCGCGTCCTCGCGGATGCGTTCGTAGGGTTGCTCACCATACACCGCGCCCGAGGAGGCAAACACCACGCGCCGCACGCCAGCATCACGCACGGCTTGCAGGAGCGCAACTGTGCCGCCGACGTTGGTCGCGTTGTACTCGCGTGGGTATAGCACTGACTCGCTCACGGCGACGCGCGCCGCGAGATGGAACACGCAATCCACGCCTTGCAGCAACGTCCACAGCTTGGGCACGTCGTTCACATCGCCGCGCGTGAAATGCACCTCTGGCGCAAGACGCGCGGGATCGCCTGCGCTGAGGTCGTCAAGCACGCGCACCACATGCCGCTGCTGCGCCAGTGCGTTGGCAAGCGCCGCGCCGAGGAAGCCAGCGCCGCCCGTGATGAGGTAGCGCGCCATGGCTGCGTTAGCCAGGGGGCCAAGTCATCTTGCGCCCTGCGAGCAGATGCACGTGCAGGTGATACACGCTCTGCCCGCCGTCGCGGTTACAGTTGATCACCAGCCGGTAGCCGCTTTCTGCCACGCCCAGCTCCCGTGCCAAGCGCTGCGCCGTGAGCAGAAGCTTGGCAAGTAGCGCGCCATCCTCAGGCGTGACGTCGTTGAGCGTGGGGATCGGCTTGTTGGGCACGATGAGGATGTGGGTAGGTGCCACAGGCGCAATGTCGTGGAATGCGGTTACCTCGTCATCTTGATACACAATGCGCGCCGGCACCTCACCGCGCACGATGCGGGCGAAGATGGTCTCTTCCGCCATGATAAGCTCAATTGTAAGTTGAACAGCGCATGCGCGGCAGCAGAAACCTCCCTATAATTTAGCCTAGCCTAAAATGGCAGAGCTCTGGTTTGTGCTTTTGATCCTGCTGCTGGTTGGGCTTGGCTTGCTGTTGCCGCGCGTTGGGCTTTTCGCGCGGTATCGCCTTTGGCGCAGTTGGCGCGAACGAGAGCGCATCGAGGATGCGCTCAAGCACTTGCTCAACCGCGAGCATCAAGGCCGACGCGCCTCACCTGAGTCGCTGAGCGGCGCGCTGAGCCTGCCGCGCGGGCAAGCGCTGCAACTCATCGAGCGCATGGAAGCGCGCGGGCTGATCGAGTCGCACGACGAGCAGCTCCGACTCACGTCGGAGGGGCGCGAGTGGGCGGTGAACGTGGTGCGCGCGCATCGGCTGTTGGAACGTTACCTTGCTGATGAGGCGCGCATGCCGCTGGCGCAGGTGCATGATGAGGCGCAGCGTCGTGAGCACTTGCTCACGCCTGAGCAGGTGAATGCGCTTGAGGCAGAGCTAGGCTACCCCCAGCACGATCCGCACGGCGATCCCATCCCAAGCCGCGAGGGTCACATCCCGCGCGAACAGGGCACGCCGCTCACCGATTGGCCCCTCAACACGCCCGCGCGCGTGGTGCATCTTGAGGATGAGCCTGCGCTTGCCTACCAACAGTTGCTTGCGGCTGGCGTGAAGGTAGGGCAGGTGGTGCAAGTGATCGAGCGCACGCCCCAGGCGATCACTCTCACCGACGGCACCTTAACGTGTCGTCTTGCGCCTGCCATTGCCGCCAACATCAGTGTGGCCCCTGCCGGGGCGCCAAAGCCAGCCGATGCTGTGCCGCTCTCGCGTTTGCCGTTGCATCAAGACGCCGTCATCGTTGCGCTTGATCCAGCCTTGCAAGGGCTGACGCGCC
Source organism: Chloroflexota bacterium (assembly GCA_030550095.1). Lineage (GTDB taxonomy): Bacteria > Chloroflexota > Anaerolineae > J036 > Brachytrichaceae > DRWP01. Next base: position 18,863 of record JAUQQA010000012.1, on the reverse strand, counting down.
GCCGACTGCTCGACCTCGGGCTAACGCCGGGCACGTTGATCCGCGCGGAGATGCAGACCCCGTTTGGCAGCCCGCGCGCATATCGCGTGCGCGGCACGTTGATCGCGTTGCGCAAGCACCAAGCCGAGGCGATTCTCGTCAAACCAGCTACGCTCTGAAACGCGTGCAATTTGCTGACCTGCTCACTTGAGACAATGCCAACACCAACCGCTGATCCTTGTGCAACTTGCCCTGCGTTTGCGCAGCTCGAACGCATGGGCATCAGGATGGACCGCTTCGACCGTGTGGTTGCGCTTGCCGGCAACCCCAACACGGGTAAATCCACGCTGTTCAATGCGCTCACCGGGCTAAAGCAGCACACGGGCAATTGGCCCGGCAAAACTGTGCGCCGCGCTGAAGGCGGTTTTGTCTTCAACGGCGTGCGCTACAAGTTAGTGGACTTGCCAGGGACGTATTCGCTGCTCTCTGCCTCGCAGGACGAAGAAGTGGCGCGCAACTTTTTGCTCTTCGGCCAGCCCGATTGCACCATCATCGTGGTGGACGCCACAGCGTTGGAGCGCAACTTAAACCTGGTGCTCCAGGTGCTTGAGATCACGGACAAGGCCGTGGTCGCGGTGAACCTGATGGACGAGGCGCGTCGCAAGGGGATCGAAGTGGATACGCGCGCACTCAGTCGCGATCTCGGTGTGCCGGCGGTGCCCATCGTTGCGCGCAGCGGCGAGGGCATCATGGCGCTGCTCACCACCATGGCGGACGTGATCGAAGGGCGCATCCACACGCAGCCCCTGCGCGTGCAGCTTGCGCCGCAAGTGCAACAAGCGGTGGAGGCGCTCGTGCCCCTCATCCAGCAGCTCGCGCCAGGGGTGCCCAATGCGCGCTGGATCGCCATCCGTCTGCTCGACGGCGACGCGCGGCTTGAAGAGGCGCTGCGCAACGGCGAATTGGCGGCGCTTGTTGCAGCGCAGCGCGCGCCCGATGTGCAGCTCAGCCGCACGATGGCGGTTGTGGGACAACAGTGAGGCGCGCCCGTCATAGAATGCCAGCGCCATGGTCGAGACCTTTAAAAACTACATTGCAGGCGAGTGGGTGTCCGCTTCAGACGGCGCGGTGATCGAGAACCTCAACCCTGCGACGGGCGAGGTGATCGGTTACTTCGCTTCCGCCACGCGCGAGGACACGCTGCGCGCGATCGCCGCAGCGCGCGAGGCTTTGCCAGCTTGGGCTGCGCTTCCCGGACCCGCACGCGGCGCGATCCTCGATAAAGCCGCGCAGATCATCCACACGCGCGCAGATGAACTCGCGGAGACGCTCACGCGCGAGGAAGGCAAAACACTCGCCGAGAGCAAAGCCGAGGTGCTCCGCGCGCGCGACATCTTCCGCTACTACGCAGGCGAAGGTTTCCGCGCTGGTGGCGAGGTGATCCCCGCTAACACACCGGAGACCTTGCTGTTCACCAAGTCTGAGCCGCTCGGCGTCGTCGCGGTGATCACGCCGTGGAACTTCCCCATCGCCATCCCTGCCTGGAAGATCGCGCCAGCGCTTGTGTACGGCAACACGGTGGTGTTTAAGCCCGCCTCGCTGGCGCCACATACAGCGCTGAAGTTGGTCGAGATCTTGGTCGAGGCAGGTGTGCCCGCGGGCGTGATCAACCTCGTCGTTGGCAGCGGCAGCCGCGTGGGTGATACACTTGCTGAGAGCAAAGACATCAACGGCTTGAGCTTCACCGGCTCGTATGCCGTCGGCACCAAGATCTATGAGAAGACGGCGCGCAACTTCGTGCGCACCCAGCTTGAGATGGGCGGCAAAAACCCCACCATCGTGCTGAATGATGCCGACCTCGACCTCGCGGTGGACATCGTGGTGCGCGGCGGCTTTGGGCTGACGGGACAAGCATGCACGGCAACCAGCCGCGTGATCGTCGAGCAGGGTATCGCCGATGCCTTCGCGCAGCGCCTTGCCGAGGCGGCACGCACGTTGCGCGTGGGCGATGGATTGCAGAGCGGCGTGCAAATGGGACCAGCAGTGAGCGCCGAACAGCTCCAGACGGATTTGGACTACGTGGCGATCGGCAAGCAAGAAGGCGCGCGGCTGATCGCAGGGGGCGAGCCACTGCGCAGTGAGCGCGGCTTCTTCATCCAACCCACCGTCTTCGACGACGTGCAGCCTACCATGCGCATCGCGCAGGAAGAGATCTTCGGTCCAGTCATCGGCATCATCCGTGCCAAAGACTTCGACGACGCGGTGGAGAAGGCGAACCAGATCGGCTATGGGCTTTCTGCCGCCATCGTCACGCATGACCTGCAAAAGGCGCTGCGCTTCGCCGATCGCATCGAGGCAGGCGTGGTCAAGATCAACGAGCCAACCTCGGGCGTGGCGCTGCAGGCGCCCTTTGGCGGCTTTAAAGCCAGCAGCGCCAACACGTTCAAGGAGCAAGGACAGGCGGCACGCGCCTTCTATACCCGCACCAAGACGGTGTACGTGCGCTACGGCTTCTAACGCGTCGCTTTGCTAATCCTGCACGCGCACGAGCATCTCGGCAAACGCGCCGTCTTCGCTCAACCACCACGCGCGCGCCTCGGCAACGCGCCCTGCGCGCACGCTCACGATGAGCATCGCCATCGCCGACCAGGCAAGCGCGCGGTCAACGTCCGAAAGCAATGGGGGGTGATCGGGATGCGAGTGGAAGAACCCGATCACCTCCCAAGCGTTGTGCTCGGCATAGCGCACCGCGCGCACGAAATCCTCGGGCGCGATGAGGAAGCGCGTGCGGCGTTCAGCGGCGGGTTCCCAGGCGTTGGGCGTGGGATGCACCGCGCTTACTTCGCCAACGGCATCGCGGATCGTGCCGAGCAGCAGCCCGCAGCTCTCTTCAGGATACGCTGACTCAAGGTGTTGAACGATAGCGCGCCACTGCGCGCGCCGTAGCATCAGCTCACGCACCGAATGCCTGCCAATCCTCCAGCCACAACGCCGCACCGTGCAACGTGATCTCGCCAAGCGGGTGATCGCCGAAGTCGAGCGTCACTGCGCCGTGCACTAGCTGATCCACCCAGGACCAACCAAGAGGCTGGCGCAGCACGGGATTCAGCCCGAGGCGTAGCGCAACGGGCGCCGCGCCGAGCAACATCTCTGCGGGCAGCTCACTTGACTCCACTTGCACCACGTGCCCCTCCGCGAAGTGAAGCTTGCCCACGTTGGGCACAGTGAGCACGCCATGCGCGGTCTCCGGCGCCAACGAGGTGGAAAGCGCACCTGCGGGCAGCGTTGCGAGTGTGTTGTGCTGCGCAACGTCTTCGGCTTCGATGTAGCCGTCGTTGCGCTGCCATTGCGTTGTTGCGCGCATCAGATACAGCGCGTCGTCCTCAGCAAAACGCACCTGCAACCGCTGCGCCTCGCTGGCTTTAAGGAGCACTCGATCCATGGGGCGCTCTAGGTCGAACAACGTCGCGCGCTGGGCGTCAAGTAACGTGCTTGTCAGCACCTCGAGCGTCATGCCGAGCTGCGCAGCTTTGCTGGGGGTGGGCACGGCGACCACAAGATGCGGCACGTGGCGCGACTCCTCGATGGCGATCAAGCGCACTTGTGCTTCGAGCCACAGTGCCTGGCGGTGTTCGTCAGCTTGCACGGCGTCGAGCAGGCCGCCGTCGAGCGTAACGATGCGGTGGCACTGCTCTAGCCAGATGCGGCGATGTTGGTCGAAGTGCATGAGGGCCTCTTGTGGCGCATGTGCGAGCACACGAGCCAGCCACTCTGGCGTGGCGATCTCGATCAGCGGTGTAGCGCCAGCCTCGGCGAGGGCGGTGGCAACTTCGCGCAGGAGCACATCGTGCCCTGCCTGGTCACGCACCAAGATCCACTCGCCTACCCCTGCGTCAATCCCTTGCGCGATGCGCCACGCGAGCCAAAGCGCGAAATCCGAGGAAGCCATCACGTCGGATTGTAGAACTCAGGCTTCTGGCTTGCGTGCCACACCGAAGAGGTAAGCACCGACTTCGGGGAGCGGTTCTTCGTAGATCGGGCGCAGCACGGCTTCGACCAAACGCAGCGTCGGATTGCGCTGCGAGGGAAACAGCACCCAGCGCTTAAAGAGCGCGCGGTTGATCAAGTTGGGCACGCCGAGGTAATGCCCTAGCTCCAGCGCGCGCAGCGCGCGCGGCGAGAAGTAGTACCACCAGCGCTCCAGGATCAAGCCAGCTGCTGCCAGTCGCTCACGCCAGCGCTGCGGGCCGTCACAGTGATAATGCCGTGCGATACGATTGAACCAACGGCGGTAGCGCTCCCCGAACAAAGCACCACCGATCAACCAGTCGGTGAAGTGATCAGAGGGTGCGCAAAAGAGCAAATAGCCGCCTGGGCGCAACACGCGCGCGCATTCCACGAGCACGCGGTCGAGGTGTGGGATGTGCTCCAACACCGAATTGCTCACGATGGTCTGAAACGCGCCGTCAGCGAAAGGCATGTGCCCACCGTCGGCGAGGGTCAGTAGACGATGCGCCTTTCGGGCATGAGCCTCGCGCAAAGGCGCGCGCCATGGGTCCAGCCCAACGTCGAGCGGCTGCGCGAAGGCATGAGCGGCAAAGCTGCCATCGCCGCAGCCTAGATCGAGCACGGGTGGGAGGACAGGGAGCGACTGGTAGAAACGCGCCTCCACCGCGCGCAGCAACGCGCGGAAGAACGGCAGCTCCGCGAGCTGCGGCGCGAGAAAGTCATAGCCCGCAGGTCGAGCAAAAGGATGATTCGCGGACAAGGCAGCGTAATGCTAGCGCACAAATGGCGCTTTGCCTCTGCGTTGCCTCACATAGACTTATCTCCATGGCAGAAGCGTTCGTTGTGCAAAACATGCAGCCCGAGCACGTGGAGGCCTGTGCGGCGCTGCAGCCGCTGTGTTACCCAACTCTGGCATACGAGGAGCAGCTCAAGCCCGAGCACTTTCTCAGCCATATCCGCCTTTTCCCAGAGGGGCAATTTGTCGCTCTCGAACGCGCAAGCGGGCGCGTCGTCGGCTCGACTTCGGGGTTCTTGACCTACTACGAGCGCATTGCGCCGGAATACTTTCAGGGCCATACCTTTCTCGAAGCCATCGCGGGTGGCTGGCTTACCAATCACAATCCGCGCGGCAACTACTACTACGGCATTGATATGTGCGTGCATCCCGACTACCGTGGGCGCGGCATCGCGCGCATGCTGCACGATGCGCGCAAGGCATTGTGTCGCCGTCTCAACCTACGCGGGCAGGTGATCGGTGGCATGATCCCAGGCTACGCGAACTTCAAGCACTTAATGAGCGCCGCGGACTACGTTCGCCACGTGGTCGCGGGCATCATCTTCGACAGCACGCTAACCACGCAGTTGCGCAACGGTTTTGAGCTGCGCGGCTTGCTCCAAAACTACTTGCACGACCCGCCCACCGACGGTTGGTCCACGCTGCTGGAGTGGCGCAACCCAGACTATGTGCCGCCGCTGCCTTAACGGCCCCGATGGAGAATGAGCGGCAAATAGGTTCTTGGCTGAAGCAGCACAATCTCTGGGGCTGAGACCACAGTGCTGTTGGCATCACTCACTTCGAGCCTAACGTTCTGTTCAGCTTGCAGCTGTGCGTTCACCCGCACGCGTAGGTCAATGTCTTTCGTCGTGTTCGGCGGAACCACTACGCTGTTCCACGAGAGCGCTGGCGGCTGGTTCTGCGAATGCAGCCCTGTGGCAGTAAGGGTTTCGATACCCGTAGGCAGTGCCAGAGACACGTGCACTGTCGCCGTGAATGCATGCGCGTTCACGAGACGCACGGTGAGGGTGAACGGCTCACCAAGATGAGCCATCAACGGTCTTGGGTGGAGACCAGTTTCGGGGTGGCTAGTGAGCAACTCCGCATCGATGCTTCCTGGTGCTGAACCATCAATGCCGAGAGAGCCTGTGCGGAAGCGCCAAGGCGTTCTGTTGTCGGCATCAACGAACGTGGTGCATTCGACATCCGCGCAGGCGCGGACCTGCCAGGTGTAAGTTGTGCTCGGTTGCAACCCTGTCAAGACGACGCTGGTTGAGGGTCCGACGTTCTGCTGCGGTTCGCAAGTGGATTCTGTGCTGTAGCACAGGCGGTAGTGATGCACTTGGGGCACTGCCTCCCACTCTAAGCGCACCTCGAGCAGTCTATCTTCGGCTTCATTCACAGGTGCGCGCTTGGAGAAGGTGGTCGGCAAGTGCTCCGTGGTGAAGCTCCACGCTTGTCCTTCATCCGCCTCTCGCTGTGCGCTGCATCCCACTATGCTATCACACGCGCGCACAAGCCAACGGTAGGTCGCACCCGGGCGCAACCCGTAAACATACACGGAGAGCTGTGTAGCCGCAAAGCGGTTCGGGGTGCATCGCGCATCCTCACTGTAGCAGTAGTAGTAAACGTAGTCGTCTGGGTTTTCACCTGTGCGCGTCCATTGAAGCCTCACGGGTTGCTGCACGGATGAGCCATTGGGTGGTGTAGCTTTGCCAAAAGGAGGAGGCAGGCTGGCAGTGGTGAATCTTGAAGGCTTACCGCGGTCGGCGGCGTAGTAGGTATCACATTCGTGGTCCAGGCAAGCGTGAATCTGCCAAACATACGTTGTGTTTGGGAGCAGCCCTTCTACTCGAGCAGCAAAGATATTAGTCCTCAAAGCAAGCACGTCTGTTAGCACAATGTTTGGCACACACCCCTCGCTGTTAGTGCTGTAGCACAGGCGGTAGTGGTCCACAACAGGGTAGGTGAGCATTCTGAGCCAGCTGAACCCTACAGACAAGGGGGTTTTTGAGTCACTCAAATCAGTTTTTACCAGGAAGGGGAAGGGAGTGAACAGAAGACTCCATGCTTGCCCACTGTCTGCATCTACATAGCGATTGCAGTTCGCATCAAGACAAGCGCGCACCTGCCAGTAGACGGGTCGGAAATTTGTGTTCGTGATTGTGAAGGTTGCTTGAGTCGCTGTTCCAACCGAAACATTGGGTGAGCAGGACGTTGAGTTTGTGGTGAGGCAATAACGATAGTGGTTTGCACCTGCCAAGGCGCTCCACCGGAGCACCACGGTGCCAGTGGGGAGCTTAGCTTGGTCCGCGGGGTATAGCTTGGAAAAGCTGTCAGAGCGGGCGCGCACTGTGAACGTCCACGGACGCCCTGCGTTTGCTTCCGTAAAGATCGTGCACTCAGCATCAGTGCAAGCGCGCACGCGCCATAAGTAGTTAGCTCCAGCTTGTAAGCCTGAGATGGTGACGCGGTTTGTAGCCCCAGCGCTGGTCTCTGGGATGCAGGTAAGCTCGTTGGTATAACAGTAGCGGTAGTGATCGACCCCTGGCACTGCCTCCCACTCAAGGGTCACCGTCGAGGAAAGCTCGCTGGCGCCGTTGGCGGGCGCAATCTTGCTGAACGCTTGAGGCGGTGGGGCGATGGAGAACTGCCAGTAGCCGCCCTCAGCTTCCCTGTACACGGTGCATGCTACGTCGCCACATGCGCGCGCCTGCCAGTAGAAAGTTGTGCCTACACTGAGCGGGCCATGCGTGACGATCGGAGTGGCGCCGATGCTGCGTGGGACGCAGCCGGGTTGGGTGTCGAAGCAGAAAGCATAGCCAATGGCGCCATCTGCGGGCTGCACTGTTAGCGTCACATACCGATTGAAGATCACGGTCCCGTTCAGCGGGAAGAGCTTAGCGAAAGCGCGTGGCTGTTGCGCCGTTGTGAAGGCGCTGTGCGCACCATTGTTCGCGTCGGTGTAAACCGTGCATGCAGGATCGGAGCAGGCACGCACCTGCCAAGCGTAAGTCTCCGCTTGCGTCAGCCCATCCACGATCTGCGCGGTGGCAGTAGGCGGAAAAACGGGAAGCGAGGGTGTGCAAAGCGTGGGGGTGACGCCCAAGCAGAATCGGTAGTGGTCAACCAAGTCGCCGCCAGCAAACCAGCGTAGGTTCAGTTGGATGGGGCGCGAGATCGCTTGCGCTGCAGGAGCACGTTTCAGGAAGGGAACAGGTGTAAAAGCCGTGGAGAAGCGGGAAGGCGTGCCTCCGTCGGCATCCTGCACACTCTGGCACGCAGTGTCTTCGCACGCCTGCACCTGCCAGAAATACACGCGCCCAGGCTGCAAGCCGCCGATCTGGCCCTGTGTCAACGGGGTCGTCGCAGTAGGCACAACTACTCCTTCAGCATCCCACACCCAGTAGCGATAGCGAGGTGCTTCGCCTTGCCAGACAAGTGTGGTTGTCAATGCAACTCGGGTTGCGCCATTCTTTGGTGTCAGCTTGCGCACCGCAGTGGCATCAGGGCGCTGCGTGGTGAACTGATAGATGCGCCCGCTATCCGCCTCGGTGTAAACCGTGCAGTTGGGATCAGCACAAGCGCGCACCTGCCAGAAGTAGGTGGTGCCTGGGTTCAAATTCTGGACGACCACCGAGGTGTCTCTCCCGACTGAGGTTTGGGGCTGGCACGGCGAAGTGCTCAGGCAGTAACGGAAATGGTTCACGAAGCCACTGGGTCTTGTCCACGCGAGCACTACATCTAAGGGGTGCTCGTCGGTGTTATTCGCCGGAGTTTCCTTTTGGAATGCGCCCGGGGGTTGCTGTTGAGGGAGAAGGGCACGGAGCGCAGCGTGAGCGTCCACAATGCCGGCACCGCAGGTGAAGTCCCCAACGCATGAATGATTGGGGGCGAAAGGTTTTGCAGTTGCCTTCAGGAGCGCTTCGGTGCGGGTGTAGTTGAGTGAAGGATCGAGTGCCAGCATGAGCGCCACCACCCCAGCGACGTGAGGAGCAGCCATGCTGGTTCCAATTTTGCGCTTGTAAGTATCCTCTCCAGGGAGGGTTGCGCCAGCGTTGTCCGTCGAGAGAACACCGCCGTCCATGAGATCGCCCCCGGGGGCGCTCACATCAATGAGGGGGCCGTAGTTGCTGTAAAAGCTGCGCATGCCGTAGCGGTTGGTTGCTCCAACGGTGATCACGCCCTCGCAGGATGCAGGGGCTTCCGTGCTTGCTGGAGCGTTGCTGTTGCCTGCCGAAACGACAATGACGGCGCCTGCGGCGTTGATCTCGTGAATGGCTTCCTGTAAGGATGAGGAGCACGCGAACCTGCCGCCCAAGCTGAGGTTCAGAACACGCGCTGGCGTGGTGTTTCTCGGGATGCCGGCAACCTCAAGCCCAGCCGCCCAACGTATAGCGTCGATCAGGTCTGAAAGGACACCACCACACCGCCCTAGCGCTCTCACGGAGAGCAAGCGCGTATCCCACGTGACGCCAGCAACACCCAACCCGTTGTTGGTCACCGCGCCGATCGTGCCAGCGACGTGCGTGCCGTGCCATGAGCTTCTTGAGCCGTCACAGAAATCACCAGGGTCTGTAGGGTCTGAATCACGTCCATCGCCATCGCCAGCTCGGCTCGGGTCTGTGACGAAGTCGTAGCCCCCAATGATGCGACTTTGTAGGTCGGGATGTGGGCGATGACCTGAATCGATCACAGCGACGATAACGTTAGAGTTGCCGCGGGTGATCTCCCATGCTTGTGGCAGGTTGATGCCGTAAGTGTCGAAGTAATGCCACTGCTCGCTATACTCTGGGTCATTCGGGGTGAGAGTGTGGGGTTGGAGGATGTAGTCGGGTTCAGCGTATTCGATCTCGGGCGAGAGGCTGAGTTGTGCTGCGATCTGTTCCGCTTCTTCCGCCGAGACGCCCTTGGATAAGCGCACCACAAGTGCCCCATTCGTCATGATGCGCGAAAGGGTTAAGGGGATCGGAGCGATTTCGTTCAAGCGCGCTAGGCGCGCTTCGAGCGCACGCGCTTGATTTTGTTGCGAGGAAGGTTGCGCTATTGTGTCCTTAGGCGTTCGGTACTTTACGATGAGCTGATGGATCAGCGCCTCAGAGGTCTGTTCTGATTCGCTTTGAAGCTGCTCTGGATCGATAAGCCCACGAGCGTTGGAAGCGAAAGAGGCGGCGCTTGCGATGAGCAGAAGCAAAACAAGCCATTTCGTCTTGTGGGACATATCTCACCCCAGCGAGGGATCGTACGCTCAGTGACGGAGAATAAGTGCAAGTTGAGAAGCCAAAGCTGCTTGCTCAAACGGTGACGCGCACCGTTGTACCTGCGCCAAGCTGGCTGCGGATCTCGAGATGGGCGCCGATGTCGTCAGCGCGCTCACGCATGATGCGCAGCCCGAGGTGCGCCGCGCGGTTGGCGCTGGGGTCAAAGCCGCGTCCATCATCGGTGATGGTGAGCTGAACGCGGGGCTGCGCACCGTTGGGTGGGGAGACGTTCAAATGCACAGTGCAGCGCGAGGCGTTGCTGTGCTTTGCGACGTTGTTGAGCGCCTCTTGCGCGATGCGATACAGCGCTACCTTAAGCTCGTTGGGGATGGTTTGAGTTGGTCCCTCGACGTGCACCGTGACGTCCACAGGGGCACGGCTGCGCACGGTGGCGCCGAGCTGACGCAACAGCTCAGCGAGATCGGCTTCGAGCAGCGATGCAGGACGCAGCTCGAGCAGCAAGGTGCGCATCTCCGCTAGCGCGCCGCGGCTGAGCTGACGCAGCTCCTCTAATCGCCGTTTGCCCTCGGCAGGGTTGCGCTCCCAGATGCGCGGCAGCACATCAGCGATGACGCTCACGGAAAATAGCGCTTGCGTCACTGAGTCGTGCAAGTCGCGCGCAATGCGGTTGCGCTCGGCTTCCACGGCGCTGCGCGCGGCTTGTTGACGCAGTGCTTCTTCGGCTCGGCGGCGCTCGCTGATGTCGCGCAGGATCACAACGCACACCACCTCACCGTTGCGATGAACCTTAGCGATCGCAGCTTCAGCGGGGAACTCGCTGCCATCTTTGCGGCGGCCGCTGATGGGTTGGCGCTCGCCCATGGAGCGCGAGTTGATCGGGGATTCGAGAAAGCGCCGAAAGTGCTCGCGGTGGATGGCGACAAAGCGCTCTGGCACAAGAATGTCTAGCGGTTGTCCCAACACCTCCTCGGCGCGGTAGCCGAAAATCGTCTCGGCGCCCTTGTTGAAGTAGAGGATGCGCTGATCTTGGTCGAACGCGATCACCGCGTCCACCAAGATGTCAAACAGCTCGATGAGGTTGAGCTGCAAGGCGATGAGGGTCATGGAGCCTTTCGTAGGCGGAGTATAGCGCCCTCAGCACCGCCTCGGAAGGCTCGATCTTGCTCACGAAGCCATCAGCGCCCTCGGCGAGGGCTTGTTGGCGCGCCTCAGGTCGCCCGCTCATCGCGATCACCCAAGCGTCGGGAGCCGCTTGGCGCACGAGCGCAAGTCGCCCACCGTTCAGCGGCAAGCCGGGCAGCTCCCAATCCAACAACACGATATGCGGCATCACCTGCGCGGCGATTTGCCGCAGCGCTTCGGCGTTGTTGGCCTCCCCTACCACACAAAACGCGAGTTCTTGGTCTATCAGTAAGCGCAGCGCCGAACGCACTTTCTGTTGGTCGTCTGCGATCAGCACCCGAGCCGGCGCCTGGGCAATCATGGCTTGCCGCGAGTGTAGAAGAATCAACCCGTTTTTTCACCCTACCCGTCACTAGTCTCGAAACTAGTCAGGCGACCAGGTCGTGCCCTGGTCTTGTGCAGAGTGACAGCGGGAAAAAGAGGCGTTAGACTGCACGCAGAATAGCCGGCTATGCCTTGCAGAGTACGGAAAGCGGTGGCTCTGCAGGCAGGGAAAGTGGGTCGTGGCTGCGTGAGCAGTCGGCAGCACGCGGCGGGTGTGGTCGCATCTTCTCTCCTCTTCTCGTGATGCACATGCCCTGTAAGGGAAACGCACCTTACAGGGCATGTGCATGTACAGCGAAGGAAAAACCGATCACTCGCTGTAACCGCACATCAGCCACTCGCCGCCTTGCTGCACAAGCCGAAAGTCCCGCAGCGAGAGATCAAAGTCGCGCAGCTCGCCGTTGTAGTTCGCCACAATCTTGCCCGTGCAGCGCACAAGCGCTTGGGCAGCCTCGCGTGTCGTGGTGGCGCACTGGAGCCCCTCCAGCTTGACCTCGACGTTGCGCAGCGAGGCAGCTTCGTTGCGCGCGCGCAGCTCCCAATCGGCGCAGGAGAGGCGCACCATCGCGTCCACATCGCCGCGCACCCGCGCCTCCAGATAGCGCGTGATGACGCGCTCGGGCGCAGATGTGGCTTCACCGCCTGCGGCTTGGCAAGCGAGTAGCCCAAACGCAAGCGCGATAAACCCTAGCCAGCGCATCCTGCTCATCTCTCGCGGTCGGATTCTAGCGCCTACAATTTTGCGCCGCTATGCGACTCAGCCTTGAGCCGGCGCAGCTCCAGAAGGCGCTGCCTGTGATCGCCTCAATTCTCATCATCTTGGGCGTGGCGTTCTTGCGCGAGCGCTCGCGCACGCTTGCAGCGATCCTCGCCACGATGCCGATCAACATCCCGCTGGGACTTTGGGTGCTCTTTGGCACCGGCAACTACGACCCTCACCTTGCCGCGATGTTCGTTCGCGCGCTCGTGCCAGGGCTCATTGCGACGCTTGTGTGGGTGGGGGCGGTGTGGTTGGCGTTGCAGTGGGGCTGGGCGCTGCTGCCTGCGGTGTTGGGCGGCTATGGCGTGTGGGGCGTGCTGGTGATCGTCTTCATCGTGCTCGGCTGGCTCCACGTGCGCTAAGCACGCTCGCGCAGTCCCTTGCTTCGGTACAATTCATGCAGTCATCAGGCTTGCCGTTCAAGGAGACGAGAAACCGGAACCAGTAACCGCTGCCCGGGACGCTGCACCAGTCGCCGCGCGTCGTGTGCTGGTGCTCAACGCGACGTATGAGCCGCTCAGCGTCGTGTCGGTCGCGCGCGCCTTGCATCTAGTGATGGCGCAGCGGGCGGAAGTGCTCGAGACAGCCGACGCAGTGTTGCGCAGCGCCCAACAAGTGATCCCTGTGCCGTTGGTAATCCGCCTGCTTTACTACGTGCGTGTGCCCCATAACCTGCCCTTGCCGCTCTCGCGCAAGGCGCTGCTGTTGCGCGACAACTACACCTGCCAATACTGTGGCGCGCAGCCTCCGCGCGATCAGCTCACCATTGACCACGTGTTGCCGCGCTCGCGCGGCGGTCGTACGGAGTGGGAAAACGTGGTGATCGCTTGCGCCTCTTGCAACCGCCGCAAGGGCAACCGCACGCCAGAAGAAGCAGGGATGAAGCTCTTGCGCAAGCCCTATCGCCCGCGCTTTTGGACGATGGCGTTGCTAACCATGGCGACCAACGAAGCGTGGCGCAAGTACCTTGCAAATGGCGATGATCGCTAAGCGTTTGTTGCAAGGATGGGTCGTTTCGCTCGTCAGCATCTTGGTTGGGGTCGCGTTGTTTGCGCCTGGGGAGGCGCTGTTTTACCTCACGGGCGAAGAGCAGCGCCCTGCGCAGTTTCGTGCGCTGTGGAACATGGCGCTCGACCTCACGCGCCCGCCGCTGCAACTCGCGCCCGATGCGCCGATCCAGCACCTGCCTGAGAACCCGTTCGGCGTCAACACGTTCCTCGAAGGCGAGGTCGAGGTGGCGAAGCGCGAGCGCACGTTGCAGATGATCCGCGAGGCAGGTTTCGGCTGGATCCGCCAGCCTTTTGTGTGGTCCGACATCGAGATTCACGGCAAGGGCGACTTCGAGGATCGGCGCAACGTGCCTTACCGCAGCGCGTGGGAGAAGTACGACAACATCGTTGCGCTAGCGGAGCGCTACGGGTTGCGCATCATCGCACGTGTAGGCGCGCCGCCAGCATGGGCGCATCGTGGCTACGCCGACCTCGGCGAGTTTGGGCCGCCAGCGGACTTCAACGACTTTGCCGATTTCGTCGAGGTGCTGGCGCGGCGCTACAAGGGACGCATCTACCACTGGCAAATCTGGAACGAGCCGAACATTTACCCCGAGTGGGGCAACCAGCGTTCTAACCCCGAGGACTACACGCGCTTGCTGTGCCTCGCGTATGAGCGACTGAAGGCGGTGGACCCGCAGAATGTGGTTATCGCAGCGGCGCTGGCGCCGACAATCGCCCAAGACGGAGGCGGGCATCCCGGCGGCGGACTCAACGACTTGATCTTCCTCGAACGCATGTATGCCGCGGGCGCAGCGCGCTGTTTCGACGTTGCCGCAGCGCAGGGCTACGGGCTGTTCAGTGGTCCCTTCGACCGCCGGCGCGATCCGTTGCAGACCAACGTGGCGCGACACATGCTCATGCGCGACATCATGGTGCGCCACGGTGACGCCCACAAGCCGATCTGGCTGAGCGAGGTCAACTGGAACGCGCCGCCGAACGACCCCGCCATCGCCGACCTCACCCGCTACGGGATCGTCTCGCCGGAGCAGCAGGCGCGCTATGTGCCGTTGCTTTTTGAGCGCGCACGGCAAGAGTGGCCTTGGATCGGCGTGATGAGCGTGTGGTTTTTCAAACGCCCCTCGGATGCAGAGCGCAGTCAGAGCTGGTACTACTTCCGCATGGTCGAGCCTGATTTCACGCCCACGCCGCTGTGGGAATCCATGCGCGACTACCTTCGGGTGCGTCAATCACGCTAAGGTGCTGTTGCGCGCAAGGGCTTCGGCTTCTCGCGCGAGCGCTCGCGCGAGCGGACCGACACGGCGACCCCGCGCATAAATCTCGAGCCATTCGCCGCGGCGCAACACCACTAGCCGTTGGCGCGACCATCGCCACATCCCCAACGCGCTGATTGCGCTCAAGCCCGCACCGAGCGCCGCCCATGCCAAACCTGGGAAGAACCAAGCCTCGAGGCTGATCGCTGGGGCGGGCTGGAAGGTGAAACGCACCTCGTTGACCTGAAGGGTGGGCGCGAGCGCCGTCGTGGTGAGCACGTTGCCTGAGGGAATGGCGAACGCCTGCACAGTGCGCGTGTTAGCGTTTTCGCGTCGCAGCGCGAGGGCAAGTTGCGCCTCGGGCAAGGCGAGGAATTGTTCCTGCCCCTCTTCGTCGAGCACCACGCGCACCTCGGTGCTGGGCTGTGCAAGGTTCGAGGCGCGAAGGTTAAGTGCTTGTCCGGCGCGCTCAGCGCTAACGCGATACCCCTCGACCGCGCGCGCGATACGAACGCCGATCCCTCCGAGCGTTCCGCGCTCGCCTTTGCGCAGCACGCGCGTTTCGCCTGGTGGCTCCAGCGTGAGCTGATAGGTTGCCTCATCGGCGCTGCTCAGCGTCAACGTGCGTTGGTCGGGCAGCCGCAGCGGCGCACCTGCAATGAGACTGCGCTCACCCGCGATCCAGCCCCAGCGCGCGTCCACAAGCAGCGCACCACACAGGAGCGCCACGCCGCCGTGAAGGAGCGCGGCGGCAACGTCAGCTTGCCATCGGCTTGTTGCGGTGAGGGCATGATCGCTGTGGGCACGCACGCGCAAGCCCTGGTTGCGCAACCAGAGGCTTAGCGCCTCAGGTGGCATGGGCGTGTGCGCCACGGCAAGGCGCACCTCGTCGAGCAACGCTGCGCTGCGCCGCACCCAGATTGTCCACGCCAGCGCTTCGATGAGGCGCAACAGCGCGAGCACAAGCGCAAGCGCAAGCGCCAACAGCCACCAACGCGCTTGCATCACATGGTTCAGCCCGAGCGCAGTGAGCACGTCGTGGAACTCACCAAATTGTTGGCGCGACGCCGCGACCCAACGGCTGTAAGCGATCGGGTCCTCGGTGCCCAACGTGGGCATTTGCGGCAGTGTCGCCCTTGCCACTAAACCGAGCGCGACCACAAACAGCACCGCCGCGAAGAGCGCGTTGCCACTGAGGACCTGCCACACTGCCCGCCAGAGGTCGCGCTCTTCAAGTGGATCGTGCTGCTGCGCCGCGCTTATCTGCATGGTTCAAGCCCCCTATCAGCTACGGTTAACCTCTCCAACATACGATCTACACAACAATGCTATCTAATCGCGCGGTGTGAGACACGGCGATTGTAACGTGAGGGTTATCATCATGCGAGCACGAACTTGGCTCACCGCGATCTTGGCGAGCGCCTTGCTGGCGACGGCAGGGTGTACCGCTGAGCAACTCTCTAACCTGGCAAGCGAGGCGCGCGAGCGCGCACGGCAAGCTGCGGAACTCGTGGTTACTGCGCTGGCGACCGATGCAGCACCAGACAGCGCTACGCGCGAGACCAGTCGCCAAACCGCAGCGCCCGCGGTGCGCGCTTTCTCCACCCCAAGCCCGACGGCAACCCCGCTCCCCGAGAGCGCGTTCGCCGCACTTGACCGCGAGGACCAAGCTTTGGTCAACCTCTACGAACGAGCCAACCCTGCTGTGGTGTTCATCACAGTCAATCGCGGCGGCTTTGGTGGTGGGACTGGCTCGGGGTTCGTGATTGACCCCGACGGCTATATCGTCACCAACAACCATGTGGTCGAGGGCGCGGATCGCATTGATGTCACGTTCGCCGATGGCGAGCGCATGCGCGCGGAGCTGGTCGGGCGCGACCCCTACAGCGATCTCGCGCTGCTCAAGGTGCCGCGCACGGGGCTGCCTTACCTAGAACTGGCAGACTCGGACGAGGTGCGCGTCGGGCAGCGTGTGGTCGCGATCGGCAATCCCTTCGGGCTAGCGGGCACGATGACGCTTGGCATCGTGAGTGCGAAGGGGCGCACACTCTCTGAAGGCGGCAGCGGCGGCAGCTTCGCCAACCCAGACATCATCCAAACCGACGCGGCGATCAACCCGGGCAACTCCGGCGGTCCGTTGCTCGACCTTCGCGGGCGCGTGATCGGCGTGAACACGGCGATCCGCGCAGCGGGGCAGACGGCTTTGGGGCAACCCGTGAACAGCGGCATCGGCTTCGCGGTGCCCTCGAACACGGTGCGGCGCGTGGTGAAGGCGCTGCGCGAGGAAGGGCGCGTGCGGTATCCCTTCTTGGGCATCCAGGGCGCGGTGCGCGTGAACGAAGTCGCCGAGACCCTCGGCATTCCGCTGAAGGACGGCGTGATGGTGCTTGGCGTGCAGCGCGGCGGACCTGTGGCGCGCGCGGGCATGCGCGGCGCGCAGTTGGACGCGCGCGGCAACATCGTCGTCCCTGGCGATGTGATCATCGCCTTCGACGGGCAGCCGATCCGCGATTACGAACAGCTCATCTCGCGCCTCGTCGCCAACTACAAGCCCGGCGACCGCGTGACGATCACCGTTTGGCGCGAGAGGCGTGAGCTGGATTTGCAAGTGACGCTTGGCGAACGCCCGCAGCCAGAGTAAAGCACCATGCCGTTGCCGCTCGCCCCTGCTGAGCGCGAACGTGCCCAGCGCATCCGCGCCATGTTCGGGCGCATCACGCGCCGCTACGACCTGATGAACCACCTGATGACCGCTGGGCGCGATCAGGCGTGGCGGCGCGCTGCAGCGCGCGCGTTACAACTCGACGGGCGCGCCTGCGTGCTCGATCTCGCCACCGGCACGGGCGATCTCGCGTTTGCCGTGCGCGAGGTTTACCCACAGGCACACGTGGTGGCGATGGATTTCTCCGAAGTCATCCTGCGCGAGGGCGTGCGCAAAGCCCAAGCGCGCGCGGAGCACCACGTGACGTGGGCTGTGGGCGATGCATTGGCGCTGCCCTTCCCCGATCACGCCTTCGATGGCTGCACGAATGCCTTTCTGCTGCGCAACGTGGTGAACCTTGAGCTGGCGCTGCGCGAGATGCGCCGCGTGGTGAGACCTGGCGGGCGCGTGGTATGCATGGAGATCACGCACCCGCAGACGCCCCTCTTCCGCGAGCTGTTTTGGGTGTACTTCGGGCGCATCGTGCCGCTGATCGGCGGTGCCGTCGCGGGCGACTTGCAGGCCTATGCCTATCTGCCGCAATCGCTGGCGCGGTTTCCTGCAGCGGAGCCGCTGCGCCAAAAGATGCTGGCGGCGGGCTTCCGAGCAGTGCATTATCGCTTGCTTGGCTTAGGCACGATGGCGATCCACGTGGGCGTTGTTTGAACGAGCGCCTGTGGCGTGATACTTTGAGGCGCCATGCAGTGGTTAAAGCGCATCCTTGGCGGCAAGCCGCGCTCACCCGACGATGACCCTGACGCGCTGATCTACTACGTGCGTGGGCACAAGTGCGGCGCGATCACGCGCGTGCGCATTCACAAGCACAACGAGCTCAGTTTGGACGACGACGGCACGCTCTTTGTGCGCAAGGTGGTGGTGGATAACCGCTGCTACGGGCGCGTGGAGATCGTGCTTCGCTTCGATGGCGCTTACCACGAACTGAGCCGCGAAATCACCGGCGGCGAATTCGTCACGCGCGAGGCTTGGTTGGCGCAGCAAGCATCAGCCCAAACCAATCGCTGAGACGAGCATCGCCCATGTGTAAGGTGGAATGCCCACGAGGTTGTAGCGCACCGCCATTGGTTGCGTTGGCTCGCGGATGAGCTGGGCTTGCACGCGCAATTGCGCAAGCAGCAACAGGAAGCAAATCCCCGCAGGAATCCAGCGTCCCCAGGCAAGTTGCGCACCGATTGCGACAAGTTGCGCTGCGTTGATGATCACTACCCCGATGCGCGCTGCGTTTGATTCGCCAAACATCACGGGGATGGTGCGGATGCCCATCTTGCGGTCGCCCGCGACGCTCTTGAAGTCGTTGATGATCATCGTGCCCACCACGCCTAAGCCGTAGATCAGCGCGAGCGTGAAGCTCTGCATCGCGGTGGGCGAGCGCAGCTCGGGGTCGAAGGTGAGATGACCTGCGATCCAAGCGCAGGTCTCATAGGTCAGCCCAATGGCGAGGTTGCCTAGCCAGCCGTTCTTCTTTAAGCGGATCGGCTCGGCGGAGTATGCGAGCGCGATGGCGAGGCCGATCAGCGCCATGATCAGCACAGGCAAGCCGAGATAGGCTGCCACAGCGAGCGCTGCTGTCGCTAAGATGCCGAGAATGGCGAACACTTGCCCGCGCGTCGCTCGCCCTGAGGGGATGAGGC
>JAUQQA010000011.1 GCA_030550095.1 Chloroflexota bacterium | reverse complement strand
GAGGAACGCCTTGAGGCTCTTGCCGAAGCCCAACGTCGCACCGATGAGCGGCTCAACGAGCTCAAGTCCTCTGTGGATAAACTGCAACAAACCTTTGGCGCAACACTCGAAGAAGAAGCCGCCGATGTGCTTGAGCTCGTCATGCGCAAGAAGGGTTACCGCCCTGTGACCATTTCAGCCTCGGTCGCACTTGACGGTGAGGTTGATGTTTTGCAAGCGTTTGAGAATGAACAAGGGCAACGCATCTGGGTGATCGTCGAGACGAAAGCGCGTCTTAGCCGTCGCGATGTGCAAGCTTGGGTCCAGCGGGTACAAACACCAGATTGGCAACGTCGCTTGTTGGAGCGAGGCGTCTCAGGCTCGTTCTACCTCTACTTCTACGCTATCCGCTTTGATGAAGGGGCGCTCGAGGTTATTAAAACCTCAGGGGCAGGACTTTTGAAGATCAACGGCGAAATCATCCCAGCTAGCAAGTTGATCACCTTGAGCGCACAAAGCAAAGCGCGCTAGAAAACCAACAGCTGTGACCCTCGACCCCGCTTTTGTCTTCAGCCAGCACAGCCTCGGCGACTATCTTGACTGCCCGCGGCGTTTCTACCTGAAATACATTGCTCGGCAACCTTGGCCTCTCATTGAAACGCCTCCCGGCGACATGGACGTGATGGCGTACCGCGCCTACTTGCAGCGCGGCGCGGTGCTGCATCGCTGGATCGAGCGCTACTGGCTCGGGTTACCAACACCCGATGCTGCAACGCTCTCCGACGAAGAGCTTAGGACATGGTGGGTGCGTTTTCAGCAGGCGGACTTTCACGACTTGCCACCCGTGCGCTTGCCGGAACTCGAGCTGGTCGCGGCGCTCGATGAAGCGCGCATCTACGCGCGCTTCGACCTGCTCGCGCTGAGCGCTCCTGAGGACCCTGAGACACGCGCGGTGATCGTGGACTGGAAAACCCTGCGCGGCACGCAGCCACCCTCTTTCTCGTTTCTGCGCCAGCGCATCCAAACCCGCATTTACCTCTACACGCTCGTCACCGCCAGCGCATCCTTGAACAACGGGCGACCTCTTGAACCTGAGCAGTGCACGATGCGCTACTGGTTGGCGAATTTTCCTCAGCAACCGTGGGTGGAGATCCCATACTCACGCACGGATTACGAGCGCGATTCACAATTTCTGCGTGACCTCATTGCGCAGATCCGCCAAGGGCGCAACGAGACGGATTTCCCCATGACCAGCGACGAGCGCCAGTGCACGTTTTGCACTTACCGCACGCTCTGCCGCCGCACAGGAACCCCAGATGCGCCACCACCAGATGAAGAGTTGCTCATGCCTGATCTCAGCAGTGTGCCCGATGTGGAATACTGATTCCCATGAGCGACTTAAGCACCCTGCGCAGCGAAACCTACATCAACCTGCAAACGTTCCGCAAGAACGGCCAAGGCGTGCCAACGCCTGTCTGGTTCGTTGAGGAAAACGGCGTGCTTTACGTGCGCACCTTGGCGCGCTCCGGCAAGGTGAAGCGCGTGCGCAACAACCCACACGTGCGCGTGGCAGCGTGCGACGCGCGCGGCAACCTCAAGGGCGCTTGGCTGGAAGCGCGCGCGCTGCTTGCCGACGAGACAGAAGCCGCACATGCCAATGATCTGCTCAACCGCAAGTACGGCCTGATGAAACGCGCCTTCGACCTCATGGGTTTGATGCGCAAAGAATCCTACGCTGTGATTAAGATCATGCCAGCTACCGAATCATCACCTAGCACTGCACAGAAGCCATGAAAGGACTTGTGCTCAGCGGCGGCAAAGGGACACGCCTCCGCCCGCTCACCTTCACGAGCGCCAAGCAGCTCATCCCGCTCGCAAACAAGCCCGTGCTCTTTCGCGTGATCGAAGCCATCGCCGAAGCAGGCGTCACCGAGATCGGCGTCGTGATCGCGCCAGAGACTGGCGAGGAGATCAAACAGAACGTCGGCGATGGCTCGCGGTGGGGTGTGAAGATCACCTACATCGTGCAGGACGCGCCGCGCGGCTTGGCTCATGCCGTCAAGATCAGCCGCGACTTCATCGGCGATGATCGCTTCGTGATGTTCCTCGGCGACAACTGCTTGCAGGGCGGCATTCACACGCTGATCCAGCAATACGCTCAGTCCGACTACAACGCGCAGATCGTGCTCAAGCGCGTGCCCGATCCGCGCAGCTACGGCGTCGCGGTGCTCGGCGAGGCAGGGCAAATTGTGCGCCTGATCGAAAAGCCCAAGGACCCACCCAGCGATCTCGCGCTGGTCGGCGTGTACATGTTCGATCACAACATCTTCACCGCTGTCGAGAACATCCAGCCCTCTTGGCGCAACGAGCTGGAAATCACCGACGCGATCCAGTGGCTGGTCTCCAACGGCTACCGCGTGTACCCCTACATCCACGAAGGTTGGTGGGTGGACACAGGAAAGCGCGAGGATATGCTCGAGGCAAACGCGCTCGTGCTCGAAGAAATGACCCCGCGCATCGAAGGCGAAGTGGACGCCGCCTCAGAAGTTGACTCGCGCGTCACTGTGGAAGCTGGCGCGCAGGTCATCAACAGCGTCGTGCGCGGGCCAACCATCATCGGGCACAACACGCGCATTGTCAACAGCTACATCGGCCCGTTCACCAGCATTGACCACGACTGCGTGATCGAGAACGCGGAGATCGAGCGCAGCATCATCCTCGAGCACTGCGTGATTCGCGACATCCCAGCGCGCATTCACGACAGCCTCATCGGTCGGCGCGTGCAGATCACGCGCACACCGCGCAAGCCCCAGAGCTACCGCTTACTGCTCGGTGACTACAGCCAAGTTGGATTGCTGTGAACCCCTCTCCGAGACGGACCTCTGCGGAAGTGCTGTCGCTTGTGCGCGCGCTGGCAACGCAATTCGCCGCGCGCGCTGACGACTATGATCGCACAAGCCGCTTTCCCCACGAAAATGTCGCTGAGTTGCGCGCCGCAGCAATCCCAAGCGTGCCTGTGCCCGCAGAGTACGGCGGCGACGGGCTAGGCTTGTATGACTGCGTGCTCATCCTCGAACAACTCGCTCAAGGCGACGCCAGCACTGCGCTCGGCGTCGCGATGCACTTTCACGTGATCGGCACATTGGCGGAGCGACGCACTTGGGATGAGGCAACCTTTGCCGAGTTGTGTGCGCGCGTCGTACGCGATGGCGCGCTGGTCAACAGCGCTGCAAGCGAAGCCGAAATGGGAAGCCCCTCTCGCGGCGGCATGCCCGCCACAACTGCACGGCGCGTTTCGGGCGGCTACGTGCTCAACGGACGCAAACGTTGGGTCACCTTCGCACCAGCGCTCAGTTACTTCCTCGTCACCGCCCAGCTCGATGAGGAGATTGGCGTTTTCGTTGTTGAACGCAGCACCCCCGGCGTGCAGCTCGACGAATCCAGTTGGCGCGACAGCTTAAGCCTACGCGCCAGCGGCTCTTTCGACGTGATCCTGAACGACGTGTTTGTAGAAGAGCGATGGTGCGTAGAACGTCGCGCTCCTGCCCCGTCAATGGCGCCGCTCTCGGGCTGGGCTGTGTGCGCCTTTGCTGCTGTGTATCTCGGCGTTGGCGAGGCAGCGCTGCAACACACCGCGCGCTATTGCCAAATGCGCGTCCCTTCCGCCCTTGGGAAGCCCATCGCCGAGCTGCCGCATGTGCGCCGCAACCTCGGGCAGATGCACCTCACGCTCCTTGCAGCGCGCACGCTGCTCCACGCAGTCGCCCAAAGCTGGGAACGAAAGCCTGAAGCGCGCGCCACGCTGAACGCGCAGCTTGCTGCCGCAAAATACCTTTGCACAAACGCCGCCATTGCGGTCACAGACCTCGCCTTGCGCACGGTTGGAGCGGCCGGCTTGGAGCGTGGCTTGCCTCTCGAGCGACTGCTGCGCGATGCACGCGCTGGACTGATGCACCCGCCACAGGACGATCACGCCCTCGCACTCCTCGGCGAAGCGGCGCTTCGCGCAACGCTTCAGGACAAAGCCGATGGCAGAACTGTCGCGGCTTGAGGTGATCCGGCTCCTTGCCGTGATCCCTCACGGCGAAGAGGTTCGCTGGGGGGTGCGGCTCGCAGGTGTGGACCTCAGCGGCTTAGACCTACACGGGCTGAACTTCGCCTACGCCGACCTCCGCGGCTCAGACCTACGAGGGGCAAACTTGCGCAGCGCCTGGCTAGATGGAGCGCAACTTGAAGGCGCAACTTTGATTGACGCCGACTTCACCGCCGCACGGCTCGTAGGCGCCCGGCTCACCAATGCCCACGCCGACGGCGCCTGTTTCGCCGACGCTGTGCTCGATGAGGCAGAGCTTGAAGCTGCACAACTGGCTGGCGCAAACCTGCGCAGCGCTTCCTTGCAACGTGCACGCTTGGCGCGCGCCGACCTCACCGCGGCCGATCTCTCACACGCAAACCTCACCCGCGCGCGACTCACCAGCGTTGTGCTGAGCTACGCAACGCTAACCGCCGCCGAGATGAACGGCGTCGAACTCAACGATGCAAATCTCGATGAAGCAATCGCCGTTGGCGTGGACTTAAGCCAGGCACACCTCTTGCGCGCGAGCTTGATCAACGCCAAGTTGCCGTACGCTAACTTGCGCGAGGCTAATCTCAGCGAGGCGTTGCTCATGGGCGCGATGCTGGACGAGGCAGATTGCAGCCGCGCGCTCTTCCGCGGCGCGAACCTCAGCCGGGCAAGCCTGAACCGCACCAACTTCACGCGCGCGGTGCTGCGCGGCGCACACTTCGACCCAATGGCGCTCCGCGCGTCTATCCTCACTGAGGCGAGCTTTGAAGCAGGGCTGGAGTGAGACCAGGGGGAACATTGCCCCCAACGGGACTCGAACCCGTGTTTCAGCCTTGAAAGGGCTGCGTCCTGACCACTAGACGATGGGGGCAAGACGCAGGGATTGTAACACGAAGCGGCACGCTGGAAGCCTGCGCCGCTGCCTAAGCTTGCTCGTTGCTTATAATTGGGCATCATGCAGCGACCAGCGCGTGACCGTCGTCGTAACGCACTCGCGTGTGTGCCGGGTGCGGGCACGCCAGCACGCGCTGCGATCGCGTGAGCAACGGCTGCGGCATCCACGCCCCCGACACACACACGTGTTGGGGGCGTTTTTCGTTGAGGCAACATGAGCAGTTCATACATCCGCGTTGGCATCTTCGGCGCCACGGGCTACACCGGCGCCGAGTTGCTCCGCTGGCTCGCACGCCACCGCTACGTGCAGATCGCGTTCGTGCACAGCGAGAGCAACCCTGGCGCCGTGCTCAGCGACGTGCTGCCCCTTCCCTTCGACCTCACGCTTGTCGCTGCCGACGAGGCACCGCTGCATCGCGTTGACGTTGTTTTTTCTTGCTTGCCCCATGGCGCAAGCGCAGCTTTGTGTCAGCGTGCGCTCGAGGCGGGCGCGCGTGTGATCGATCTCTCCGCCGACTTCCGATTGCGCGACCCAGGTGCCTATGCGCACTGGTACGGCCACGAGCACCCGGCTCCGCATTTGCTCAACGAAGCAGTGTACGGTCTGCCCGAGCGCTACCGCGCGCACATCCGCACGGCGCGCCTCGTCGCTAACCCAGGGTGTTACCCCACCAGCATCGTGCTCGGGCTGCTACCACTGCTCGAAGCCGACGCGCTCGCCGAGCCGTTGGTGATCGCCGACAGCAAGAGCGGCGTGAGCGGCGCCGGGCGCAAGCCAACACTCAGCACGCATTTCGTCGAGGTGAACGAGTCGCTTGCGCCTTATAACATTGGGCATGTCCACCGCCACGTGCCCGAGATCGAGCAAGAACTCAGCGCCGTGCGCGGCGCACCGACGCAGGTTTGGTTCAGCCCACACCTGTTGCCGATCTCGCGCGGCATGTTGAGCATGATCTACGTGCGGCTGAAGCCCGAAGCCGCGCGCGAAGATTGGCAGCAGCGCTACGCGCAACGCTACGCCGAAGAGCCATTCGTGCGCGTGCTGCCAGCAGGGCGCATCAGCACCATCGCCCACGCCGCACACACCAACAACGCGGTGATCTCCGTGCATCCCGTCGCTGACCTACCAGGATGCCTGCAAATTGTTTCGTGCATTGACAACTTGGTGAAAGGCGCGAGCGGGCAAGCAATTCAAAACATGAACCTGATGTTCGGCTTCGACGAGCAGGAGGGCTTGCGATGAGCGCGCGCGTGCATGTGATCAAGGTGGGCGGCAATGAGCTAGACGACGCAGCGTTCATCACTGGCTTGACCGAGGCAGTCGCCACCCTGCGTAACCACAACGAGCACGTGGTGATCGTGCACGGCGGTGGGAAGGCGCTCACAGAGCTGCTCACTGCGCTCAACGTGCCCACGCGCTTCGTCGAAGGGCTACGTGTGACCGACGCACCGACGCGCGACGCCGCACTGATGGTGTTGAGCGGCTTGACCAACAAGCGCTTGGTCGCTGCGCTTCAGGCGCGCACCATAGACGCCATCGGCCTGAGCGGCGTTGACGGCGGCTTGATCCGCGCTGCGCCGATCAGCGAAGCGCTGATGTTCGTTGGCAAGCCAACGCACGTGCGCGCTGATTGGCTGCGAGCGCTGCTCGCGCAAGGATGGGTGCCCGTGATCGCGCCGATGTCGCTCGGCGAAGATGGCGCGATCTACAACGTGAACGCCGACCACGCTGCCGGCGCCATCGCCGCTGCGCTTGGCGCACATTTGCTCACTTTCATCACAAATGTCGCTGGCGTGCTCGACGCGAACGGCGCGTTGCTGCCGCAGCTCACCCGCGCACAAGCCGAAGCGCTCATCGCGCAGGGCGTGATCCACGGCGGCATGATCCCGAAGGTGCGCACAGCGCTGGATGCGCTTGCGCTTGGCGTGGCGCGCGTGCGCATCGCGCACCTTGCGGGTCTAGCTCACGATCAAGGCACGACCTTTGTGAATTCGTGAAGCCCTAGCTTCACCATCAAGGAGTTGAGTCGTCATGTCACGCATTCTTCAATCCCTGCCCAAAGGCGAAAAGATCGGCATAGCGTTTAGCGGCGGGTTGGACACCAGCGCCGCGGTGACGTGGATGCGCGAGAACGGCGGCATCCCATACGCCTACACCGCCAACCTCGGTCAGCCTGACGAGCCAGACTACGAGGAAATCCCCAAGCGCGCGCTGCGCCACGGCGCTGAAAAGGCAGTGCTTGTGGATTGCCGCCGCCAATTGGTGTTGGAGGGGTTTGCCGCGATCCAATGCGGCGCATTCCACATCAGCACCGCAGGCAAGACGTACTTCAACACCACGCCGCTCGGTCGCGCCGTCACAGGCACGATGTTGGTGAACGCGATGAAAGAAGATGGCGTGAACATCTGGGGTGACGGCAGCACCTACAAAGGCAACGACATTGAGCGCTTCTACCGCTACGGCTTGCTCGTCAACCCCAACCTGCGCATCTACAAGCCTTGGCTCGATCCCGAGTTTGTGAAAGAGCTGGGCGGGCGCAAGGAGATGAGCGAGTGGCTTGAGAAGCGCGGCTTTAAGTACAAGATGCCCACCGAGCGCGCTTACTCCACCGATGCCAACATCCTCGGCTGCACGCACGAGGCAAAACACTTGGAATATCTCGACACCAGCGCTTACATCGTCGAGCCGATGATGGGGGTGAAGTTCTGGGATCCGAGCGTGCGCATTGAGCCAGAGATCGTCAAGGTCACCTTCTACGAGGGTGTGCCAGTGGAGATCAACGGGCGCGAGTATCACGACCCCGTGGCACTGATGACCGAAGCGAACAAGATCGGCGGGCGCCACGGCCTCGGCATGAGCGACCAAATCGAGAACCGCATCATCGAGGCGAAGAGCCGCGGCGTGTATGAGGCGCCAGGCATGGCGCTGCTGCACATCGTGTATGAGCGCTTGCTCACTGCGATTCACAACGAAGCCACCATCGAGAATTACCGCATGATGGGTCGGCGGCTTGGGCGCCTGCTCTACGAAGGGCGCTGGTTCGATCCGCAAGCGATGATGCTGCGCGAGAGCTTGCAGCGCTGGGTGGCAAAGGCGATCACAGGCACGGTGACGTTGGAGCTGCGCCGTGGCGACGACTACACCATCCTCAACACCACAGGGCCTCACCTCACCTATCATCCCGAACGGCTGAGCATGGAGAGTGGCAAAGCTGAGTTCGGCCCGCTGGATCGCATCGGTCAGCTCACCATGCGCAATATGGACATCGCCGACAGCCGCGAGAAGCTCGAGGTCTATCTGCGCGCGGGTGTGCTCAGCGCCGAAGAGGGCATGACGTTCGGCTTGCTCGAATCACCTAAGCCGCCAGTCACTCGTCTTGAGGAAGGCGAAGAGCGCCCCACCGAGTTGCTGAGCGACCTTGAGGGCTGAGCGCAGCAAGCGCAGCGCGCCTCCATGGCTGTGCGCATCCGTCCCGCTGTCCACGATGACGTGCCTGCGATTGTGGCGCTGATCGCGCGCAACGCACGTCGTGGCGGCTTGCTGCCGCGCAGCGAAGCAAACATCCGCGCACATCTCGGCAACTTTCTCGTCGCTGAAGACGACAAAGGCGCCGTGATTGGTTGCGGGTCGCTGCTGCCGATGAACGCCACGCTCGTCGAGCTGCGCTCGCTAGCGGTGGACGAGCACGCGCGCGGGAGTGGCGTGGGACAAAAGCTCGTGGCTGCGCTGGTCGAAGAAGCGCGCCGTCGTCGCTTCGGCACGATTTTCGCGCTGACGCGCGCGGTGCGCTTCTTCGAGAAGTGCGGTTTTTCCGTCGCACCAAAAGAGTTCTTCCCCGAAAAGGTTTGGAGCGACTGCGTGCAATGTCCGATGCTGGAAAACTGCGATGAGGTCGCCGTGATGCTGCCTTTGCAACCCGAGCAAGCGCCCACGATCACCACACAGATGCGCGCACAGGTGCTCGCAGCCGTGCGCGCCGGGCGCATCGCACGCCGCGCCGTGAGCCGCGAGAACCGCATCCCTCTCGAAACAGTTACGCGCCTGAGCGCCACAACACACGCCGCTGCGCCTAACAACACCAGCGGCGTGCGCAAGGTGGTGCTCGCGTACACAGGCGGTCTGGATTCTTCCGCTTGCGTGCCGTGGCTGATCGAACATTACGGCTGCGAGGTGATCTGCTTCCTCGCCGACATCGGCCAGCGCGAGGACTTTGAGGCGCTGCGTCAGAAAGCGCTGCGCATCGGCGCAAGCAAAGTGATCATCCGCGATTTGCGCGAGGAGTTCGCTAATGAGTACCTCTTCCCGCTCATTCAAAGCGGCGCGATCTACGAACACAAGTATCTGCTAGGCTCCTCGATCTCGCGCCCGCTGATCGCCAAGCATCAGGTGGACGTCGCTTTGCAAGAAGGCGCCGACGCTGTGGCACATGGCGCAACAGGCAAGGGCAACGACCAAGTGCGCTTCGAGTTGACCTACATGGCGCTGAAACCCGAGCTGCGCGTGATCGCGCCTTGGCGCGAGTGGCCTTTCAAAGGGCGGCGCGACGTGTACGAGTACGCGCGCGCGCGCGGCGTGCCCGTGGGCGATTTCGACGACGACCTCTACACGCTCGACGAGAACTTGTGGCACTTCAACCACGAAGGCGGCAAACTTGAAGACCTCGAGTACGAACCCGAAGAGCACTTGTGGAAGTGGACCAACGCGATCGAAGAGACGCCCGACGCGCCGGAGTACGTCGAGATCGAGTTCCTCAACGGCATCCCGAAGCGGCTGAACGGTGAGGCACTCAGCGGCGCACAACTTATCGAACGGCTCAACGAAATCGGCGCGCTGCACGGCATCGGGCGCGTGGACATCGTGGAGAATCGCCTGGTGGGCATTAAATCGCGCGCGCTCGACGAGGCACCCGCAGCGACGATCCTGCGCGTTGCCCATCAAGGGCTAGAGGAGATCACACTCGACCGCGAGACGCTGCATTTCAAGCAAATCGTCGCGCTGAAGTTCGCCGACTTGGTGTACAACGGTCAATGGTTCACACCGCTGCGCGATGCGTTGCAAGCCTTCATCAGCGTCACACAGCGCGACGTGACCGGCAGCGTGCGCGTGCGGCTGTTTAAGGGCAACGCAATGGTGGTGCAGCGCAAAGCGACCTACTCGCTCTACCGCGAAGACCTCGCCACCTTCAACAACGACGAGGCTTACGATCAACGCAGCGCCGATGGATTCATCCGCTTGTTCGGCTTGCCGATGCGCGTGAAGGCGCAGCTTGATCAACGCCGCGCTCAACACAAACCACCCCCGCCAATGACGCCAGGACCAGGACGCGAGTGAGCACGCGCTGATTTTCACCTGCCCTACAAAGGGCGTAGAATAACATTGCATCTGCTCATGACCCAAGCAACGCCCCTCGCTGCCCAGGAAGAGAAGGCACCGGCAGGTAGCCAGGCGCAAGACGTGCGCTACATGACCCCTGAGGAGCTTGAGGCATACCGGCAGATGATGGAGTCTCTCCCAACCGAGGATGACCAGCCCGTGGACAACCTATTCTCCGAGAAACAACAACGCCTGCTCGCGGATGCGCTTTACACAAGCTGGTCACACTCACAATTCGGCAAACGCTTCCTTGTCGCAGCAAACGTTGGCGTGTTTTTCGAGGGTCGCCCCACTTCGCTTGTGCCCGACCTGCTGGTGAGTCTTGACGTGGAACCTTACCCTGATGTGTGGGCGAAAGAGGGTCGTTCTTACTTCAACTGGGTCTGCGGCAAGCCGCCCGACCTCGTGCTCGAGATCGTCTCGAACAAGGAAGGCGAGGAACTGGGGCGGAAGATGCAGCTCTATCACCGCATGCGCGTCGGCTACTACGTCGTGTTCGACCCACAACAGCTATTGCTTGATACGCCGTTGCGCATCTTCGAGGGAACGCTGCGCGGTTGGCAAGTGCTTGAGGGCAATTGGCTAGACGTGCTCGAGCTGGGCGTGACGCTCTGGGAGGGCACCTTCGAAGGCATCACAACCACTTGGCTGCGCTGGTGTGACCGCGAGGGACAGCTTTTGCTCACTGGACGCGAACGCGCAGAGCGTGCCGAGCGCGAACTCGAGTTAACGCGCCAGCGCGCCGAGCAAGCTGAGCGTGAACGCGAAGCCATGCAGCAGCAGCTTGAACAGCTTAAGGCAAAGCTCCGCGCTTTGGGCATCGAAGAGCTTTAAAAGCTTCGTCCCCCGCTAAAAACCTTCCCTGCTTGAGAAGCACATTCCGTAGCGCGTCTTGTGCTTTTTCGCGCTCCCGCTAGAATAGTTAACGCCATGATCCGCATCTTGGTGGTGGACGATCATCCAATGGTGCGCAGCGGCTTGAGCGCCCTGCTCTCGGTGTATGACGACCTAGAGCTGGTTGGTGAGGCAGCCAACGGCGCAGAAGCGGTGCGCCTGTGCGCCGAACTCAAGCCCGATGTTGTCCTCATGGACCTCGTCATGCCCGAAATGGACGGCGCCACCGCCACACGCTTGATCCGCGAGCAAAACCCCAACATCCACGTGCTCGTGCTCACCAGCTTTAAGGAAGAGGAGCTGGTGCAGAGCGCGCTGAAAGCGGGCGCAACAGGCTACTTGCTCAAAAACGTCACAGCGGATGAGTTGGCACGCGCCATCCGCGCTGCACACGCCGGCAAAGCGACGCTCGCGCCAGAAGCTGCCCAGGCGCTGATCAACGCAGCCCATCACCCACCCTTCCCCGGCAACGAACTCACCGAACGCGAACGCGAAGTGCTTGCGCTCATGGTGGAAGGGCTAAGCAATCAAGACATCGCCAAACGCTTGTTCGTCAGCCAATCCACGGTGAAGTTCCACGTCAGCAGCATCTTGTCCAAGCTTGCCGTCAGCAACCGCACTGAAGCAGTGGCGCTCGCGGTGAAACACAAGCTGGTGTGATCCCACCCGCCACGCTGCGCGCACTGTTCGTTGGGGTGCAGTTTGCGGCACATCGCGCGCATACTGCACCCCGGTGTTCTTTCAAGGCACCTCCAACGCAGGCACCTCAAAGACCAAGAACTCACGCCCATCACACTGCGTGCCTTCCTGCACGCGATAACGCGCGTAAGGAAAGCGCACCAGCAAGCGGCTGAGCGAGCCGGCGTCGGCAGGATGCAGCACAAACAGCGCAGCTCCAGGCGCTAGGGGCACCTCTGCTGCATCTTGCAAGCCTACGCTTGCGCCCGTCACGTTGCTGAAGTAAATATCGCCCAGCCACACACCTACCGCGCGATGATCGACCCAGTGCGGGTAGCCGACGAGCCAAATGTTCTGCAGCGACACGCCTTGCGCCGCTGCTTCGCGCATCACGCGCGCGATATCGCTCGCGTTCTGCGCGCGTGGGCAATACTGCGCGGGATAATCCACAAACACGCGCTGCGCGTTGAGCGCACCCACACTCACGCTTAGCCCCACCGCTGCTGTGAACACAACCCTGTGGACGAGGCGATGCGCGCGCGTCGTCTCTAGTGCCCAACCTATTGGCAACGCGCAAAGCGCAGCGACGATCGGGAGCGCGCCCAACGTGCGAATGGCGCTCGGGTTCTCGCGTGGAAAAGCAAGACTCAACGCCGAGGGCAACAGCAAGATCACCACTGCGATCGGCAGCAACAACATCTCCCAATTCCGACGCCTTGCGCCGAGCACAAGCGCCAACACCAGCCCAGCGATCAACAAGCCGCCAAGCACAGGGTCGAGGATGGGTCGGTCAGGGAGGTTGGTCACCCACGTTTCATCGCGCGTGACGTGAAACATGAGCAACGCACGCCACAGGTTATCGGCGAAGATGAGCAGCGGATTGCCTTCGATGGGCTTTTCCACCTCAGCGAGGCGCGTCGCCATGCGATAAACCACCATGTCGGGACGTTCGAGCGTATAGCGGAGCAACGGCAAAATCACCAACCCAGCAAGGGCAAAACTCGCAACCGAATGGCTCAGCAAGTGCCGCCATGCGAGCAGGTCGCGCTGACGCCAGAGCTGCACGCCGCGCGCAACGATGAAGAGCAACACCACCAGCGGCAACACCCGCGCTGGGATGTAACCCAGCAGCGCAACACCAAGCGAGACCCCCAACGCCAAGAACGCATTGCGCGCGTTGGTCTGCACCGCGCGCACCAGCCAAAAGAGCACCCACGCCGCCATGGTGGTGTGCACCCCCGCGCGCAAGCCGAAGCGCTGCGCTAACACCCCCCAGCTCATCACCGCCGCAAACAGAGCAGCAAACGCCGCCGCGCGTGCGCCGAACAACGCGCGCGCCAACCCATAGATCGCAGGCAATGAAAACAGCCCCCAAATCGCCGTGCCCACCTTGAGCGCCATGAAGTCCGGCGCCAGCACGAACGGCGGGGGCAATAAACGACTCAGGTGAATCAACGCCACCGTCCAGTAAAACTGAAACGGCTCGCGTCCTGTGTTGCGCTCAAAGAAGATCGGCGCTGCGCCGCGAAGCACGTCGTACACGTCTAGGAGTTTCTCGGCGTGGTCGCTGTTCATCTCGCGCGGGTTGAGGTCGAGCTGGTAAAACCGAAAGCCCGCGCCGACGAGGAGCACAATAACGAGCACAAGCCAATCGCGCCGCGAAAGCGTTGGGCGCAGGTTTATCGGTCGCGCGATGAGCGACGCCACAAACGCAGCCACGCTCACCCCCCATGCGATCACGCCGAGCGCTCGGAAGGTGTTGCCGCCGAACTCAGCAAACGCCACCGCCGCCGCAAGCAGCGATACGATCAAGCCCACAAAACGCCACGACCCTTGAGCGACTTGAACACGCATGGCTGAGTTCCTGAATCTACTACCGCCCGAAGAGGCACGTCATCGTTGGCTGCAAGCGCTGGAGCACCACACCGCCGCTGAGCGCATCGCCACCGCACAGGCGCTGCATCGCATCACCGCTGAGGCTGTGCTCTCGCCTCATCCCGTGCCGCCGTTCAACCGAGCTGAGGTGGACGGCTACGCGGTACGCGCGAGCGACACCTACGCTGCGAGCGAAGGGCTGCCGGTTTACCTGCATGTGATCGCTGAAGTGCCAATGGGCAAGGCGCCACTGTTCCAAGTGCTGCCTGGGCAAGCTGCGCTCATCCACACAGGCGGCATGGTGCCGATGGGCGCGAACGCCGTGGTGATGGTGGAGCACACCCAACGCATCAGCGAAAGCGAGGTGGAGATCCTCCGCCCGGTCTCGGTCGGCGAGGGCTTGATCTTGGCAGGCGAGGACATGGAGAAAGGCCAGGTGGTCGTCCCTGCCGGCACCCGCCTACGCGCGCCTGAGATCGGCGCACTCATGGCATTGGGCATCACAGAAGTGCGCGTCGCACGTAAGCCGTTGGTGGGCATCCTCTCCACAGGCGATGAAGTGATTCCACCCGAGCAGAAGCCCGAGCCTGGGCAGGTGCGCGACGTGAACAGCTATACCACTGCCGCTGTAGTGCAACAGTGTGGCGGCGAACCACTGCGATATGGCATCGTGCCCGACGACCGCGAAGCGCTCCAACGCCGGCTGCGCGACGCGCTCGACGCGTGCGATATGGTGGTGATCACGGCTGGATCCTCCGCCAGCGTGCGCGACATGACCGCCGAGGTGATCAACAGCCTCGGCGCGCCTGGCGTGCTGGTGCACGGCGTGAACACCAAACCAGGACGTCCCACCATCCTCGGCATCGTGAACGGCAAGCCTATCGCTGGTTTGCCGGGCAACCCCGTCAGCGCGCTCATCAACGCTTGGCTCTTCGTGAAGCCAGCGATCGAGCAGTTGCAAGGGCTTGACCACCCGCGTCCAACGCCGCTCCTGCGCGCGCGGCTGCGCACTAACCTCGCCTCAGAAGCAGGGCGCGAGGATTGGTGGCCCGTGCGCTTACACCGCACCGAGGACGGCTGGGAGGCTGAGCCGCTGCATTACAAGAGCAACCTGATCTTCAAGCTTGCCGAGGCTGATGGGCTGCTCAAAGTGCCAGCCGACGCCACGGGCTTAGAGGCAGGCGCGCTCGCCGAAGTCATGCTATGGGAGTAAAGCTGCGATGAGCGTGTATCTGCACGACATCCCTCTCGACGAAGCCAAGCGCCGTTTCGACACTGCGCTGGCTGAGGCAGGCCTGAGCGGCGTGCTCGGCGTGGAGCATCTCCCGTTGGACGAAAACGCGGTTGGGCGCGTGCTCGCAGAGCCGATCTGGGCGCGCCTCTCTTCGCCGCACTATCACGCCTCGGCGATGGATGGGTTCGCCGTGCGCGCCGCCGAGACCGAAGGCGCCGGACCCACCACGCCGCTTGTGCTGCGCGTCGGCGAGCAAGTCGTGTGGGTGGACACAGGCGACCCCCTGCCCGATTGGGCAGACGCGGTTATCGCGATCGAAAACACTGAGCCGCTAGACAGCGCAGGCAACCCGGCGCCTGATCCGCGTCGCCCATACGCCATTCGCATCCGCGCAGCCGCGCGCCCTTGGCAAGCCGTGCGCCCCATGGGCGAGGACATCGTGGCGACAGAGCTGGTGCTCCCCGCAGGTCACGTGCTGCGCCCGGCTGATCTCGGCGCGATTGCCGCGTGTGGGCATACACACGTGCCCGTCGCGCGCAAGCCGCGCGTTGCGATCCTGCCCACCGGCAGCGAACTCGTGCCGATCGGTCAGCCCCCTAAGCGAGGCGACATCATCGAGTTCAACTCGATTGTGCTGGCTGCACAAGTCAAAGCATGGGGCGGCGAGCCGACGCGCTTTCCGATCACGCCCGATGACCTTGAGCAGATCACAGCGCGCGTGCGCGAGGCAGCGCGCGGTCATGACCTCGTGTTGCTTAATGCCGGCTCTTCTGCTGGGAGCGAAGATTACTCCGCGCGTGTGGTGCAGCGCCTAGGGACGTTGCTAGTGCACGGCATCGCCGTTCGCCCTGGGCACCCCGTCATTCTCGGCATGTTGCATGTGGACGAGCGCGCAGTGCCGATTATCGGCGTGCCGGGCTATCCTGTCTCCGCTGCGCTCACGGGCGAGATCTTCGTACAACCGCTGCTGGCGCGTTGGCTCGGTCTTGGCGCACCAGCACCGAGCACGATCAAGGCACACCTCACGCGCAAGCTCGCCTCGCCTGCAGGCGACGATGACTACGTGCGCGTCATGGTGGGGAAAGTGGGCGAACGCTGGGTTGCTGCGCCGCTCTCGCGCGGCGCCGGGGTGATCACCTCGCTGGTGCGCGCAGACGGCATTCTCGTTGTGCCGCGCGGCTTGCAGGGCTACGACGCCGACGCCGAAGTGACCGTGCAGCTCTACACGCCGCTGCACGAACTCGAGCGCACGCTTGTGGCGATCGGCTCGCACGACGTGCTGCTCGACGTGCTCGCGCAACACCTCGCGCGTCATGACCGACGCCTCTCCTCGGCGAACGTCGGCAGCATTGGAGGGCTGATAGCGCTCAAGCAGCGCCACGCGCACCTCGCAGGCTGTCACCTGCTCGACCCCGAAAGCGGCGAGTACAACGTGGCGTACGTGCGCCGCTATCTTCCTGGCGAGGCGATTGTGCTGGTGACGCTCGCACACCGCGAGCAAGGGCTGATGGTGGCGCCAGGCAACCCCAAGCGCATTTTGAGCTTGGAAGACTTGCTGCGCCCCGATGTGCGCTTCGTCAATCGGCAACGCGGCTCCGGCACGCGCATCCTGCTCGACTACGCACTCCAACAGCGCAACCTCGACCCAGCACACATCCAAGGCTATGAGCGCGAGGAGTACACGCACCTCGCGGTTGCAGCCGCGGTGGCTTCGGGGCGCGCTGATTGCGGGCTGGGCATTCCCGCAGCAGCGCAAGCGCTGGGGCTAGACTTCGTGCCGCTCTTCCAAGAGCGCTACGATCTCGCAATCCCGCGCGCGTTTGTGGATTCAGCGCTGCTTGCGCCCCTGTTCGCTGTGCTCGACGATCCCGCTTTTCGCGCACAAGCCGCTTCTCTGCCTGGCTACGAGGTGCGCGCGATGGGCACTCAGCGCCTTGTCCAACCTTAAAGCGCGCCTCCCCGCGCAGCGAAGTTTGTGCACAATTAACGCAAGATCCAACCCACGACGAGAAGAGGAGCGCCATGATAGAAGTCAACCTGTTCGCCATGCTGCGCGCAGCAGTGGGGCAAAAAACGGTCAAGCTGCCGATTGAGGGTGAGACCACCGCTGGCGAAGTGCTCCGTGTATTGCTAGAGCACTATCCTGTGCTGCGTCCACAACTGGTGGACGAGAACGGCAAGCTCTACGGTCACATTCACTTCTTCGTCAACGGGCGCGACGTGCACTACGCCGACGGACACGACACTGTGATCCGCCCGAGCGATACGATTGACATTTTCCCGCCCGTGGGCGGTGGATAATGCGTTTATGCGTTGGCTGAACTTCCTGGGCGGCTTTGCGGTGGGCGCCGTGCTGGGCGGCGCAATCGGGTTGCTCTTTGCACCACAATCGGGCGCTGCGCTGCGAGCTGCGATCCAGGACGAGTGGCACACGATCCTCGTCGAAACGCGCAAGGCTGCCGAGCAACGACGCCGCGACCTTGAGGCAGAACTTGCTGAGCTGCGGCGATGAGCGCGCTCATCATCAACGGCTATGCAATTGACGACAAACTCTTGCAGCAAGCGCCAATCCAGCGCTGTCGGCTGAGCGCGTGTCGCGCTGCGTGTTGCGCGGATGGCGTTTGGGTGGATTGGGACCAAGCGCAGCGCATCCTGGCACACGCAGCGCTTATCCAGCCGTTCTTGCCCGCCGAGCGCCGCGATCCGCAAACGTGGTTCGCTGAGCTGCACGACGACGACCCGGGCTTTCCCTCAGGGCGCTACACCGGCACGACCACTGTGCCCGACCTCGACGATCCCTTGAAGACCACGTGCATCTTCTTGCGCCCAGAGGATCGGTTATGCGCGATCCAAGTTGCCTCGGTGGCGAACGGTTTGCCACCGTGGTCGCTCAAGCCGTTTTACTGCTGCCTGTATCCGCTTGTAGATGAGCACACGGACGCCAACGGCGAGCGCCTCCCCTACCCACGGCTCACGCTCGACGACGAGAACGACCTCTTCGCGCGCGGTGGTGATTGTCGCGAAGCGTGCGCAGTAGCGCAACCGATCTTTCAAGTGTATGCAGAGGAGGTCGCGCTTGCGCTCGGCGTGGAGGGGTATCGCGCGCTGTGCGCGCATGTGGGCGTCGCGCCGCGCCTGTGAGGCTCATCGAACGCCGAGCAGCTCGAGCGCGAGGCGAAGGTGTGGATCGTTATCCGGCGTGAACGACTCCCATGCCTGATCCGAGCGCGGGTTTGGGAGGACGCCTTCACGCCAGCCGCGGCGATAGAAGTCTAGGTATTCACCCGCAGGGATGGAGAGCCGTATCTTCGAGGCGGGCAAGGTTATCTCCTCAACGTAGGGCATCGGCGCTTCCGTCGGCGTTCCCACCACGTAAGCGCGCCCTAATGCCTGCAACAGCCCTGCGAACACAACGGCAGGGCCGCTCGTGAGCTCGCTGACCAAGATCACCAGCGGCAGCTCCTGCGAGCCAGCGACAGCGATTCCCTGCACCTCAAGAGGCTCAAGCGTCTCACGCCGTTTCACCCACCCCACTTGACCATTAGCAAACAGGCGCAACATTGCTTCGAGGGGCAGATCGTCGCCGCGCGCCACGCGCAGATCAAGAATCAAGCCGCCGAGCGGCACATCTGCGTTTAGCGCGCGCAGCGCCGCCGCAAGCTCCTCATCCGCGCGTCGAGGCTGCGAAGGGGCAGGCAACAGATAAGCTACGTCCGTGTTAGCTATGCGGCGATACACGGTGGCGTCTGTCATCTCGATCAGCTCGCGCGTGAGTTGCACCTCACGCGTGGCTTGCCCAGGGCGGCGCACTGTGATCGCCACACGCGTGCCTGGGTTGCCGCGCAGGCGTTGAATCACTTCATCGCGCTGCTCAAAAGTGACTGGCTCACCTTCAACAGCGATAATGGCGTCATGGGGCTGAATCCCTGCGCGCTCTGCAGGGGAGCCCGGATACACGCTGAGCACCAAGATGCGATCCTTGCCGGGGCGCGGGAGATCCACCAACACGCCGATCCCACCATAGCGCGGCATCGTGCCTTGCAGCAAAGCAGGCGGCATCAGCCGCACCTCTTCATCACCAAGTGCCTCGAGGATCGCGCTCAAGCTGTCCACTAAAGGCTGTAATGACCCCCCGTCACTACGCGCAATCGCCAGACGAGCCTCAGCAACTTTGCGCTCCCATGCTGCGTCGAGCGCAGCAGGATTTCGATAAAGCTCCCGAAGCCGCGCCACAGCGGTATCAAAGTCGCGCAGTTGCGCAACCACACGCGGCGCCACATCCTCATAACTAGGTGCTGGCGTCGCACGCAGACGCAAAAACCGCTCTTGCAGCGCAGCACCTGTGCAGCCGCTGAGCAAGAACACCAGCACCGTCAAAACAAGGACCGCCCGCGTTCTCATCACACGCACCACGATGGATTGTAGGCGAAGGTGCTCCGCTTGCTCAAGCGTTGCTGAGCGAGACCGAGCTACGAACTTGCCAATGTAGCAGCCCGCGTTGCAACACTGAGATGGACTTAGCTAACGATGGGGAGACCGCGCACTCGCCGAAGGCCTGCTCGCATGCAGGCGCGTCAGCCTTTTAAACTACCTGCTAGCAAGCCGCGCAAGAAGTAGCGCCCGAGGAAGATGTACACCAAAAGCGTTGGCACAGCGACGATGAGCGCACCTGCCATCTGCACGTTCCATTGGGTGAACTGGCTGCCCGACATGTTCTGCAAGGCAACCGTCACCGGGCGCAAGCGCGGGTCATTCGTGATGATGAGCCCAAATAGGAACTCGTTCCAGATCGAGGTGAACTGCCAAATTGCCACCACGACAAACCCCGGCGCTGAAAGTGGCAACAAAATGCGGCGGTAAATGCTGAAGAAACCTGCGCCGTCAATTTGCCCTGCCTCGACCAGCTCTGTGGGCACGTTGGCGTAGTAGTTGCGGAAGATCAGCGTGGTGATCGGGATGCCGTACACCACGTGCGTCAGGATCAACCCTGGCAACGAGGCGTAGAGCCCGATGGCAGAAAGCACCATCACGAGCGGCACGAGAATGCTCTGGTAGGGGATGAACATCCCGAACAGGATCAGCGTGAAGAGCGTCTCGCTGCCGCGGAACTTCCACTTGGAGAGCACATAGCCGTTCATCGAGCCAAGCAAGCATGAGATAACGGTCGCAGGCACAACAACGAGCACGCTGTTCAAGAAGCTGCCCCGCATGCCCGTCGTGCCTTGCCCGCCGTTCCACGCGCGGTCGAAGCTCTCCAAGCTCAGGCGCGTCGGCAAATCCCACATGCGGCTGAGGCTCACCTCGCTGAAGTCCTTGAATGCAGTGATGAGCAACAAGTACACGGGGAGCAAGAACCACAACGCCAACGCGATCATCACCGCATACAGCAGCGCGCGACTGAGACGTTGCCGCAACGGCTTGCC
This sequence comes from Chloroflexota bacterium, assembly GCA_030550095.1. Classification (GTDB taxonomy): domain Bacteria; phylum Chloroflexota; class Anaerolineae; order J036; family Brachytrichaceae; genus DRWP01. The sequence goes on along the minus strand of JAUQQA010000011.1, from coordinate 42,457 downwards.
GTGCACAGGGTGGGCTGCGGGGGAAATCGCACTCATTGCTCCACGCTTTGGGCGCGTCGGTTATAAAGCAGATAGGGCACCGTGAGCAAGCTCACCAAGATCAGCAAAATCATAGCGACTGCCGCCGCTTGCGCGGTGTTGAATTGGCTGAAGCGCAGCTCATACATGTACAAGCTCGGTAGCTCCGTCTTGTTTCCCGGACCGCCACCGGTCATGGTCATGATGAGGTCGAAGGTTTTCAACGAGACGTGCGTGAGGACGACGATCGCGCTCAGTGTGACTGGGCGCAGCATCGGCAGGACGATGTAGCGCAACAGCTGCCACTCCGAGCAACCGTCCACGCGCGCCGCCTCTTTGATCTCCTCGGGGATGCTGCGCAGCCCAGCGAGGAACATCGCCATGGCAAAGCCCGACATCTGCCACACCGCTGCGATCACCACGGGGACGATCGCCAGCGGCACCATCAGGCGCACTTTCAACCCCGGCACCTCCAAGTTGGGCCAGACGCTCGTGTCCGTGATCCAGCGCGCCTTGAGGAAGCCCAAGCCGATGCGCTCCAGCAGCAGGTTGATCCCCGTCGGCTCCAGATCGCCTGGCGTGAACAGCCAGCGCCACGCCACGCCCGTCACGATGAAGGAGATCGCCATCGGGAACAGGTAGATCGAGCGAAAGAGCGACTCTCCCTTCACGCGCGCGTCCACCATCAGCGCCAGCACCAGCCCGAAGACCAAGCACACTGCGAGGAACATCAGCGTGAACACAACGAGGTTACGGATGTTCTCCTGAAAGCGGCGCTCGCCGAACAGCCGCACGTAGTGATCAAGCCCGACAAAGCTCAGGTCAATGCGTGCTGTGGTGTAGTTGGACATCGAGACGTAGGCGGTGTAGGCGATGAAGCCGTACACGAAAACCGCGATCGCAATGATCGAAGGCAACAGCATGAACACAGCGATGAGGCGATCGCGGTGCAGCACACGGCGACGCACTACTGGAGCCGCAAGCGCAGGACGAGCGATTGCCATGAGCGTTCTTGTTCCACAGGAGAGCATGGGTGCGGAGATGCCGCGTGCAAGCACACCTCCGCACCCTGTGAGAGCCGGTCTAGGCGCTCGTCAACGGTTGTTGTCTGCAACGGCCTCCTTCAAGCTCTCCAGCGCGGACTTTTCGTCCAGGTCGCTAGAGAACACTTCGAGGGTGTTGTGGAACTTCGCCTGATAGGCGTTCGTGGTGCTCGCACCGTGGGCAGCGCTTGGCACGAGCGGCTTGCTTGCGAAGTCCGCAATTGCAGCCTTGAGGTAGTCGTCATATTTGCTTAGGTCTGGGTCGGTGCGCGCGGGGATGGAACCCTTCTTGGGGTTAAACGCATCCTGACCTTCGCGCGAGCCGCACACCTCAAGCCACGCGCGCGCCTCGTTGGGGTTCGGCGCGCCCTTCGCCAGACAGAAACTGTCGCTCAGCCACATGAAGGCGTCGCTGCCAGGCGCGGGCATCCAGCCGTAATCTTGATTGACCTTCGCACCCTTGCTGATGCCCAAGCCGTGCGCCCAGTCACCCATGATGGTCATAGCAGCTTTGCCCTCAAGCACCATGGTCATCGCGTCCGCCCAGCCTTGCGCCGCGCGGTCGCTGTTGGCATAGCTGAACAGGCGCTTGAGCTGCCCCAGCGCCTCGGCTGCGCGCGGGTCGTTCCACATCGTGTCGGTGCCGTCCCACAGCTTGATGTAGTCCTCGACCCCAAACACAGCGAGCAAAATGCTCTCGAAGGTGTGCGACGCTTCGAACTTGTCTTTGCCGCCGACCGCAATCGGGATCACCTTGCCCTGCGCCTTTAGCTTCTCCAGTGCAGCAAACAGGCTGTCGAGCGTGGGGAACTTCGGCTCGATGCCTGCCTCTTCAAGCACCTTGGGGTTGTACCAAAGCACGTTCGAGCGGTGGATGTTCACGGGCACCGTCCAAATTTCACCGTTGATCTTGAGCTGGTCGAGCAGGAACTGCGGCATGACCTTATCGAAGCCCTTCTCTGTGAAGAACTCCGTGAGCGGCTCGACCTGACCTGCGTTGACGTAGGAGAGCGTCTCGCGCCCGGCGTGCACTTGCCAACTGTCGGGCGGCTGACCACCAGCTAACCGCGTTTGCAACACCGCTTTGGCGTTCGTGCCTGCGCCGCCGGCAACGGTGGCGTTGATGATCTCGACGCCGGGGTTCTTCTGCAGGAAGACCTCGTACATGGCGTTCAGGCCGTCTGCCTCACCGCCATTGGTCCACCAAGAGAAGATCTCAAGCCGGCGCTTGGGTTGCTGCGCGGGCTGCTCAGGCTGCTGGGGTTGTTGGGCTGGTTGCCCACCGGGCTGCGCAGCAGGTGCAGCGCATGCCGCGAGCGCAGCGCTCGCAGCACCTGCACCGAAAAGCTTCAGAGCCTGTCGTCGAGTAAGTTTGCGTTCGGATTTCATGTTGTTTTCCTCCAAGCCTGGAAGATTCTCGGGATTGAGCGTGTGCTCTCCAGTCTATAGGCAGCAGCGCATTTGCGCAAGTGAAAACGTTTTTGTGCGACAGTCTTACGAAGGTCGCAGCATCTCCTGCAGGCTGCGCAGCGCACTGCGGCGATGCTCCGGCTTGAGCACCATGAGCGCACCCGTTGCGTTGCGCTGCTGAGCGAGCGCTAATAGACGCCGCGCTCCTCCCTCTGCGTCGTGGGCGTAGATCGCAAGCGCAAGCTCATACGGGTCGAAGACCATGCCGAGCTGTCCGCTCAGCACCACCAGCGCATCACCGCGCGCAAACGTCTGTTGGGTAGCACTCACAAGGCGTAAGCTGAGCAAACGCCCGCTTTCGTCAACGTGAAATGCGCGCACTGCTCCTACGCCCAGCAGGTACACCGCGTCGTTCACCAAAGCGCCAATCGCAAGCGCGCCGCCGAAGGACGCCTCGATGCCTGCATAATGAAGCGCCGCACGCAGCGCCAACTTTCGGTCGGTGTCTGGCGGAATTAGCCGATATCCGTGCGCGATTTGTTCGAGCAGGGTGGCGACACTTTCATCTTGCCGCTCGGGCGCAAGCAGCGCGAAGAACAACCCATGTGGCGTGCTCAGCGCAGCACGGAACTGCTCGGCGGAAAGCGTGCTCGGCAGGCAAGCCGCCGAAACCGTAGCGCTCGAAGCGCTGTAGAGCACCGGGCGCGCGCCGAACAAACGCGAGAGAGTTAACGACCGTCGCATGACACCCTCATCACGGCGCAAGCGTTGAAAGGTGAACCTGGCGGCGCGGCAAACGCTGCCCGCTGAGCACTTCTGCAAGCGCCTCCACCGCAAAAGGCCCGTCATCAAACGCCGTGAGAAACGCAAGCGCGCGTGGCAGCTTGCGCGCAAGAAACGGTTGCGCAGGACTGACCACAATCGTACGCTCTGCAGGGAGCGCAGCAACCTGCGCCAACACTTGCGCAGAAGGGCGCGGCGTGGCAAGCACAGCAATCACAACGGCGTCGGGATCATCGCCGAGTCGGCGCGCAAGCGTGGATGTGTCCACACGCTGAACCTTGGGATGACGCGCGCGCAGCGATTGCCAGAGCGATTCAGCAGGCTCATCAAGCGGGAGCACAAGCAACGTTTGCCGCGCAAGCGCACGCTCCTTAAGAAGGTGGTGCGGATCGCGAAACAACGTCACGGCTTCACGGGCAAGGCGCTGCGCCAGCGCGTGCTTCTGTGGATCGCGCAGCGCTTGCTCGGCGGCCAATGGATCAACCGGCTGCCAATCGAGCACGCCGTAACGCGCTTTGACCCACAAGATGCGTCGCACTGCCTCGTTGACGCGCTGCATTACCGCTGGGTCCGCCAGCGCGGCCTCTCGCAAAGCGCGATACGCATCGGGCTGTGCCAATTGCTCATAGCCTGGGTCGGCGCCGATAGCCAAAACATCCGCGCCCGCCATCAGGGCATCCACCAACGCCTGCGCCAGCGTGCGCCGCTCGTTGACCGCGCCGCGCATCAGCAGCGAATCGCTCATCACCAAACCGCGAAAGCCCATCCGTCCGCGCAGCACGGTGTGCAGAATGCGCGGCGAAAACGTCGCCGGGTGTTCAGCATCGAGCGCCGTGTGCACAACGTGGGCGGTCATGATCGCGTCGGCGCCTTCGGCAATGGCACGCGCAAACGGTGAGAGATCCACACGCCACGTCTCTGCCTCGGCGCGCGTCACGCTCGGCAGGGTGTGATGCGAATCTGCTGCCGTGCCGCCGTGCCCAGGGAAGTGTTTCGCCACTGGGAGGATACCAGCCTCGCGGTAGGCGCGCATCATCGCCACACCAAGCCGCGCCACAAGCGCTGGGTCGTCGCCAAAGGCGCGCGTGCCGATCACGGGGTTATCGGGGTTGTCGTTCACATCGAGCACTGGCGCGAGGTTCACGTTGATGCCAAGCGCACGCAACATGCTCGCAATCGCAAGCGCTGCTTCGCGCGCGTTTGCCTCAGAGCCCGTTGCGCCGAGCGCCATTGCCGAGGGAAAGCGCGGCGCAGCTGGCGGCAACCGTGAGACGCGCCCACCCTCCTCGTCAACAGCGATGAACAGCGGCACACCCGCGCCGCTGCGCGTTGCCAGCCTCTGCGCGTCGTTGATCAACTGCGCCACTTGCTGCGCGCTGATCACATTGCCCGCGATCTTGAACAAAACCACGCCGCCGATGTGATGCTCGGCGATCATGCGCCGCAGCGCAGGTGAAAGCGTGGGACCGCTGAAGGAGACCAAAAAGAGTTGCCCGACCTTCTGATCGAGCGTCATACGCGCCAGAATGGACTCGGCGCGCGCAAGCGCGGGGTCTGAGGTCACAGGAGCAAGCGCGTTCATTGGCAGCATCATCGCGCACCCAACCGCCAGCCATGCGCGCAAAGGGTGCCTGATCACGCGGCGATTGTACGGCTTTGTTTTCGCAGCGCGCTGCGCTACCGTAAACTTACTCCCATTGCAGCACAATGAGCAAGCAACTCTTTCCACCAGGCTTTCTTTGGGGCACAGCGACCTCAGCCTACCAAATCGAAGGCGCCGTCCACGAGGACGGGCGCGGGCCTTCCATCTGGGATGATTTTTGCCGCATCAAGGGCGCGATTCGAGATGGCAGCGACGGCAGCATCGCCTGCGATCATTACCACCGCTACGCCGAAGATGTGGCGCTGATGCGCTCGCTTGGCGTGCAGGCTTATCGCTTTTCCGTTGCCTGGCCACGTGTGCTGCCACAAGGGCGCGGCGCGATCAACCAAAAGGGCTTGGATTTTTACCAACGCCTCGTGGACGCATTGCTTGAGGCAGGCATTCGCCCTTTCGTCACGCTCTACCATTGGGACTTGCCAAGCGCGCTGAACGCGCAAGGCGGCTGGACCAACCGCGACAGCGCAGGTTGGTTTGCAGACTATGCCGCCGTGATGGTGCGCGCGCTCGGCGACCGCGTAAAGGATTGGATCACGCTCAACGAGCCATGGTGCAGCGCCTACCTCGGCTATGAACTCGGCAAGCACGCGCCAGGATACCGCGATCGCACGCTCGCGGCACGCGCTGCACATCATCTGCTGCTTGCGCACGGCATGGCGACGCAAGCCATCCGCGCCGCCGGCGACGCCCAAACGCGCGTCGGCATCACGCTGAACTTCGCGCCAAACCTGCCCGCCACCGACAGCGAAGCCGACCGAAAAGCAGCCGCCGAGGCACCCGATTGGCTCTACGAACCTTTCGCTGAGCCGATCTTCACCGGCGCCTACAACGCGCGCGTGCTGGAGCAACTCGGGGGCGCGGTGGAGATCCGCGCTGGCGACCTCGCCACGATTGCCACGCGCCTCGATTTCCTCGGCGTCAACTACTACACCGCCACATTGATCAGCGCCGAGCGCGGCGTGGTAAACGACGACAACCCCGAGTACACGCTGATGGGATGGCAGATCCGCCCGCAAGGGCTATACGCACTGTTGATGCGCCTACACCACGACACGCGCGGACAACTGCCGATCTACATCACCGAGAACGGCGCCTCGTTTGAGGACACGGTGGTGGACGGGCACGTGCACGATGAGCGCCGCGTTGCTTACCTGCGCGCCCACATCGCCGCCGTGCACCGCGCGATTCAAGACGGCGCAGACGTGCGCGGCTACTTCGTTTGGTCGCTGCTCGACAACTTCGAGTGGGATTGGGGCTATCAGCAGTTCTTTGGGCTGGTGCGCGTGGATTACACCACCCAAGCGCGGTTGATCAAGGATAGCGGATACTTCTATCGAGAGGTGATCGCCAACAACGGCTTGGTGTGAGGGATGGCGGCGGAGAACACAACAAGCTTGAACTTAAGCGCCCTGGTGAATCGGCTCGGGCGGATGCTTGGCGAGGTGATCCGCAAGCTCGAAGGCGAGGCAGTCTTCGAGCGCGTGGAGCAAATTCGCGGCTTGGCCAAAGAGAGCCGCAACGGCAATTTGCTCGCAGCGCAGCAGCTCCGCGAGATTGTGCACATGCTTGACGCTGCTCAGGGATTCCTCATGGCGCTCGCGTTCACCACGTACTTCGAGCTGGTGAACCTCAGCGAGGAACATTACCGCACGCAAAAGCTTGCTGCATACCGCGCTGCGCGCGCAGCCGGCGAGCGTGAAGAACCTGTGCGCGAGTCCATTGAAGCCGCGCTCCTCGCGCTCAAGAAACGCGGCGTTTCACCTGCGCAGCTCCAAGCGATGCTCGACCGGCTCAACATCGAGCTGGTGTTCACCGCACACCCAACCGAGGCAAAACGCCGCGTCGTGCTCGCGCGCCTGCGCCGGCTTGCCGACATGCTCCGCGAGGAGCACTGCGCGCCGGCCGCGCTTGAGAGCGCGCTTCGTCGTGAGATCGCCGCGCTTTGGCTCACCGATCGCGTGCGCGCGCAGCGCCCCGAAGTCACCGACGAGGTGCGCACAGGGCTGTGGTACTTCGATAACACGCTGTGGCACGTGTTGCCACAACTCCAAGCAGACCTCGAAGCAGCGCTCGCCCTACACTATCCTGAGGTACGCGCGCCGCATCGCTGGCTCACCTTCGGCTCGTGGATCGGCGGCGACCGCGACGGCAACCCAAACGTGACGCCCGCCATCACCGCAGAAACGCTGCGGCTACACCGCGCGACCGTGCTGCGGCATCTCATCCACGCTACACGTGAGCTTTCACGCTGGCTAAGCATCTCAGCGCAGCGCGAGCCGCCTTCGCCGGAACTCGCCGCGCACATCCAACACCTCATCGAACACGACCACACAGCGCGTGCCATCGCAGCGCGTTTCCCCCATGAGCCATATCGCTTCGTCATGGCTTACCTCGCCGAGCAACTCACACGGCTTGCGCGACACATCGAACACGACACGCTCTACCCAACGCCGCGCCCTGCGCGCACGTTGCAGCTCTCCCCAACGCTCGTGCTTCCTTTGCCCAACGATCCCATCCTCACGGCAGACGCTGCGCGCATGACGCTGAAGCTCGTGGTGCAAAGCCTGCAACGCAGCCCGCGCACCGCGCTCCTGGCAGAAGGCGAGGTCAAAGCGCTGCTCCATCGTCTCGAGGCTTTCGGCTTGCACTGGGCGCGGCTCGACGTGCGCCAACACTCGGCATGGCACGAGTCGGCGCTGACGGAAGTGCTGAGCCGCGCGGGCTTGTGTGAGAACTACGCCGCGCTCGACGAAGCCGCAAAGGTGGCGCTGCTCGATCGGCTCCTGGCGCAGCCACACGTGAGCGAGCTTGATCGCGCTGAGCCGCTCAGCGACGAGGCACGCTTTGTGATCGAGCCGCTCGATGTGATGCGCGAAGCCACGCGCGCCTACGGCGAGGAAGTCGCCGGCGCCTACATCATCAGCATGACCGATGCGCTCTCTGACGTGCTGGAGGTGCTGCTGATGGTGCGCTGGCGCCAGGTGCATTTGCCCATCGTCCCCCTCTTCGAGACGCGCGCCGATCTCCAACACGCCGCGCGCATCTTGCAGACGATGTTCGATCATCCCGCCTACCGCGCCTACCTGCGCACACACGCAGACCACCAAATGGTGATGCTGGGCTATTCCGACAGCAACAAGGACTGCGGCTACATGACCGCGAACTGGGAGCTGTACAAGGCGCAGAGGGCGATCGTGGACGTGTGCCGCGCAAACGGCGTGCACCTCACGCTCTTCCACGGGCGCGGCGGCACTATCGCGCGCGGCGGCGGCCCAACAGCACGCGCGATCCTCGCGCAGCCTGCCGGTTTGCTCGATGGGCACATCCGCATCACCGAGCAAGGTGAGGTGATCTCGAGTCGTTACCAAGACCCCGACCTCGCGCGGCGCCACCTAGAGCAAGTCACCTACGGCGTGTTGCTCGGCATGCACGCAGCCCTGCACCCAGACCCCGTGCCCGAGGCGTGGATGGAAGCGATGGAGCGCATGTCAGAGCGCAGCTTCGAGGCATATCGCGCATTGGTGTATGAGACGCCCGGCTTTCTCACGTTCTGGGAGCAGGCCACGCCCATTGCCGAGATCAGCGCCCTGAACGTGGGATCGCGCCCAGCCTTCCGCCGACAGACGCGCAGCGTGCACGACCTGCGCGCCATCCCCTGGGTGTTCTCATGGATGCAAAGCCGCTTTGTGCTGCCAGGATGGTATGGGCTAGGCAGCGGCCTGTGCAGCCTGTTGGACCAAGGCGAAGCAGCGCTCAGCCTGCTCCGCGCGATGTATCGCGGCTGGTCCTTTTTTCAAACCATGATTGACAACGCGCAGCAAAGCCTCGCTAAGGCAGACCTAGGCATCGCCGCGCGCTACGCAGAGCTGGTGGAAGACGAAGCGCTGCGCGCGCGCATCTTCGCACAAATCGAAACTGAGTTTCACCGCACCTGCGAAGCCATTTTGCGCATCACCGAACAGCAACACATCCTCGATAACGAGCCTACGCTTCAGCGCTCGATCCAACTGCGCAACCCATACGTGGACCCGCTGAACTACATTCAAGTCGAGATGCTGCGGCGCTTGCGCGACTTGCAGCGCAACCCCGCGTTCGACGAGCAAGCGCCTGAGGTGCGCGCGCTGCGCCGCGTGATCGAGCTAACCATCAACGGCGTGAGCGCCGGGCTACGCAACACAGGATAATTGCACAAACACGAGGTCCACACATGCGCAAGTCGCGTTCTCTGCCCTGGTCAAAACCAAGCCAGCTGCGCTTGCTGCTCCCTGGATTGAAGCTCAAGCGCTGGTTGCTGCTCTTGCTTACCGGCACGGTTGTGATGGGGCTTGGGATCGGGATCGCGCTCACAGCGATTTACCGCGAGGCGCCGCTGCCCTCGTTCTTTTACTGGCTCACGCTTCAGTTCATCCCGCGCCCATTGCGCGCAGCGCTGCTTCTTGGCGTTGGGCTAACGATGTTCCTGCTTGGTCTTTACCGCCTCAATGAGGTGCTGGTGCGCGCGGCGAGCGGCAGCGACACGCAGTCCATCTTGCGGCGGCTTGTGCGCCAGCACCTTGCCGCACAGGGGCCGCGCGTGGTCGCGATCGGCGGCGGGCATGGACAAGCGACGCTCCTGCGCGGCTTGAAGCGCTACACCGCGAACATCACTGCGATCGTCACCGTCGCAGACGACGGCGGCAGTTCAGGACGCCTGCGGCGTGAGTTGGGCACGCTGCCACCAGGCGACTTCCGCATGTGCATCGCCGCGCTTGCCGACGAAGAGTCGCTCGTCACCCAACTCATGCAGTATCGCTTCGGCGGCAACAGCAACGGCTTGAGCGGCCACTCGTTTGGCAACTTGTTCATCGTGGCGCTCGCAGAGCTGACCGGCAGCTTCGAGCGCGCCGTGGCAGAATCCAGCAAAGTGGTCGCCAGCCAAGGGCGCATCTTGCCCAGCACACTCACCAACGTCACGCTATGTGCTGAGTATGAGCCAGAAAGCGAGGGCGCAGTGCAATGGACGCGCGGCGAATCCGCCATCGGCACAGTCGGCGCGCCGATCGCCCGCGTTTGGCTAGAGCCATCCGATCCACCAGCGTATCCCGACGCGGTCAAGGCGATCCTCGACGCAGATGTAGTTGTGCTCGGACCAGGCAGCCTGTTCACCAGCGTCATGCCCAACGTGCTTGTGCCTGGCATTGCCGAGGCGCTGCGACAGACCCGCGCGCTGCGCGTGTACGTGAGCAACGTTGCGACCGAGCGGGGCGAGACAGACGGCTTCACGCTCAGCGATCACGTGCGCGCCTTAGAGCGACACCTTGGCGCCGGTGTGATCGATGTTGTTCTGGCAAACCATCGCCTGCCGTCCGCCAGCGCCTTGCCCAGCGGCGTGAGCGTTGTCTTGCCTGAGGATCGCATCGTCGGGAGCCGCGCCCGCGTGATCACCGCCGATCTCGTGGACGAGCAAGCGCCGCTCCAACATCACCCCGACAAGCTCGCCCGCGCCATCCTCGATCTCTTGAGTCATGTTTGAGCCATGCACCCTTACCTCCGCTATCTCACCGACAAACTCCCCGAGATGACCGAGCTGCTCACCCGCCTGGTGAGCATCGAATCCTTCAGCGCCGATAAAGCAGGCTTGGATGCAATGGCTGACGCCGTGAGCGCCGAGCTGGAGCGCCTCGGCGCGCGCATCACGCGCTACCCGCAAACCACCGCTGGCGATCACGTGCTCGGCGTGTTCAACGCAGGCGCAGGCTCGCCCATTGCGATGATCTTGCACACCGACACCGTGCACCCGCGCGGCGCCTTCGCCGAGCGCTTCAAGATCGAAGACGGCAAGCTCTACGGCCCTGGCGCGTTCGACATGAAAGCCAGCCACGTCATCACGTTCTACGCGCTGCACGTCCTGCAAGCGTTCGGCGAGATGCCCAACCGCGAGATCCGCGTCTTGTTCACGAGCGACGAAGAGATCGGCAGCACCACCTCGCGCGCTTTGATCGAGGAAACCGCGCGCGGCGCTGCTCTTGTGATGGTGATGGAGCCGGCGCTGCCCGATGGGCGCTTGAAGTCCTCGCGCCGAGGCGTGGCTGAGTTCGTGATCGTTGCGCACGGGCGCGCCGCGCATGCCGGCGGCGATCACCAGCGCGGCATCAACGCGATCCAAGAGATCGCACACCACATCTTGCGCGTCCAAGCGCTCACCGATTACGCGCGCGGCATTGCGACCACCGTCAGCTTGATCCACGGCGGGGTTGCGCGCAACGTGATCCCCGATCGCTGCGAGATTCACGTGGACGCGCGCGCGAACACGCTCGCTGACGCGGAGTGGATCACGGCGCAGATCCATGCCTTGCAACCTGTGCTGCCCGGCGCGCGCTTGGAGATCAGCGGCGGGTTCGACCGACCGCCGATGGAGTGCAACGCTGAGCGCCTGGCGATCTTCGAGCGCCTCAAGCAGATCGCTGCGCCGATCCTCGCGCTCGATCATGGCCCCAGCGGCGCTGGCAGCGACGCCGCCTTCACCGCGCCCATCGCGCCGACGATGGACGGTCTCGGCGCCGTCGGCGATGGGCTACACGCGGTGGACGAGCACGTGGTGCTCAGCTCACTGCCCGAGCGTGCTGCGATGAACGCGCTGATCCTCCGCGAGTGGTGAGGGCGCAGGTGCTGCGCGCAAGGCGCGCACCACGCGCACAGCCGCCGCAAGCTGCGGGTCATCTTCTAGCGCAAAGCGCCACCACGGCGCCTCGACGATCACATCAGGCACCACGCCAGTGCCTTCTAACATCTGCCCGCTCGGCGCCCGATACGCAGCGACCGCAAGCCACACACTTGAGCCATCAGGCAAACGAAACGGACGCACTAACTCGGTGTTGCCCGGCGTCGGCGTCCCCACCACACGCGCCCGACCATGTGCCTGCAACACAGCCGCAAAGATCTCGGCGGCGCTCTGCGTCGTCGCGCCGACGAGCACCACAATGGGCACACCGCGTAGCGCGGGCAACAAGCGACCAGTCGGCACCTGATACAAGCTCGCGTTACCCTCGCGATCCACATGCGCGCCAGCATCACCGCCTTCTAAAAACATACCGAGCACGTCGAGCATTTGTCCCATCACACCGCCCTCGTTGGCGCGCACGTCAATGATCAAGCCGCTGATCGGTTTGCGGCGCGTGAGCCGCGTGAGGGCATCGCGCGCATACGCCGAGCCGCCAAACGCGGCGAAGTCATACAGCGCCAAGTAGCCGATCTCACCCTCAAGGCGCTGCGCAAGCACAGGCGGCGGGAATTGGCTGGCGTCAAATAACTCTTTGGGAACGGTCGCCGTACGCGTGCGCCCTTGGGCATCCACGAGTGTGAGATGCACCTGCGCGCGCGCGTCGAACAGCGCCGCGGTTGCACCAAGCGCGGAGGCCGGCACCCCCTCAATTGCGAGGATGCGTTCGCCTGGCTTGAGCCAACGCGCAGCCTCAGCGCGCGCAGGGACCTGCAACACGAGCAAGCTGCCGTCGGGCATCGCGCGAAGATTTGCCGCCAAGCCAAAGATTCGCGCACCAGGTGCGCCGCTCCGATGCGCACGCACAAGCTGCGCCGCGCGCGGCGGCAAGAAGACGGAGTGACCATCGTTTAAGCTGGCAACCATCGCCTGCATGAGCGCGTAAAACTCCCCTGCCGTGCGCGCAGCCCGAACGCGCGGCTCGAATACATCACGCATGGCGCGCCAGTGCTCGGCAGCGAGCGCCGCGTCCACGTGGTAATCCGCGACGATCTGCCACGTGACCTCGAACACATGCCGCGCTTGTGCGCTCGAGAACGGGGCCTCTGCTTGCGCCTGTGCGCCGCGAGAAAGAACACCGAACAGCAACACGCAAACCCCAGCCACGCCCGCCCTCAGCCCGTGCGACCAGCTTTTGCGCCTCACCAGACCGCAGCCCATTTTGTTGCTCTTTGTTTTGCCTGCAATCACCTCGCTCGCGCTCACCACTCCACAACCCCCGTGGAGACAGCGGTGTAGTCATCGCGCACCCAAACGCCAGGTTCACGGCGCTGCAAGCCGGCGCGCTGCACGATGGTGTGCGTCAACGCCTTTGCCTCTTCTGCAGGGAACGATTCCCAAGGGCCGATGGTGTACCAGTCCGTCACGTCATGCCAACCGTACTGCAGGCGCGCGGTGTCCGCTTTGATATACACCTTGCGCGCGCCGAACGTCGTGTGCGGGCGCACCATCACGAACTCGACCTCGCGCCACGGCTTGCTCACCCAGCCGAACGGCGTGCGCCACATCAACACGTCTTCGGCGACCAACACCGCGAAGACAAACGGCTTGAGGAAACGCCATGCCAAGCCACCGCCAAAGGCAAGCAACAGCCCGCCCAGTCCAAGCAGCAGCGTCTCCTCAGGCGATCCCACTGGGCTGCTGAAGACGTTAATGACAAGCGTCAACCCGCTCACGCCGAGCGCGAGCGCGACCAGCAACGCCACCCCACAAATGAAACGATGCAAACGATTTGGCTCGACCAGCACATCTCCTTTAAAAGGCGTGAAGCGCGTGAACTCATCGGGATCGCGCTCTAAGACGGTATCGCGCACCATGACGAGCTAACGCTACACGCAGAGTGTGAATTCGTCAAGTGCGCACGCAGGCGCAACCAGGCAAGCGCGCCGAAAACAAAGCCTCGGTCCGCTCTGCCGCGCTCACGGGCAGGTGGCAGAAGCAGAGGATGCTGGTGGATTTGTCTTTTCTTCACTGGAGGGCAGAGTAACGCCGTTTGCTGTAGCTGCCTGTTGGCGTTCGCGCTCGCGCGCGGCGCGCTCCATCTCCAGCACGATGCGCGCGACTTCTTCAAACGCAGCACGCTGCTTGCGGTAGAGATCGCTTTCGCTCATCACCAAGCGCTTGGCGATGTCGCGTACTTTCAGGCCTTGGATGATCTTCAGCTCAAGGATGTTGTAGAACAGCCACTCCGCAGCCGTGAAGCTGCGCGTGCCTTCGGGTTTGAGCTGCTCAATGGCGTTGTAGAGCACGCGGCGCAGCGCTTTGGTGGGATTGCCGTTCTCTTGCTGCATCGCCTCAGCGACGACGCGCAGATTGAGCAATGGCGACTCCGTGAGCTTCGGTCCGCCCCAAAACTGACTCAGCGCGTCACGCACCATCTGCGTGAAATCGTCATAGCTCTGCGCAGGAATGCGTTCGAAGTCTGAAAGGCGCGGCGCAGCAGGGTTCTCCGTGCTCGCCAAACGCCGTTGCATGTCCACTGCTTCGGGCACAAGGCGCTCCAGCGCTTCGAAGGCGCGGCGCTGCTTAAGCGCGTCCTCCAGCGCGCGCGCCGCTTGCTCGATGAGCACGGCAACGCCCTCGCGTTCCTCATCGAGCAACTCTGGCTCAGAAGTGCGCGCCGCCAAGCCCATCACACCAAGCACTTCTTGTCGATCGCGCGAGCGCAACGGGATCAGCCAGTAGCCATCCCAGATGATGAAATCATGCTCCAGCTCGAACACGCGCTGCCCGCTCCGCGCTGCGACGGGCAACTGAATCGCGGAACGCACCGCTTGAGGCGGCACAGGCAACGCGTTCGCGCCCTCGGCAGCTTGCCCAACGATCACCGTCAGCGCTTGTGGGCAAAGAACGCCCCCACCCTGCGTGCAGTCGGTGACGAACGCCGTGCGCGCGCGCAGGAGATCGCACAGCGCGACGAGGATGTTTTCGAGATACTGAGTGAGGTCCGAGGTGGTCATCAGGCGCTCGGTGAACTGTTGCAGGCGCTGCACCTCGGCTGCATCGTCGCCCGCGATCAGGCGATCGAGCGTTGGTTGCAGGGTGACGATGAAGAGCTGTGTGAGCAGGATGATCGTCGCCGCGGCGATCAGCCCCACGAAGAGACCAGGCAAATTGAGCAAGCGCTCAATGCGCGTGCTGAGCACGAGCGCGGTGATCACCATCGCCGCGAGCAAGGGACCGCGGATGAGATACTTCACCATGCGGCGCTTGATCACGCGATCGGGTGCAATCGCGCCGAAATATGCCACTGTGTACCCCATCAATGTGATCGCGGCCCCCAATCCCATGTTGACCAACAAAATGCCCACCCAGGGCACAAGGAGCGGCAGCGTCGAGGGCCATCCCGTAGGGAGTAGATAAGGGAACATGCTCAGCGCGGGCACAGGCAAAGCAAACGCTAGGTAGGTCATGCGGCGTTTGCTCGTTGAGGTCAGCGCGCGCCGACGCGCCTCAAAGACGTTGTAAGATGCCCAACCCACGCTCGCAAAGTAATACAGCGTAAACGGGTAAAACAACACCCCCGGCACAAGGTGCGTTAACCCCTCACGCGAGAGGCCCGGCGTCGCGACAAAATCGGTGAAGAGCACGAGCAAAAACACCACCAGTCCGATCCCAGCGCCAACCCGTGGTGCCAACCGCCGCAACGGCGAGGTGTCCGCTGTTGCGCGCAGCAGCACATCGGACATGTGCAGCGAAGCTGCAGGGATAAACGCAATCCCCACCCATTGCAAACGCAGCCAAGGCTCATCGCTCCCCACATCTGAGATCTGCGCCAGCAAGTCGCCGAGTGCTGTGCCGATCACACATGCAAGCACTATCGCGTAGGCGCGGCCAATCTCGCTGCGGCGGTTATAGAGCGCAATGTAAATCAGCAGCGAGAACGCCGTGATCAGCACCGCCGTCACCGTGATGCGGTTGAATAGCTGAACTGCACTCAACACGCTGCTCCAAAATGCACTCATGACACCTTGCGGTCAGCGGATTCTATAGGCAAACAAGAGCATGATCTCGTTGCCATACATCCCCTCGGCGTAGCCGCAGTATCGCAAGCCACGCGCATTGCAGAAGCGCATTGCTGGATAGTTCTTCGTCGAGAGATGCATCTGCACGCTTTGCAGCCCAAGCGCTTTCGCCTGATCAATGGCAGCGTCGAGAAGCGCCGTGCCAAGCCCACGCCGCCGCCACGCTGGGGCAACCACCAGCCACGTAATCCAGGCAGCGTTCAACCAAGGAAGCACCTCGAGCGTTAGCCCCCCTTGCACCGCGCCATCCTCCTCTGCTACCCAACCGAAATGACATCGGTTCAAGCAGATGCGCCGCATGAGCGCGTCGTAAAGCCCGTCCACACGCAGGGGGCGCGGCAAGTTGACAAGTTGGAACGAGATTTCGCGCTGCTGCGACGTGCTTCGTTGCTGCATTTGCCAAACTCGCTCCGTGACAAAGCTGGCATCGAGCGCAAGCAGCGCATCGAAGTCCTTTTCCGACAGCGGACGAACCGGCATATTTCCTCTAAGCCTTACCCGCCGATGCGAATCGGAACGCGGCAGATCAGCGTCGTCTCTTGCCCGGCCGGGTCAACGATGAGCAAGCGCAAGGTGTACACGCCTGGCGGGAAGAGCGTGCTGTCAAAAGCGGGCATCAAAACGCCGCTTTTCACCTCACTGTATCCCTCCCACAGGAAAGCCCAGCCGGGCACATTTGGGCGCAAAATCTCAATTTTGTATTTGCCGCCTGCCGCAAATCCTGCTGTTCCTACTATTGGGATCACCCCTTGGATGCGCTGCCCAGGTGCGGGGCTCGTAATTTGTGCGTCAGCATAGGGACAATCAGCCACCCACTCTGGCTCCGTTGTTGCCTCGGGCGTTGGTGTGGGCAGCGGCTCTAGCGTCACAATCGGGACAAGTGTGGGCACAGGCGTTGGCGTAGGCAACGCCGTAGGCGTCGGCAAAGGCAGCGGGGTTGCTGTGGCCCCGATCCGCGGTGGAGCCGTTGGTGCTGGTGTGGGCGTGCCTAACAAGATCGCAAGCGGGATGTCAATGGTCGGTGTGGGATCAGGCGGGCTCGTCGGCGTGGCTGCGATGGCGATGCTCACGCCCATCTCGCTGCTTTCAGCACCTAACACGTAGAGCACAGGCGTCTTCGTCGGCGCCACAAACGTGATCCCAACAGGGAGCTGCCGCGCACGTGATGCGGTTGTCGTCGCTGGGTTGCGCGCGAGGTATTCTGTGCCCCAGCTCACCAACACCGCCAACGCAGCGAAAAGCGCGGCGCGCAACCAGGCGTTAGTCGTCCGACGCTCAAGCTGCTCGCGCTCAAAGTTGAGCAGCGTGCGGCGCACCTCACGGCGCGAGGCAAATCCTGTGAGAAGGAAGGCCGCGGCGATGATCACGAACACAATCACGAGCGCAGTGCGCGCCTCCAGCAGTAATCGAAGCAGGGCGTCCATGCAACGCTGGAATTGTATCGAGCGCGCTGCGCCAATGAACGCACTACAACCGTGAGAGCACGCCGCGAATGATCTGCTGCATCTTCGGCGCGATCACCTGCGCGGCTTGCATCACTTCTTCGTGCGAAGGCGGTTCGCCTTCATCGGCGCTCAGCCGCGCAACGTTGGTGATGCCGCTTAGCCCGAGCACGCGCATGCCCGCGTGGCGCGCGACGATGACCTCGTGCACTGTGGACATGCCTACAGCATCAGCGCCAATCGCACGTAAAAAGCGCAGCTCCGCTGGTGTCTCAAAGCTCGGACCAGCAACACAGGCATACACGCCTTGCTGCAAGGAGATGCCTGCCTCTTCGGCTGCCTGCTGCGCTAGGGCGATCATCGCGGCGTCGTAGGCTCGGGTCATTTCAGGGAAGCGAGGTCCAAAGGTGCTGACGTTCGGCCCGATGAGCGGGTTGTGTCCTGCCATCCCCACCAGGTTGATGTGATCGATGATCGCCATCACGTCACCCACGGCGAAATGGCGGTTGATGCCACCAGCGGCGTTGGTGATGATGAGGATCTCAGCGCCCAGCAAGCGCGCCACGCGCACGGGCAACGTGATCTGCCACAAAGGATAGCCCTCGTAGAAGTGTTGCCGCCCTTGCATCACCATCACGCGCTGCCCAGACAGCACGCCTAGCACCAAGCGCCCTGCATGACCCATCACCGTGGACGTAGCAAAGCCAGGGATCGCTGCGTAAGGGAGGACGGTGGCTTCGCCCACTGCGTCTGCAAGCGGCCCCAAACCACTGCCGAGGATCAGCAACACGCGCCAGGTGCCAGGGGCTTGCGCGCGAATGTGGTCCGCCGCGCGTTGACATTGTTCAACAATGAAGGCTTCGCTGGGGGGCGTTGAAGGTGCGTGCATGGAGCGAGCGCCTCAAGCAGACACGGTGATGGGCTGTGAGAGCGAAGCGGCAGCCGTTGTCGAGAGGTGCCGCGCGGCGTTCAGTGCATCACTGCGAACTTGGTTGTAAAACTGACGGTAGAGATAGGTGGTGGCGAGGTTGGCGTGTCCCAGCCACTCGCGCACGCGGTGAATATCGAAGCCTTTCTCTAGCAAGTGCGCCGCGCGCGAATGGCGCAGGGTGTGTGGTGTGAGGTCGCTGCCAAGCCCTGCCGCTTCTCCATAGTGTCGGATGGTTTGCCACACCGATTGGCGCGTGAGCTTGTTGCCGCGCGAGTTCACAAAGAGGTAGGCTTCCGGCTCGACGCTTGCAACTTCATAGCGGTGGCGCAGATACTCTTGGAGAGCTGCAATTGCGGAGCTGGTGAGTGGCACAGAGCGCACACGCCCATGGCGCCCAGCGCAAAACACTATGCCGTTGACTAGATCGACATCGCGCAAGCGCAACCCCACTGCCTCAGACACACGCAAGCCAGCGGCGTAGATCACCTCAAGCAACGCGCGGTCGCGCAAGGCGCGGAAGGAGACAGATTGCGCAATCACAGCAAACAAGCGCTGCACCTCGTGCTCATCGAGCAAGCGCGGCAAACGACGCTCCACTTTCGGCGAGCGCAACTGCGCGCTCGGGTCCTCGTTCACAATGCCGCGCTGTAGCAGCCAGCGGAAAAAAGTGCGCAACGCTGCGATCTTTCGTGCCAAGGTGGAGGAGGTGTAGCGCCGGTTTACCAGCCAGCTTTGCACGTAAGCGTTGAGCACATTCCCATCCACTTCACGCCAACGTTCCTTGGAGCCAAGATGCGCATTGAGGAAGTGGGCGAGCTGCGAGAGGTCATTCTGGTAAGCGAGGATAGTATTCTCAGAGGCGCCTCGGCTTTGACGAAGCTCAACGAGAAAATCTTGGATTGCGCGATGCCACTCCATAAAAGTTCACCGTTCAGGCATTATAACAAGCCCTTGACAAAAACTAGACGCAGATTGTTGGTGAACCATTGACCTCGCTGAACACACGGCTGTGATGATGTACAACAAAGCCTCATGAGGCAACGCCGCGTGCGCATCGCGCTTGTCCAGCAGCGCTGGCACCCTGACCCTGAACGACATGCAACCGCTCTGCGTCGCAGCGTCATGCAAGCCGCAGCCCAGGGTGCACAACTCATCGCCCTCCAGGAGCTGACCCTGCACCGTTACTTTGGCGACGTTCAAGACCCATCGCTGCGCGCGCTTGCCGAACCGCTTGGCGAAGGGCCCACGAGCGCGTTGTGCCGCGCGCTTGCGCGCGCAAGCGGCGCTTACGTGATCGGCTCGCTATTTGAGCGGGGCGAACCGTTACAACGCAAGGCACGCGACGGGCGCGCGCATTTCTACAACACAGCCGCGATTTTCGCGCCGACCGGCGAGCTTGTCGGCTTCACGCGCAAACATCACATCCCCAGCGGCACGGGCTACGAGGAGCAGTTTTACTTCGAGCCAGGAGATAGCAATTACCCTGTGCACGACCTCGGCTTCATCAAGGTTGCCGTTCCAACCTGCTACGACCAGTGGTTTCCTGAGCTGGCGCGCATCTACGCGCTAAAAGGGGCGGAGTTGATCCTCTACCCCAGCGCGATCGGCAGCGAACCCGATTTTCCACGTTTCGACACACAGCCGCGATGGCAGATCATGATGCAAGCCCACGCCATTGCGAACGGGGTGTTCGTGGCTGCGGTGAACCGCGTGGGCAATGAGGGCACGGTGCGCTTCTATGGCTCTTCGTTTGTGTGCGACCCCACTGGCACCATCCTCGCCCAAGCGCCGCGTCACCGTCCCGCGGTGATCATTGCTGATTTGGACTTCGCAGTGATGGAGTTTTGGCGCAAGTTGTTCCCGCTGCTTGATCAGCGGCGCCCGACAACGTATCGCCTCCTCACGCGCCCCGCCTAAGCAGACGCTTGGTCACAATCGCTGCAGGATCGCGTCGAGCATCGCTTGCGTGGTGGCGTTGCCGCCAAGGTCGGGGGTTTGCACGCCGCTCTCCACCGCAGCATACACCGCGCGCTCGATGCGCTCGGCGAGATCGGGGCGGTGCCAGTGATAGCGCAGCAGCAGCGCCGCGCTCAGGATCGCGCCACACGGGTTAGCGATGCCTTTGCCCGCAATGTCTGGGGCGCTGCCGTGCACTGGCTCAGCGATGGCAACGCGCGCGCCCAAGTTCAACGAGGGCGCCATGCCCAGCCCCCCACCCCACACGCTGGCGACGTCGCTCAAAATATCGCCGAAGAGGTTGGTGGTGACGATCACATCAAACTGCGCTGGGCGCGAAGCAAGCATCATCGCCGCAGTGTCCACCAGCATCTCGTTGATCTTCACGTCTGGGTAGTGCGCACCGACCGCACGCACCGCGTCACGAAACAGGCCGTCGGTGAGGGGCAAGATGTTCGCCTTGTGCACGATGGTCACCGTCTTGCGTTCGCGCTGCTGTGCGAGCGCAAACGCCACATGCGCGATGCGCTCCGATGCAGCGCGCGTGATCACGCGCTCGGCGATCGCCTCATCGCCGACGATGCGCTCGCGCCCCGCGTATAAGCCCTGCGTGTTCTCGCGCACCAGCATAAGGTCCACTGACTGCGCGCGTCCCACCAGACGCAGCGCCAACGACCAAGCGATGCGCGTTGGGCGCAAGTTGGCGTGTAGATCGAAGTGCTGGCGCAGCTGCACAATGGGGCTGCGGTAGCCCTCCACCTTGTGCGCAGGCGAAGACACTGCGCCAAACAACGCAGCGCCACATGCTTGGATAGCTTCCAGCGTAGCTTGGGGAAGCGCCGTGCCCGTCTCCTGAAAGCAAGCCCAGCCCGCGCGCGCCTCCACGATCGCTAGGTCTGGCACCACGCGCTGCAACACAGCAACCGCGCACGGGATCACCTCTTGCCCGATGCCGTCGCCGGGGATCACGCACAGCTTCATGGTGAGCGGATTGTAGCGAGGCACCTCAACGCGCCGCGCGTGATTGCACAAACGCGCGTTGTCGCGCCAAGGCGCGTTGGCGTTGAACCACTGCGTAGATGACCAACGCGGCTAACGTGGCGAAGTAAGGGATGATCTGCACTAGCTGCGTGGGCACGCGCAAGTTGCCGAGCTGAATTGAGAGCGCCTCTGCCGCGCCGAACACCAGCGCCGCGATCAGCACGCCGAGCGGCTTGCGCGCGCCGAGGTAAATCGCCGCAAGCGCGATGAACCCGCGCCCGCCGGTCATGTCGCGCGCGAAGAACTTCACGTAGCCCATGCTGAGATACACGCCGCCCAGCGCCGCCAACACACCGCTGAGCACCAGCGCGAGATACTGCATCCGCCGCACATTGATGCCCACCGAGCGCGCCGCCTCAGGATTTTCACCCACAGCGCGCAGGTGCATCCCTGTGCGCGTGCGATATAGGAACAACGCCACCACCGCCGTGAGCACAAAAGCCGCATAGGTGAGGACGTTTTGGTCGAGCAAGCGCCCAATCTCACCCAGCGCGCGCACCCCAGGGATGAAGTCGCTCAGAAACGGCATTTGTCCGCTCACCAAGCGGCTGGTGCTGCTCTTATCGCCCGTGACCAAATACACCACAAAGATCGTCCCGCCCGAAGCGAGCAAGTTGAGCGCAATCGCGGCGAGGATCAAATCCGCCTTGAGGTTTAGATGGAAAAACGCCAATACCAAGGCGACAAACGTGCCCATGGCGACGCCTGCAAGCGCGCCCAGCCACGCGCTTTGCGTCCACACGCTCACTAATACGCCAGTGCAAGCGGCAACCAGCATAATGCCCTCCAGCGCGATGTTGATCACGCCGCCCAACTCGGAGATCAAGCCGCCAAGCGCTGGCAAGATCAACGGCGTGGAGACGCGGAGCACCGCCGCCAGAAACGCCACGCTGAAGATCACGTTGAGCGCCTCCATTTCACGCTCACCCCTCCGCCTGCGTGCGCGCCCGTCGCGCGCGGATCCAATCGCCCAACACCTGCGCGGTGATCAGCAAGATGATCACTGCCTGGATCACCTGCACCAGCTCCGAGCCGACCTGTGCCTGTTGCTCAACGCGATCGCCCCCAACGAGCAAATAGGCGTAGAACAGCCCACTCAGCGGCACGAGCAGCGGGTTATTGCGCGCAAGCAGCGCCACAGTGATGCCATCCCAACCGATGTTACCCACGAAGTCGAGGAACAACCGCCGATGCACGCCAAGCAACAAGTGCACGCCCGCAAGTGCTGAGACCGCACCACCTGCTGCGAACGCGAGCATGATCACGCGCCGCGTGTCAATGCCGCCATAGCGCGCAAATTGCTCGTTAGCGCCGATCGCGCGGATGGCGAACCCAAACGGCGTGCGCTCCAGCAGCAACCAAACGCCGATCGCGCCCAGCACCACCAAGATCACACCCAGGTTGAAACGCCCCAAATCCACGCCGAACAACTCGTAAAACGTCGGCAACTGCGCGGTTGGCTGCACGGGCAAGGAGCGCGTGGTTGCGCTGCCTTCGGGCTTGAGATGGAAGGTGAGCACGTAATCGTACAGCCGCAGCACGATCGCATTGAGCATGAGCGTGGAGACGATCTCGTTGGCGCGCAGATACGCTTTCATCACGCCGGGCAACAAGCCCAGCAAGAAGCCCGTCACCATGGCAGCGGCGATCGGGATCAGCACGCCCAGCAGCGGCGGCAGCGGCACATAGATCGCGATCAGCGCCGCAACGATCGCGCCAGCGACCATCTGCCCTTGCCCGCCAAGGCTGAACTGTCGCGCGCGGAAGGCGATGGAAACGCCCAGCCCGACCAAGATCAAGTTTGTCGCCAGCTCCAACCAACGCCCCGTGCGCCCCAAGCGCGTGATCGGTCCTGTGAGCAGCGCCTCGTAGGCGAGGAACGGGTCCTTGCCCAACAATGCGATGACGATGAACCCCATGAGCAACGCGGCGATG
This sequence comes from Chloroflexota bacterium, assembly GCA_030550095.1. Taxonomy (GTDB): domain Bacteria; phylum Chloroflexota; class Anaerolineae; order J036; family Brachytrichaceae; genus DRWP01. The sequence goes on along the minus strand of JAUQQA010000011.1, from coordinate 19,456 downwards.
ATCGTGGCCAACGTCACGCCGAGGTCAATCAGCATTGAGCGCCTGCGCTCAGCCTGCACCGCTTTGCGCGCAGCAATGCGATCAAACGAGAGTGGGATGGTGGATTCCATGGCAGCAGCTCAGGGTTTGGTTAGGCGCGCGCCGCGATCGCTTCTGCCGACATGCGCTTGACGCCCAACATGTAGTAACCGATTTCTTCCTCGGTCAACGACGGCGTGTTGTCGAAGACAGCCGTGATCTGCCCGTCCTTCATCACGAGGATGCGGTCAGCGAGCGACAACACCTCGCTGAGATCTGCCGAGACGAGCAACACAGCAACGCCGTTATCGCGCGCGCGCACCAACTGCTCGTAGATGAACTCGCTTGCACCGATATCCACGCCGCGTGTGGGCTGCGCTGCGATCAGCAGCTTAGGCTGCGCCGAGAGCTCGCGCGCCAACACCACCTTTTGCATGTTCCCGCCGGAAAGCGACCCCACAGGCACATCACCATCGGGCGCGCGGATCGCAAATTGCTCGATCAGCCACTCGGCGTTCTCCTTGATCGCAGTGGGTTGAAGCAACCCGCCGCGCGTGAACGGTGGGCGCTCGTAGCGATCCACGATGAGGTTCTCCGCGATGCTCATCGAGAGCGCCGCGCCGTTCGTGAGGCGATCTTCGGGGATGTGCGCTACACCCGCCTGGCGCACTTGGCGCGGCGAGGCGTTGGTGATGTCTTGCCCACACAGCAACACCTGCCCTGCCGTCGCAGGGCGCAACCCCGCGATCACCTCGACCAGCTCGGTCTGTCCGTTGCCCTCCACACCAGCGACGCCGAGGATCTCGCCCTCGTGGACGTTGAACGACACCCCTTTGAGCGTCTCTACTCCTGCCTCGGTGACGTACTCCAAACTGCGCACCTGTAGGACAGGCTCGCCACGTCGCAGCGGTGCCTTGTCCACGTGCAAGAACACCTCACGCCCCACCATCATGCGCGCCAGTTGCTCCTCAGTCACCGCTGCCGTGTCCACCGTATCTACAAGGCGCGCGTTGCGCATTACGCTTACGCGATCGCTGATTTCCTTCACCTCGCGCAGCTTGTGCGAGATGAAGATCACCGTCTTGCCGCTTTGCACAAGCTGGCGGATCGCGGTGAACAGCTCATGCGTCTCTTGGGGCGTGAGCACGGCTGTTGGCTCGTCGAGGATGAGCACGTCGGCGCCGCGATACAACGCCTTGAGGATCTCCACGCGCTGGCGCATGCCGACCGGCACCGCTTCAACGGGCGCCTCGGGGTCCACCTCCAGGCCGTATTGAGCGCTGAGCTGGCGCGTGATCGCCACAGCCGCTTTGTAGTCGAGCAGGCGACGGCGCACAGGTTCCGCGCCGAGCACTACGTTCTCGGCAATGGTGAACGAAGGGACGAGCATGAAGTTTTGATGCACCATGCCGATCCCAAGCGCAATCGCTTCGTGTGGCGAGTGGATGCTCACCGGCTTGCCGCGCACAAAGATCTGCCCGCTGCTCGGGCGCTCCATGCCGTACAAAATCTTCATCAGCGTGGACTTGCCAGCGCCGTTCTCGCCGACCAGCGCATGGATCTCGCGTGGGCGCACCGCGAAGGTGACGTGATCGTTTGCGCGCACCCCGTTGGGATACACCTTCGAGATGTCGCGCATTTCAACGATGTAAGGCGTGTTCTGACTCATAGGCACAAGCAGGGGCGAAGGCATGCTTCGCCCCTGCGCTTGGGCTTCGTCGTCAGTGCGGCATGGGCGTCAGCGCGTTCACTTGAACGCGGTCTCGACGACGATCTTGCCCTCTTTGATGGCTTGTGCTGCCTCCTCGACCTTCTTGAGGATGGACTCGCTCACGAGCTTGCGCGTGTTCTCGTTCACGGCAACACCTACCGCGTCGCCAGCGACGCCGACAGGCTCTGGAGCGCCGTAGCCCAGCTTGCCTTCAAGGTGCAGCTTGGCAGCGCGGAACAAGCCCATGTCCACGTTCTTCAGCATCGAGGTCACGATGGTGGCGCGCTGCGCAGGGTCGGCAATGGTGAAGTATTGATCCGAGTCCACACCAAAGGCGTATGCCTTTGCCTCAACGGCAGCCTCGAACACACCGCTGCCCGAGTTGCCCGCGACGCCCCACACCACCGCGGCACCCTGGTTGTACATCGCCAACGCGATCTCCTTGCCCTTCGCCGGGTTGTTCCATGGATTGTCGCCACCGACGTACTGGACGATGGTGTGCTTCTCGGGATCGACGCCTTGATCGCGCATGCCCTGCTTGAAGCCCACGATGAAGTCATTGATCACCGGGATGTCCATGCCGCCGACGATGCCGATCTTGGAGTCCTCGGTGATGTTGGGCAGCGCCTTTTCCTTGATCAGGTTCGCCGCGAGCACGCCCAACAGGTAAGAGCCTTCGTTTTGGCGGAAGAGGACGGTGTACACGTTCTCGCATTTGTTCGCGCAGTTCTCGTAATCGGGCGCAGCGTCGAACATCCAGAACTTCTTGTTGGGGTACTTGGGCGCCACCTGAGTCACGTAGTCGCTCATGTCGAAGGTGCCGGCGATCAAGATGTCGTAGTCGTCGGTCGCAGCGGCGTCCTCGAGACAGGGCAACCACTTGTTGCGGTCGTAGGTGCACTCGATCGTCTTCGTCTCCCAGCCCAGCTCGTTCTTCATGAGGTCCATGCCACGCTGTGCGGAGTCGAAGAAGGACTTATCGCCGAGCGTGCCGTTGAGCACCAGCTTTGCGCGCAGCTTTGTGGTGGCGGGCTGCTGCTCGGCAGGGGGCTGTTGTGGTTGCTGCGGCGCAGGCGTGGGCTGCGCGCACGCTGCAAGCAAAAGTGCTGAAATCGCACTCAGGGCGATGAAGGGGTGCAGGCGCTTGTTGTTCATTGCCAACCTCATCGGGATGAAAGTACTTGCGTGCAGCACAACTGCCGCGCAGGGGATTATAGCGATTCGGACGCGATCCGCCCTCAGGTAGAATGCCCGTTCGCGCGCTCGCGCGCGCGGCATTCCAAGACTTCTAGTTCAGCGCTATGGCAGCAGAGGCGACCGAAACCAAGCCAAAGCAGGAGTACGGCGCAAGCCAAATCCAAGTGCTCGAAGGCCTCGAGGCGATCCGCAAGCGCCCTGGCATGTACGTCGGCGGCACCGACAGCCGCGCGATGCACCACCTCATCTATGAGGTCGTGGACAACAGCGTGGACGAGGCGCTCGCGGGCTTCTGCAACCGCATCGAGGTCATCATCCACCCCGACGAAAGCGTAACGGTGATCGACAACGGACGCGGCATCCCCATCGAGCCGCATCCGACCTTCCGCAACAAGAACGGCGAGCGCGTGAGCACGCTCGAAGTGGTGATGACCAACCTGCACGCCGGCGGCAAGTTCGGCACTGGCGCCTACACCGTCTCCGGCGGGCTGCACGGCGTCGGCGTCAAGGCGGTGAATGCGCTCTCCAAGTGGCTGATCGCCGAGGTGAAACGCGACGGCAAGATCGTTCGCCAGCGCTACGAGGAAGGCCGAGCTGTTACCCCCGTCGAGGTGATCGGCAAGACCAACGTCAAGGACACCGGCACCAAGATTACCTTCCTGCGCGATGACACGATCTTCAAAGAGGACAACAGCTACAAATTCGACGTGCTCGCGCAGCGCTTCCGCGAAATGGCGTTCATCACGCGCGGCGTAACCATCATCTTCCGCGACGAGCGCGAGGACCGCGAGATGACGTTTTACTTCGAGAACGGCGTCAGCGCGTTCGTGCGCTACCTCAACCGCAACCGACAAGTGCTCCACCCGGTGATCAGCGCCGAGCGCAAGGTGGGCAACATCGGCGTCGAGTTCGCCATGCAATACACCGATGCCACCGCGCCCAGCGAGTTCTACTTCGCCAACACGATCAACACACCCGACGGCGGTACCCACCAAACCGGCTTCCGCAGTGCGCTGACGCGCAGCCTGAACGACTACGCGCGCAAGGTCGGCTTGCTGAAGGACAAAGACCCCAACCTCGACAGCCGCGACACGCTCGAAGGACTAACGGCGATCGTCAGCATCAAGCACCCCGAGCCGCAGTTCGAGAGCCAAACCAAGGTCAAGCTGATGAACACCGACGCGCGCGTTGCCGTTGAGCAAGTGGTGCGCGAAGCGCTCACGGAGTTCCTCGAGCAAAACCCGCGCGAGGCCAAGCAGATCATCGAGAAATGCTTGATCTCGCAGCGCGCGCGCGAGGCGGCAAAAGCCGCCGCGGAGCTGGTTAAGCGCAAGAGCGCGCTGGAGAGCGGCACCTTGCCTGGCAAGCTCGCCGATTGCTCCGAGCGCGACCCCTCGAAGTGTGAGCTGTTCATCGTCGAGGGTGATTCGGCAGGCGGCAGCGCCAAGCAAGGGCGCGATCGGCACTTCCAAGCCGTGCTCCCGCTGCGCGGCAAGATCATGAACACCGAGCGCGCACGCTTGGACAAAGTGCTCGCCAGCGAGGAGATCAAAGCGCTGATCAGCGCCATCGGCACTGGCGTCGGCGACTCGTTCAACCTCGACAACCGCCGTTACGACCGCATCGTGCTCATGACCGATGCCGACGTGGACGGCAGCCACATCCGCACCTTGCTGCTCACATTCTTCTTCCGCTACATGCAGCCGCTGATCGAGCACGGACACCTTTACATCGCCCAGCCGCCGCTTTACCGCATCGAGGTCAAGAAAGGGCAAAAGGAAGTGCGCTACGCCTACAGCGACGCCGAGCGCGATGCGATCTACCAAGAGCTGCGCGCGCGCGGCCTGGACGTGAGCAACCCGCAGCAGGTGACCACGCAGCGCTACAAGGGCTTGGGCGAGATGAACCCCGAGCAGCTATGGGAAACTACGATGGACCCCGCACGCCGCATCATGCTGCGCGTGACCATCGAAGACGCCGCTGAAGCCGACCGCACGTTCGACATGCTGATGGGCAACGCCGTGCCACCGCGCCGCGCCTTCATCACGCGCCACGCGAAAGAAGTGCGCAACCTCGACATCTAACCACCATGGCGATCACGCTCGCGTGTGGGTCCGCGCGCCTCACGCTCCTCAGCGACGGCATCTCCTACTGGGACGGCGGCGGCGCGTTTGGCTTGGTTGGGCGCAGTAAGTGGGTGAAGGTGCTGCCGCCTGACGACAACAACCTCGTTCCGCAGGATTTGCGCAGCGTGCTCATTGAGGCAGACGGTTTGCGCCTGCTTGTGGATTGCGGCGTGGGCGACAAGCCCAACGAGGTGCGCGCCACGCAATACGACGTGCGCAGACCCAACGGCACGTTGCTCGACGACCTCGCACGTCATCACCTTGCGCCCGAGGATATTGACTTGGTGATCCTCACACACCTGCACGGCGACCATTGCGGCTGGGCGACATGCCTGCGCAACGGCGACGTGGTGCCGACTTTCCCGCGTGCGCGTTACCTCGTGCAGCGCCAGGAACTAGAAGACGCGCTCCACCCCAACGAGCGCACGCGCAACACATACTTCGCCGAGAACTTCCAACCCCTGCTCGAACACGGCGTCTTGGTGTTGCTTGATGGTGAGGCACAGATAACCCCTTCGGTGCGCGTGGTGCCCACCCCAGGGCACACAGCAGGTCATCAGTCCGTGATCGTGCAGTCGGCAGACGCGCCTCCCTGCTTCATCACCGGCGACCTCGCGCCTTACGCGATCCATCTTGAGCGCCTGCCATGGGTGCCAGCGTATGACGTGTTGCCGATGATCACCATCGAGACGCGGCGCCGATGGCAACCGTGGCTCGCGCAACAACGCGCCGTGGTGGTGAACTCGCACGACGTGCATGCGCCGGCGGGCAACTTGGTGCGCAACGAAAAGGGTTTGTTCTCCTTCGTGCCCTTACCCGCATGAAAGCCTTGCTGCGCTGGCTGGTTGGAGGCGCGCTCGCGCTCAGCACAAGCTGCACGCTCCAGCCCCACACGCTCATCCTTTGGCACACGCTCGACGGCGAGCACGAACGCGCGTTGCTCGCGCTCGTCGATCGCTGGAACCAAAGCCCCGCTGCAGCCTTCATCGTTGTCCCAGAGCGGCGCACGCACGAGCAACAGCATCGCGCGCTGATGCAAGGATTTGCGCAAAAGCGCGTGCCCGACTTGGTGCTCGTCGCGCCCGAACAACTGGCGATCTACGCGCAGCAAAACCAACTCGTCGCGCTCGAGACCTTCATTAACAACGCCGACCCCACCCTTGGGCTTAGCCCAACCGAGCGCGAGGCATTCTTCCCTTTCGTGCTGACCGCCGGGCGCTGGAACGAACAGCTCTTCGGCGTCCCACAAGGTGGGCAGATGCGGCTTGCGTTTGTGAATCAGTTGCGCCTGCAAGAGGTGCAAGGCACACAACCCAACCCAGAACCCCTCCCCAACACCACCGCAGCGTTGATGTCGCTGTGTGCTGCTGCGAGCGATTTTGCACTGGGGCGCGCCTGTTTCGTCGTCACCTCCGAGGCGATCACGTTGGAAGAGTGGGCGCTTGCTCACGGCGCTAGCCTGGGCGGTGGCACTATTCCCACAATCAACACACCTGCAACGCGCAACGCGCTGAACACCCTGCTGGAGCAGGTGAGCCAATTTCGCGCCGTGCGCGTGCGCACCGAGGCAGAAGCCGAGCAGCTCTTCGCCGAAGGGGAGCTGCTCTTCATCACCGCATGGAGCGGTCGCGCGCGAAACATCGCGCAGCGCGTGCGCGCAGCGGAGAACTTCCCGCTATCCATCACTGTGCTGCCGAGCGAGAACGGCTCAGCGCGCGCCCCCTTTCGCGCGCCGTTGTGGGTCATCCCGCGCACCACATCTGCGCGTGAGCAGCGCGCATGGCGCTTTGTGCGCTGGTTGTTGGAGGCCCCACAAAGTGCCGCGTACGCGACACAGACGAGCGACTTACCCGCTCGGCGCGATGCGCTGCCGCGCATGAGCGAGGCCGCTCTGCTCGGCGTGCCGCTTGCGCCGCAAAACCTCGCGCGTTTGCTCGACGCAGCAACTCCCACCCCGCCCCGCCCTGCGCAAGGCTGCATTGACCGCGTGTTGACAAAGGCGCTTCTGTTGAGCCTAAGCAGCGGCGAGATCGAAGTCCAGCTCAACGAAGCGCAAGCTGAATTGCAGCAACTCGGAACGCGCTACTGCCCTGGCGAAGCGCTCACACCAGCAGCGCAAACGGTCGCTCGATGAGCTGCTTCACGCGCTGCAAAAAGCGCGCGGCAGGCGCACCATCCACCACGCGATGATCGAAGCTCAAGCTCAGCGTGAGCATGGCACGCGCCACAACGCGCCCATCCGCTTGCGGCACAGCGCGCTCGCGGATGCGCCCCACCCCGAGGATCGCCGCCTGCGGCGGATTGATGATCGGCGTGAAGCCATCCACGTCATACATGCCAAGGTTGGTGATCGTGAACGTGGCATCGCGCAGGGCATCAGGCGAGAGCGTGCCTGCTTGCGCTTGCTGCACCAACGTTGAGACTTCCGCGTGGAGCGTGCGCAAGGATTTCGCGTCGGCATCGTGCACGACTGGCGTGAGCAAACCGCGCTCGGTGTCCACAGCAAGCGCGATGTTCACGTGCGCGTGCACAAGGACGCCTAGCTTTGCATCGCCCGCCCAGCTTGCGTTGAGCATTGGGTGTTCGCGCAAGGCGCGCGCACACAAAGCGATGAGCAGCGTGTTGTAGCTCAGCTTCTCGCCCAGCTCCGCGCTGATTTGCTCGCGCGCAGCGACAAGCTGCGTGGCGTCTGCTTCTGTGAACAGCGTGACGTGCGGCGCTGTGCGCGCGCTTTCGCTCAGGCGTTGCGCCGTGATGCGCCGCACGCTGGAGAGCGGCACGAACGCTTGTGCTTCTTCAACAGGCTTTGGCGCAACAGGCGCCTCGGCTGCGCGCGCTTCCGCTGCACGTAGCACGTCCTCGCGCGTGATCTTGCCCTCGGGTCCGCTGCCCTGAACGCGGCTCAAGTCAACCCCGAGCGACTCCGCCAAGCGCTGCGCTAGCGGCGTCGCCTTGACAGCGGGCAACGTTCGACTTACAGCGCGCGTTTCTGCTGCGCGCAACACATCGCGCTCGCGGATCGCGCCTTCTGGACCCGTGCCCTGCACTTGCGAGAGATCGACGCCAAGCGCCGCAGCACGCCATCGCGCGCGCGGCGAGACAGGGCGCCGTTGCGGCGCTTCTGCCTCGGCATGCGCCACTGCACCCTCGGACGATTGAGGCGCGAGCGGCTCAAGGATCGCGACGGGCGTCAAGCAGGGCACGGTTTGCCCCGCCTGGACTAACACGCGACTGAGCACGCCGTCGGCAGGTGATTCGTACTCCAAAGTGGACTTCTCGCTCTCGAACGTGAACAGCACTTCGCCTTTGCGCACGCGGTCGCCTTCGCGCTTGTGCCATTGGGCAAGCGTGCCCTCGGTCATCGTTAGCCCAACCTTGGGCATCACAATTTCCATGTGACGATTATCCATAGCAGCCCACACGCTCCGCTAAGCAGCGCCGCCGTCAAGGCGCCTGCTTGCAGCCCAAACGCGGCAGCCACTGCACCCGTCACTAGTGCCGAAACGGAGTATGTGACGGAGAACGTCACGCTATCGAGCGCCATCACCCGCCCGCGGTAGTGGTCGGGCGTGCTCGCCTGCAAGATCACAGTGGAGAACGTCCACACGCACGCCGCGCCGAGGTGCGCCAACAACACGCTGAGCACCCCTTGCCACAACGCGCTGCTGAGCGCGAACAGCGCGTAGCCCGTCGCGTTGACGAGCAAGCCACCCTTCACCAGCCAACGCTGCACTTCGCGCCGATCTGGTGCAAGCAACGTGTTTGCCGCGAGCGGACCGAAGAACGCGCCCAAGCCGCGCGCCGCGTAAAGCCATGAGGTGCCAATGTCGCCCACGCCGTACACGAACAGCGCATAGGCGCTGAACAAGCTGATCGCACCAAAGGCGATCGGGTGCACCAGCTTCACGCTCACGTAGGTTCGCGCCGTCACGTTTTGCGCAAGGTAGCGCACGCCGTCTGCAAGCAAGCGCAGCGGGTTCACGGGGGTCGGCGTTGTGCTTGCCGTGCTGCTGAACGGCGCGCGCACGCGGCTGACAAGCCAAGCCGAAAGCCAAAACGCAAGCGCGTTAAGCACAAACGCTGCTTCGCGCCCCAGCGCCTGCGCGATCACGCCGCCCAAAAATGAGCCGAGGAACAGCGTCGTTGCGAAGGTGGACTGATTCAGCGCGTTGGCGGTGGGCAGTTCTTCGGACGAGACGAGGTTAGGCGTCGCTGCCAACAATGCCGGCTGGACGAACGCCGCGCCGAAAGATAGGCCTGCCGTTGCAGCATACGCAAGCCCAATGAAGCTTGCATCGCGCACCAGCAAATAGCTCAAGCCGATCGCGCCGCGCACAACATTCGCCACGATCAACACGCGCTGGCGATCGAAGCGATCTACAACTGGACCGCTGAGGAACAGCCCTGCGAGCGCGAGCGGCAACGTCTGTAGCACAAGCGCAAGGCTTGCGCTGCCTGGGTTGCCAGTCAGCTCCACTAGCAAACCAAGCAGCGCGATGGTGTTGAACCAATCGCCGAGCTGCGAGACGAGCGAGCCTGCCCACAACGTGCGGTAAGCCGCATTGCGCGCCAACAACACCCCATAGCCGCGCAAGCCGCGGGGCAGCGGTGTCGAGACAGTCGCTGTGCTCATCGCGTGAACCCAAACGAGCGCTTCAGTTCAGCGATGAGGAAATCGAGTTTGCTGCGACGATTCAGATAGTCCACCAAGCGCTGCGCTGCCAACGTGCGGCTCACGCCAACCGCGCCGACTGCCTCGAGGTCGAAGGGGATGTCGTAGCCTGCGCGTGCCATTGCGGCGCGCACATTAGCGCAAAGCGTCTCCATCTCGCCGAGCGTGAGGCGCTGCGCGAGAAAGTCGCGCACCACCACCGTCTCATCCGCCGGCGCCATCGGCGCGAGGTCGAGCAACTGCAACAGGTCGCGCGCCTCGGTGTGCGACAAGCCCTGCGCCGACTTCTCGCCACCGCGATAGAGCGCGACCGCGAAGTTCTCGTCCATCATGTCCACCTTGAAGATTGGGTGCTGTGCACCGCCGACGGCAGCCGCGCGCCGCGCCACCTCGCGGAACACGTAGGCCACCACGTCGAAGATGCGGATGTAGCCCTCGCCGTCGTGCCCTGCTTTGCCATCGAGCGCCTCAAGCAAACACTGCGTGAACAAGCTGTTGGGCGCGCCGGGGAGCACGTAGGAGAACTCCTCAGGGCGCGACGAGGCAAGCACGATGCGCCCGCTGCCGCGCTTGAGCGCGTCATACATCTCAGCCGTGACGCCGCGCTTGAGCGCAGCACCGTCTTGGTCAAAAGCGCTTTTGGGATCAGCGCTGCCGCCAGAGTGGCAAGCATCAATCAAAACGAGCAACTTCTGCGTGCGGATCGCGTTGAGCGCTGCGGTGAATTGCTCGCTGCTTAACGCGCTGGCTTGGGGATTGGTGGGGTCGGTGTCGAAGGGCAGCAAATAGCTTCCGCGCTGCGGTCCTTCCTCCACGCGCCCGCCGTGACCGCTGAAGAACACCACTGCGGTGTCGTGCTCGCCCGCGCGCTTCGCCAGCCAGCGCAATCCTTCAAGGATGCCCTCGCGCGTCGCTTGCTCATCCAGCAACACACGTACGTTCTTGGGCTTGTATCCTGCACGCTCCGGGCGCTGAAGCAGCGCAGCCAGATCGCGCGCGTCGTTCAGCACGGTCTCGGGGAGCGGAGGGATATGAGGGCTTGCATACTTTGCAACGCCGATGAGCAGCGCGAAGCCGTGGTTGAACGCCATAGCGGGGATTGTATCGCGCTGCCTTCTCACGGCAGGTCACAACGCTTTCGACCGCGTGCGCTGTTCGGCGCAGCTTGTATGATTGACATGCGCAGCTTCATTGTCTCCGCCTTTGCCGCGCGCTTCGGGTGGTATGACGCTCTCCAACCAACAACTCGCCACGATCTTTAACGACATCGCCGATCGGCTCGAAATCCAAGGCGAGCTGGTGTTCAAGGTGCGCGCTTACCGCACCGCTGCCGAAAACATCGCCGCGCTTGGGCAGCCCATCGCGGACATCTGGGCGGCAGGACAGCTAGAGCAGGTCGCCGGCATCGGCAAGGAGATCGCCAAAAAGATTGATGAGCTGATGCGCACGGGGCGACTCGCGTTCTACGAGCGCCTCAAGCGCGAAGTGCCCGATGGTGTGGTTGCGATGCTGCGCGTGCCGGGCGTTGGACCCAAACGCGCCAAGTTGTTTTGGGAATCGCTCGGCATTGACAGCCTCGAGGCGCTCGAAGCCGCAGCACGCGCCGGCAAATTGCGCGCGTTGCCGCGCATGGGCGAGAAAGCGGAGCAAACCATTTTGGCAGGGATCGAGGCGCTTAAACAGCGCGCAAGCGGGCGCTTTCGTCTCGGCGACGTGTTGCCCTTCGCCGAGGCGCTCGTCACGACGTTGCGCGCGGTGCCAGGCGTGCAGCGCGCCGCGTACGCAGGCTCGCTGCGCAGAGGCAAAGAGACCATCGGCGACGTGGACATCCTGGTCGCCACGCGCGATCCCGCGCCCGTGATGCAAGCTTTCTTGCAGCAGCCGGGCATCGCGCAAGTGCTCGCCAGCGGCGAGACCAAAAGCAGCGCGCGCTTCGAGAACGGTTTGCAGGTGGACGTGCGCGCCGTTGTGCCAGACGTGTGGGGCACAGCGCTGCAATACTTCACTGGTAGCCAACAGCACAACATCCGCATCCGCGAGCTGGCGCAGCGCGCCGGTTACTCGCTGAACGAGTACGCGCTCACGCGCCAAGCCGATGGCAAAGAGGAACGCTTCGCCGACGAAGCGGCGCTCTACGCACGCCTCGGCTTAGCCTACATTCCGCCCGAGCTGCGCGAAGATCGCGGCGAGATCGAGCACGCCCAGGCGCTCGGCGCAGGTCACGTGCTCATGCCAGAGCTGATCACGGTGAACGACCTGCGCGGCGACTTGCAGATGCACACCAACTGGAGCGACGGCGCTGCGGACATCATGACCATGGCGCGCACGGCCATCGCGCTCGGCTACGAATACATCCTGATCACCGATCACACCGTCGGGCTTGCCGTCGCCCATGGTTTAGACGCGGCACGACTGCGCGAGCAGCGCAAAGCTATTGACGCCGTGAACGAGCAACTTGCCGCTGAGGGGATCGCGTTCCGCGTGCTCCACGGCGCCGAAGTAGAAGTGCGCAGCGACGGAACGCTCGACTTACCCGATGACGTGCTCGCAACACTTGACCTGGTGCAGATCTCGGTGCACACCGCGCTGAACCAACCACGCGAGGTGATCACCGCGCGCTTGCTGCGCGCCATGCAACATCCCCACGTGCACATCGTAGGACATCCTGCAGGGCGCCTGATCAACGAGCGCGACGGCGCGGACTACGACTGGGAAGCCGTGTTTCGCACAGCGCGCGAGCGCAACATCGCGCTGGAGATCAACGCCGACCCGGCGCGGCTCGACCTGAGCGACACGCTCGCGCGCCGCGCGGCGGAACTCGGCTGCGTCTTCAGCATCAGCACCGACGCGCACACGCCTGCAGGGCTACACAACCGCATCTACGGCGTGCTCACCGCGCGCCGCGCTTGGCTCACGCCCGCCCGCGTGATCAACACTTGGCCGCTCGAGCGCTTGCTCGCCTGGGCGCGGCGAGGATGAGAGGGGACTCACTCCTCCCAACTTGCTTCGCCATCCATCAGCGTGACGAAGCGCGCGCTTGGACGCTCGACGAGATCCCCGATCTCCAGCGCGTGCATTAAGCGATCGCCCGTGGTTTGGATGAAGGTGATGCGCCGCCAACGCAGCGCGGGGATCGGGCGCGGCAGCCGTTGCAGGGGCCCAAGCTGGAACTTGTAGTACAGCTCCTGCGCGCGCGGATGATCGGGTTCATCGGGCAAAAGGTCAATGCGCCGAACCAGCTCATGACCGCGCACGTGCGCGTACTCGTGGATCGCCCACTTCTCATCCTCAAACGCGGCAGTGAGATAGAACGCGAGGATCTCCGGCAAATACTCCCTCGGCGCGTGTTTCACGGGCACGCGGTACCAGTGATCCCAACGCGCGATCTCGAGATCGCGCGGGCGGTTGATCACGCACACCAGCACGCGAGCCTCTGGCGGGATCATGACGCAACTTTCTCGCGCAGGGCCGCAATGCGCTCGTTGATCTCGTGCACCTTCGCCTGCTCAGCGTGCCACCACTCGGGGTCAAGCTGGGCATTAAGCTCTTCCACCGTTTTGCCCTGCTGCTCCACCCACGTGTAGTACTTCAAGTTGTGCCAGCGGCGGCGATTTTCAGGCGTGCCGTCTTGATACCAATCGGTTTTCTGGTGATGCAAGATGCTCCGCACGCGGCACATCGCCTCTGCCTCAGTGAGCGGACCGTAGCGCTCGGTCATCCACTGCATGACGGAGCGATAGCGGTCGTTGTTGTCGGTGGCGACGGTGACGATCACCTCGCGATCGGTGAAGCCGAAGTGCTTTGCGGTCTTGATCGCGCCGATCAGGTTGCACACGCCGCTGATGCCGAAGATGTTTGCGATCTGCTCCGCATCTTCCGGCTTGACGCCGAAGTGCTTGATCAGCGTCTCCGTGCCCACGGGGTCGGTGAACACTTGGGTGATCTTTAAGCACTCCATGTCGTCAATGCAGGCGAGGCCGTCCATGTTCGTCACGTGGTGAATCCACGTCACGTGTTTGTCGCCGATGCCTTGGATCTCATGGCTGCCGTAGCCGTTGTTGTAGAGCGTGGAGCACTGCACCGGCTCTAAGCCGATGATCTTGCACTCTGGGAAGACCTGCTTCAGGCGATCACCCGCGGCAATAGTGCCTGCGCTCCCCATCGCGCTGCAAAACGCGGCGATGCCGCGCGTGCCGAGCTTAGCGCTCAGCTCGCGCTCCAGCTCAACGACGGTGTTGCCCGTGACGTAGTAATGGAAACGGTAGTTGCCCATCTCGCTGAACTGGTTGAGGATGCGCACTTCGTCTGGGCGCTCTTGCACGAGCCGCTTACACTCGTCGTAAATCTCCTTGACGTTGCTCTCGCTGCCGTAGGTCTTGATGTAGGTCGCGCCATAGCTGGCAATGCGCTCAAAGCGCTCGCGGCTCATGCCCTCGGGCAAGATCACCATGCTCTTGAAGCCGAGGCGCGGTCCCACCCACGCGCCGCCGATACCATAGTTGCCTGTGCTCGGAAAGACCAACGTGTGCTTGCCGGGTTCGATCTCGCCCTTCACCAACTTCTCCACCAACACCGAGTAAGCCGGGCCCACTTTGTGGCTGCCGGTGGGAAAGTCCTTGGCGACCAACACGACGATCTCCGCCTCGACGCCGGTGATCTCATGGGGCATGACGAAGTAGTTGATCGCGTCGCTGCCCGGCTTGCGCCAGTGGATGTTGAACAAGTTGATGGGGTCGAGCGGATCCTCAACGCGGGCGCGCTCAGCGCGCGCGCGCAATTCAGCGCTCACCCGCTGCGGATGAAGCATCTCGTCAAAGGTGGGGAGCAAAGTCATGGCGTCTTTCAGTGTAGCGCAGAGGCGCACAAAGCCAACCACTACTCGCCAATGATTTTGATCAGCACGCGCTTGGGGCGCATGCCGTCGAATTCGCCATAGAAGATCTGCTCCCAAGGACCAAAGTCGAGCTTGCCGTCGGTGATCGCCACGACGACCTCGCGCCCCATGATCTGGCGCTTGAGATGCGCATCGGCATTGTCCTCACCCGTGCGGTTGTGATGGTAGCGGCTGGTGCCCGGGACGTAGGGCGCGAGTTCCTCAAGCCAGCGCTCAAAGTCCTCATGCAAGCCGCGCTCGTCGTCGTTGATGAACACCGAAGCGGTGATGTGCATGCTGTTCACCAGGCAAAGCCCCTCGCGCACGCCGCTCTCGCGCACGGCTTGCTCAACCTGCGGCGTGATGTTCACAAAGGCGCGCCGTTTGGGGATGTTGAGCCAGAGTTCCTTGCGATAGGTTTTCATGGGTCAATCCTCAAGGCGTCGGTAGAGCGCACGAAGAGGCAAGGTCTCACTCACAGGGCGATAGTGCTGGAGAAATTGAGGATGCTCCATCAATTCCCGATTGGACGTGTGAGGGCTTACAAATCCAACGCCGTCTGGTGCTGGATAAAGCGTGAGCTGAATGAGTTTGGGCTTCTGCGCAAGCACATAGTCGCTA
The DNA here is from genome assembly GCA_030550095.1 of Chloroflexota bacterium. Taxonomy (GTDB): domain Bacteria; phylum Chloroflexota; class Anaerolineae; order J036; family Brachytrichaceae; genus DRWP01. Next base: position 4,238 of record JAUQQA010000011.1, on the reverse strand, counting down.
TCCCATTTTCCGAAGGCATCGCCCCAACCGAATAACCCGCTTGGCAAACGTGGCTTGAGATGTGCGATGTGCGCATCTGCTAAGCCGAACATGTCAATCACGCGTACGTCGAGAGGCAATAGGTAGCTGATCAAGCCTGCATCGTTGACGGCGATGCTCTCCCCTGACTTCAGGTTTGAGACGACGTATTTCAAAAGCTGATCGCTGAAGTAGTCCACGTTGTTTTGCACCACGCGGCGCACCAGAAACTGATCGGCGCTACTCACGAGCAGAAAGAGAAGTTGCACGCCCACCAGCACAGCAAGCGCAAAGGGTTGCAGCTTGGCGCTCAGTTGCCGCGCGATCCACTCCAGACCAACACTTGCTAGCACCGCCACCGCTGGCAACACATGCACCAAAAAGCGCTGTCCCGGCATCCAATCTCCACCGCCGACCAAGGTGAACGCTGCGTAAGCTAACACGGCAGCGAGAAGGTAACGATATCGCAGCGCCTGGGCTTGTGCTTGAAACGCTGCAACAAACCCGCCGAGCACCAAGGGCAACACACCACCGATCGCCAGCGCGCTCGTGTAGAGGTAATACGCGCCCTCGATGAACGCGCGTGGATGCAACCCCAACGATTTGGCATACACCGTGTTAGGCAACGGATAGCCATAGTAGCTTAGGCGCCAGATGAAATGAACGAGCGGCGGCACGATCCAGAGCGCAAGCCGCAGCCAATCGCGTGAGGCTGGACTTTGGCGCGCATGCCAGAGCCGCACGGCGCGAAACCCAGCCGCAAGCACGCCAAACAAAAGCCCCTCAGGGCGCGTGAGCGCCAGCAGCGCAAACAAAATGCCGGAGACGACGCCGCGTCCCGTCTCCTCCTCGCGCACGAAGGCGAGCGCCGACGCTGCGAACAGACAGGCGAACAACATCGTCTCCAGCCCGCCTACAGCCCAGATCGCGAACGGCGCGGTTGCCGCCAAGAGCAAGCCCGCCACCCAGCCGTACCCTGTCGGCGTCGCAAGCTGCACTGTGAGCCAAAGCGTGATCAACGCCAGCAGCACGCCGAACACCTTCGCTGTGAGCACGAGATCAGCCCCCAGCGCGTGAAACGGCGCGAGCAACATCAGCCACAAGAAGTTCGAGTAGCCCTCCACGCGCTCGCCGATGTTAAACACCAAACCGTTGCCTGCCACGAATTGGCGGATGTATCGAAAGGTGATGAAGGCATCGTCAATGGTGAAGGGCCAGAACAGCGCCACTTGCGCTGCGAAGATCAACACGCTGAGCGCGCTCAGCATCAGCGCCCACGCGCGCGTATTGCTTTCTGCTTTCGCCGCAAAAGTCACCACGCTACTCCCCCCGCAGGCACACCAAAAGGAAAGCGCTCATCCTTGCAACATGCTCAGCAAGGTGGGCAGCAACTGTTTCTTGCGCGAGACGACGCCAGGCATATCCCACACACCTTCTCCTTTGCGCGAGAAGGGCAGCCCCTCCAAATAGCGCGTCTCGCCCACACACACGAGCAGGCTGTTGTTCTGCACGATGTCGGTGATCATCAGCGCGGCAAAATGCAGCCCGCGCTGCTCTTGCAAGGCACGCAGCGCCTCGCGGATCTCGTCCAACCGATCGCGCACCGCGTTGTAGCTGGTCACCTCCACTTGGGCGATGCCGAACTTGACGCCACTCGCCTCAAACGCCTTGAAATCCGCCGTCACCATATCTTGCGCCGAGCGATTGCTCACGTCGGCGCCAGCGCGCAGCAAAGCTTCACCATAGCGCTGGATCGCCTCCTCAGCGTTGTCCACGCCAAACGCATGCCACGCGAGCCACACTGCGCTGCCTCGATCGCGCGGCGTGGTCGTCGGCGACTTGAACACGAGCGTGTCTGAGAGGATACCCGAAAGCAACAGCCCCGCCACCTCGCGCGGCGGCGTTAGGCGCGCGATGCGCATGCGCTCGCTGACCAGCGTCGAGCACGAGCCGACCACATCCACGTGGAAATTGATCGGGATCGTGGTGTTGATCGCGCCGATGCGGTGATGATCGAGCACCTCGAGCAAATCGGCTTCCATCAGCCCGCTCACGGATTGAGCAGGTTCGTTGTGGTCCACCAACACCAGCGCCATGCGCGGTGGGTGCAAAATATCAGCGCGCGTGCAAATTCCCACGTATTTGCCTTGGTTGTCCACCACCCAGAAGTCATCGCGCTGCGTGCGCAGAACGCTCTCGCGGTGATCGCTGATGCGATCGGTGGCGAGAAAGCGCGGCACATCGCGCTCACACGCCTCGCCACACGGCACGTTGATCAGTTTGGCAAACACCGCGTAGCTCATGTCGAGCCGCTGCGAGAGAAACTCGAACACAGAGCGCCCCGTCACCAAACCGATCGGCGTGCCATCTTCGGCAACGATGGGCGCAGCGCGCTGCGTTTTCGCAGAGAGCTGCCATGCAGCCGAAAGCGGCGTGTCCGGCGTGAGCGGTTCAATGGGATTTGCGATGGACTTGAAGCGCGGCGAGGCATCCTCAAGCAGCAACGGCGCTGGCACGCCGAACTCCTCCAGCGCGAAGCGCGTCTGCGGGTTGATCGCCCCTGCGCGCGCGGCGATCGCATCGGCGCCATCGCGCTCGCGCAGCAGCCAGGCGTAGCCGATCGCCGAAGCGACAGCGTCGGTGTCGGGATTCTTGTGCCCCACAACGTAGATCGGTCGGTCGCTCATGACGCCAACCCCACCCAAACTGACTTCACTTCCGTGTAGTGTTCGAGCACTTCGTGCCCCATCTCACGCCCGAAACCGCTTTGCTTGTAGCCGCCGAACGGCGAGGCGGGGTCGAACTGGCTGTAGCAGTTGATCCACACCGTGCCCGCGCGCAACATGGCAGCGAGCCTGTGCGCACGGCTAATGTCGCGCGTCCAGATGCCCGCTGCCAAGCCGTATTGCGTATCGTTCGCACGCGCAGCGACCTCTTCCAAAGACTCGAACGGCGTCACGCCGAGCACTGGACCGAAGATCTCCTCGCGCATGATGTCCATGTCGTCGTGCACAGCCTCGAAGATGGTCGGCGCGAGGAAATAGCCCTCGGGCAAATAGGCAGGGCGCTCACCGCCGACGCGCACGCGCGCGCCTTGCTCGATCCCGCGCTGCACGTAGCGCGTGACGCGCTCGAATTGCTCCGCTGAGACCAGCGGACCCATTTCGCTCTCCGGCGCGAAGCCAGGTCCGACTTTGATCAAGCGCGCGCGTTGCGCCACCCCCTGCACGACTTCTTCGTACACGCGCCGATGCACAAACAAGCGCGACCCCGCATTGCAGCTTTGCCCCGCGTTGCCGAAGATGGCGTATGCCGCCGTAGGAATCGCGCGCGCAAGATCGGCGTCATCGAAGATGATGTGTGGGCTTTTGCCACCCAGCTCGAGCGAGACGCGCTTCACGTTGCCCGCCGAGGCGCGCAGGATGATCTTGCCAACCTCGGTGCTGCCAGTGAAGGCGATCTTGTCCACGCCCGGGTGCGCGGTGAGCGCAGCGCCTGCCGTTTCGCCATAGCCGTTGATCAGTTGCACCACGCCCGCAGGAAGGCCTGCTTCTTGAACCAGCTCGCAAAAGCGGATCGCCGTGACGGGCGTTTGCTCCGCGGGCTTGAGGATCACCACGTTGCCTGCTGCGAGCGCTGGCGCGAGTTTCCATGCGATCATGCTGAGCGGGAAGTTCCACGGGATGATCGCGCCCACGACGCCCACCGGCTCGCGCAGCGTGTAGTTCAGCCGATCGGGGATCGAGACCGGCTTCACATCGCCCTCGATCTTCGTGGGCCAGCCAGCGTAGTAGCGAAACATGTTGACCGTCGAGGTAACTTCGCCCCTCGCTGCGCTGAGCGGCTTGCCGTTCTCCAGCGTGATCAACTCCGCTAGCGTTTGCTTATCTGCTTCGATGCGGTCGGCAAGCGCGTGGAGCAAGCGCTCGCGCTCCAACGGCGTCATGCGCCGCCACGGATGGTGCAGGTCGTCGAAGATCGCGCGCGCGTGGCGCACTGCGCGGTCCACGTCTTCAGCATCGCCGATGAACGCCTCGTAGAACGGCTTGCCCGTGGCTGGGTCGTCTTTAACCAACGTCTTGCCCGAAGCAGAAGGCTGCCACTGCCCGGCGATGAACAAGCGTCCAGGTTGTCGCTCCAAGAACTGCACTGTGCTCGCGCTCAGCTTGTCGCGATGGGGAATCGCATACATGGCGCGCGAATTGTAGCGAGTCGGAGCG
>JAUQQA010000010.1 GCA_030550095.1 Chloroflexota bacterium | reverse complement strand
AACGATGCGCTGGCCGGCGGCGGTGGCGTTGAAGTCCACCATGTCTATCACCCCGGCCAGTTGGGGGTTCTCCCGGGCCACGGCCCGCATGGCGTCGGTGAGGTACTGGCCAAGGCCCACCGTCTGGCGGCGGATGGCCTCCCAGCGGGCGTTCTCTGGGATGTAGAAGCGCACCAGCTTGACCTCGCCATGCGCCTGTTTCTGTTCCTGTTCGAGGAAAGAACGGACCTGCTTTTCGTCACCAAACTCTTCGGCTAGACGAGCCAGCTCATCCTCAAATACGTCCGAAAGCCGCTTGAGGAAGACCAGCGGCAGGATGTAGTCCTTGAATTTAGGCGCGTCCACCGGGCCGCGAATGACGCAGGCGGCCTCCCAAAGCCAGTTTTCAAGAGTTCGGGTGTCCATCGCCGTGGTTCACCCTTCAGAATTGTAACAACGGCGCGGGGGCAAGCGGCGTTGGAGGCAGTCCTTCGCGTTTGAAAACGCAATAGCGAGAAAAAGGCAGCGCTGCGCTGCTGCGCTGCGCGTCACTCTTCGCGCAGCACGTAGCCCACGCTGCGCACGGTGTGGATCAGGCGCGGCTCGCCGCCTGCTTCGGTCTTCTGGCGCAGGTAGCGGATGTACACCTCGAGCACGTTGCTCTCGCCGCCGAAGTCGTAGCCCCAGACGCGGTCGAGGATTTGCTCGCGCGTGAGCACTTGGCGCGGGTTGCGCATCAGGTACTCCAACAGGTCGTACTCTTTGGCGGTCAGCTCGAATTGGCGCTCGCCGCGCTTGCCCAGCCGCGTGCCCGTGTCGAGTTGCAGGTCAGCGAACTTGAGGATCTCGGGCTTGCTGCTCGGCTGCGTTCGGCGCAGCAGCGCGTGCACGCGCGCCAACAGCTCGGGGAAGGCAAACGGCTTCACCAGGTAGTCATCGGCGCCGCTCTCCAAGCCCAACACGCGGTCGGGCACCGAGTCCTTCGCCGTGAGCATGAGGATGGGCACGTTGCTCGCTGCGCGCAGGCGCATGCACACCTCAAGCCCGTCCAAGCCTGGCATCATCCAGTCGAGGATCACCAAATCGGGCGGGTTATCGCGCGCGGCTGCAAGACCACTCGCGCCGTCGTTGGCGGTGGTCACTTTGTAGTTCTCGTACGTCAGCCCACGGCGGAGCAAATCGCGGATGGCAGGATCGTCTTCGATCACCAGAATATGCTCTTTGGTGCGCATGTGCACAGCTTAGAGCGTCTACATAAAAGGCAGATTAGAAGTTTGCCTTAAGGTTGTTCAGGCATTGCTTCATCTTGCCAGAGCAAGCTGGGCGCGTTGCGCAACGTCTCGGGGATGGTTTCGCCCCACGCGTTGTAGTGCACCAACTCGTAGAAGGGCTTGCGCTGGCTGCTGGTCCAGTCGATCGTGTTGCGCGGCGCGTTGGGGTCCTTGTAGCCCATGCGGAAAATGGCGACCAACGCTTGATCCTCGGGCACGTGCAGCAGCTCGATGAGTTGCGCAGCGTGCGGCGGCGATTCGAGGATCACGCTGATGAACTGCATCCCCATCCCGATCGCGGTGGTCACCAGCCACAGCGTTTGGATCACGGCGCCGAGCGTGATGGTGGCGTAAAGCCCGCTCAGCTCGCCGGGTTGATACTCTTGCTTGTCCAGCGTGATCGCCAGCAGCAAGGGCGCGCTGCGCACGATGTTGCGCTGGTCGTTGCCGAGGATCGCAGCCGCGCCGAGGCGGCTGAGCAGAGGGCCGACCTGCTCGGAGAAGACCAGCTGCACCATCGGGCGGAGCGGTGCAGGGATGCGGTCGAAGTAAATGCCGCTGCCGGTGCGCATTGAGCTTTGCGGATCGAAGCGGAAGTAGCGGCGATAGCGCGCCACGAAGCGACCGTCCTCCATGAGCGCCTTCATGGCGGCGCCGGCGAGGTCGGCGATGCGCTCAATGCGCGTGCGGTCCTCGATGAGGATGAAGCGCCAGGGCTGGCTGTTGAAGTGCGAAGGCGCGCGCGCTGCCGCTTCGATGAGCAATCGCTTGTGCTCATCGCGCACGGGCGTTGGCGCGAAGGGCGTGTTGGTGGTCTTGCGCTTGCGGATGGCTTCGAGCAGGTCCATGCCCCTCAGTATCGCTCCAACAGGAGCGCGACCTCTTGCTCGTGGGGCATGTCTTTCATCGCTTCCCACTCAGCGCGGCGCACTGCGAGATAAGAGCGCGCCAATCCTTCGCCCAGCGCGTCGAGCAGCACCGCGTCGTTCTCCAGCGCGTGGATCGCCTCGCCGAGCGTGGCGGGCAGGCGGCGGATGCCGCGCGCCTCGCGCTCCGCATCGCTGAGGTCGGCGGGGTCGCCGTTCACTGGCTCGCCCAGGGTCATGCCGCGCTCGATGCCGTCGAGCCCTGCGGCGATCAGCGCGCCCAGCGCGAGATATGGGTTTGCCGTGGCGTCGCTGGTCTTCAGCTCGATGTTGGTGATCGGCTTGCCTGCGGGCGGCTGCGGCGCGCGCAGCGCGGCTTCGCGGTTGCCGATGCCCCAACAGGTGTAAGCGCCACTCCAGAAGCGCGGGCGAATGCGCTTGAAGCTGTTGGTGCTCGGCGTGGTCAGCGCCATGAGCGCTGGCAGGTGATGCAACACGCCCGCCATGAATGCGCGCATCTCCGCCGTGAGCACGTGCGGCTTGTCTGGCTCGGTGACCAGGCTGCGTCCCTCGCGCCACAGGCTGAAGTGCAAATGCGCGCCGTTGCCGGCTTTGTTCGGGTAAATCTTCGGCACGAACGAGGCGACCAGCCCATGCTGCCGCGCCACTGCTTTCACCGTCTCGCGGAAGATGATTTGCTGGTCGGCGGCGCGCAGCGCGTCGGCGTAGCGCACGGGCAGCTCGAACTGCCCCGGCCCCGACTCGGCATACACCATCTCCACCTGCACGCCTTGCGCGGCAAGGGCGTCGGTGATGTCGTTCAGCACGGCAGTAGCCTGATCAAGCGCCGAGGTCTGACAAAACACGGTGTCGTCGAAGGGCTGCGGACCTTTCTCCGAAGGGCACAGCAGCGAGAACTCGTTCTCGAACGCGGCGAACATCGCTAGCCCGTGCTGCGCGGCGCGCGCGATCATGCGGCGCAAGAAGCCGCGCGGGCAGTGTGCCCAAGGCTGATCGCCGTCGTAGATGTCGGTGAGCACGCGTGCGTGCCCGGGCGCGTAGGGCAACGCTGCGAGCGTGCTCCAATCGGCGCGCATGTGCACCTCACCAGCAGGGGTTAAGCCGCTGCCTGGCGCGAGCGCGTCGTACATCACGGGCAGCGCTTGCTGCGCAGCAGCGATGCCCACACCTTCCCCAGCGAGATAGGCCTCGATGAACGCCACATGCACCGCCTTGGCGCGGATCACGTTGGCGTTATCGCACCAGATGAAGCGCACAAAGCGCACGTTTTGCGCGCGCAATTGTTGCAGGAGTTCAGTTTGTGCGTCCATGATGGCTGAAGCGGCACAACGTTCGCGGGAGACCGGGCTTGTGCCGTCTCCCGCGAACACAACAAGCAAAGAGGCGCCGGAGAGCCGCGTTTACGGCTTGACCTCCTTCACGAAGGAATACTTGCCGTCTTGCACTTTGATGATCGAGACTGGCTTATCGGGCTTGCGCTGCCCTGGCTGGTAGGTGATCATGCCCGTGACCGCGTTGAAGTTCTGCGTCGCTGCGAGCGCATCGCGGATCGCCTTCGGATCGGTGGAGCCAGCGCGCTTGATCGCGTCTGCGATCAAGTTGAGCGTGTCGTAGCCGAGCGCGGCGAAGGCGTTCTCTGGCGGGCGACCGTACTCCTCGGTGTATGCCTTCACGAAAGCCTGCACCTTCGGGTCGGGGTTGTCCAGCCCGGCATGGGTGGAGAAGTAAACCTCGTCGGCGAGGTCGCCTGCGACTTCAGCGATGAGCGGCGTGTCGAAGCCGTCGCCTGAGAGGATCGGCTGCGTCAAGCCTGCCTCGCGGAATTGCTTGGTGGTGATGCCTGCCTCGCTCGGCACTGCCGAGATGAACAGCACATCCGGCGGCGGGTTGAGCGCCTTCACCTTGGCGATCTGCGCGGAGAAGTCGGTGTCGCCCGAGCGATAGATGTCCTCAAGCACGATGGTGCCGCCGCGCCCGACGAAGCGCTCCTTGAAGAAACGCGCGAGCGCTGTGGTGAAGTCATAGGCTTGGTCAACGAGCATGTAAGCCGTCTTCGCCTTGAGGTCGTCAATGGCGTAGTCGGCGATGGCGTAAGCTTGCGCGTCGTCGCCGAACGGCGCCATGAAGAAGTAATCGCCCACCTGCTCAGGCAACGTCGGCAACGTGGCGCCAGCAGTGACGAAGGGGATGCCTGCCTTCTGCGCGATGGGTCCGGCGGCGAGCGCGAAGGTGGAGTCGTTCAGCCCGCCGATGGCCACCACCTTGTGCACGTTGATCATCTCGGAGGCGGCGTTGGTGGTGGCGGTTTGGTCGGTCTTGCCGTCAATGGCGATCAACTCGATGGGGCGTCCAAGCACGCCGCCGGCGGCGTTGATCTGTTTTGCGGCGAGCTTCATGCCGTTCAAGCCAGGCGCGTCAATTGAGGACATACCGCCCGTCACCCCGTAGAGCGCGCCGATCTTGATCGGCTCCGCTTGGGGCTGCGCGCCGCTGGGCGGCTGGGTTGCTGGTGGGGGCGCGGCGCAGGCTACAAGCAGCGCCAAAGCTGCAACGCCAGAAAGCAAAGAAGGTGGCAGCGTTCGAAACATGGTGCACACTCCCGAAATGAGGATTGCGCCCGCGTGCTTGGCGAGGCGTTTGCTGCAAGTATAGGCATGAGCGCCAACCGCGCAAGCGGGGCTTTGTGGGCACGGGGAAAACTGCACACAAATGTGCACGCTAGGCGCGCGTTGCGCTGCGCTTTCGCCCCGAAGCATGCTGAGGTTCGCGGCGATGATCAACGCCCGCCGTGTGTTCGCTGCACAGCGGCGCGCCTTCGCAGCAGGGCTCGACGTTCACCCCACACACGCTGCATTGCACGTGCCCATGCACCTCAACAGGCACGTACGGATGACCGCAGTAGGGGCAGCGCCCAAAGGCGTGCATTTGTTTGAGTATAGCGGCGTTTGCGCGTGAGTCGGCTTGCTCTTGCATGATTTTGCACCTTAGCGCACAATCTCAAGCATGAACGTCGTGGTCTTTACCGGCGGCGTGGGCGGTGCGAAGCTGTGCGATGGGCTTGCGCGCAGCGTGGGCGAGGAGCACCTCACCATCATCGTCAACACCGCCGACGATTTTGAGCTTTACGGCCTGCACATCTCGCCCGACCTCGACACCGTGATGTACACGCTGGCGGGCATCGCTAACCCCGTCACGGGCTGGGGGATCGAGGGCGATACATTTAACAACTTTGCCATGCTCGAACGCTATGGCGTCTCGCCGTGGTTTCACCTGGGCGATCGCGACCTCGCCACGCATTTGCTGCGCACGCAATTGCTCCGCGAAGGGATGCCGTTGAGCATGGTGACCCGCGTGCTGGCGCAGCGGCTCGGCGTCAAGGCGCGCCTTTTGCCGATGACCGATGATCGCGTGCGCACGGTGGTGGACACCGACGAGGGCTTGTTTCACTTCCAAGAGTACTTTGTGCGCTTGCGCTGGCAGCCTGAGGTGCGCAGCTTGATCTACGAAGGCGTGGAGGAAGCACACCCAAACGACGAGGCGCTGCGCGCCATCGAAATCGCCGACACCATCATCATCGCGCCCTCGAACTTATACTTCAGCATTGACCCCATCCTCGCCCTGCCGGGCATGAAGGACGCGCTGCTCAACGCCGCAGCGCCCATCATCGCCGTCACGCCCATCATCGGCGGCGAAGCGGTGAAAGGCCCTGCCGCCAAGCTGATGCGCGAGTTGGGCGAAGAATCGTCTGCTGTTGCGGTGGCGCGCCATTACGCCGATTTCCTCAACGGCTTCGTGCTCGACGAGCGCGACGCCGAGCTGGAGCCGCGCATTGCGTGCATGGGGATGGGCGTGCTCGTCACGGATACGCTGATGACCGATCGCGACGCGCGCGCACGGCTTGCCTGCGAAGTGATCAACTTTGCCGACCAGCTCCGCCCTGAGAAGCTCGGCGGCTGTCGCGCAGACTTGCTCCCGCCACAACGATGAAGCGCCCCATGTTTCACGTCGCCGCTGTGGTGCCCGTGAAGGCGCTGCATCGTTGCAAATCGCGCCTAAGCCAAAGCCTCGATGCGCACGCGCGCGCGCGCCTCGTGTATGACGCGCTGCGCCATGTCGTGCATGCGTTGCGCGCCGCCGGCGTGGTGCACGCCGTGAGCGTGGTGAGCCGCGATGCACAAGTGCGCGCATGGGCAGAGACGATGGGCATCGAGTTCCTGCAGGAGCACGGGCGCGGTTTGAACGCCGCGCTCCGCCAAGCGCAGCAGCGCTATCGCCACAGCGACGCGCTCCTCGTCGTGCCCGCCGACCTCGCCGCGCTCAGCCCCTACGACGTGCAACACCTTGTGCAGCGCGCTGCAAGCTGCACATCTCCTTGCGTGGTGATCGCGCCCGACCGCCACGAGCGCGGCACTAACGCGCTGCTCCTCAAGCCGCCAAGCATCATCCCGTTCGCCTTCGGGCGCAATAGCGCGCAGCGCCACGCTGCGCTTGCACGCGCACACGGCGCCGCGCTCCTCTGGCATCGCTCGGAATCGCTTGCGCTCGACCTCGACCTGCCCGAAGACCTCGCGCTCTACGAAGAACAATGGTGAGCGGGGTGCATCGCGCGCTTACGCTGCTGCGCGCGGCTTGGCGGCAGTACACTACGCGCCATGGCGAAAGAGCACCTCGCGCCGGTGTGGGCGCGTGCGTTTGACATCGAAGTGGATCATGGCGAAGGCGCTTACCTGGTGGACACCTCAGGGCGCCGCTACCTCGATTTCACCTGCGGCATTGGCGTCACGAACACCGGGCACGCGCACCCGCGCGTCGTGCGCGCGATCCAAGAACAAGCCGCCCGTTTGATCCATGGGCAGATCGGCACCGTGACGGCGCGCAGCGTGCTCGACCTCACGGACGAGCTGCTTACCATCTGCCCGCCGGGCTTGGACACGTTCTTCTTCAGCAACAGCGGCGCGGAAGCAGTCGAGGCGGCGGTGAAGCTCGCTAAGCAAGCCACAGGGCGCACCAACCTCATCACGTTCGAAGGCTCGTTCCACGGGCGCACGCACCTCACCATGGCGATGACGCAGAGCAAAACGGGCTACCGCGCGCGCTATCAGCCGCTGCCCGCGGGCATCTTCGTGGCGCCTTACGCGCATTGCTACCACTGCCCCGTCGCACAACGCACAATGAGCGCCGCCGAACGCGCTGCGTTGAGCGGAAGCTGCCCCCACGACGAAGGGCGTTGCTGCGGCTACGCCATCGAGCGCGTGCGTTGGCTGCTGAAGACGCAAACGGCGCCTGAGGAAACCGCCGCGATCGTCGTCGAGCCCGTGCTCGGCGAGGGCGGCTACGTGGTGCCACCTGCGAGCTTTCTCCGTGAGCTGCGCGCCATCTGCGACGAATACGGCATCTTGTTGATCTTCGACGAGGTGCAAACTGGCTTCGGGCGCACGGGCGCGTTCTTCGCGCTCGAACACTTCGGCGTGGTGCCAGATATCCTCGTCATGGCGAAAGGGCTTGCTTCAGGCATGCCGCTGAGCGCGATCGCTGCGCGCCGCGAGATCATGCAAAAATGGCAGCCCGGCTCCCACGGCGGCACGTATGGACCAAACGTGATCTCCGCCGCAGCGGCTGCGGAGACCATCCGCGTCATGAAGGACGAGCGCCTGCCCGAGAACGCCGCCGCGCGCGGCGCTCAGTTGATGTACGGCTTGCGCCGGCTCCAGCGCGAATTCCCCAACATCGGCGACGTGCGCGGCATTGGGCTGATGGTGGCGACCGAGTTTGTGGACGCTGAGGGTCGCCCCGACAAAGCCACCGTGCAGCGCGTGGTGCGCGCATGCGCAGAGCGCAACTTGTTACTGCTCACCTGCGGCTCTTACGAGAACGTGATCCGTTGGATCCCGCCGTTGATCGTCACCGACGAGCAAATTGACGAGGCGCTCGAGATCTTCGCTGCCGCGCTCGACCAAGTGCTCTAACGCAAACCCATGCTCGCCGAGCTGCACGTGCGCGCGTTTGCCATCATCGAAGCGCTCGATCTCGAGTTCGCACCCGGCTTGAACATCCTCACGGGCGAGACGGGCGCCGGCAAGTCCATCTTGATGGACTCCATCGCGCTGCTGCTCGGCGACCGCGCCGAGCCGACCATGGTGCGCGCAGGAGCCAACGCGGCGCTCGTCGAGGGCACGTTCATTGTGAACGACGCCCTTGCTGAGCGCCTCGCCCACGCACTCGCCGAATTTGAGATCGAGCTGGACGAGCCGGGGCAAATCACGCTGAGCCGCGAGGTGCGCGCCAACGGTCGCTCCATCGCGCGCATCAACGGGCGCGCGGTGAACCAAGCCGCGCTCAAGCGCGTCGGTGAGCTGCTGGTGGATCTGCACGGTCAAAGCGAACATCTCTCGCTGCTCCGCGTGCGCGAGCACGTAAACTTGCTCGACCGCTTCGCTGGGCTGATGCCGCTGCGCCAGCGCGTCGCTGAGTTGTTTCAACAGTGGCGCGCCGCGCAACGCGAGCTGAGCGCGCTCCAGCAAGCCGAGCGCGAACGCGAGCGCCGGCTAGACATGCTGCGTTATCAGCTTGAGGAAATCCGCGCCGCGCGCCTGAAGCCCGGCGAAGAAGCAGTGCTCCAGGAGGAACACACGCGCCTCGCCAACGCCGAGGCGCTCGCGGCGTGGGCAGAGGAAGCCTACGCTGCGCTGTACGAATCGCACCGCGACGCGCCCTCAGCGCTCGACCAAATCGCACACGCAGCACGCGCGCTGGCAAACCTCGAGCGCCTCGACAAGCGCTTTGCCGAGCATCATCGCGCGCTGCAAGAAGCAAGCGTGATCGTCGAAGAAGTGGCGCGCGCCGTGCGCGACTACCGCGACGCCATCGAGTTCAACCCGAGGCGCCTGCAACAAGTCGAGGAACGCCTGGAGCTGATCAAGCGGCTCAAGCGCAAATACGGCGAGAGCGTCGAAGCGGTGATCGCCTACGGAGAGCAGGTAGCGCACGAGCTGGAGCGCATCGAAACGCTTGGCGAGCGCATCGAGGCGCTAAGCGCGCACGTTGCCGCGCTTGCTGAGCAGCTCCGCGCACATGCGGTGCAACTTTCGGCACAGCGCCGTAAGGCAGCGCAGCAGCTCATCGCGGGCATCGAGCGCGAATTGCAAGACCTGCGCATGGCGGGCGCGCGCTTCGACGTGAGCTTCGCCGAACAAGAACCCGATGCCACCGGCTGCGATCAAGTCGAGTTCATGATCGCGCCTAACCCCGGCGAGGGGCTTAAGCCGCTAGCGAAGATCGCCTCGGGTGGCGAGACGGCGCGCCTCATGCTGGCGCTGAAGACCACGCTCGCGCACGCCGATCCAACCCCGACGCTCATCTTCGACGAGATCGACCAAGGGATCGGCGGACGTGTGGGGGCTGTGGTTGGCGCCAAGCTCTGGCAACTGGCGCGCACGCACCAAGTGTTGTGCATCACGCACTTGCCGCAGCTTGCCGCATTTGGCGACGCGCACTATCGCGTTGAGAAGCGCGTGCACGACGGCCGCACCACCACTCACGTCCAGCGCCTTGATGAGGCAGAGCGCCTCCGCGAGCTGGCGCAGATGCTTGGCACTGGGGGCGAAGCAGGGCTACGCAGCGCGGCGCAGCTCCTCGAAGAAGCCGCGCGGGCTAAAGCACTGCTTTAAAGGCTAAGCGCGTTGAGCGCGCTACACCTTCTGCTGGACAGGTATCGGCGCGGGCGCCAAGCCCTCTTCGCGGATCGCGCGCTCGGTTTGCTTATCGAAGATGTGCATGTTGTCCATGTTCATGGCGATGGCGATGGTGTTGCCCACGCGCGCCTTCGTGCGCGGATCCACGCGCGCCAAAAATGACTGTGAACCGCCTGCCACCAAGTACAAGATCACCTCGTGCCCGAGCATCTCCACGACCTCCACGCGCGCCTCAACAAGCGCTTGGTGCACGCCTGGCGGCGCGTATTCGGGATCGTGGCAGTCCTCGGGGCGGATGCCGAAGATCACCTGGCGCCCGACGTGGGCGCGATAGGGGGCGACGCGGTTCTCCGGAATCTTAACGCGGAACGCGCCGGTGTCCACGAACAAATCAGTGCCGTTTGTCGTGATGGTGGCGTCGAAGAAGTTCATGGACGGGCTGCCGATGAAGCCGGCGACGAACACGTTATCGGGGCGCTCGTAGAGATTTTGCGGGGTGTCCACCTGCTGAAGCACGCCGTCCTTCATGACGGCAATGCGCGTGCCCATCGTCATCGCCTCGGTCTGGTCGTGCGTGACGTAGATGAAGGTGGTGCCGAGCTGCATGTGCAGCTTGCTGATCTCAGCGCGCGCCTGCACACGCAGCTTTGCGTCGAGGTTGGAGAGCGGCTCATCCATCAAGAACACCGCCGGGTTGCGCACAATCGCACGCCCCACAGCAACGCGCTGGCGCTGACCACCGGAGAGTTGCTTCGGCTTGCGGTCGAGCAGGTTTTCGATCCCCAAGCGGCGCGCAGCGTCACGCACGCGGCGGTCGATCTCGTCCTTGGGCATCTTCTGCATGCGCAACGCGAATGCCATGTTGTCGTACACCGACATGTGTGGATAGAGCGCGTACGACTGGAACACCATGGCGATGTTGCGGTCCTTCGGCGGGACGTCGTTCACGATGCGGTCGCCGATGTAGATGTTGCCCTCTGTGACTTCCTCCAACCCCGCCAACATGCGCAAGGAAGTGGTCTTACCGCAGCCCGAGGGACCGACAAAGACGAGAAATTCGCGATCGGCGATGTGGATGTTCAAGTCGTTCACAGCGACGACATCGCCGAAGCGCTTCGTGACATGCTCGAACGTAACGCTTGCCATGCAGCTTTTCCTCCGGTTTGGCTTGGTGGGTTGGATTGTAACGTTATCTAGGTGCAGCGTCAAACGGAGGATGAGGCACAGAGGTGAAAAAGGACGAAGGCGCAGAGAGCTTTTCCTTGATGTTTCTCCTCGCTGATATGCCCGCTGTTCTCAAACTCCTTCTTCAGGAGATTCAGGAGAACGTCTCCTTTCGCGTGGGAGATTTGCTCTCTGCGCCTTCGTCTTTCGAAGGCGCCTCCCGACGTGTCAAGCCACTCTCTTTTGCTGGTGGGAGTGTCCAGTGTTTTATCTCCCCGATAAACCACACTTTCTGGCTTGCCTCGGTGAGGCGCTTTCTTACGACTTCCCTCGGCGCTTTCCTTATTCAATTTTCTGCTTCCCTTATAACACCTTCCCCTGCTGTGCGCAATAGCCAAGTGGCTAGTTCTTGAGCACAGCTTGCCGCCGTGCTCAGGCTAAGGCGAATTGCTCACACGACACGACATTCACGTTGAGCACGGCGATTTGCCTGCGTCCTTGCTCGTCCGTGCTCAGGTTCAGCGTGCTAACTGAGGCAGGTGCTATGCTCAGCCGCTGAAACACGTCGAATGGCATCGAGAGGTAGTGCGCAAGCGCAGCTTTGATCACATCGGCATGCGCCACGACGGCGACATACTGCGGGCGCGTTTTCGGCTTGCCCTCGCCCTCCGCAGCCTCCAGGCGCACGTCTGGGTGCGCATGCGCGATGCGCTCGAGTGCAGCTACCACGCGCCGCTGCATCGTGAGCAGCCCCTCGCCCTGCGGGAAAACCGCCTCGGAGGGGCGCTCTTGCACCAGCCGCCAAAACGCGCGCGTTTCCGCGCCTTCGGCGATCGCCTTGATCTCGCGCCCCGTTAGCGCGCCCGTGTCCACATCGGCTAGATCAGGCACGAGGCGAACAGGAAGCTTGCGCGCTTGCGCAAGCGGCAACGCGGTCTCCAGTGCGCGCTCCAACGGGCTGCTGTAAATCGCATCAATTTGCTGCGGAGCGAGCAGACGGCGCAACGCTTCAGCCTGCCGCCGCCCTTCCTCGTTGAGATGGATGTTCGGCGTTCGTCCCGGCAGGCGCCCACTCTTCACAAAGTCGTTTGTGGCATGACGGATGAGCAAAAGGATCGGCATGCGCGGTTACTCAGCCTTGATCTTGAACGAATCAAAGTCGCGCGCTACAACCGTGTTTGGGAAGATAGCCCGCGCTTCTTGTTCCAAATCCTTGTCGCGGTAGCGCCCTGAGACGTGATTGAGGATGAGCAGCTTCGCTTCCGCCTCGCGCGCGAGGCGCGCCGCCTGTGCGGCGGTGATATGTCCGTTCTCGCGCGCCAGTGGCGCGTCGCATTCCATGTATGTTGCCTCGGTCACTAACGCGTGGGCGCCGCGCGCGATCTCCGCCAAGCCCTCTGTCTCTCCAATATCGCCGGTGATCACCAGCTTGGTGCCTGGGCGCCAATCACCGAGCACATCGTCGGGGTAGATCACCCGCCCATCGGCAAGAGTGATAGGGTTGCCGCGCACCAGTTCGCGCCGTTCGGGTCCTTGCGGCACCCCAAGCGCTGTTGCCTTATCGTTGAGGAACGGTCGGCGCGCGTCCTCCTCAAACACGAAGCCGAAGCAATCGGGGCCGCGATGACGGACAGGAAACGCGCGCACCTCAAAGTCCTCGCCGCGGAAGATCACGCCCGGCTGCACTTCCACCAGCTCAATGCGCAAGGGCGGGCGCGTGCCACGAAACACGATCCGCCAAAGCAGATCCTCGACGCGCTCCAGCGTGCTTCGCCCGCCGTAGATGGCAACTTTTTCGAGCGTCTCCCATTGACCGAGGGTAGAGAGCAGCCCGCCTAGCCCGAGGATGTGGTCCAGATGCGGGTGCGTGAGCAAGATGTGCTCGAGGCGCCGAAACCCAAGGCCGCTGTTGAGCAACTGGCGCTGCGTGCCCTCGCCACAATCCACCATGAAGCGGTATTCGTCATGGGTGACGATAGCGGAAGGCAGACCACGCTTTGGCAAGGGCGAAGAAGCCGCCGTGCCCAAGAAGGTCAGCTCAAACATGCGCACGCGCTCAAAGCTCGAGGGTGATGTTCAGTTCGCGCCCGCTGTAGTGGCGCTTGTAGTATTCCATGAACTCGCCGCTTTTGATCTTGCGCCACCACCACTCGTTTTCCACGTACCACTTCACGGTTTTCTCCAGCGCTTGCGCGAACGTGTGTCGCGGCTCCCACCCAAGCGCGCGCACTTTGCTGATGTCCACAGCATAGCGCCGGTCATGCCCAGGGCGGTCAGTGATGGGCTGGATCAGCGAGTAGGGCTTGCCGAGCAGGTCGAGGATCATGCGCGCCATGTCAATGTTGCGCGTCTCCACGCCGCTGCCGATGTTGTAGATCTCGCCGGGCGTACCGCGCTCGATCACCACATCAATGCCCTCACAATGATCGAGGACGTATTGGTAATCGCGCATCTGCTTGCCGTCACCGTAAAGCGGCAGCGGTTGGTTGTCGATCGCGTTGGTGATGAACAGCGGCACCACTTTTTCGGGGTACTGGTATGGACCAATGTTGTTGGTGCCGCGCGAGATGGTGACGGGCACGCCGAACGAGCGGAAGTACGCCAAGCACATGAGGTCGCCGCCGGCTTTGCTGGCGGAGTATGGGCTGCTACCGCGTAGTGGATCGCTTTCCGTGCAGCGGTGTGGCTCGGGCACATCGCCGTACACCTCATCTGTGCTAATCTGGTGGAAGCGTTCCAGCCCGAAATGTCGCGCCGCCTCAAGCAGCACGTATGTGCCATACACGTCGGTCATGATGAACTGCCCCGGCTCCATTAGCGAGCGATCCACGTGGGTATCGGCGGCAAAGTTGATGATGATCGAGATGTTGTGCGTGCGCACCGCGTCGAACACAGCCTCGCGGTCGGCGATGTCGCCGCGGATGAACACAAAGCGATCTTTGAAGCGCTCTGCGATGTCACGCAGGTTATCAGGGTTACCCGCGTAGGTGAGTTTGTCGAAGACGATGACACGCCAATCGGGGTGGCGCTCCAGCGCAAAGCGCACGTAGTTCGAGCCGATGAAGCCCGCCCCGCCGGTGACCATGACGTTCTTCATTGCGGCGCGATTGTAGCGCAGCGCATGACGTAACCAGCAGCACGCTGATCTCATCCAACAAGGGCGAGAGAGCCATGATGCAACAAGACACACTCGCCATCCCAACGCTCACTGAGTCGCTGTTGCAAGTGATCCGTGAGCGCCGCACTTTCCCGCCCAAGGATATTGACCCCAACGCCCCCGTTAACCCTGAGGACATCCGCCTTATGCTTGAGGCAGCGCGTTGGGCACCGAACCATGGCTTGACTGAGCCGTGGCGCTTTACGGTGTTCATGGGCGAGTCGCGCAAACTGCTTGGCGAGCGCTTCGCTGAAGCCTACCGCTTGCTCACGCCGCCTGAGAAGTACGAACCCGAAGCCGAAGAGTTTCAGCGCCGGCGCCCGTTGGCAGCGCCTGTGTGGATCAGCATTGGGATGTATCGCTCTGGGCAAGATCGTTACCCTGAGTGGGAAGACCTCGCCTCGGTGGCGATTGCCGCGCAGCACATCATGCTCGTCGCGCACACGCTGGGCTATGGCTCCAAGTGGGTCAGCGGTGAAATTGTCGAGCACGAGCGCGTGCGCGATCTCGTTGGCTTAGAGCCGCCCTCGAAGTTGTTGGGGTTCGTGTTTGTGGGGCGACCTGCACCAGGGGCACAACCCAAGGCAACCCGATCGCCCATCGAGAGCAAGGTGCGCTGGCTCTCGTAGCGCTTACGCAAGACGCAGCTCGACCTGCGCGCGCCCTGGGAGCTGAAGCCGATACCCTTCTTGTGCGGTGCCGGAGCAAGGAACAACGCCTTGCTCCGTTTTTGCTTCCAGCACCTGCTCGCCAAAAACGATCAATGTGATCTCGTGTGCTTGTGTCTCGAGCTGCAACTGGGCGCGATTCCCCTCGCGTTGACAACGCACCCATTGAGGTGGATTGTGAGCATCGGTGTAGATCGCGTACTCCCCCCGCCCAAGCAGTCCGTATAGCTCCACGGTGAGCAGATCCCATGGCTTTTCCTCAGTGTGTTGCATGAGTGGTGCATAGGGCACGATTGCCCCTGCGCGCACGTAGAGCGGCAAAACGTCGAGCGGTGCTTCCACCTCTAGCCAGCAACCACCTTCGATTTGTTGTTTTGTCCAATAGTCAAACCACGTCCCGCGCGGCAGATAGACACGGCGACGATTGGTTTCGTCGAGGATCGGCGCGACTAGGAAATAGCGCCCAAACAAGTAAGCATCCTCGATAAATGCTGCAACAGGGTCATCTTGCCACTCCAAAACAAGGTGTCGCGCGAACGGAAGGCTGGTTTGAGTGCAAGCAACTGCTTCCGAGTAGATGTAGGGCATGAGGCGATAGCGCAACTCGTCATATTGGCGGAAGATGCGCTCCGCCTCTTCGCCATAAGCCCACGGCTCCCGTGGAGGAACGCCGTGACAACGCGCGTGCGAAGAGAACAAGCCCAGCTGCGCCCAGCGCACGTACAACGCCGGGTCTGGTAATCCGCTGAACCCCCCGATGTCGTGGCTGTAGAACGGGAATCCACTCAGCCCAAAGCTCAACATGGCACGCACCACGCACGCAAGATCCTCGTAGCGCGCCAGCCCATCGCCAGACCAATGCACAGGGTATCGCTGCGAACCTGCCCACGCTGAGCGCGCCCAAATCACAGCATTACCCTTTCCGTAGAACGACTCTGTGACCTCAAACACTGCTTTGTTGTAGAGCAGCGCGTAGCGGTTATGCATTGCCTCGCTCGACCCATTGCGGTAGCGTGCTTCAGGTGATGCGCCTTCCCCAAAATCAACCTTGATCGCCGCAACGCCGAGCGCAAACAGCTTGCGAAACTTTTCCTGAATCCACGCTACAGCTTCGGAGTTGGAGTAGTCAATGAAGCCTGCCTCGCCTGCAAAGCCGGGAAACAAATAGGGGTGCCCATTGCTGCGCAGCGCCAAAAAGCCTCGCTCCTGTGCCTCGCGGAACAAAGAGGTGTAAATGGTGAGGTTGGGCCACTGCCACAGGCAAACGCGAAAGCCTTGCTCACGCAGACGCTGGATCATCCCGGCAGGATCGGGGAACTTGCTCTTGCCAAATTCAAGATCACATTGCCAATCATGCTCGTACCAATCTGTATCAATATGAATCACGTCGCAGGGGATGCGCCGACGCCGAAGCTCAGCAGCTACGCCCTCGACCTGTTCCTGGCGGTTGTAGCTGATCCGCCCCATCCACAAGCCAAAGCTCCATTTGGGTGGAAGCGCGGGCGTGCCTGTGATAGCCGTGTAGCGCGGCAGAATATCGCGGAGCTGTGGCCCGTAGATCCAGAAGAGATCCAGCGCGGTTGTGTCATCTACGATAATCGAAAGCGCAGTATGTTCCAGATCGCCTACATGCACCGTGATTGCGTTTGAAGAATTGATAAACAAGCCATATCCTGCTGTGCTCATGAAGAACGGGATGTTCTTGTAGGCGCCGGGGCTGGCATTGCTAAATGCTTCGACGTTCCACAGGCGCTTTCGCACCTGTCGTTTATCCACACGCCCGTAGTCCTCACCGAAGCCATAGATGTGCTCGCTGTGATGGAGGCTGCCCGAGAGGAAGGCGTAGCGCTCATCACCATGATCGGCAAAGCCGAGGGGGTATGCATAGCGATGGACGAAGAGCCAACGATTTTCCGCAGGGTTCCATTGATTTTCAGGACGGCGCAGGCACTCTAGATCAAGCGGGCGCGTGCTCCAAAGCAAACGCGCCGTGCTGCGCTCGACGAAGCGAAGCTGAAAAGGTTCGTGCACCACTTCGACGCGCACAAGCGCCGTTTCGATTGCAGCGCGCCCAGCTTGTTCCGTGACGCGCCAATGCACTGGGGCGCTCGGCTTGCCAACGACCATGGGCGTCGGCTCGGGAGGAAGTGCATCTTGAGGCGCAATGCGCAGCCGCAGCACCGCATCGCTCCAAGCCTCGATCTCCACCACAACAGGTTTGCCCTCTACGATGGGCGAGAGAATGGTCTCACAAGGTGTGCCGTAGTAGTCAGCGACTTCGGGAGTGTGATATTGGGTGGCGCAGGAAAGACGGGCTACAAACTCCGACGCCACAATTTGCCTTAGTTCAGAGACCAAATGCACGGGCAAAGACTTGCCCAAGAACAAAGGAACCGGGTGATTAGGAGGGACGTGTGGCATGGCTCAGCAGGGTCAGCCTTTCAGCGCACCTTCGAGCATCCCGCGCAGGAAGGCGTTGCGGAAGAGCACGAAGAGCACAACGCCAGGGAGCATGATAAGCACACAGGCTGCGATCAGCAGCTCGTTGTTGTTGCCTGTGAGCTGATTTTGAAAATCAAACAAGCCGACCATTGCAGTTTTCATCGCTGTGCTGGAGAGCAACACCAGCGCCGCTAAAAAGTCATTCCAGTTATAAACAAAGTTGGTAATGAACACGGCTGTTAATCCCGGCGCAGCTAGCGGTAACACCACCAGCCAGAACGCTTGAAATGGCGTTGCACCATCCACCTTTGCGGCTTCTTCTAGATCTGTCGGGATGCTCCGAAAGAAACCAACCATCACCCACGTGCCAAATGGAATGCCGTATGCGGCGTACACGAGGATCATGATAAGGTATGTGTCGCGCAGACCTAGGTCGCTGGCGATTTTGTAGAGAGGGATCAGATTGGTCAAGCCCGGCAGCATCATCACAGCAAGCAAAATGGATAGAAGCACGGTGCGGCCGCGAAAGCTAAATCTGCCAAAGGCATAGCCTGCCATGGCTGCTGCCGTGGTGGTGATCACGCCGCCGCCAAAGCTCATCACGAAGCTGTTAAAAATCTGACGCACAAAGCGGGGCGTTGAGAGGAGCAGCTCGTAGTTGCCCAGGTAGAACCCGCCAGCTAACAAATCGCGCGCCAGACCAAAGCCGCGTGGCTTGAACGAGGTGAAGATGGCATAGATCACGGGGAAAATTACGATCAGAGAAACCAACGCCAAGGTAAGGAACAACACCACGTTCGAACGTTGTCGCAGCGTGAGCCTTGCCACACTGCTTGGGGCTTGTGTCGAGATAACCGCCATTTACCTACTCCTTGAGTATGTTAAACAACGATCTCGCTGCGCATTGTCCTGAGGTAAACAGCCGCTAGAATCGCATTCACGAAAAACATCACTACGGCGAGCGCTGCACCATAGCCGAAATTGAAAAACACCAACGCTTCTCGATACATCATCACGCTCAACACTTCGGTCGCTCGCCCTGGGCCACCATTCGTGATGGAGAGAAACAGCCCAGTGGAGTTCACCGCTTGAAGCGAGAGCAGCAACACGACCACAAGTGTTGTGGGGCGAACCAGAGGCCAAGTGATGTACCAGAAGATCTGCCAACCCGTTGCACCGTCAATCGCAGCCGCTTCGTACACCTCGGATGAGATGGTCTGCAAACCAGCGAGGATCAGGAGCATCGCAAAAGCAAGCGTGCGCCAAATCGTCGCGCCTACCACAACGCCCATCGCACCTTGTGGATGCCCTAAGAAGGTGATGTTCCCAAACAGAGGGGAAAACAGCTCTTGTAGCAACCCATAGCCTGGCAGAAAAAGCCAGCGGAAAATGATGCCAGTAACGATCTCGGAGAGCATCCAGGGGATGAAAATTGTGGTCATGAAGACGCCTGTATAGCCTAACTTCCGATTGAAGGCAAGTGCAAGCAGAAAAGCAAAAAGCAACGTGAGGCTCACAAAGAACAAGCCATACACCAACGTGAGCCGCAAGCTCTCATAAAACCCTGCGCTGTTCAAGATCTGCTCAAAATTGCGCAGACCGACAAAGGTTTGCTGACCGCGACGGAAGGAGTGCAAGCTCAGGAAAAAGCTGTATAGCGTCGGATAGAAACTGATGAAACCAACGACCGCAAATGCTGGCAAAATCAGCACATACGGGAAAAGACCTCGCGCACGCATGATGCCCCTACCCCAAAGCGGAAGGGGCAGCACTTTGTTGGCGTGCTGCCCCTTCGCCCTTCTCACTTCCAATAGCGCTGGAGCACTTCGTTAGCCGCCTTCTCCAGCTCTGGCAAGGGATCGCGGTCTGGGTTGAGCATCAGCTCTTGCCATGTGGTCGCTAGGATGTCCAGGCTTTCAACGTAGTAGGGGCTAGACTCCATGTAGGCGCCCTGCTCACCGAGGATCTTGTCCACCTTGCTGTAGAAGGGGCTGCCCTTGAAGCGCCCTTCAGCGTAGGCTTGCTTGGTAGTGGGGATACCAAACTGCGCCTCTGCCCAGCTTGCGAGGAACGCGGGCTTCATGAACGCGCGCAAGAAGGCAAGAGCGCCTTGGGTGTTCTTAGCGCCCTTCGGAACCACCCAGCTCTCGCTCACCATGAACACATGGGGTTGCCCGTTGAATGGGGTGCCGCCCGTCACCTCAACCTCGCCACTGTTCACTTGATCCAGCAATCCGGGCACGAAAATCGGCGACCAACTCCCCCCACCGAAAGCAGCGGACTTGCCCTCTTGCCAGGCAACTTCTGAATCTGCGAAGTCGCCCGTGACGCTCACCTTGGGCCAGCATTCGTTTGCAAACATCCGCTGTGCCCATCGCGCAACCTCTGCAACCTTCTCTGTTGCCCAAGCGGGCTTCCCTTCTGCATCAAAGATGCTGCCGCCGTTTGACTTAATCAGCGGCCACCAGTTGATCTCAATAGCGGCGTAGCTGCGCCCCGCAAAGAAGGTATTGACGAAATTGCCTTGTGGCTTGAGCGTCTCGCAGAGCTTTTCCCAGTCTGCTGGTCCCTTGGGGAATCCATCGGGCATGAGCTTTGGCTTGTAGTAGGTCATGCCACCGCGCACGTTGGTCGCCACACACACGCGCTGCCCATCGCGCACGCACGCCTTGCGATCGCCGTCCGTGAGATCCTCGACCCATGCTTCGCCTTTCAACAAATCATCCAGCGGGGTCAGCGCGCCAGCGTTGAGCAGGGCAGGGATGTGTTGGCTGCTCACTTCAACAATGTCTGGCACATCACCTCCCGATTGCACGGCAAGCGCAAGCTTGGTGGCTAGCTGATCCCAAGCAACCTGCTCGTGGATCACCTTCACGCCGGCCTCGCGCTCCAAGTCGGCGAAGAATTGCTTCAGCGTCATGCCTTCTTTGCTGTTCGGGTCATCAATGTCGTAGCGCGACCAGACCGTGATTTGTGTTGGCTGCTGCTGCGGCTGTGCGGGTGCGGGCTGTTCAGGAGGCGGCACCGCAGGCTGCTCAGCTTGTTGACCACCCCCTGCAGGGGCAGGCGCAGGCGTGGGCGTCGCACATGCAGCAAGAAGCATACTCACAGCAAGGCTCAACGTCAGCGAAGCACGTCTCCAGTTCATGATTCACCTCCACGAGCATCGCAAAGTGTGGCAGAGGTAACCCTGCTGTAGCTAGTTTTAGCAACGGTGCCTTAGCTTGCAAGCTGACAATACACACTAGACGCGCTGCACAAAGCTGAGCGGTCCTAACAAGCCGAGCGCGTGAAGGATCAGCACGATCAACGCCGTGGTGCCCCAAAGCAGCAGCACAAAGAGCACATCAACAGCGCCAAGAGGCACACGCCGCCAATAGGTGCGCTGGGGGTAGGCGCCAAAGGCGCGCCCGTCCATCGCCAGCGCCGCGCGTTCCGCACGACGAATGGCAGAGGCGAGAAGCGGCACAAGGGCACGGCGCACGTGCGCCAACTCCCCCACGATCCCCCTCTGCGCCAACCCGCGCACCCGATGCGCGGCGCGAATTTGCTCCAGCTCATAGCGCAGGAGCGGCGCGAAGCGTAATGCCGCCATTGCGGCGTAGCCAACGCGATACGGCACGCGCGCTTGCTGAACAAGCGCCAGCAGGAAATCGTTCACGCTTGTGGTGACGCTGAAGATCAGCGAAAGGCTCACCAGCGCTGTGATGCGCGCCGTGGCGATCGCGCCGAGGCGCAGCGCCCCTTCATGCACCACCCACCCGCCCCACTGCATGACCACCGGCGTGTGCGCCACGAGCTCGCGCCGCACCAGCAGGGGATAAACCAGCAAAAACCCAAGCGCCACCAACGCCAACGGCAACAGCGCCCACGCAATGCGCCTGAGTGAGACACCGCCGATCAGCAGGATAGCGAGGGCTAATCCGGCAAGCGCAAGCGGGAGATAAACCTCCGTGGCGAGCGCGACCAACACCATGGCGGGCACCACCGCCGCAATTTTGCTCAGCGGGTTGCGTCGCTCAAGCATGGCTGATCACCGGTGCCTCAGCAAGTGAAGCAGGCGAGCGCTGCGCTTGCACGGCTGCAGCGAATGCCTCCACGGTGAGCGGCGGTGGGTTCAAGCCAAGCTGCATCGCAAGCTGCGCAATTGGCGGCAACGAAAGCCGCGCCATCGCGAGGAGTGCCGTTTGTGCGAAGACCGACTCAGGCGCGCCTTGCGCGAGCACGTGTCCTTCGTGCATCACCAACACGTGTTGCGCGCAGGCAGCCGCCAGCGTCATGTCGTGTGTGATCACCACAAGCGTGCGCCCTTCGGCGTGCAGCGATTGCAGCAACGCTTGGATCGCCAAGGCGTTTTGTTGATCCTGCCCGAAAGTTGGCTCATCGAGGATGAGGATTGGTTGATCGGTGATCAGCATCGTTGCCACGCTGAGGCGGCGCTTTTCGCCATGGCTGAGCGTGAAAGGATTGGCGTCGGCATAGCGCGTGAGGCGAAAGCGCGCCAGCATCTCCTCAACGCGCTGGGCGGCGCGTTTGGCATCGAGCCCTGCAGCGCGTGCGCTCAGGCGCAATTCGTCGCGCACTGTGCTCGCCACAAACTGGTGCTCTGGGTTTTGGAACACCAAGCCCACGCGCCGCGACCATTCACGCGGATGCAAGCGGCGCACATCGTGCCCCTCGATCATGAGGCGCCCTGACTGCAATGGCAGCAGGCCTGCCAATAAGCGCGCAAGCGTGCTCTTGCCTGCGCCGTTTGAGCCAAGCACAGCGAAGAAACTGCCGCGTGGCACTGTGAAGCTCACGTCGTGCAAAGCTTCGTGTGAGCCGTAGTGATGAACCAGCCCTTGTGCCTCGATTGCAGGCACGGCGCCGTTGGTCGCAAAGCGCTGGCTCGCGTTTGGCAGTGTGAGGGTGGTGCCGCGCAGCGCCGCAACGGATCGCAAGGCGTGCGCCGCCTGCTCGAGCGTCACCGGCAGCGGGCGCAAGCCGAGCGCCGCGCCGAGCAGCGTCACCTGCGGCATCCATACCCCCAACGCGCGCAGCGTCTCGAAGTGCGCGTTGAACACAGCTTCGGGCGTGCCATCGGCGACCAGTTCGCCTTGTGCGCCGAGCACCACGACGCGGTCGATCAGCGGGATCAGCTCGTCGAGGCGATGCTCGATGAGGATCAGCGTGTGCTTCCCGCGTTGCTTAAGCGCAGCGATCACCGCGAAGACTTCGCGCACACCTTGCGGATCGAGATGCGCGGTTGGCTCGTCGAAGACAAGCACCCGCGGGCGCATCGCAAGCAGCGACGCAAGGGCGACGCGCTGCTTTTGTCCGCCGCTCAACGTCCAGGCGGTGGCACGTTCCCATCCCGCCAGGCCCACCTGCGCCAACGCCTCGCCGATGCGCTGCCGAATTTCATCCACCGGAAGACACACATTCTCTAGCCCAAACGCCACCTCGCTGGCGACGTCGGGCATGACGAATTGCGCCTCGGGGTCCTGAAAGACGATCCCCACCTGTTGCGCGAGCACGGCGGGCGGCGTGGTGCGCGTGTCGTTGCCGTTCACCCACACGCGCCCCGCAAACACCGCCACATCTTGGCTGTGCGGGATCAGCCCATTGAGCGTGAGCGCGAGGGTGCTCTTGCCGCAACCACTTGGGCCAAGCAGCAGCACTGCCTCGCCTGCGTGAAAAGTGAGCGAGAGATCAGCAAGCGCTGGTTGCTTGCGGCCCACGTAGCGAACGGTGAGGTGCTCGATCGCGATCACGTTTGCTCAGCGCCCGAGGATGATCTGCAGGTCTTTCCAGGCGAGAATGCCGATGATGATCGTCATCACGACAGCAAGCCCAAAGTAGCGCCAGCGCCAGCTCGTGTTCCACAAGCGCCGCACGTTGAGCACAATGGTGGTCAATGCCACTGCATCAACGACGAGCGCGATAGCCGAAGAGAGTACGCTCGCCAAGCCGATCAGCGGCAGCAGGAACGGCAACGCCACGTAGCGCAACGTGCATCGCAATGCGACAAAGGCGAGCGAGCCGCCAAACAAGCGGTCGCCAGCGCGCACTTGCGCTTCTGGTGGCAACACGGGGCATTCCACCGAGGCAGTTGTGGTGATAGGCGTTGTGGTCTCTTGGGTCGCTTGTGTCATTGTGCCTCCATCATCTCACGCCCCAAGGCGGTGTTTGCGAGCACGCCCGTGCGTTGCACGGCGTTCGCCAGCGCATAAGCCACTAGCGAGGCGAGCACAAACGCTCCCACCGAAAGCGAGGTTGCCAGAAGCACAGTTGGCACGGTGAGCGGCGTTGTGCGCAGGCTGCTAGCAAGCACCGAGCCAAACTCGATCAGCCCTGCCAGCGCGCCTGTAGCGAGCAGGCGCAGCAAGCCGAAGGAGCGATAGCGCGTCACGATCAGCGTGGCGATCTCGCCGATGATGCCGGTGAGCACGCCAATGCCCACCACCAGCAATCCATACGGCGTGAATGGGATCGCCACTAGCCCGCTCACCATGCACACAAGCAACACGGCGCCCGGCTTGCGCAATACATACGCAGCAAACGCTGCCGGCAAGAAGAACAGCCCTGTTGCAGCCGAACGCGCGAAAATTCCCAGACCAAGCACCGCGGCATACAGGTACGTCGAGGAAACCACCACGATGCCGAACACCACCGCAATGACCATTGCGATCAGCAGCTCGCGCGTGCTCCAAAGCGGGCGCTTGATCGGCTGTGCTTGCTCCATGGTGCATCCTCCTTTTTAGGATTGCGTAGCTTTGCTTAATTTTAAGCGGCTAAACGCGCCTTCTGCGCACTTTCAGCAAAGCCTCATTAGCTCAAGCAGCCACGCGCACGCGCAGCGACTTCAAACCATGGAAGTGGTAAGCGTTGCGATATTCGGGCTGCTCCAATAGCTCCAGTTTGGGCGCGCGGCGCGCGAGGGTGCTCAGCGCGATGTCCAACTCCAAGCGCGCAAGCGGCGCGCCGATGCAGAAGTGGATGCCGCCGCCAAATGCAACATGAGGGTTATCAGCGCGCGTGATGTCTAACGTATCGGCATGAGGAAAGCGCTCAGGATCACGATTGGCGGAGCCGAGCAAGAGCGCAACCACCTCGCCAAATGCGAAGTGATGCCCCCGATACTCCAAAGCCTCAAGCACCCAGCGCGTGAACAGATGCAGCGGCGTGTCGAAGCGGAGCAACTCTTCTACAGCGGTGCGGCTCAACGTGGGATCGGCAACGAGTTTTGCCCATTGGTCAGGGTGCGTGAGCAGCGCATACACGCCGTTGCCGATCACGTTGACCGTCGCCTCATGCCCTGCGTTGAGCAATTGCATGGTGCTTGAGATCAGCTCATGTTCAGTGAGCTTTTGTCCTTGCTCTTCCGCCTCGATCAAGCGCGTGATGAGATCATCGGTGGGATGGCGACGCCGCTCCGCAACGAGTTGCTGCACGTAGGCGTAGAACTCGCGCGTCGCTTGCACAGCGCGCAGCTCCTGCTCGCGGGTGCGACCTAGCTCATACATTGCCACCATCGCGTGCGACCAGTTCAGCAAGTGCTCGCTCATCTCCGTCGGCACGCCGAGCATGTGCGCGATGGTGATCACGGGGATCGGTGTGGCGTAGGCAGTGAGGAGATCCACCTCGCCCTGTTCGAGCATTTGGTCAATGAGCTGATCGCACAGCGCCTGAATGCGCGGGCGCAAGCCTTCGATCTGGCGCGCCATGAAAGCTTTTTGCACCAAGCTGCGCAGCCGCGTGTGATCGGGCGGCTCCATCTGGATCATCGTGGCGTTGTCCACTTCGTAGAAGAACGCCAGCTCTTCGGGGATGGGCGGCAGGCCAAGCTCCTCGCGTGTGCGCAGGTGCAAGATTTGCCGACCGAAGCGGCGGTCGCGCAGCAACGCGTTCACATCTTCCCAGCGCGCGAAACACCACAAGTCAAAGTCCGCCCAGTAGAACGGCTGCGGCAACGCGCGCATCACGGCGTAGTAGGGATAGGGGTTGTTGTAGAAGTGCGGATCGCGCGGGTTGAGGCGAATGGTGTTTCCTTCGACATGCAGGTGTAGGTCTTGTGCGAGCAGGGTCATGTGTCCAATTCTGGCACACCTTCCTCGTTTTGGCTGCGCACCCTGGGAGCAACGCTTTGGTAAAGCGCGCTGCATCAATAACCTCAAGGCGAGCGGAGCTGTGCAAGCGCCTCAAGCAGGGCAGCGTTGAACGCATCGGGCGCTTCCTCAAACGGCTGATGGCCAACTTCTGGGATCACGTAGCGTGCTCGTAGATTCGGCAGTTGGTCGAGCGCGGGCTGCGCTGCATCGAGCGGCGTGGTGCGATCAAGCTCGCCCCAAATCACAATCGTGGGCGTTGTGAGAGCAGCAAGCGACTCTGCACGCAGTGGGCGCACTGATCCATCGCGGGTGGTAGCAAGCAAGCCGTCGCTCCAGCCTTCAGTTTGGAACGCGCGCCAGTACTGGGCAAGGTCTGCGTCAGTGAGTGTGGCTGGGCTGGCGTAAAACCCTCGCAGCGTCTCGGCAAGGCGATCAGGCGTGAAGTAAAGGCGCAGCCCGAGCGTTGCAGCGCGCCACACAAGCGGAAGCGACACGACCCAGCCCACAAATGCAGGCGGTCCTCCTTGGGCAAGCAGCGCGTCCACAAGCACCAGCCCTTGCACGCGCTCGGGGTGCTGCAACGCGAGATGAGCTGCCAAGTTGCCGCCAGCGCTGTGCCCCACCACCAACGCGCGTTGCACGCCCAGCGCATCAAGCAACGCAAGCGCCATTTGTATCTGCGCTGCCAAGCTGTAGTCAGCATCTGCTGGCTTATCGCTCAAGCCGAAGCCAAGGCGGTCGTAGCGGATCACGCGGTAACCTGCTGCTACGAGCGCATCCACGTTGTAGCGCCACGTCTCCGTTGAGCCGAACAAACCATGCACAAGCAACACAGGCGTGCCATCGCTTGGGCCATCAACGCGGTAATGCAAGCGCACTCCGCTCACATCGAGCCATGCGCTGTTTGGTAGAGCAAGGCGCTCGGGCTGTTGCCCGCCATCATCGGGAAGCGGCGCGAAGAAACCCACCCAGAAG
This sequence comes from Chloroflexota bacterium, assembly GCA_030550095.1. GTDB lineage: Bacteria > Chloroflexota > Anaerolineae > J036 > Brachytrichaceae > DRWP01. The sequence continues at coordinate 39,544 of JAUQQA010000010.1, read as the reverse complement.
CAGAGGGAGAGAATCACAAGCAGGATCAAAACCCAGGGCGGCGGTATGCGACGCATTGCGCGCTATGCTAGCACCACGTCAGTATCTCCCGAGGCAACTCTTTTGAAACGCAATTTCGGCGCAGGCGATGAGCTCGCCCGCGCCGAGATACGCACTGCCTTCATCAGGTGAGATGGCTCGCGCTATCGCACCAACCCACCGATCTGCACGAACAGCGGCGCGAAGACGAGCGCCACGACGCTCATCAGCTTGATCAGGATGTTCAGCGAAGGGCCGCTGGTGTCCTTGAAGGGGTCGCCCACGGTATCACCCACGACCGCCGCTTTGTGGTTCGCCGAGCCCTTGCCGCCCAGCTCACCCGTTTCGATGAACTTCTTGGCGTTATCCCAGGCGCCGCCCGCGTTTGCCATCATCACAGCAAGCACAAAACCGCTGCCCGTTGCGCCGACCAGCAGCCCTGCTAACGGCGCTGGGCCGAGCACAATGCCGACGATCAACGGCGCCGCTACAGCCAGCACACCAGGCACGATCATCTCGCGCAGCGCCGAGCGCGTGCTGATCGCTACGCACTGCGCGTAATCCGCGCGCGCTGTGCCTTCCATCAAGCCCGGAATTTCGCGGAACTGACGGCGCACCTCATTGACGATCTCCATCGCTGCACGCCCGACGGCGGTCATGGTGATCGCCGAGAAGAGGAAGGGCAACATCGCGCCGATCAGCAACGCGCCGAGCAGCTTGGGGTCGAGCAGCGTGAGTTGTTCTGCGCGCAGCCCCGAAGTTTGGGCATACGCCGCGATTAAGCCGAGCGCAGTGAGCACGGCTGAGCCAATGGCGAAGCCTTTGCCTGTTGCCGCAGTGGTGTTGCCCAGCGAGTCGAGCGCATCGGTGCGCTGGCGCACTTCCTTGGGCAAGTGCGACATCTCGGCAATGCCGCCCGCGTTATCCGCCACAGGGCCGTATGCGTCCGTGGCGAGCGTGACGCCGAGCGTGCTCAACATGCCCACCGCCGCGAGCGAGACCGCGTACAAACCGCCATCCACACCACCCATACGCCCATCCACGACGTTGTTGTAGCCGAGCAAGTAAGCGCCGATCACCGCGATCACGATCACCACCACAGGCGCAAAGGTAGAGCGCATCCCCACCGCCAGCCCTTCGATGATGAGCGTCGCCACGCCCGTTTGCGCGCTGCGCGCGATGCCCTGCGTAGGCTTTTCAGTGTAGCTAGTGAAGTACTCGGTGAAGTACGCGATCAACAACCCTGCCGCCAGACCAAGCAAGATCGCGAAGAAGATGGGCCAGCCGATGGTGCCATCCAGCGCAATCAGCGCGGCAATGCCTGGCACCACCAACGCCGAAGCTGTCCACACCGCCGTGCGCAACGAGCGCAGCAAGTCCGCTTGCGAGGCGTTTTCGCGCGTGCGCACCATGAACGCGCCGATCAGCGAGGCGAGAATCCCCACCCCAGCGATGGCGAAAGGCAGCAACACCGTTGAAGGGCTTAGCTCGCCGCGCGCCGCGCCGACCACCGCCACCGCCGAAGCAGCCACGATCGAGCCGACGTAGGACTCATACAGGTCTGCGCCCATGCCTGCCACATCGCCCACGTTGTCGCCCACGTTGTCAGCGATCACGGCAGGGTTGCGCGGGTCGTCTTCGGGAATGCCAGCTTCGACCTTACCCACGAGGTCAGCGCCGACATCTGCGGCTTTCGTGTAAATGCCGCCGCCGACGCGCGCGAAGAGCGCGATCGCCGAGGCGCCAAAGGAGAAGCCAGTGATGGCGTCCACTGCCTCGCGGTTCATGCCGAAGAGGAAGAACAGCGCCGAGACGCCGAGCAGCCCGAGGCTCACCACGCTCATGCCCATCACGCTGCCGCTGCGGAACGCCACGCGCAGCCCAGCATCTAACGATTTCATCGCTGCCGCCGTGGTGCGCGCGTTGGCGCGCGTGGCGATGCTCATGCCGATAAAGCCGGTGAGCGCCGAGGTGAACGCGCCCACAAGAAAGCTCAGCGCCGTCTGCCAGCGAATGAAGATCGCGATAAGCACCGCGACCACGATCGCAAACACCACCAGCACGCGATACTCCTGCGCGAGGAACGCCTGCGCGCCTTCACGAATCGCGCCGCTGATCTGCTGCATGGTGGCGTTGCCCGGGTCACTTGCCAGCACCGCGCGCGCGGTGATGAGCACGTATATCAGCCCAATCAGGCTCATGACAAGCGCGAAGAGAATTGGGGACATCATCGTGCCTTCACGTCTCCTACTGAGGTTGGATTCTTCTCAAAGCGCGGCTGCGGATTCTACTCGCCTCACATGAGCGCAGGTGGGTTTATCGGCGCACTGCGGGCAGGAAGACGCGGTGCGGCTCCTCAAACACGTAGAGGAATACAGTGCCCGGCGGCATCCCCTCTGGCGCGCCGCCCGTCTCGGGCGCGATCGTCAACACGCCGTCATTGCACTCGTCGGGCGGCACGGAAACAGCAGTGATGCGCACGCGCTCCTCGCTGAGGTTATTCGCCCCGGGGTGAGCAAAGCTCCCATCAGGAGCGGTCAACGCATAGCGCGTGATGCGCGCGCAAGCGCGGAACGGCAAGCGCAGCGTGACGCGCGTGTAGCCGTCGCCGAAATCAGCGTCGTGATGCTGATCCGGCACCTTGCGCGAGAGCACAAACACCGCCAGCGTGCCTTCGCCGCGAATGGCATACGCTGCCACGAGTGGCACGACTGCATCGCCGATTGTGTGCGTCGGCACGCTGAGCGCGTTCACGCGCAGCATGGTGTCGCCGAGGGCATAACGATTGCGCATCATCAGCGCCAGCCACGCCGCATGACGACGGAAACCGCCCTGCAACGGCATTGTGTGCGAAGTCCAGTTCTTGCCGCCCGCGAAGGAGAAATACTGCTGTGTCGCGTAGCCCGTTTGGCTGGAGTACAGCCATGCGTCCATCGCGGCAACCGCCATGGCGAGCGATTTGCCGTAGAGCTGCGAGATTTGCGTTTGCGTCACCGTGCCCGTGCCTGGGACGTAGTAGCCGCTCGGTCCGCCCTCATAGGCGATGGCGCGGTAATTCGCCAATCCGCTCACAATGAGTTGGTTGCGCACACGGCTGATGTCGTCCAGCAACGCAAAATTGCCAAGCACCGCGCCTGCCGCCGTCTTCTGCAAACCTGTGACGTCGAACGTTTGGAAAGGCGTCTCGCCGGTCTCCCACTTCGGCCCCACGTAGTTTGCGTGTCCAAGGTAAGTGGTCACTGTTGGCGCCCACACTGCGGCAAGCTCGCCGTAGGACGTGCGCTCGAGGTCGGTTTTGCCGGCGAAGCGGGCGCTGTAGTTAGCGTTGAGCGCAAACTTAATCTTGGCACCAAGGTTGTGTTGCTGCCACCACGGGTGCCCCATCACGTGCTCGCCAAGGTAGTATTGCGCAAACAAACCGTACTCTTGCCCACCCCGATTCACCACGCCCATCTCGCCAAAGCCGTGCCAGCCGTATCCTCCCACCCCCGCGTGCCACGTCTCGTTGCCGAACTCGAGGATGATCTCGCGGAAATCTTCAGTCCACGGTCGCCCATGCCCGCGCTGGGTGTAACGCAGGTGGGCAAGCGGCTTGCTCGCGGGCGTGTCTGTGCTGGGATCGTAGGGCACGCCGAGATACTCCATCAGTTTGAGCCAATCTTCCTCGGTGTATTCCTCGCTGAGCGTGAAGTAAGGCACCACACGCGTCTCTGGGCTATCGCCCGTTGCGAGCGCGAGCCGCAGCGCTTGCAACACCGTGAGGTTCATGTTGGGGTTGAAGCGCACGTTGAGGTGGAAGCGGTTGTTGTCTATGTCTGCGCTGGGGTAATCGGAGACGAGGCGTTCGATGGGCTGATGCCCAGCGTAGGTGTGCGTGTAGAAGCGCAACGCTGGTTTGCGTCCCTTTGGCGGCAGCGCCGCCATGAGCTCATCCAGCGCGTAACGGTGAGGCACAAACGGCGCAGGGTGATCGTCGTCGTAGCGATACACCAGAAAGTTATCCACCCACAACGTGCCCGCACCGCTTACCTCTAACGTCAGCGCGCTCAACGCCGTGTTAGTTGGGAAGGCGGGTGCGGTGAAGGTGTAAAGGTAACGCTGCCACGCGTTGGTCACCGTCCACCACTCGGTCTGCGAGATGCCAGCGTAGGCGCCCGTAGCACGAAAACGCACGCGCCCATCGGGAAGCCCTTCTTGCTTGAGCCACACGTCCACGCGATAGGTCGCGCCCGGCACAAGCTGGCTGTACCACTCTTCATCTGTGTGCGCGCGCAGCAGAAATTGCCCAATGCGCCCCGTGTCCGAGAACACCACGCGCAGCGCCGTCTCGCCAGGATCGGCGGCGATGAATTCGGGCGGCAAAGTGGAGTAGTCGTGCTCCTCGAGCGTGGCGCTGAGGACGTTTGTCTGTGCGTTCAAAATGCCAACGTTTGGTTGGAACAGATGACGGATGCGCGGGTGAATCTCGCTGGTGACAAGCTGCGTCTTGCGCAGCGCGATCACCGCATGATCGCCAAAGCGCAACGGCAAGGCGGGCGTGATGTACACGCGATTCGTTTGGGTGGGCAGATTGCCCTCTGCGATCCAGCCGCCTCGCGGCACAGTCGCCACACCGAGCGAGATCACGCGCTGGGCGCCGATCGGCGAGCGCATCCAACCGCTCAGGTAGTTGGTGTAGGTGACAGGCTGACCATCGGCATCCACGAGACGATAGAAACGCACCGTCGCGCCGTCGCCGAAGCCGGTGTAGTTCTGCTCGTACATGTGCACGCCGCCCAGCCGGGTCCACGAGAACCAACGCGTTGCTGGCGCGTTGGGGTCTGGGTCTTCGCCTGTGGTCTCCACGCGCACAAGGTAACGTTCATAGGCTGGCTCCATGCCGCTGTTCCAGATCAGGTTGTTGATCATCAAGTTGGTCCCGCCGGTGAGCGTGCCGATGTTGAAGCCCAAAGGCTCAACGTCTGTGGCGATCACGTCGCTGGTGATTTCAAACTCAGCGGGCAGGGCATGCGAAGGCGTCTGCGCAACAGCGTTGTGAGCATTAGCAAGGGAAAGCAGAAACACCAACGCCGCTGATGAGCAGCGAATCTTCGTAAGCGATTCACTTTGAGGTGCCATTCCCCTCTCCCACTCAGAAGTTTAACGCTTTTGCAATTATAGAGAACGCTGCCTAAAGGCTTCGTAGAGCGCAATTGCGCCCGCCGTCGCTGCATTCAACGAGCCGATTTGCCCGCGCATAGGGATGCGCAACACGAAGTCGGCGCGGTCGCGCAACAAACGATGTACGCCCTCGCCCTCGCTGCCGACGATGAGCGCGAGGCGTCCGCGCAGGTCGGCTTGGTAAATCGTTTGGGGAGCTGCACCATGCAAGGCTGCCACCCACACGTCGCGCGCTTTGAGCGCCTCAACGGCGCGCGCCAAGTTCACAACGCGCGCGATGCGCAAATGCTCGCTTGCGCCTGAGGAGGCGTTCACCACCGCTGGTGTAATGCCCACGCTGCGCCGCTGCCCAAGAACCACGCCTGCCACGCCTGCCGCCTCTGCAGTGCGCAGCAGATTGCCCACGTTGTGCGGGTCTTGCAACCCGTCGAGAATCAACAATAGCGGTTGCTCAACAGCGTCGAGCGCGCGCAGCACGTCATCGAAGTCCGCGTAAGGGTATTCGCTCACCTCCGCAACCACACCTTGCGCTTGGGGTGATACGGCGTTGATCTGCTGGCGCGGCACGTGGAGCACAGGCACGCGGCGCACCTCTGCAAGTTGACGGATCGCGCGCAAGATCGGCGCGTCTTCGACGCCCTCGGCGATCAGCACGCGATGCACGCGCCGGCGCCCTGCGCGCAGACACTCGTGCACGGCGTGCCGGCTGTAGAGCTTCTCCATCGGCGCACCTTTACGGGGAAACGACAAAGGGCAACGCGAGGTAATCCGCGCCTCCGCCGAGCGCGCCCGCGTCGGTCACGGGCATGCGCGCGCCGTCGGCGCGATACAGCCCGAAGCGCACCTCATACGCGCCCGGTGGCAAAGGGGCGTCCAGCGCCAAGACGTAGCGATCGCCGAGGATGAGATCGCCCGCGCGCCACCAGCGCGGCGCAAACCCACCCGCCAACGCACGCGCATCGCCCTGCGGCGGCAGCTTTTCGCCGCTCGCAGTGAAGAGCTGCACGAAGGTGGTGTAATCCTCAGTGAAGTCCGCCGTCGCTCGCCAATCCAGCTCAAGCAAAACTTCGCCTGGCGCGTGGGAAAGGCGTGCATCGAGCACATCGGCTTGCGCGAAACGCGCCACCGCTGCGCGTGATACGGGCGCAGGCTGCAGCGCTGCACTCGCCGCCTCGTAGCGCTGCCGTCCTGTTGGGCGCCCTTGACCGTCGAATGTCGCCATGAAGACTTGGCGCGTGAAATCCCAAAAGCCGACGTCGAGCCACAGCGTGGTCGGCAGGCGCTGCGTCAATGTGGGTGTTGCCGCGAGGCGCAAGCGGTAACGGTCCGCGATCACTGTGCCTGGTTGCCAAAAGGTCGTGGGGTACATCCCACCGCCGGGGTAAGTATCGAGCACAAACACTTCGACCTCATCGCGTGCGTAGAGCCGCACGAACGCGCTCAAGTTTCGCGTGATCGGCTGCGTGGCTTGCCAGTAGAGCGTCACATCGAGCACGTCGCCCGGCTGCACGCGCGCGCGTGGTGTGTGCACCTGAAAGCCGATCCAACGCACGCCGCCCTCAAAGAAAAGCTCCGTGCGCGTGAAGTTCGCTTGGGGGATCGCTGATTCGTCGGGCAGGATCGCAGGCAAAGCGTATGCTGGGCGCACGTACACGAACGGCGCCAGCAACGTGAGCACCGCGAGCGGCGCAGCGATCGCCAACCAGCCGTGTTGTGCCCAGCCCGGCACCATGCCACGCCACAAACGCGCGCACAGCGTGCCTGCTAACGTGCTCAAACCGTGTGCCACCAGCACTGCAATGGCGGCGATCACGGGGAACATCAGCCGACCTTGGCTTGCAAGCGTGAGCGAGGTCCAGCGCACCAATGCCGCAAACGTGATGAACACCGCCGCGCTGAGCATCGCAAGCACGAGCACATCCGGTTGCAACCACGCGCGCGCGCCGCGTTTGCTGCGCACCTGTTGCCCCACGGCAAGCAATAACCCGAGGCCTGCAGCAACAAGCACTCCCTCGAGCACGTCGTAGATCAGCGCGTGCATGGGGATGTTCACCGCGCCGAACAATCCCCAAAACGCCATGTAAAACCCCTCCCATTCACCTGCGAGCGCCAGCAGCGAAGGCGGTTGCTCGCGCGCGCCCGCGATGCGCGCCATCATGGCTGTGCCAGTGAAGTCGCCGTAAAGCACAGCGTTGCGCCCATACCACCAACCTGCAACAAGCGCCGCAGACGCCCACGCGCTCAGAGCAAATCGCAACGCTGCGCCTCGCTTCGAGAGGGCGAATCCACGCAGCGCCACAAATAGCGGCGCCACCAACGCCACCGCTAACCCAGAAGCTTTGCTCAGCGCCGCTGCACCGCCGAGTACTCCCAAGAGGAGCGCTGTGCGCACATCGAACGTCTCCGCGCGCAACGCTTGTGCCGCGACGAGCAGCGTGAGCGTGCTCAGCGCTGCGGTCAGCGTGTCGTTGTTCACCGACGCCATGATGTGCACGAACATGGGGTTGAACGCCACGAGCGACGCTGCAAGCAGCGCCGTAGATTGCCCCAAGCCCGCCGCGCGCGCGAGCGCATACGCGCCCAACACCGCAACCGCGCCAAATGCGATCCCAATCGCGCGCAGCACCTGCACGGCAAGCACAACACCGCGCCAAGGGAACGCCTCACTGGGCAAGTGCACGAGTTGATTCCAATTGCTGGTGGTGTCGGCGCGCCCAAGCTGCGCGTGTGGGTTGGGCAGCGCGCGCGCCGCAAAATCGCCGCGATCGAAGGGCTGCACCAGCAACGCCATCAGCGCATAGTAGAGCGGCGGCTGGCTACCTTCTTGTGCGTAGTAAGTAAGCGGGCGCAGCGCGGCGCGTTCCTCGCGCGTGATGGCGGCGTGGCGTTCAGGGTCTTGCACGGGCAAGCCGTTGCCGCTTGCCAAGTGTTCCACGAGGGCATAGTGCCGCACCTCGTCAGAGACCTCGAGGAAAGGCGCATTGAAGGCAAACGCAAAACCAGCGATGACGTAGAGGCAGAGCACAACGAGGAGCGCGCGCGGCACGTTGGACACGGTGGCGCTGATCATAGCGGCATGAGGCAGCCTTGCCCCACAGCAGCGCGCAAAGCCAACACACAGGCAGGCTAGCTGTTCCTTTTGAGAAACACTGGGTAGCCAAAGAAGACCAAAGCGGCGAAGACAAACCACTGCACTGCGTAGCTTAGATGCGGCCCTTCAGTAAGCTCAAGCTTGGGCAAGGATTTGTAAGGCAACTCGATTTCCTCTCCTGGTGGAGGAGCCTGCTGGAGGTAGATAGGCAGCAACTCGTAGGGGAACTGCGAACGGAGCTGCTCCGTGTCAAGGTTGTTCCAAAAGCGTCGAAACTCGCCCGGCTCTTGCTTCTGATCTGGAACGCCGCCTCCGAGTTCGCCACGCTGCAGCGGTAGGCGCAAGACCCCGAAGACTTCCGCTGCGGGTTCGTCGAACGTTCCCCACGTCTCTGGGTTTGCAAACTCGGGAGGAATCCATCCACGATCAACCAATACAGCACGCCCGCCGTCCAGCCTCAAGGGTGTAAGAAGATGGTAGCCGTATTGGGCAAAGCCCTGTGGGTCACCCCAGAATTGATTGCGCAAAGCAATTTGTCGCTCGAAATCAAACGAGCCGCGCGCATAAGCAGCTCGATACTCCATGGTAAGCAATGCATTCGCATCGGCAACGGCGTTCAGGTCAATCGGGGCAGCTGCTTGCATTTGGCGCACGTGGTCATTGAAAGCACGACGTTGCTCTAGGCGCTCAAGTTGCCAAAATCCTAAGCGAATCATGACGCCCACAGCTAGCAGCACGAGCAGCGTCGTCCCTCGCCAGCGTCGTGACAAAGCAAGACGAAGCAAGGACATGACTATGCCTTTCTCAAGAGCTGAAGGACGGGCGCATACAACGCGAACAGGATCCCAAGCGGAATTCCAGACATCAAAACACCCTGGAGGCGCATCCAGAGCGTTAGCGGCTCGCGCACTTCCATGTTAAGCGTACTGTTAGGCTGAAAGGAACAGTTGCTGCTGAACGCTCCTGTCGTTGTAAGCGATAATCTTGCCTCACGCTGCGCCGGGATCCAGAGCGGTCCTAACTGATGGTCAACATGGTCCTCGTTCCGGATGAGTAAAACGTCGCCCAAAACGAAACTCATCGCAGCAGGTAGAGAAGGCGGTTGCTCGCCACGCTTGATCATCTCTGAGGTCCCTGGAGGGATAACCAACTCAACAACTTGGGGGCCGCGTGACGATTCGCCCAAGAAAAAGAAGGTGATCTCATTGATAACTAGGCCGAGTAATAGGCCTAGGAACATCGCTCTCGCAATGTGGCGCAAGGCTTTGCTTGGCAACATGGCTCCTACCCGTGACTTTTTCGCCTTTCATCACATCCCTAAAATCTGACTCACAACTCAGCTACTTCAGCATCAGTTGCACATCGTAGAGGATGTCCTCTGGCGGTGTCCCATATGCATACGAGAGAAACAACCGACCTTCAGGGTCAATCAAGTAAACACGTGCAGAGTGATTAACAAAGTAACCCAACGCAGATTGAGGCGCTGGTTCAACCTCTCGCACAACCCCATACGCTTGCCAGACCGGTTTCAACTCATCTAAGCTACCGCTAAGACCAAGAAAATCAGGATGAAACCCGGAGAGGTATTGGTGAAGCCGCTCAGGCGTATCGCGTTCTGGATCGACCGTCACGTGCACAACTTGAACCTGCGATGCACGCGCTCCCAAGCTCTTCTGCACACGTCGTAAGGCGGATAAGGTGGTGGGGCAAACGTCAGGACATGCGGTATAGCCAAAATAGAGCAAAACGACTTTGCCTCTCAAATCACTGAGGCGCACAAGACGGTTGGCAGCAGCGCGCAGCGCGAACTCAGGCGCTGGCCTCGGCGGGTCATACAGAAGCCCGCGATATCTTGACCGACTGGCGATCTCCTCCACCACCGCGACAACCATCACCGAAACAAGGAGAACAACGCTGCCTATCCAAAGAATTCTTCTTCTCAACATAGATAGCGCCTGCATACCCATAAGCAAAACTTATTCGATCACGGTTCCTATCAGGTAGAGAGCCGGGTAGTAGAAGATCCAGACCACATCTACAAAATGCCAGTAGACAGCGCAAGCTTCTACGCCCCAGTGCCTTTCAGAAGAGTAACACCCACGCAGTCCGTTCCGAAGCACGATTGCCAAAAAGATGATGCCCGTGAAGACATGAAACGCATGAAAACCTGTCATAGAGTAGAAAACAGCACCATGGGCACCATCAGCGGGACCAAATGGGGCTATCCTCCACTCAACTCCAATCACACCAACGAGAAAGGCTATCCCTAAGATCAGGGTAATTGCTGTGCTCGCTACAAACTGGTTGCGTTTGCCGTGCGCGATAGCTGTTTCTGCACGGTTCATAAAGAAAGAAGAGACCAATAGAACGGACGTGACTATCAAGCCAACAGTCTGTTCCAAGTGCGGGTGCGTCAAACCCAACAAGTTGATGCGAGCAACCATCAACCCACCGAAGACAAATGAATCAGAGACGAGAAACAACCACAGCCCTAGGCGATTGGTCGCCAGTTTGTACGCGTAAGAGTTGCGATCCAGCGTTGTGTCAGCTTGAAAGAGGCGATACACATGCATGTAGTAGTAGATCACCAGACCAGCCTTGCATAGCGCCACAATCACCAGCAGCAGCCAGACATTTAAGTAGACTGCAAGAAAGAACTCAACCACGGTCAGCACAACCAACGCGATGAAGACGAGTAGACCAAGACGGAAAGCCTTGGATTTGCTTGTGTGTGCCATGGTTTAAGCTTCTCCTACAAACTTAACATAGCGCGAACCAGGCGAGCCATAATCGTAGGGCTCACCCACGACGATCAGCTCTCGCTCGTAATTGTGGACAGGCATTGGGGAAGGCACTTGCCATTCAGGCGAACGAGAATTCCAGACATTCCCAGTCACAGGCTGACCCTTAAGCTGGGTATAAATCACATTGATGAAGAAGACCACTACCCCAAGCGCCGTGAGAAAAGCCATGATGGTCATGATCAAATGGTAAGGCTCAAAGCCAAACGCTGGCTCATAGTCGGCAATGCGGCGGCGCATCCCCAGAAGCCCAATGCGCATCATTAGCAAGGACATTATCACAAACGAAGGTGCCATCAACCAAAACTGAATCTTGCCCAGGGTTTCGCTCAAGCGTTTCCCCGTTATCTTTGGGTACCAATAAAAGATCGCTGCGAAGAAAGGAAAGACGAAGCCGCCATACATTGCGTTGTGGAAATGCCCGACGACAAAATAGGAGTCATGTAGATGCAAATTTGTGGAGACTACGGCGTGGGGCGGCCCAGAAAGCCCTCCTAGCAGGAACACAACAATACCTGCCAGGATAAACAGCATGGGTGTCTCGAAGGAGATCTTGCCTTGCCAAGCAGTGGCAAGCCATGAGAAAAACTTAATTCCTGTCGGGACAGCAACAAGAAGCGTACTATACATGAAAGGAACTCGCAAATATTCAGCCATCCCTGAGGTAAACATGTGGTGCCCCCAAACCAAGAAGCCAACCAAGGCGATCCCAAGTGAGGACATTGCAATCCAGCGGTAGCCGAACAGAGGCTTACGCACGAAGACTGGTAGAAGCTCACTGATGATGCCCAAGCCAGGCAACACAAAGATGTATACCGCTGGGTGCGAGTAGAACCAGAACAAGTGCTGGAACAGAATGGGGTTACCACCCTTGGTCGCGTCAAAGAAAGACATGCCAAACAGTCGCTGAAGCATGACCATCTGGAATGAAAGCCCAATCAACTGAGTCGCCGTTAGGCTAATAATCGAGGTCGCCAACGAAGACCAGACAAAAATGGGCATGCGAAACGGCGTCATGCTTCGCGCACGCATGCGCACGATGGTCGCAATGATGTTTAAGCCGCCTAGGATAGAGGAAAAACCAGAGAGCGACACGCCCAGCAGGAACATTTGTATGCCAATGGGCGCGCGCACCGAAAGCGGTGGGTAGCCTGTCCAGCCTGTATCAAATCCGCCCAAAGCAAGGCTAGAGAGCAGAATGATTGCGGAAGGAACCGCGATCCAGAAAGAGAAAGCGTTCAGCCTTGGGAAAGCCATGTCGTGCGCGCCGATAAGCAGCGGCACAAGATAATTCATGAAGGCGGCTATCCCCATGAGGATGGAGATGATCATCACCATCCCATGAAGGGACATGAGCGTGTTGTATTGATCCAAAGAGAGGAACTGCATTTGCACTTGCGCAAGCTCGGTGCGGAACAAAAGAGCAAACAGCCCCCCAACGCTCATCAGCACAAGAGAGAGCACGAGATACTGAACGCCTATTACCTTGTGGTCAAGCGAGGGACCAAAGTAGCGCCGCCAGCCAAGGTGCGAATCATCAACGTGGTCCTCAGTGGGTTCGCCCGCTGCCCACTTGAGCCAATCGTTGAGGACGCCAACGCCGAGCAGGAAGAAGAGTGCTCCGAACAAAGCCCCGACCACAATCGCAGGCTCCGCTTCCCATGAAGGCAAGCCCAGCAGAGCACGCACGAGCGTGAAAAAGCCAATGCCCAGCGCGGTGCCCAAGAGTTGCCACAACAATCCACGAATCAAACCAAGGGAAAGGATGACTTTCATGGCTCCCACCTTGCTCTTGTGAACAATGTTGCCTAGCACTGTGCTCAGTGTTTGAGTCAGGTGTGTGCTACTCGATGCTTCGGATGTACGCAACTAAATCTTCAATCTGGCTTTCGGTGAGGATGTTCCCAAAATTGGGCATGACGTTCCCTGGATAGCCCTTGCGAATCTGCAGGTTCGGGTTTGCGATCGCGTTACGCAGGTACACCTCGTCTGCGATGACGCTCGTACCATCTTCCAGGGTCACAAGCGAGCCGAACAGCCCTTTCCAAGTTGGTCCCACTTTTTGGCTGCCGTCAATTGAGTGGCAAGCAGTGCAGTACTGGTTTGCAAGTTTTCGTCCGCGCTGCACTGGATCAAGCTTTGCTTGCGAAATCTTCTCCTCAATCCAAGCCATGAACTCCTCTTGACTCACCACCTTGACCGGAGCCACCATGTAAGCGTGAGAGGTGCCGCACATCTCCGCACACAGCAGTGTGTATTCGCCTGTTTCTGTTGGTGTGACGCGCAGCTCAGTTATCTTGCCAGGAAGCAAGTCCTGCTTGACGCGGAACTCTGGCACCCAAAAGGAGTGAATGACATCGAGGCTGGTCATGCGCAGCAGAGCCTGCTTGCTGACCGGAAGATAAAGCTCGTCACTAGTGACACCGTACTCAGGGTAGGTGAACGACCAGAACCACTGCCCACCCAGCACTTCAACCTGAAGGGCATTCGGATCAGCGCGCTGCACCTCACTCAGCGATCGGGCACCGAGGTAAGCCAACGCGATCACGGTAACCAGCGGCGCCACTGTCCAGAGGATTTCCAGGCGCGTGTTCCCCTCTACATGCACGCCTTCACTTACATCTCCTGGTCGGCGCCGGAAGACGATCAAGCTGTAAGCAAGCGTGACCGTGACCAGGGAAAATAAGAACGAGATTAGCCAAAGCTGAATCTCGAATAAGTGATCAATGGGGATCGCTTGAGCGCTCGCTTTTCGTGGCAGAATGTCAATACTGGTGATCGCAGTGTGTGTGAGGAAAGTGCATGCGATCACAAGCAAGGCAACAACGATGAAGTGCCTCATCGCATCTTTCTCCTGGTGACCAGAACATAGTCACCACTAGTCAAGTATATCGGTGCGGCGAAAGTTTGCTTGCGCATCGCCACAAGCGCAAGTAGGTGTCGTTTTGTCTTGTGACGCTACGTCGGAGGAGACAGGTTGCCACAAATCTGCCTGGCGCTTGCCCGAGGTTTGCTGCGCATTCAGCCCACACTTGCTTACTAGCGCAGCGATAATCGCATACGCTGTGCAAGTTTTCCTTCTTGGCTACCCCGTCGCGCACAGCCTCAGCGCAGTGATGCACAACGCTGCGTTTGCGGCGCTTGGGCTTTCGGGCTGGCGCTATGACTTGCTGGAGACACCACCTGAGCAACTTGCCGTACACGTCGCGCGTCTGCGCGCGCCCGATGTCGCCGGCGCGAACGTCACGATCCCGCACAAGCAAGCCGTGCTAACGCACCTCGACGCCTTAGAGCCGGGCACCCAAGCCATCGGCGCGGTGAACACGATCTTTAAGCGCGAGGGACGGCTCGTCGGTGAGAACACCGACTGGCTGGGGTTTCTCGCCGACCTTGAACATCACGGCGTGGAGGTGAACGCAGCGACGCGCGCGCTTGTGCTCGGCGCAGGTGGCAGTGCGCGCGCCGTGGTGTACGCTCTGATCCAGCGTGGCGCGCAGGTGCGCGTGTGGAATCGCACGTTGGCGCGCGCGCAGACACTCGTCTCAGCGTTTGCCACGTTGAATGCGAACGTGGAGATCGCCGCGCAGCTCGACACTGACCAAGCAGGCTGGGCGACGCTTGTGGTGAATTGCACCTCAGTCGGCATGTGGCCCCACGTGGACGAAACGCCCTGGCCGCTAAGCCTCGATTTTCCCAAGCAAGCCGTGCTCTACGACCTTGTGTACCGACCGTGCGTCACGCGCCTCATGCAGCAAGCCCAAGCCGCAGGTGCACGCGCGATCGGCGGGCTAGGGATGTTGGCGGAACAAGGCGCAGCAGCGTTTGCGCTGTGGACGGGCGTACCTGCGCCGAGCGTTGCGCCCATTCTGCGGCAAGCCCTGCACGCGCACCTAGAGGAAGACCGTGCACCTAAACGCTAACCGCCCGCCTTGCCCTTCACGTGCGCGATCCAATCGCCGCCCTCAATGCGCGCCACACAAGGGAGACGCTTTGGGTTGCACTCATACACCCAAGCCTCGATGCTCTCACCGCCTTCAAGTTCAATCACGCGCCGGCGCCGAAAGTAAAGGCTTTCCTCAGGGGCCTGTGGATCCCATTCCTCGATGGCGTCCATCTGCGCGAGCGCCTCAGGAGACACGCGGTACACCTCCCCACGCACAAAGCCCCCTTGGGGATCTACAACCAAGCCTGGGAAATCACCGAAGTCGTAGAGCCAACCTTTGATTGCGCCCCAGCCGACGAATTCCGACTCAGGGAACAAGCGCGGAATGGGACGCACGCCTCCGCGCCGGAGCGTGCCGTACACAAAAACGATCTCCAAGGCGCGCGCCTTTAGCCGATGATCGAGATCGGGATGAAGTTGCCCTGTTGCTGGAAGTTGAGCACGCTCACGCGCGCGGCAACCTTGCCGGCGATCTCGCGGAAGGCTATCGCAGCGGCGCTCTCAGGATAGGCAACGACTACTGGGCGCCCTGTGTCGCCGCCGATGCGGATCGCTGGGTCAAGCGGCACGCTGCCTAAGAAGGGCACGTTCTTCATCGCTGCCAGACGCTCGCCGCCGCCTTCGCCAAACAGCGCCACACGCTGCCCCGTCGCCGGATCTACGTATGGGCCCATGTTCTCCACCACGCCAAGCACGGGCACCTTGAGCTGCTCGAAAGCCGCCAACCCTTTCAGCGCATCGCCCATGCTCACCAATTGGGGCGTGGTGACGATCAAGCCCATGACGCCTTGCACTAGCTGCGCAAGCGAGAGCTGGGCGTCGCCTGTGCCCGGTGGCATGTCCACCACAAGGTAGTCCAACTCGCCCCACGCCACATCCTGCAAGAACTGGCGCACCGCTGTGTGCAGCATGGGTCCGCGCCACACCAAGGGCGCTTCGGGTGGGTAAATGAAGCCGAGGCTGAAGATCTTGATGCCGAACTTCTCCGGCGGGATCAACAAGCCGTCGCGCTGTTCGACGCTGGGGCGGCTGTGCCCGTTGGGGAGCAGCTCCGCCATCGGCAAACCGACCATGAGCGGCACGTTCGGTCCGTACACGTCGTTATCGAGCAACCCCACTTTTGCCCCGGTTTGCGCCAGCGCGATCGCCAAGTTCACCGCCACGGTGGACTTGCCCACGCCGCCCTTCCCTGAGGCGACTGCGATGATATTCTTGATCGGCACGTTCAGCGTGCTGCGCACGCGCGCATTCGCCGCTACATTGCTCGTCCAGCCGATCTCCACTTTGCCGATGCCAGGGATCTTGCTCAGCTCCGCACGCGCCGCTTTCTCCATCACGTCCTTCAGCGGGCACGCCGGAGTGGTCAACTCGATTTTGAGCGAGACGTCGTTGCCGCGAATTTGCACATCCTTCACCATGTTGAGCGACACAAGGTCGCGGTGCAACTCTGGCTCGATCACGCGCGAGAGCGCATCGAGCACGTCCTTCTCGGAGATCGCCATGCCTTAATCCTCACACCACAAAGATCAGCTTGGGCGATTCTACAGCACGGCTGCGGTATGATTAAGCAGCAGTGTTGGGCCGTTAGCTCAGCCTGGTAGAGCAGGGGACTTTTAATCCTCGTGTCGCAGGTTCGAATCCTGCACGGCTCACTAAAGTGAATGCGTTGGCGTTGCGCTGCGCGCGCGCCAATTGGGGAGTAGCCTGCCCTGCTCAATGCGCAGGGTATGCCCCATCGTCAATACGGAGCCACGTCGCTCCCGGTGTGGCATGTGCACGCGCCGTGTGCAAAGGCGAGACCAACCATGACGACGAGCGCACTTTTAGCTCGGGATGCATGGTCGGTCTCGCCTACTTGTTTCAAAACTCAAAAGCGGAAGGCAAAACCATGGACGCATTGACCCTTGTGCTTTTCGTCGGCGGGCTTATTCTCGCAATCGTTGGTGCTGAGTCGCTGGTGCGCGGCGCATCGCGTTTAGCAGCAGCGGTGGGTGTCTCGCCGCTGGTGATCGGGCTGACGGTGGTGGCGTTCGGCACGAGCGCGCCAGAGCTGGCGGTGAGCGTGCAATCCTCGCTGCTCGGGCTGAGCAGCGTGGCGTTGGGCAACGTGGTGGGCAGCAACA
Organism: Chloroflexota bacterium; assembly: GCA_030550095.1. GTDB lineage: Bacteria > Chloroflexota > Anaerolineae > J036 > Brachytrichaceae > DRWP01. The sequence continues at coordinate 22,408 of JAUQQA010000010.1, read as the reverse complement.
TCTTCAACGTGTTGCTCATCCTCGGGCTTTCGGCGCTGGTTGCGCCGCTCACCGTGGCGCAACAACTAGTGCAGCTCGACGTGCCGCTGATGATCGGCATCTCGCTCATCGCCTATCTGTTCGCGTTAGACGGCAACGTGGGGCGCCTAGAGGGCTTGTTGCTCTTCGGTGGCATCATCGCTTACACCATTTTCCTCGTCATCGAAAGCCGCCGCGAGAGCCGCGAGGTGGAAGAGGAATACGCCAAAGAGTTCGGCGAACGTCCTCGCGGCTTGGGGCAAATCGTGGTGAACCTCGTGCTCGTCGTAGCAGGCTTGGCGATGCTCGTGGTGGGCTCGCGCTGGCTGATTGACGGCGCCGTCGCCATCGCGCGCGCGTTGGGCGTGAGCGAGGTGGTGATCGCGCTGACGCTGATCGCGGGCGGCACGTCGCTCCCCGAAGTAGCGACCTCAGTGGTGGCGAGTTTGCGCGGCGAGCGCGACATCGCCGTGGGCAACATCGTGGGCAGCAACATCTTTAACCTGCTCTCCGTGCTCGGCGCTACGGCGACCGTCGCGCCAAATGGGGTTGAGGTGACCCCGCGCCTGTTGAACTTCGACTTCCCCATCATGCTCGCTGTGGCGTTCGCATGTTTGCCGATCTTCTTCACAGGCAACAGCGTCTCCCGATGGGAAGGCGGGCTTTTCCTCGCCTACTACGTCGCTTACACGCTCTACCTCATCTTTGAAGCAACCCAAAACCCGCTCTTGCCCAGCTACAACGCCTTTATGCTTTCTGTGGCGCTTCCGCTGACCACAATCACGTTGGTTTTGCTTGCGGTGCGTGAGCTGCGGCAATTGCAGCAGCGCGCGACCGCAGGACGAGGTTCCACAGGCTGAGATGACAGTTGTGATCCCCCTCCTTGCATGTGCGCTTGGAGCGCTGCTCAGCATCTTGCTTGCGCTCACGCCGGCGCGTCGTTTGCCTGCGCCCGCGCTGGGCTGGTTGATCGCGCCGGCGCCAGCACTGGCGTTCGCCGCGCTGCTTGCGCTTTCGCCACAAGTGCTCGCGGGCGAGACGCTCACCTGGCGCATTGCTTGGATGCCTACGTTGGGGCTGAACGCCACGCTCACGCTCGATGGCTTGAGTCTGCTCTTTGGGCTGTTGGTGAGCGGCATTGGTGCGCTGGTGACGATCTACGCTGGCTACTACTTCAGCGGGCACGAGGGGTCTAGTGAGGCGCGTTTCTTCGTGTTCCTCACGTTGTTCATGACCGCCATGCTGGGCTTAGTGCTGGCGGGCGACGTGATCACGCTGTTTGTCTTCTGGGAGGGCACCAGCCTCACCTCGTTCTTGCTTGTGGGCTACAAGTTCAAAGACGAAGCCGCGCGCCAAGCTGCATTTCGCGCCTTGTTCATCACAGGCGGAGGTGGGATCGCGCTGCTTGCAGGATTGGTGTTGCTGATGGTGCTCAGCGGCAGCGCCGAGTTCGGCGCGATCCTTGCGCAAGGCACCCAGCTCCGCGCGCATTGGCTTTATCCCGTCGTCGTCGGGCTGATCGCGCTCGGCGCGTTTACCAAAAGCGCCCAGTTCCCCGCGCACTTCTGGTTGCCTGGCGCGATGAGCGCGCCCACGCCTGCATCGGCATATCTGCACTCCGCAACGATGGTCAAGGCAGGCGTGTACTTGCTCGCTCGCCTCAACCCCGCCTTGGGCTACACCGATCTTTGGTTTTGGCTGCTCAGTGTGGTGGGGCTCACCACGATGCTGGTCGGCGCCTACATCGGGTTTAAGCAAAACGACCTTAAGGCATTGCTTGCCTACTCCACCGTGAGCCAACTCGGGGCGCTCATTGCAATGATCGGGCAAGACACGGAGATCGCATTTAAGGCGCTGACAGTGAGCCTGACGGCGCATGCGCTCTACAAGAGCGCGCTCTTCTTGGTGACGGGCATTGTGGACCACGAGACGGGCACGCGCGATCTGCAACAGCTTGGCGGGCTGTGGCGCGCAATGCCTTTCACATTTGCCGTCGCGGGGCTAGCGGCGCTCTCCATGGCGGGCCTGCCGCCGCTGTTCGGCTTCCTCGCCAAGGAAACCCAGCTGGCAACCATCACCCACCCCAGTGTGCCGCCCGCAGCAAGCGCGATCTTCACAGCGATTGTGGTTGTCGCAGGAGCGCTGGTGCTCGCGCAAGCTGGCTTGATTGTGCTCGATGGCTTCTTGGGCGCTCCACGGCGCAAACATCATGCTCACGAAGCGCCCACGCCGATGTGGATGGCGCCGGCACTGCCTGCGCTTGGCTCGCTGGTGATTGGCTTGCTGCCTGAACCTGAGTGGCTCGCCACGTTGCTCGCCCGCGCTGCCAGCGCCGCGAGTGGTGCGAAGGTGAAGGTCTCGCTTGCGCTGTGGACGGGGATCAACATCCCGCTTGTGCTCAGCGCCGTCGCGGTGCTCGCGGGCAGCACACTGCTCTGGACACGTCAGCGCGTTCGCCCACAGCTTGCGCAGGCTACTGGCAACTGGCAGCTTGAGCCGATCTATCGCGCCGTGCTACGCGGCATAGACGGTTTAGCATGGCTGACCACGCGCGTGCAGAATGGGCAATTGCGCCTTTACCTCGCGGTGATGTTGGTTAGCCTGATTGTGATGGTGGTGGGCGTTGGGCGGTTGCCATTGCCTGCGCTTGCTTTGCCCTCGCTCGCACTCAACGCCGGCGCCTTGCTGCGTTTAGTGCTGTTGGCGCTGACCACTGGCGCGGCGCTTGCGAGCGTCCTGCTGAGACGCGATCTGTTCGCCATTTTGGCGCTAGCCGCCTCAGGGCTGAGCATCGCCGGCTTGATGTTGCTCGAACCAGCGCCAGACATCGCGCTGGTGCAAGTGGTGGTGGAGGTGCTCACTGCGGTGGTGCTTGTGTTGGTGCTCACGCGCCTGCCCGCCTCGCAACGCGCCCGCGCCGCGGAGTTCACCTTCCGCCAAAGCCGCTTTGGCTTATTGCGCGATGCGCTGCTCGCCTTGGGGACGAGCGCCGTTGTGTTCGTCCTCGTCTTCAACGCGCTCAGCACACGCCCGCGCACTTCACAACTTACACCGTTCTTCGAGCAAAACGCAAAGCCGCTCACCAGCGCAAACGACATCGTCGGCGCGATCATCATTGACTTCCGCGGGCTAGACACGCTCATTGAGATCGCCGTGTTCAGCGCTGCGGGCATGGCGATTTACGTGCTGCTGCGCTATGCCTCGCGCAAGGCAGGCGACCGTGAAGATGAACCCGCACCACGCTACGCCCTGCAGCGGCTATGCGGCGTGGGCGACATGTGTCTCTCGCCAATGCTGCGCGTGTTGGCGCGCTTCATGTTGCCGCTGACGATGGTGCTCGGCGTGTCACACATCCTGCTCGGACACGATCAACCTGGCGATGGCTTCACCGCAGGCGTGATCATCGCCCTAGGGGTGGCGAGCTGGTATGTGGTGTATGGCTACGCTGAGACCAAGCGCCGTCTCACCTGGCTGAAAGCCAGCGTGCTGATCGGCGTGGGGCTTGGGATAGCGGTGATCAACGGCATGATCGCCGCATGGGTGAACGGCGCGTTCCTTTCGCCCGTGGACTTCGGGCGCTGGCTGGGGATCAGCGCTTTCCTGCCCAAAGGGGTGTATTTGAGCACCGCGACGCTCTATGAGTTGGCGATTTGCCTCACTGTGCTCGGCAGCGCCGTGCTCATGCTGGATACCCTCGGGCGCCCACGCGACGCCGACACAGAAACAGAAGCGCAACTTGCCGCGATTGCGCAACTGCGCGCCAGCGGCGCGGTGACGTTGCCCGAAGAGCCTCAAGCACAGCAACAAGGGAACAAAGAGCGATGATGGACCTCCTCACTGCTTTAGCAATCAGCGCGTTGTTCGGCGTGGGCGTGTTCCAAATGCTGCGCCGCAACTTGATCCGCTCTGCGATTGGGCTGGCGATCCTCTCCAACGCGATCAACTTGTTTCTGCTCGCCGCGGGCGCATACCGCGGCGAGGTCGCCGCCTACGCCAACCTCGCTGGGCAGCGCAGCGATGCGTTGCCGCAAGCGCTTGTGCTGACGGCGATCGTGATCAGCATGGGCGGCTTCGCGTTGATACTCGCCATGTTGTACGTGCTCTCCGTGCGTTACAAGACGAGCGACAGCGACGAGGTGAAAGGACTTCGCCATTGAAAGATGTCATGGAGCGGAACACCTTGGCTTTGCTCCCTGTGTTGATCCCGCTTGCCGCGGTGCCAGTGGCGGTGCTGCTGCGGCGCAACCCTCGCGTTCAAGCGGCATGGTCGTTCGGCGCGATGCTCAGCGCGTTCATCACCAGCGCGATTGTGTTGCAGCAAGTATGGCAAAGCGGCAAACCGCTGGTGGTGCAACTTGGCGGCTGGGCAGCGCCGTTTGGCATCACCTTCGTCGCCGACCTTCTCTCGGCGATGATGGTGCTCATGTCCCAACTCGTGCTGAGCATGGGTTTCTTGTATGCGCTGGGTGCGCGTGATCAATGCGTGCAGTACCCCATGTTCTTCCCCCTCTTCTTAATGCTGGCGACGGGACTGAGCGGCGCGATGATGACAGGCGATGTGTTCAACCTGTTCGTCTTCGCCGAGCTACTCGTGTTTGCCGGCGCCGCGCTCACCGCGATCTCCGACGACCGCTTCGGCACAGAGGCAGCTTACAAGTATTTCTACATCAGCCTATTGGCTTCGTTTGCGCTGTTGCTTGCCGTAGGTGGGCTGTATGTGAGCTACGGCACGCTGAACCTCGCCGATCTCGCGCAACGCATCGCCGCCGATCCTTCACCACCGTTGGTGCTGCCAGCCATGGCGCTGATGGCGGTGTTCTTCATGGTGAAAGGGGCGGTGATGCCGTTCCACTTTTGGCAGCCCGACTTCCACACCGCAGCACCCACACCTGTGCACGCTGTGCTCTCCTCGGTGGTGGTCAAGCTCGGCATCTACGGCTTCTTGCGCATGACGACGCTGCTCTTTCCTGCGCAAGCCGAGCTGCTGCGCCCGCTGCTCATCCTCGCTGGCGTGATCGGCGCTTGGTTTGGCGGCTTGGGCGCTGCGGGCACGTATGACGCCAAGCGCATGTTGGCCTACTCCACGCTCGGGCAGCTTGGCTTCATCCTCGTCGCCATCGGCTGGGGCACACCGCTTGCGCTGATCGCAGCGCTCGTGTATGCCTTCAACCACAGCTTGCTCAAAGCAGCGATGCTCATGCTCGCCGGCAGCGTCGCTAGCCGCGCCCCCGTGAAGACCGCTGCCTTCGAGGCGATCACCGGCTTGGGCAAAGTGACACCAGCAGCGGGGGTGCTCTTCCTGCTCGGCGGCATGGGCTTGGCGGGAGTGCCACCGCTCAACGGCTTCATCAGCAAGCTGCTGATCTTCCAGAGCGGCGCCGCCATTGGCGACTACGCACCGCTTGCAGCGATTGGGCTAGCGGGCATCGTGACACTGGTGTACGTTGTGCGCGCGTTCCAACGCATTTGGTGGTCGCCCATGCCCGAGGGTGTGAAGCCCAAACCCTACGGCGATCGCCTGGTGGCGCCGGCGATCTTGATCGCGCTGAGCGTCGCGCTCGGCATTTGGCCTGAGCCGCTGCTCCAGCTCTCTAACGACGTGGTGGACTGGATGCGCACGCCAGATCAATACGTGCGCGCCGTGCTTGGAGGGTGAGCAATGACCTCAGCACTAGATGTGGTGATCATCGGTGCGCTGGTGCTGCACGCAGCGCTGCTTGCTCTTGCTGCTTGGCGGTTGATGCGCGCCAAGCACGCCACGGAGCGGCTGCTTAGCTTGGAGTTGGTGAGCGTGCTGCTGTTGTGCGTAGTGTTAGCGTTAGCGTTGCTGCTGCGGCAAAGCCTCTATGTGGACGTCGCGCTTGCGCTTGCAGCGTTGAGCTTCATCAGCACGCTTGCGCTGGCGCGTTACCTTGCCGAGCAACGCATGTTCTGAGTTTACGGAGAGATGCGCATGATTACAGAGCTTGTGGCTATTAGTGCCATTCTCATCGGCAGCGCCTTCTCGCTGATCGGCGTGATCGGCATGTTGCGCCTGCCAGACGTGTATAGCAAGCTGCACGCCGCCGGAAAAGTGAGCGTGTTCGGCGCTGCGCTGTTGGCGATCGCTGTGATCGCGCTCGTGCCGAACGCCTTCGGGAAAGGGTTGCTGCTCATCGTCCTTTTGATCATTGCTGGGCCTGTAGTCTCGCACGCGATTGCTTCAGCGGCTTATCGCCTTGGCGTGCCGTTGCAGCGCGCCATGCGTGACGACTTGCGACCCATCATGCAACGCGACCAGTAATTCACATCCTCCATTCGTGCTATCGTTGCGCACCATGCCCTTGCTCGCGCTCCCCACCCCCATTCTCGCATGTGCGGTTGGCGCCCTTCTTGGGCTAGCGGTGAATGGGCGCGCTGCCCATCGTCTGTCCATGCCGTTGCTCGGTTGGATGCTCGCCTTAGCACCAGCGATCGCGCTCGCCGCGCTGCTGGCGCAAGCGCCGACAGTGCTCGAAGGAGAGACGCTGCAATGGCAACTCGATTGGTTGCCCACGCTTGGCGTGCGGCTTGCGTTCCAGCTCGACGCGCTAGGCTTGCTCTTCGCGCTGCTCGTGAGCGGCATCGGCGCGTTGGTGACGGTGTATGCCGGCTACTACTTCCAAGGGCAGGACGGCAGCCGCTTCATGCTTTACCTGCTGCTGTTCATGACCGCGATGATGGGCGTGGTGTTGGCAGGCGACGTGATCACGCTCTTTGTGTTCTGGGAGGGCACAAGCCTTACATCGTTCTTGCTGATCGCCTACAAGACCAAAGACGCGGAGGCGCGCGCGGGCGCATTCAAAGCTTTGTTCATCACAGGCAGCGGGGGCATTGCGCTGCTGGCAGGGCTGCTCTTCGCTGCTGCGATCGCAGGCAGCACGGATCTCAACGTGATCACCCAGCAAGGTGAACGCTTGCGCGCACATCCTTGGTATCCGGTGATGTTTGGGTTGATCGCGTTTGGCGCGTTCACTAAGAGCGCACAATTCCCGTTTCACTTCTGGCTGCCTTCAGCGATGAGCGCGCCAACGCCAGCGAGCACTTATCTCCACGCGGCGACCATGGTGAAAGCAGGGGTGTACTTGCTGGCGCGCCTGCATCCTGCTTTGGGCAACACGCCGCTATGGTTTTGGACACTGGCAAGCATCGGCGCGATCACCATGATCACCGGGGCCTTGGTGGGGTTGCGGCAACACGACTGGAAGGCAGTGTTGGCTTATTCCACCGTGAGCCAGCTCGGCGCGCTCACCATGCTGCTCGGCGAGGAAGCGCCTACAGCGTTCAAAGCGCTGACGGTCGGCATCACCGCCCACGCGCTTTACAAAGGTGCGATGTTCATGGTGGCGGGCATCGTGGACCATAGCGCGGGCACGCGCGACCTGCGCCAGCTTGGTCAACTGGCGCGCATCATGCCGCTCACATTCGCTGTGGCGTTGCTCGCGGGGCTTTCGATGGCAGGTGTGCCGCCCCTATTCGGCTTTTTGGCGAAAGAGACGCTGCTCGCGGCTGAGTTGGAGCCTGTCTTGCCCGCCGTGATGCGCGTTATTCAACCTGCGCTCACTACGCTCACCGGCGCGTTGATGTTCGCGCAAGCGTCCACGCTCGTGCTCGACACGTTTCTCACGCCGAAGGGGGCAGGATTTGTACCGAGCGCTCAAGGACACGAGACTGCCGAGCACCACACGCACGCACCCGCACATGCGCCGCATGAAGCGCCGATCGGTATGGTGCTCATGCCGGGCTTGCTTGCCTTGCTCTCGCTTGTGATCACGGTGATCCAGCCGCATGCCCTCGTCGAGCTGCTCGCCAAAGCTGCCTCAGCGGCTTACGGGGCAAAGGTGAAGGTCTCGTTGGAGCTATTCCATGGGGTGAGCGTCCCCCTCATGCTCAGCGGCGCGGCGATGTTGGGTGGTGTCGGCTTGTTCGCAGCACGCGCGCCCTACCGCGCGTTGCCCTTGCCGCGTCTCTCCATGAACCAGGCTTACGAGGGCGTGCTTGCCACGCTCGACCGCGCCGCGTCGTTGGCGACGCAGACGCAGAGCGGCTACGTGCGCACCTACCTCGCGGTGATCCTGCTCACGTTGTTCGCGCTCTTCGCGGCGCTCGGCGATCCGCCACGCATCCTCGCTGCCTCGTCAGCGAGCCTCTCTTGGGAGCACCTCGTCGGCGTGTTGCCGCCGCCACTGATGATCCTGCGCGCGTTTAGTCTGCTCCTCGCAGTCGCCGCTGCGCTGGTTGCGGTGATCATTCGGCGCGACCTGCTCGCTATCCTCGCGCTGATGGCGTCGGGCTTAGCAGTGGCGTTGCTGATCGCGCTGGAGCCTTCGCCTGACGTGGCGCTGGTGCAGGTGATCGTGGACCTGCTCTCTACGCTGATCTTAGTGCTCGCGCTTTCGCGGCTGCCACGCGTCCAACGCCGCGCCGCCGAGGCGCTCAACGGACGCGCTTGGCGCGACACGGCGCGCAACGGCATTATCGCTGTGCTGGGCGGGCTTACCGTCACCTTGCTCAGCCTCTATGCGTTTAGCTCGCGCCCGCGCATCTCGCACGTCACGCCCTTCTACGAAGCCAATGCCAAGCCACTCACCGGCGCTGCGGATATCGTGGGGGCGATCGTGGTGGATTTCCGCGGGTTCGATACGCTGATCGAGATCACAGTGTTCAGCATGGCAGGCATCGGCGTGTACAGCCTGATCCGCCTAGCGATGAAGAAGCGCGAGACCACCGCAGCAGCATTGCGCCCAGCGCACGAGTCGCCAGAATACGAGGCGGAGGCGGCAACGCCTGAAGTGCGCTTGCCCGCCAGCATTCGCGGCATTGACGGCGTGCGCACCTCGCCGTTCCTGCGCGCGCTTGCCTACCTTCTGCTGCCGTTCAGCGCCGTCTTGGCGTTCGTGCAGATGGTGTACGGTCACAGCCAGCCTGGCGACGGCTTCACCGCAGGTGTGACGCTGAGCTTGGCGGTGGGCTTCTGGTATGTGATCTTCGGGTATGACCAAACGCGCCTTCGTTTGCGCATTGTGCGCCCCGGGTTGTTGATCGGCGCGGGATTGCTCACGGTGCTCTTTGGCGCAACGGTGCCGATCTTCCTCGGCGGCACGTTTTTTTCGCACTTCAACCTTGGCGAGGCGCTCGGTTTGCCGCTGCCACGTGGGTTCGATCTCACCACTTCCCTGTTGTTCGAGTTGGCGATCTGCCTTGCCGTGCTCGGCGCCTCGGTTTTCATCCTCGACACGCTTGGACATCCCGAACGCGATTTGGAGTGAGCGACGATGGATCTTCTGCGTGCACTTGCGATTGGCGCGCTCTTCGGCATCGGGCTGTATCAGCTCCTGCGGCGCAACGTGATCCGCACCGCGATCGGGCTGGTCACCATCTCCAACGCGGTCAACCTGTTCTTGCTCTCGGTGGGCGCCTATGAGGGCGTGACCGAAGCCTACGCCAAGGCGGTGGGGCAACGCAGCGATGCTTTGCCTCAAGCGCTGATCCTCACAGCGATTGTGATTAGCATGGGTGGCTTTGCTTTTGTGCTCGCACTGCTCTACGTGGTCTCCACGCGCTACCGCACGAGTGATAACGATGAGGTGAAAGGATTGCGCGGCTGAGGAACACCATGCGCACCTCTTTGCTCGCTCTCTTGCCATTCCTGATCCCGTTCAGCGCCATTCCTGTTGCTGTGCTGCTGCGCCGACGCCCGCGTGCACAAGCGTGGTGGGCGTTTGGCAGCGTGTTGCTCTCGTTCGCGGCGACAAGCGGGCTGCTTTGGGTAGTGTGGCGCGAAGGGCAGCCGATCGTGTTTCAAATGGGCGCGTGGGCTGCACCGTTCGGCATCAGCTTCGTCGTTGACCTGCTCAGCGCCTTCTTCGCTTTCATGGCGCAGCTAGTGTTTGTGTTTGGCTTTCTCTACGCGCTGGGCGCTAAAGACAAAGCCGTGCAGCACAACACGTTTTATCCGCTCTTCCTCGCGCTGCTGGCAGGGCTGAGCGGCGGGTTCCTCACGGGCGACATCTTCAACCTCTTCGTGATGATCGAGCTGGTGGTGATCGCCGGCGTGGTGCTCACCGCCATTAGCGACGACCGCTACGGCGCGGAAGCCGCCTACAAGTATTTCCTGATCAGCACAGTTGCCTCGTTCACGCTGCTTTTCGGCATCGGCAGCCTCTACGCGAGCTATGGCACGCTGAACATGGCAGATCTCGCGCGGCGCATCGCTGCAGACCCAAACCAACCCCTGCTGCCTGCGGCATTGGTATTCCTCGCTGTCACGTTTGCGGTGAAGAGCGCGGCTGTGCCGTTCCACTTTTGGCAACCCGACTTTCACACCGCATCGCCAACGCCGGTCTCGGCGATGCTCTCCTCGGTTGTGGTGAAGCTGGGTGTGTATGGCTTTATGCGCCTCACGACGTTGTTGGCACCGCAAGCGGACTGGCTGCGCGTGGCGCTGTTGGTGATCGGCGTGGTGGGGGTCATCTTCGGTGGGCTGGGCGCAGCAGGCACGCATAACGTCAAGCGCATGTTTGCGTACTCCACGCTGGCGCAGATCGGCTTCATCTACGTCGGCTTGGGTTGGGGCACGCCCCCCGCGCTCGCAGCTGCGTTGGTGTTCGCGTTCAACCACGCGCTGGTGAAGAGCGCAATGCTCATGCTCAGCGGTTACCTCGCCAGCCGCGCCCCAGTGAAGAGCGCAGCGTTCCAGGTGGTGCGCGGCACAGGCAAGTATGCCCCGCTTGCTGGCGTGGTGTTCTTCTTGGGTAGCATGGCGCTTGCGGGCTTGCCACCGATGAACGGCTTTGTGAGCAAGCTCGCCCTCTTCCAGAGCGGCATCGCCGCCTTGCAGGCAACCACGCCCGAAGCCGCACTCGGCTATTGGCTACCGCTGCTGCTCATCGGCGTCGCTGGGATTCTGACAGTGACCTACACGATGCGCGCGCTGATGCGCATCTGGTGGGAGCCATTCGAGCCGCGCACGCCCGAGGAAAAAGTGAAGCCATACGGAGATAGCCTGCTTGCGCCGGCGTCGCTTGTCGCGCTCTGCCTCGTGCTCGGCATTTGGGCACAACCGCTGTTGCACGTCGCGCAAGACACAAGCGCGTGGCTCGCCCAACCAGAGCGTTACGTCGCCAGCGTGAACCCCGAAGGGAGGATGCGATGAACCAACCGAATCTGCTTGCCTATCTCCGCCTGATCGCGTTGTGCCTTGTGCTCTACCTTGCGGTCACCGCCAATCTCGAGCCTGCCAATTGGGTCATCGGGCTGCTGATCAGCCTCGCAATCACGTTCATTGTGCGCCCGACCAGCGAGCCGATGTCCTTGCGGCGCTTACCCAGCGCGCTGCTCAACCTCGCGGTGTATGTAGTGTGGCTCTCGGTGGACATCATCCGCAACGGCATTCGCGTCGCGCGCATTGTGCTCGACCCGAAGCTGCCGATCAAGCCGGGCATCCTCGCCATCAAGAGCGAGATGCGCACGGAGCTGGGGCGCGCGCTCAACGCCCACGCCATCACCGTCACGCCTGGCGAGCAAGTGGTGGAGATCGGCGACGACGGCACGCTCTACACGCACTGCCTCGACGTTGAAGCCAGCGCCGCTGGCGCTGAGGAGGCGCAGCGCAAGCGCCAAGCGATGCTCAAGGCGATCTTTGAGTGAGCTATGCAATCGCTTTTCACCAGCGCTGTTGTGCTTTCGCTCGGGCTGCACATCCTGCTGATCGCTGTCGCTGTTGTGCGCGTCTGGCGCGGCGAGACGGTGCTCGATCGGCTCGTGGCGGCAGACGTGATCACCACGCTCGGCTTGGCTATCTTCGTGCTGCTCGCTTTGTTCAATGATGATGCGCTCTACATGGACCTCGCGCTTGGCTTCGCCGCGCTGTCGTTCATCAGCACGGTAGCGCTTGCGCGGTATCTCGCTAATCGGCAGATGTTCTGAGGAACCCGCTCATGGAGACGCTCGCTTACCTTCTGGCGACGCTGGCTGTGCTTGTAGGCACGGCGTTCTCAGTGATTGGGATTCTAGGATTGGTGCGGCTGCCCGATGTCTATGCTCGCATGCACGCCGTGGGCAAGGTAGCGACCTTCGGCGTCGTGCTGCTCACCGTCGCCGCGGTGCTCACCGTGCCGTTCGCGTGGAGCAAAGGGCTAGTGCTCATTGCGTTGCTGGTGCTCACGGGTCCTGCCACCTCACACGCGATCGGCTCCGCTGCCTACCGTCTCGGCATTCCCATGAAGCGCGCCTTGCGCGACGATCTCGCCCAGCAGCGGTTGCCCACCCCAAAGTAAGCTTATGTGCGTATTAGGCTCGCTTGACGTGTGTCCAGACTTCGCTATACTCACGCGTGTAACAGAGGCGTGACAAACCTAAGGCGCGCCTCTGTTTTTGCTCTAACGAAGAGCAGGCACAATCAACGGCTACTGTAGAGAGGTGTTCACGTCATGATCGAGCAGAAATACCTGACGCCAGAGGGCTTGAAGAAGCTCGAGGAGGAGCTGGAATACCTGAAGACCGTGCGGCGCGCCCAGGTCGCTGAGCGCCTGCACAACGCCATGGCGGAAGGAGAAATCGAGGAAAACCCCGAATACGAAGATGCAAAGAACGAGCAAGCCATCGTTGAGGGGCGCATCCTCGAGATCGAAACCATTTTGGCAAACGCGGTGCTGATCGAGAACACAGGCCCATCAGATGAGGTGCGCATGGGCAGCAAGGTGACGCTGAAGGACCTGGAGACTGGCGAGAAAGAAGATTACGTCATCGTTGGCTCCGCAGAAGCGGATCCAGCACAAGGGCGCATCAGCTATGAGTCGCCCATCGGTCGCGCCCTCCTCGGGCACAAGGTGAACGAAGTGGTCACGGTGCAAGTGCCCAGCGGCGAGCGCAAGCTCAAAGTGATGCGCATCCAGAACGCGTGAGCGTTCTTTCGCTGGGAAACGGGCAAGCGCAGCGGCTGGCAACGTCCAGCCGCTTTATGCTTTATCAGCGATGGGTGTCCGAGAGTACTGGGTTGGCGCGCCAGGTGTAGGGAAGTCCACCGCGCTCGCGCGCCGATTGACAGAGTTGATCGCGTCGGGCGTGCGCCCCGATCGTATCGCCGTGCTGGTGCCGCAGGCTTCGGCTGCTTGGCGCTTCGAGCAGGCATTGGCGTCGCTGCGTGGGCCGACGCGCGGTCAACCTTTCATCGGCACGGTGTACGCGCTCGCGCGCCGACACGTGGCGCTGTTCTTCCCACTCATTGCTGAGTCGGCGGGCTTTCCTCAGCCGTGGCGCGAGCCGACGTTCATCAACGTCGAGGTGGCGCAGTATGTGCTCAGCCGATTGGCGCAGCCGCACCTTGCGGAGTTCGACACACTGCGCCTGCCGCGCGCGCGCGTGCTCAGCCAGATCCTCGACGCGCTCAACAAAGCAGCCGTCGCGGGGTTTGCGCTTGACGAAGTGGCGCAACGCCTGAGCATGGCGTGGAGCGGCAAAGAGCTGCGCACGCCGTTGTTCCAGCGCGTGCAAGCCCTCGCGCAGGCGTTTCGCAACTACTGCTTGGCGCACACGCTGCTGGATTTCTCGCTCACGCTCTCCGTGTTTGCTCAGCACCTGCTGAGCACCCCCGCTTACCAGCAATTCATCGCAGCGCGTTTCCGCTACGTGCTCGCGGACAACATCGAGGAAGGCCCCCCCGTGCTGCACGACTTCCTTAGGCTGCTGTTGCAAACGTGCGACGCTGCGTATCTCGTCGAGGACGACCCAGGCGGCTATCGGCTCTTCCTCGGCGCCGATGTGGACTCTGCACGCAGGCTGCGCGCGCAGTGCACCCTGCGCGAGTGGCCAGACGCGCGCCTTGCACCCAATGCGCCCGATAGCCCAGCGCGGTTCGCCGTCGCGCTGATGCAGCAGGTGCGCGATCCCTACGCGCGCCCCTCGCCGCAAGCTCACCCCAGCGTGATTGTGCTCGAGGGCGGCAAGTATTGGGTGCAGATGGTGAACACCGTTGCCCAAGCGATCCGCGACGAGGTCGCCAACGGCACGCCGCCCAGCGCGATCGCCGTGCTTGCGCCTTTCGCCGAGGACGTGTTGCGCTTTGAGCTGGAAGAGCGCCTGCGCCCGGCGGGGATCCACGTGCACGCGTTGCGCCCCTCGCGCCCTTTACACGACCATCCCGTGGTGCGCGCGTTCCTCACGTGGGCTCGCCTTGCACACCCTGCATGGCAGCAGGTGCCTGGCAGCGCTGAGCTAGCGCGCGCGCTCGCCATAAGCCTCGCTGATCTCGACCTTGTGCGCGCCCATCTCCTCGCCGAGGCGCTCCAACGCGCCGATGTCGCCCGCTTGCCCACCATTGAGGACCAGAAGCTTTGGCTACGGGTGGGCATGGTGCATCGCGAACGCTACGAGCAGCTCCGTCAATGGTTGTTGCACTGGCGCGAAACACCGCGCGGCCCGTTGGACGTCTTCTGGCAACACCTGTTCACCGAGGTGCTCTCGCAAAGCGGCTTTGGGCTGGCGGCGGATCGCAGCAGCGCATTGGTCTGCGATCAGCTTATCCGCAACGCGCGCCTCTTCCGCGAAGCGCTTGTCGAAGCCGGGCTGCTCACTGACGAAGAGGCGGGGCGTGAGTACACTCGCGTGCTCACGCAAGGCGTGCTTGCGGCACAGTATGCACCTGAGCGCATTGCGTGGCAGATCGATCCGCGCCCCGACCCAAACGCCGTGCTGTTTGCGCCAGCTTACGCCTTCCTCACCAACGACTTCCGCGCGCGCGTGCAGTTTTGGTTGGACGTGAACAGCACCGCCTGGCACGAACGCCTCTACCAGCCGCTCACGCACCCGTATGTGCTCTCGCGCCGTTGGCAAGGCACCCCCTGGACAGACGCCGACGAGCTGCACGCCAGCCGTGAGATGCTCGCGCGCGTGGTGGGCGGACTTGCGTTTCGCTGTAGCGAACGCCTTTACCTCGCCTCGAGCCAATTGACTATCTCAGGCGATGACGAAAGCGGGCAACTCTTGCGCGCTGTGCAGCGTGTGATGGTCGGCGCCCAAGCCCATGTAGCTGCAAGCTGAGCCATTGGCAAATGCAAGCTCCGCGTGGGCAGCGCTTTCGTATAGTTGCGCATGGATGAATCGCACAGCAAAGGCGGGGTTCCTGCTTGGCCTTGTAATGTGGAGCGCCCTCTTGCTCGCAGGAGGCTATGCGCTGCGCATGATGACTGCGCCCGTGGAGCAGCGCATCATGCGCATTTACGGCGCTGGCAATCACCACGCGCTGCTCGATGAAGCCTGGGCGCTGGTCGAGGCGCACTTCGTCGGCGAAGTGCCCGACGCCACCACGCGCGAATATGGCGCGATCCGCGGCGCGCTGAGCACGCTCAACGATCCTTACACGGTTTTCATCGAGCCCGCTCCGCGCGCCATCGAGCGCGACCACATGCGCGGCACGTTCGGCGGGATCGGCGTGCGCTTGCAGCGCACACCCGAGGGGCGGATCGTGCTCTCACCCACACCCGACGGTCCCGCCGCGCGCGCCGGCGTGCGCGAAGGCGACATCTTGCTTGCCATTGACGGCGAGCCGCTCCCCTTCCCCGCTCGCATCGAGGACGCCATGCGCCTGCGCGGCGAGGTAGGCACGCGCGTGGTCATTGAAGTGTTGCGCGGCGAGCAACGCCTCACGTTCACCTTAACGCGCGCGCATATCGAGCTGCCCTCCGTCGAGCAGCGCATACTCACCACAACGTTGGCAGGCACGGCGCTCCCAGTGGGCTACATCGCCATCCGCAGCTTCAACGAACGCACTGCAACTCAGCTCGAAGCCGCCTTGCGCGCGCTCGACCAAGCCAATGTGCGCGGCTACGTGCTGGACCTGCGCGACAACAGCGGCGGGTTGCTCGCCGCTGCTGTTGAGAGCGCGAGCTTTTTCTTGCGCGATCGCGTCGTGGCATACGAAGTTCGTCGTGGGCAGGAGATCGCACACCGAACCCAAGCACGCGCGCCTGCGCTGCTCACCCAACCGATGGTGGTGCTCGTCAACGAAAACACGGCCAGTGCTGCGGAAGTGCTCGCCGCTGCCCTGCGCGAACACCAACGCGGCGTGCTTGTTGGTCAGAAGACGCTTGGCAAAGGCTCGGTGCAATTCGTCTTCGAGCTGCGCGATGGTTCTGCGGTGCGCCTCACCGCTGCGCATTGGCTCACCCCTCAGCGCATGCAGATCGACGGCAAAGGGCTGATGCCAGACGTGCTCGCCGCAGGCGACCCCGAGCAGCAACTTCAAGCCGCGCTCCAAACGCTCATAGCGCGCCTCCAACCTACACCAGAGGCGCACCACAACGCTTTGAGGTAGAAAATGACCACGCAAGATATGCTTGAGAATAAACCGCAGCCGCGTTCCGCTTCTACGCTCCGCCAAGTGGCGCTTGGGCTGATCGGCATGTTCACGGGCGCGATCATCTTCGTGCTCGGCATGACGGTCGGCGCCGTGCTTGCGCGCCCAGGCGCGTTTAGCTTCGGCGCGCTGCCGTTCGAGCTTGCCACCCTCAGCACCGCTGCAAGCACAGCCGACGCGCGTGCGGAAGAGCCGCTTGATTACGCGCTGATCAACGACGTGTTGCGCCGTTTGCGCGAGCAGTGGTATGGCGAGCTGCCCTCGCGCGAAGCGCTCACCGATGGCGCAATCCGCGGCATGGTGAACGCACTTGGCGACCCCTACACGCAATACATCGAGCCGCGCTTCGCCAAAATCCTGAACGAGGACATGAGCGGCGAGTTCGAAGGCATCGGCGCCACGCTTAAGCAAACGCCCGGCGGCAGCATCCAGATCGTGCGCACGCTGCCTGGCACGCCCGCCGAGAAAGCCGGCTTGCTCCCTGGCGACATCATCGAGGCAGTAGATGGGCAGAGCGTGGTGGGGCTGAACACCACTGAAGTGGCGGCGATGGTGCGCGGTCCAAAGGGCACACCCGTGCGCCTCACCATTCGCCGCGCAGACAATCCGCGTCCTTTCGACGTCTCCATCGTGCGCGCGCGCATCGTGATCCCCTTGGTTGAAAGCCGCATGGTGGGCGACGGCGCCATCGCTTACGTGCGCTTGTTCGACTTCAGCCAACAGGCTAGCCGCCAACTAGAGCGCGAACTCCAACGTCTGCTGGCGCAAAAGCCCAAAGGCTTGATCCTCGACCTGCGCGATAACCCTGGCGGCTTGCTCAGCCAAGCGCGCGAGGTCGGCGACTTGTTCTTGGACAGCGGCGTGTTGGTGATCGAGCGCGATTACCGCAACAACAAGAAGGTCACCCGCACCACCAATCAGGGGATCGCGCAAGACATTCCGCTGGCGGTGTTGGTCAACGGCGGCTCAGCGAGCGCTGCGGAGATCATCGCTGGCGCCATTCAAGACCGCAAGCGCGGCGTGCTGATCGGCGAGCGCACATTCGGCAAAGGTTCGGTGCAATCACCGCAGACGCTCGCCAACGGCGCGCAACTACGCATCACCATCGAGCGCTGGTACACACCCAACGAGCGCCAAATCCACAACGAGGGCATCCAGCCCGATTTCGTGGTGGTGAACACACCCGAGGACGAACGCGCAGGGAAAGACGCGCAGCTCGAAGCAGCGATCGCGTACCTCAAGACCGGCAAGATCGCCCCAGCTCCATGAGCGCTCAGGCACAGCACGCGCCTGCTCCGATGGAAACAAGCGCCGCCTTGCTTCGCGCCGATGCAATGCTGTGGGGGTGCGCAGCGCTCCTGGGCGGTGCAACGGCGGGGTTACGGCTCACGCTGCCTGAAGGTGCGCTCGTTCAGCTCGGGCTGGCGGCGTTGTTGGTGCTAGCGTGGCAGGCTGCTTGGTCGAGCCTGACCGAAATGGATTGGCGCGCAGCGCTGCGCAGTTGGCGCACATGGTCGCATCGGCGCGCGTTGCCGCGCCTGCCCTACACCTTGCCAGAGGCGCCTGCTGCCCGCAGCATCGCTTGGTTGGAGGCATGGATCAGTTGGTGGCAAGCGTGGCTCATCCCTCATGAGCGCTTTAGGCTCTCTGCGTTGGCGCTAGGACTCATCAGCGGGGTTGTTTTGAGCGTCGCCCTCGGCAGCTACGCGCTAGCGCTCACGCTTGGCGTGATGCTTGTGGCGCAGCTCGTTGTGCTCACCAACCTGGCTCAGTCCCTCGTCCTGCTTGGGCGAGGTCTGGTGCGGCTTGGGCTGCCGTTTTTGCTCGGCTTCAGCCTCTTCAATGCGCCCGATCTCGCGCTTACGGTGATGGCGCTCGGGCTAAGCTTTGCAAGCGCCGGCACGACACTGAGCGCTCCGCTGTGGCGCGATGGCGGCTACGCAGTGATGCTGGGCGCGCTTTTGCTGACGCGCCAACCCATCGGCGCGTTTGGGCTAGGCCTGATTTGGCTGCCGCAGATGCTGCTTTCGCCGTTGCGTCACCCGCATCTTTGGCTTTTAGCAGCGCTTACGGTTGTTTCGCTCACGCTTGCCGCGTAGCAAAGCAAAAAGAGAGGCGTTACGCTTGGTAACGCCTCTCTCCCTGCAAGGATAGCGAGCGTCGCTCACTTGACCTCGATCTTGATCTGCTTCGGCTTGACAACCTCGGACTTCGGGATGGTCAACGTGAGCACGCCGTTCTCGAACTGCGCCTTCGCCTTCTCCGCCTCTACCTCTGTGGGCAGCAAGAAGCTGCGCACGAAGGAGCTGTGGCGGATCTCGCGGCGATGCCACTGCGCCTTCTCATCCTTCGTCTCGCTCTCCTGCTTCCACTCACCCTTGATGGTGAGCTGACCGTTTTCGATGGTCACTTCCACGTCCTCAGGCTTCCAACCCGGCAACGCCGCCTTCACCATGAAAGCTTCGGGCGTCTCCACCACGTCCATCGGTGGGACCTCCGCACCGAACTCCTCGAAGAGCCAACGGCTCGGGCGGATGAAGGCATTGCGCAGCAGCTGATCCATCGCCTCGCTCAATGCGAGCATCTCACCCGCAGGATCCCAGGTCCGACGCACCAGGTTCGCCATACTCTCACCTCCGTTAACCATGTCTTGCTCCTTGCTTTTTGATTGTTCGCTTTGCATCGTAGGGAGCGCGTGTTAGAGGAGGCTTCGAGCGCGCGTTAGAGCGCAGTTAATCTTGCAGCAAAACTTGATCCAATGCACCGCGCCTATGCAACTGAGCTGCGGCGGTTTTCGACGAGCCGCACGATCACGTAGGCGATCAACGCGATGAGAAAGAACGCTAGCAGCGCCCAGGCAATGCCCACCAGCGCATCGAGCGCGGCGCGATAGACCTCTAGCGCCCAGCGCTCCGGCGTGATTTGCGGCAGGAGCGGCGGGTTGTTGGGATCAGTGTAGATGGGGCTGAGGTATGTGCTAAGCGAGAAGTAGCCTGCGCCCGACGCCAAGCCCACCACCAGCACCGCAAATTGCAGATAACGCAGCCACGCTTTGCTCGCCTCTTCGGGCACAAGGCGGCTCAGCACCACTCGGATCGCAGGCGTGAACACCACGAGCGCCCCCGCCGAGACCAGCAACGCAACCGCAACGATGCTCGCCATGAACAGCGGGAAGTTTGGCGCTTGAGCTGGGTTCATTCTCACTTCAGATTGTAGCGTGCGAGATTGCGCTTGTTTGCCTGCGAGCCGCCTACCCGAGCCGCTCCAAAACTCTGCTACAGTAGTTAGCCCATGCCAAAAGGAGCTGAAATCCGCGAGCGTCCCTTGCCCTACGCGGTATGGGGCGAGGAATTCATTGATGACGCCTCGCGACAGCAGATGGACAACGCCATGCGTTTGCCGGTCAGCGTGGCGGGCGCGCTCATGCCCGATGCCCACGTGGGCTACGGCTTGCCGATCGGGGGCGTGCTCGCCACCGAGGGCGCGGTGATCCCCTATGCCGTCGGTGTGGACATCGCCTGTCGCATGCGCCTGAGCGTCTTCGATGCGCCGCCCGAGTTGCTCAAAAAGCAAGAGGCGCGCTTTGAGAAGGTGCTGCGTGAGAACACGCGCTTTGGCGCAGGCGCGGAGTGGCACCCACCGCGCAAAGACCCCATCCTCGACGATCCCGACTGGAAAGCGACCAAGTTGCTGCGCGAGCTTTACACGACCAAAGCTGTGCCTCAACTCGGCACCTCAGGCAGCGGCAACCATTTTGTCGAATTCGGCGAGCTGGAGGTATTCACGTATGACCCGAAGCTGGGTTTGCAGCCAGGGCGCTATCTCGCGCTGCTCTCGCACAGCGGCAGCCGCGGCGTCGGCTACCAAATCGCCGATTACTACAGCAAGCTTGCGCGCAGCCTGCACCCAGAATTGCCGAAAGAGCTTGCCCACTTGGCTTGGTTAGACATTGAAAGCGAGCCAGGGCAAGAGTATTGGCTGGCGATGAACCTCGCTGGGCGCTTCGCAGCAGCCAACCATCGCGTGATCCACAACCAGATCGCGCGCGCAGCCGGTTTAGACGTGATCGCAAGCGTGGAGAACCATCACAACTTCGCCTGGCGCGAGCGCTTGCCCGATGGGCGCGAGGTGTTCGTGCATCGCAAGGGCGCCACCCCTGCTCACGCAGGCGTGCTCGGCGTGATCCCAGGCACGATGGGCGATCCGGGCTACGTGGTGCGCGGCAAGGGCAATCCGCTATCGCTCAACAGCGCCTCGCATGGCGCAGGGCGCCGCCTCAGCCGCAACGAGGCGTTCCGCACGCTCACCGCAAAGATGCGGAACGAATACCTCAAAGAGCGCGGCGTGAAGCTGCTCGGCGGCGGCTTGGACGAATCGCCGCAAGCCTACAAAGACATTGACGCGGTGATCGCCGCGCAAGCTGACTTGGTGGACGTGATCGCCCGCTTTCAGCCGCGGCTAGTGATGATGACTGACGACCCGCGTGACATTTGACCCTGCCCCAGCGCTGCTTATACTTCCTCGCCATGCCCAACCGCCGACCGCCGTCCGTGCGACGCCCCGCCGTCGTGTTCGAGCGAGACGCGCTGCTCAAGGGGTTCGACGCGCTCGCCGAGCTGGTCAAGCCAACGTTAGGACCGTTGGCGCGCACCGTGCTCATCGAGGGCTTGACGCGCGACCGCACGCCAGAGGTGCTCGACCATGCTGCCTACATCGGGCGTCGCCTGATCGAACTGCCCCACCCAACTGCCGACGTGGGCGCGATGATGCTGCGTCATGCGTTGTGGCGCATGCACGAGCTGTGTGGCGACGGCGCCGCAACCATGGCAGTCATGGCACAGGCGATGGTCCACGAAGGGCTGCGCGCGATCACAGCCGGGACTTCGCCGGCGATTGTGCGCCACGGCATCGAGCAAGGCGTGCAACAAGCGCTCGCTGCGCTCCGCGCACAGGTGATCCACCCGCCGCTTGGGCCTCAGCGCCGCACGTGGCTCGAAGGGCTGCTCGCCGCCGCAACACCCGACGATGAATTGCGCCGAGCGCTCGCCGAGCTGATCTACGTGCTCGGCGACGACGCCTACATCAACATTTACAACAACGAAGCCAACCGCATTGACTACGAGTTCCTCGAGGGCGCGCTGTGGGATGCGCCCTGGCTGAGCAGCGGCTTCACCGCTGATCCCACCGACCGCGTAGCGCGCCTGCAGAACGCAGCCGTGGTCGTGTTCGATGACTTGCTCGACACAGCGGAGAACACGCTCACCTTGCTGCAAGCGCTTGAGGCGATGGGATACCGCTCCGCCGCGATCATCGCCAGCGACCTCACAGACGAAGCGCGCAATCTCTTGCTGCAAGCCAAGCTGCGCGGCTTGTTCCACCCGTTGCCGATCAAGACGCCCTACGGCGGCGACAAGCGCGCAGCAGCGCTCCACGACATCGCCCTGCTGACAGGCGGGCGCGTGCTCTTCGCCGAGCGCATGTCTCTCGCGCAGCAGCTCACGCGCGAGAGCGTCGGCGAGGCAAGGCGCGTGTGGGCTAACGCAAAGCAATTCGGCATCATCGCTGGCAAGCGCGACCCACACCGCCTGCGCCAGACCATCGCTGGCATCCGCAAGCAGCTGGAGACCACCACCGACTCGAGCACCTTCGACGACCTGCTGCGCCGCCTCGGGCAACTGAGCGGCAGCATGGGCATCTTGCGCATCGGCGGGCCGACGCAGCGCGCCCAAGAGGCACGCCGCGACGCGGCGGCGCGGCTGGCGCGCGCTGCACAACTCGCGCTGCGCAGCGGCGTCGTCGCGGGCGGTGGCGCCGCCTTGCTCAAGGCAAGCCTTGCGCTGCCCGCGCGCGCACATGACGACCTGAGTTGGGGGATGCGCTGCGTCGTGCGTGGTCTCGAAGCCCCCATGCGCGTGCTCCTCGCCAACGCTGGACTCGACGCGCGCGCCGGCGTGCACGCCGCACGCGAAGCCAACCGCGCGCATGGCGACGCGTTCGGCTTCGATGTGCGCGCTGGCA
>JAUQQA010000009.1:63818-67572 GCA_030550095.1 Chloroflexota bacterium | reverse complement strand
CGCAGGATGGCGCGGTTGAAGGCGAAGGCAGACCGATAGCGTTCGCGCTGGAAGTCGGGCAGAGCCGCTTCGGTCCGTTGGAGGTGGGCGACGGCGTGTTCCAGAGCGGCGCGAGACTCGGCGGCTCGTCCCAACGTCCGCAGCACCTGCGCGCGGGCGAACCAGACTTGCTGGGGATTCTCTACCTGGGGCATACGCTCCAGATCGGCAAGCGCCTGCGCGCTGTAGGCATCGGCTGCCGCCAGGTCGCCCAGGCGCAGGCAGGCGATGGCGAGGAAGGCGCGGTCAATGCTGGTGTCGAGGTGACCCTGAGCGGCGCGCAGGGCTAGGCCCTGCTCCATGCGTGCGCGCGCTTCGTCCAGGTGGCCTTGCTGGAGCAGCGCTGCGCCCAGATTGGCGAGCGCGGCTGCCTGCTGCGCTGGCAGGTTTAGCGCCACGGCGCGTTCGTAGGATTCGCGCAACCATGGCTCGCCGGTCGCACCTTCGCCTAGCCAGACGTAGGCCGCGCCCAGGTTGCTGGCGGCCACGCACAGCCCGCGCGCATCCTGGATAGCCTGGAACAGACCGTAGGCCTCGCGCGCCAGGACAATGCCATGGATGAAGTCGCCCATGCGCAGGGCGAGCGTGCTGGCGTTGACGCGCGCGGCCGCCATACCCTGGCGCAGGTCAAGCGCGGCATAACCGGCGTAGGCTGCCTGATACGCCTCCAGCGCTTCGCTCAGTCGTCCCAATCGGGCGCACATGCGCGCGATCAGCACCTGAGCGGCAGCCTCGGCGTCCGGCGCGCCGCGCTGGGCGAATAGCCGTTGTGCCTCTTGTCCGTAGGTCAGTGCGGCGGCGAAGTCGTTGCGAGCGGAGGTCAGGTTGCCGCGCGTCAGCATGATCTGCGGCAGCAGCGACGAGCGCGGACCAGCGGCTGCGATTGCCCGTTCGAGCGCGGCCTCGGCGGCGTCGTAGCGCTCGCGCCCTTGCTCAATCTCGGCGTGCGACAGCCACACCTGCGCCTGTGCATACGAGTCGTTCTGGTCTTGGGCCAGCGTGAGCGCACGCTGGAGGGCTGATTCTGCCTCTGGCCAGCGCTGGCGCTGCGCCAGCGCGCGCCCAAGCGCGATCAGCACTCGGTCATCATTGCAGAGGGTGCATGCGGCGGCGCGCTGCAGGGCGTCTATGGCCTCGTCCCAGTCGTTGCGCGTCAGCGCATAACGCCCGCGCCGGTAATGCGCCTCGGCCTGCCATTCGGGATGCCCAGGCGTTGCGTTGGCGAGTTCCTGTAGGCCGGCCAGCGCATTCGCTTGTTGCTCGCGCCGACCGCTCTCGTGCAGCGCCTGCTCCTGTTCGCACAGCAGGTCGAACTGAAGCTGTGCATCCCGCGCCAGGGCCAGGCCGCGCCGGACGGCGTGCAGCGCTGCATTGTAGGCGTAGATCTCACGGGCGCGGCGGGCAGCCTGTAGCCACATCGTCGCCGCCGGGTTGGGCTGGCCGGCGGCCTCCAGATGATGGGCGACGAGATGCGGCTCGGCGTCGTGCTGGCGCAGCAGCATTGCTGCCTGCCGGTGCAGACGTTGGCGACGCGCAGGCGAGAGCCTATCCAGCACCACCTGCTGAACTTCTGGAGACGTCATGATGTAGCGATCGCCGACGGGCGCAAACCATTCGCGCTGGATCAGCGCGTCACAGGCGCGTTCGACCTCCTCCGCGCTGCAGCCGCTGACGAGCTGTAGCCAGTATGCGGTGTCGCCGCCGTTGAGCACCGCGGCAGCCTCCAGCACCTGCCGGCTGACCGGGTCGAGGGTAGTCAGGTTGATCTGAATCGCTTCGCGCAAGGATTTCGGCAGGTCGGTTTTGCCGGCGGCGTTGAGTGCGAGGCCGGCGCGCAGCATTTCCAGCACGGCGCGCGGTGCGCCGTGGGTTTGCGCCCAAATCACCTCAGCCAGCGCGGGGGCGAGATTCCATCGTGCCACCAGCCGATCCACTGCGACGCGGTCGAGGCCGGGTAAATCGAACGTATGCAAGAGATGGGCAGCCTGAAGGTCGCGCATAAGCGTGCACACCGGCGGGTGTGGCGTATCCCGGCACGTGACGACGATTGCTATAGGGGCAGCGGCCAGCTTGCGCGCCAGCCAGCCGACGGCCTCAACCGACGCAGGATCAGCGGCGTCCAGGTCGTTTAGCACCATGACCGTAGGTTGACTTCCGGCCAGCGACGCCAGCGCACGCGGCAGCGCCTGGAACAATCGTCGTGACAGGATGGCAGGCGCAGCGTCTTCGTGGAGATGGCGAGCGTCGGGAGGAGGCAGATATAGGAAAGCGGCGCGCAGCTCCGGCAGCAGGCGCACGGCCTCGCTCATCCACAAGTCGGCCTGGGGCGCTTCGGGCGCGGCGTCTGTGGATGCTGCCACCAATCGCTCGCGCAGGGCAGTATCGAGCAACAGCCGGATCAACCCGAAAGGTGCGTCATGATCTCTGCCGCGCGCACTCACCGACCAGGCGCGCAGCCCGGGCTGAAGTTGCTGCGCCGCCTCCAGCGCGCGCGCGACGAGTGCGTTCTTGCCGACGCCAGCCGGTCCACTGACCCACAGGATGCCACCCCTGCCGCGCACTCTTTCGAGGACGTCATGTGCGAGCGCTGCCTCGGTCTCTAGCGTGCGCGGCGCGATCGTCTCCAAGCGCAGCCATTCCGGCTGTGGTTTGGGTGATGCCTCCTCAGCAGAGAGCGACACGACCCACGCTGCCGCGTCGAGCGCGTGCTCCAAGTCCGCGCGAAAGGCCAGCGCCTGCGCCTGCGCGATTCGCCCTTCGAGTACGGCCTGATACACAGCGCGGGTGAGATCATCCGGTTCAATGGCCAGCTCGCGCTCGAGCAGGCTGGCGCACCATGCGAACTGGCGGACGGCGTCGCTGCGCCGTCCACTGGCAGCGTACAACCAGATCGCTTGGCGATGCAGATCTTCAGAGAGCGCGTCGAGAGCAAGCGCCTGCTCGACAGTGGCGATGGCGCGCGCGTAGTCTTGCATCTTGGCGTATCCCCGCACCATGCGACGCAACGCATCCAGCCGC
Source organism: Chloroflexota bacterium (assembly GCA_030550095.1). GTDB lineage: Bacteria > Chloroflexota > Anaerolineae > J036 > Brachytrichaceae > DRWP01. The sequence continues at coordinate 64,515 of JAUQQA010000009.1, read as the reverse complement.
AGGTGTTGGAAATGCTCGCGCTGCTGGCGCAGCCAATGCTCGAACTCCGGCGCGTCATCTAGCTCCAGGCCGTTCAGCAGCGGCTCATTGCTAATGCTAACGGCTTGTTCTGCAGCACGCAGGCCGTCTGGATCGGGCGAGCGGCGTGCGCGGCTCGTAAGCTCCAGAAAGTCGCGCGCGTCAACACGGCAGGTCTGAGGGTTGATGCGCACCAGCCTACCAGTCGTGCCTAGCTCATCAATGAGCTGGTGTGCTAGCGGCCCTAGGGCTTGGCGCAGCTCGGAGAGCGAGCGGCGTAGGCGTTGGCGCGAGACCTCCTGTGGAGCATCCGACCAAAACAAGTAGCACAGTTCGTCGCGGGTGACCGGCCTGTCGTGCAGCGCTAACACGGACAGGATAGCTAGCGGTTGGCGGCGGCGAAAGTGTGCCTCTGCCGCACCAGTGCGTAGGCGTGGCGCGCCGAACATCTTGAACTCCAATGTTGGCGCGGGTGATCCATCGGCAACCATTGCGTGGAAGATCGCTCATCAAGGCGATGCCAGTCAACATCAGTTCTTAGCCCAGGAAAGCCACCTTCGGCTACGTTTGCGGTGTCGGAGCTGAAGCGCGCGAAGAAAGCTTCCACCACCGCTAGCGGACAATCCGTTTTATATCGGCCTGCCCTAGCTAGGGCGATCGTTATTGATTATTGATCGGA
>JAUQQA010000009.1:0-63718 GCA_030550095.1 Chloroflexota bacterium | reverse complement strand
TGATTATTGATCGGATCAAGCCTATACGCTATCACAGCCTGCTCAACTTCCCCGTCAAACTCATGTGCGACCTGATCTACCGTCAGGCGCATGCTCAGCTCAGCGGATTGCTCTGCGCTTCCGTTGGATCGAAACGTGCGTTATCAGCGCCCGTCGTTGTGTTCAACGACAGGCTCGTCTAGCGCTCATCGTTGAGGTAAACGATGGTCACGCCATCGCCGCCTTCCGCTTCGCCACCACTTTCAAAAGCGCGCACAAGCGGGTTCGCTTTGAGCATTTCGCGAATGGCGCGTCGGAGCGCGCCAGTGCCCTTGCCGTGGATCAGCCGAACGAAGGGCAAACCAGCGCGCATGGCGCGGTCGAGGTAGCGCTCCACGTGCGCGACGCCCTCGTCAACAGTCATGCCGCGCAAGTCTAGCTCTAGTTTTGGCGGTGGCGGAGGGGGAAGCTGGATCGTTTCGCTAGTCTGAGGGGACAAATTGGCGCGGGGTGTGTTCAGGAGCTCCAGATCGCTGAGCTTGACGCGCGTGCGGGCACGGCCAATCTGCACCTCTGCTTCGCCATTGCTGAGCGCGATCACCTCGCCCTGCGTGTTTAGCGAGCGCACATGCACCACGGCGCCGGGGCGCAGGCTTGGCACGGCAGAACGAGCGGCAGGCGGCGGCGCAGCAGCGTGTTGCGCCTGCGCGTGGAGTTGATCAGCTTCGCGCTCGATCGCGCGCAAGGGTTCGAGCGAAGCGCCCAGGGCAACAAGTTGTGCGCGCAAGCGGCGCACCTCAGCGCGCAAGTGCGCCGTCTCGCGCAGCGCCTCTTGGCGTGCCTGCTCAAGGATCTGCGCGCGCTCCTGCTCCAAGGCGTTGAGGCGCGCGCGCAGGCGATCGCGATCCTGCTCGGCTTCGCGCTGGGCTTGGCGCGCGCGCGCCAAGGCTTGTTCCGCTTGCTGGTGTAGCTGCGCGATTGCAGCTAACAAGTCCTCGCTGCGCGCTAAGTTTTGGTCGAGGTACGCGCGCGCCGCCTCCAAGATCGGCGTCGGCAGCCCGAGGCGCTGCGCAATGGCAAATGCGTTGGAGCGCCCCGGCAAGCCGATGTGCAGCTCGTAAAGCGGGCGCAGCGTCTCTGCGTCGAAGGCGACGTTGGCGTTGACCGCGCCTGGCGTAAGCGCAGCCCACGCCTTCAGCTCAGGATAGTGCGTGGCAACCACGCACCAGGCGCCGCGCGCAAGCAAGTACTCGAGCAAAGCGCGCGCCAGCGCTGCGCCTTCAGCGGGATCGGTGCCCGCGCCCAGCTCGTCGAGCAACACCAGCGCGTGCGCATCTGTTTGCTCGATAAAGCTGCACAGGTTGGTCATATGCGCGCTGAAGGTGGAGAGATTCTGCTCGATGGATTGCTCATCGCCGATGTCGGCGTAAATGGCGGTGTAGATCGGCAACTCAGCGCGCGCGCAGGGCAGATGCAAGCCACACTGCGCCATAAGCGCTAACAAGCCGATGGTTTTGAGCGCAACTGTCTTGCCGCCTGTGTTCGGTCCGGTGATCACAAGCGCGTGCACGTGTGGCTCGGGCAGTACGTCTATCGGCACGGCAGTCTGCGGGTTGAGCAAGGGATGCCGCGCCTGATGCAAGCGTGGCAGCGCAGGCGTCTCAACGAGCGTTGGCTCAACTGCGTTAAGCGCCTCTGCGTAGCGCGCCTTAGCAAGCACAAGGTCGAAGTAGGCGAGCGCTTCGACGGTGCGCGTGATCGCCTCTGCCTCCGCGCCGACGTGCGCTGATAACGTTGCAAGCACGCGCTGCACCTCACGCTCTTCCGCGAGTTGCAGTTCGCGCCAATGGTTGTTCAGCTCCACCACATTGAGCGGCTCGATGAACAACGTTTGACCGCTTGCGCTTTGGTCGTGCACGATGCCTGGGATGCGCCCTTTGAAATCAGCTTTGATGGGGAGCACGTAACGACCGCCGCGCTGCGTGATCAGCGCTTCTTGCAGGAAGCCCGCGAGCGCTGGGTCGGCGATCATGCGCTGAAGGCGAGCGAGCAGCCGGTCGTGCGCCAGGCGCAGCTCACGGCGAATCTCCGCAAGCTGCGGCGAGGCTTCATCGCGCACGTTGCCGTCGTCGTCGAGCGCGCGCGAGATTGCATCAACGAGGGCCCGACACGGCGCGATGGGACGCGCAAGCGCCACGAGGTGTGGATAGATCGCGTCCATGCGCGCCAGCGCGCGCTGCACGGCGCGCCCGCTTTCGAGCGTGTCGCGGATCGCGAGCAAGGTCGGCGCGTCGAGCGTGCCACCGCGCGCAGCGAGCCGTACTGCTTCGCGCACATCGCGCGCGCCGCCTACGCTCAGTTGCCCGAGGCGCTCCAGCGCCTGACGCGCCTCGCGCGTCTCGGCGAGCTGCCGACGTACTACATCGGGGTCGGCGCTCGGGCGCAATTGCCGCGCCAAAGCGATGCTCGCCGAGAAGGCACAATGCTTTACAAGCTGCTCGCGGATCTTCGGCAGCTCGAGCGTTTCCAGGTGGCGCTCAGAGAACACGCGCTGATTGTAAGGGCGCTGTGCTTGCGCTCAAGGCGTTGGTGAGGGCGGTGTGATGGTGGGCGGCGTCGTAGGCGCTGGGCGCGGCGTGATGGAAGGTGTGAAGCCTTGAGCGGGCGGCGCGCTGAGCGGCTGTGCTGCGCGCTTTTGTTCCTCCATCATCATACGCACGACGCGCGTGTTTTCCTCAAGCGCGATCAACACGTCTATTTGTTCCCCCGAGGCAAGCAACACCAGTGCGAAGAACCCACCTACCAGCAAGACGTTCAGCCCGAGCAGAAGCCCACCCAACACGCCAACACTAGCATCCCCAAAGCCAAATCCATTGCCGAAGCCACCCATCATGCCCCCAGTGAGCGTGCCTGCCAAGCAAGCGCCCAAAGCGCCAATCACCGCAAACACGCCCACGAGCACGCCGGCGATCTTGAACAACACGGCGAGGATGCGCAGAATGGGAAAGCGTTTTTCAACCATACCTTGGAGTGTAGCCAAGAAAGTTAATGTTGCGCCAACACAGGGGAAGGCGACGCCGAGGCGCGATTGAGGGCGTGATGCTCTTGCAAGCTGCGCACCTTCAGCGCTTTCGTTTGTAGCGCGCGAATGGCTTGCACCGCAGCAGCAGCGGCGCTCAGCGTGGTGATGAGTGGCACTTTGTGTTGGATAGCGGCGGCGCGCACAGCCTGCCCATCGGTGTAGGCACGGCGCCCAAGCGGCGTGCTGATCACCATGTGGATTTCGCCAGCCGCGATCAGGTCGAGCACGTTGGGCGTGCCCTCGCTGGCTTTGTTCACAGCGCGCGCGGGCACACCGACGCGGTTGAGCCACTCCGCCGTGCCGCGCGTGGCGAGGATCTCAAAGCCGAGCTGGCGCAGATCGCGCGCGATCTTGGTGACCGCGCCCTTGTCGAAGTCGTTGACGCTGATCAACACACGCCCGCTGAGCGGCAGCGCGTTGCCTGCAGCGATCTCTGCCTTGGCGAAGGCGTGCCCGAACGTCGAGGCATGTCCCATCACCTCGCCGGTGCTGCGCATCTCAGGCCCCAGGCGCACAAACGCGCCGGGGAACTTGTTGAACGGCAGCACGACTTCTTTGACGAAAAAGCCATCGAGCTTTGGCTCTTGCAAGAAGCCGATCTCGGCGAGGGTTTGCCCTGCGGCGATACGCGCGGCGATCTTCGCCAACGGCACACCTGTCGCCTTGCTGACGAAGGGCACGGTGCGGCTAGCGCGCGGGTTCACCTCGAGCACGTACACCACCTCGTCTTTGATCGCAAGCTGCACGTTCACCAAGCCGCGCACGCCCAAGCGCAAGCCGATGCGCTCCACGTAGTCGCGGATGATGCTGAGGTGATATTCGCTGACCTTGAACGGCGGCAGCACGCACGCGCTATCGCCGCTATGCACACCTGCCTCTTCGATGTGTTGCATGATCCCGCCGATCACCACGCGCTCGCCATCTGCCACAGCGTCCACGTCAATCTCGAACGCATCTTCGAGGTAACGATCGATCAACACGGGCGCGTGAGGGGAAACCTGGGTTGCTTCAGCGATGTACTCGCGCAAGTCCTCGTCGTCATACACGATGCCCATTGCGCGCCCGCCGAGCACATAGGACGGACGCACCAGCACGGGGTAGCCGATGCGATGCGCGACTGCAAGCGCCTCCTCAACCGAGCGCGCCGTGCCGTTCTCGGGCTGTGGGATATCCAGCTCGCGCAACACCTCCGCAAAGCGCTCACGGTCCTCAGCAAGCGCGATGGCTTCGTGCGAGGTGCCCCAGAGCGGCACGCCATATTCCACCAGCGCTTGCGCAAGGTTCAGCGGCGTTTGACCCCCAAACTGCACGAGCACTGGCACGAAGACTTGCCCGTCCCGCGACTCCAGCTCCCACACGTTCAACACGTGCTCCAACGTGAGCGGCTCAAAGTACAAGCGGTCGGCTGTGTCGTAATCGGTGCTCACCGTCTCGGGGTTGCAGTTGATCATGATGGTCTCGATCCCCAAGTCGCGCAGCGCAAAGCAGGCGTGCACGCAGCAGTAGTCGAACTCGATGCCCTGACCGATGCGGTACGGACCGCCGCCGAGGATGATCACCTTTTGACGCGCGAACTGCGGCTCGCTCTCGTCGAAGCCGTCGTAGTTGCTGTAAAGGTAAGGCGTGCTGCTCTCGAACTCGGCTGCGCAGGTATCCACGCGGTAAAACGCGGGCACGATACCCAGCGCCTTGCGCTTCTGGCGCACCGCGAGCATGTTGGGCGCGCTGGTCAATTCGGCGATGCGCGCGTCGCTGAAGCCTTCTTGTTTGGCGCGCAGCAACAGGTCCGCGGGCAGCGTCTCCAGCGTGTGCTGTGCGAGCGCGCGCTCAGTCTCGATGATCTCCACAAACTGGGCGACAAACCAGCGGTCGTAGCCTGTGAGGCGCGCGACCTCCTCCGCGGGCATGCCAGCGCGCAGCGCATCGAAGGCGTAAAACAGCCGCATTGCAGTCGGCGTGCGCAGCATCTCGGGCGTCACCGCGCGCACATTCGCAGTGCAGGCGTGTTTGCCGATCTCTAGGCTTTGCACGGCTTTCTGCAACGCCTCTTTGAACGTGCGCCCGATCGCCATCACTTCGCCCACGCTCTTCATTTGCGGCCCAAGCGTGGAGTCGGCGCCTGGGAACTTCTCGAACGCCCAGCGCGGGAACTTCACCACCACATAGTCCAACGATGGTTCGAACGAAGCGGGCGTCTTGCGCGTGATGTCATTGGGGATTTCATCGAGCGTGTAGCCGACGGCGAGCAGCGCGGCGATCTTGGCAATGGGGAAACCAGTCGCCTTGCTAGCGAGCGCAGAGGAGCGCGAGACGCGCGGGTTCATCTCGATCACCAACGCCTCGCCTGTGTGGGGGTTAACGGCAAACTGCACGTTGCTGCCGCCAGTCTCCACCCCCACCGCGCGCATGACGATCTTCGCCATATCGCGCAGACGCTGATACTCCTTGTCGGTCAGGGTCATCGCCGGGGCGATGGTGATGCTATCGCCTGTGTGCACACCCATCGGGTCGAGGTTCTCGATGGAGCACACCACCACGAAGTTGTCGTTGGCGTCGCGCATCACCTCCAGCTCAAACTCTTTCCAGCCGAGCACGCTTTGCTCGATGAGCACCTGGTGCACGGGGCTTTCGCGCAAGCCGCGCGCGCAGATCTCACGCAGTTGTGCGCGGTCATGCGCCACGCCGCCGCCGCTGCCGCCCAGGGTGAACGAAGGACGGATCAACACAGGGAAGGTTAGCCCCAGAGGGTGCCCTGGCTCCAACAACGCCAATGCCTCCTCAACGGAAGCGACGGTGGTGCTGCGCGGGCAGTGCAACCCATAGGCCTCCATGGTCTCTTTAAACAACTGGCGATCCTCCGCGATTCGGATCGCGCGTGTGTTGGCGCCGATGAGCTGCACGCCGTAACGCGCGAGCACGCCCGACTCCTCAAGCGCAACAGCGAGATTCAGCGCTGTCTGCGCGCCGACGGTGGGCAACAGCGCGTCGGGACGCTCACGCGCGATGATCTTCTCCAGCATCTCGACGGTGAGCGGCTCGATGTAGGTCGCATCTGCGAACTCGGGGTCGGTCATGATGGTGGCGGGGTTCGAGTTCACGAGGATCACGCGGTAGCCCTCGCGGCGTAGCACTTTGCACGCTTGTGTACCCGAATAGTCGAACTCGCCCGCCTGACCGATCACGATGGGTCCAGAACCGATAACAAGGATGGAGTGAATGTCGGTGCGCTTGGGCATGTGTGGGCATGGATCGTAACAGCCCAAGAAACGGTGCTCGGTAGAATCCCTGCGCAATGGGCAACATTTGGGTCACCGAGAACCTCTACGAGTATTTCCGCACCAGCCTTAGCGTGCGGCGCATCTTAGTGAACGAGCGCAGCGAATATCAGCACATCCAGGTGCTCGAGACGGACTTCTTCGGGCGCGTGTTGCTACTCGACGGCAACTTGCAGCTCACCGAGCTGGACAACGCTGGTTACCACGAGATGATGGTGCACGTGCCAGCGTTGGTGGTGGGCGCGCCGAAGCGCGCGCTGATCGTCGGCGGGGGCGACGGCGCCGCGCTTGCGCAACTGCTGCGCTATCCTTCCCTCGAAGAAGTCGTCGTGTGCGAAATTGACCGCCGCGTGGTCGAAGTGTGCCGCGAGCACTTCCCAGCGTTCGCCGCTGCATGGGACGACCCGCGCGTGCGTCTGGTCGTGCGCGATGCGTATGCTTACATGGAGGAGAACCCCGGCACCTTCGACGTGATCTGCGCGGACATGACCGACCCGCTGGGCATGTCGGAGCGGTTGTTCTCCGAGGACTTTTATCGCCTCATCGTGCGCGCGCTGGCGCCCGATGGCGCTGCGTCGGCGCAGTGCGATCAACCCTACTTCGGCGACGAGCTGATCCGCCGGCTCTACGCCTTCGCCAAGACGCTCGTCAAGCACCCAGCGTACTACCAGGCGTTCATTCCCTCGTACCCTGGCGGCGGCAACGGTTTCCTCTACCTCTCTAACCGTCCCTGGGAGGAAGGATTGAACAAAGCCTACCCACCCGGCGAGAACCATTACCTTAACCCTGAGATACACCGCGCTGCCTTCGCGCTGCCAGAGTTTCTGCGACGCAAGCTAGCGTGAGCCTCACAAAACATCCAGGGAGATTGCCATAAGGTGCAATCTCCCTTTTTGTTTGCCCACGTGTAGCTTCTTGGCGCACAAGGGCTATACTTCACTTCACAGGTTGAACCGTGCTGTCAGCGCGCTTGCGCTGCGCGCGGTTGTTTTTTGTCGCTCATCGCACGAAGTCATTCCCTGGCGAACTCAGCGCGCCTATGTCCTTCGTTCACTTGCATAACCACAGCGAGTATTCCATGCTCGACGGCCTGAGCAAGGTGAAAGACCTTGCCCGCGCGGCTGCTGCGATGAACATGCCCGCCGTTGCGCTCACCGACCACGGGGTGATGCACGGCGTGATCGAATTCAGCGACGCTTGTCACGAGGTCGGCATTAAGCCGATCATCGGCATGGAGGCATACCTGTGCAAGCGCGGACAGCGCATGCAGGAGCACGACAACAAATTCGACCGCAGCCCACATCACCTGCTGCTGCTGGCGATGAACCAAACCGGCTACAAGAACCTGATGCGCCTAGCGACCTACGCGCAACTCCAAGGGTTCCACTACAAGCCGCGCATTGACCACATTGTGCTCGCTGAGCATAGCGAAGGGCTGATCTGCACCAGCGGCTGCCCGAGCAGCGAAATTCCACGCTTGCTGATCGAGGGCAAGCTCGAAGAGGCGCGCCGCGTGACGCGCTGGTACCTCGATGTGTTCCGCGACCGGTTCTACATCGAGCTGCAGGAACACAACCTACCAGAGTTCGCCCAGTTGAACGGGCTGCTGCTCGAGCTGGCGCGCGAGCTGAGCATCCCGGTGATCGCCACCAACGACGCACACTACGTGCGCCGCGAGGACGCCATCCCACACGATCTCCTGCTCTGCGTGCAGACCGGCGCCACGTTCCGCGACCCCAACCGCATGCGCTTCAACGATGATTCGTACTATCTGAAGAGCGCCGAGGAAATGCGCGCGCTCTTCGAGCCGATCTGCCCCGAGGCGATCAGCAACACGCTCGACCTCGCCGCGCGTTGCGACGTGAAGCTGAAGGACAACGTTTTTCACCTCCCGAACTTCAAGAAGCGCCCAGCGCGCTTCGCCAGCGATGAGGATTACCTGCGCTACCTGTGCGAAGTCGGCTTCGAGGCGCGCTATGGCATCCCAGCGCGCGACGACGGCACTTGGGTGCACGAGCTCATGCCGCCGCTGCCTGAAGACGGCTTCATCACCGCCGAGGAAGCCGCGCGCAACCCCGAAGCAGCCAAAGGGCTGACCGTGGTCGGGCGCCCCAAGGTGCAGGTGTACTTCGGCGAGGACCAGCCGATCAAGCTCACGGCGCTCAGCTCGCTCGCCTTGCCCAGCGCCGATCATCACCCCGCCATGACACCGCGCCGCTTGCGCGAGCGCCTCCGCTTCGAGGTCGAGACGATCATCAAGATGAAGTTCGCCACCTACATGCTGATCGTCTGGGACTTGATCCGCTTTTGCCGCAAGGAGGGCATTTGGTGGAACGTGCGCGGCAGCGCAGCGGGCAGCATGGTGAGCCACGTGCTGATGCTCACCAACATCGAGCCGGTCAGCAACGACCTCTACTTCGAGCGCTTCCTGAACCCCGAGCGCGTCACCATGCCGGACATTGACATGGACTTCCCCGACGATCAGCGCTACCAGTTGGTGGACTACACGATAGACGTGTACGGCGCGGAGCAGGTGGCGCAGATCATCACCTTCGGCACCTTAGCCGCGCGCGCGGCGCTCAAAGACATCGGCCGCGTGTTAGACATCCCGCTCTCGGAGGTGAACCGCCTCACGGAGCTGGTGCCCAACATCCCTGGCAAGCCCATCACGTTGAAAGAGGCGCTTGAGCAAGTGCCGCAGCTCAAGCAGCTTTACGAGAGCGAGCCCCACCTGCGCGAGCTGTACGACAAGGCAATGCTCGTCGAGGGCACCGTGCGCAACGCGGGCACGCATGCCGCGGGTGTGGTGATCGCGGATAAGCCGCTGGTGGAATACGTGCCGCTCCATCGCCTCACGGGCACGCCGCTCACCCCGCGCCTGAACGCCGTGACGCAATTCGAGATGACCCACCTTGAGTCCATCGGCTTGCTCAAGATGGATTACCTGGGCCTCTCGATGCTCACCATCATGCGCCGCGCCTGCGAGCTGATCGCGCAGCGCCACGGGAAACATTACGATCTCAACACCATCCCCGTCCACGACCCCATCATCTACGAGACGCTGAGCAAAGGCGATGTGGTGGGCGTGTTCCAAGTGGAAGGCGAGGGGATGCGCAACTTGATGATGCAGATGAAGCCGCAGCGCTTCGAGCACATCGTGGCGGCGCTCTCGCTCTTCCGCCCAGGGCCGATGGAGTACATCCCCACCTACATCCGCCGCATGCACGGCGAGGAGCACGTTACCTATCACCACCCCGACCTCGAGCCTGCGCTCAAGGAGACCTACGGCATCTTGGTTTACCAAGAGCAAATCATGCGCGTGGCGCGCGACTTGGCGGGCTACTCCATGGGTGAGGCGGACATGATCCGCAAAGCGGTCGCCAAGAAGAACAAGGAGCAGCTTGATAAACACCACGCTAAGTTCGTCAAGGGGGCCGTCGAGCGTGGCTACCCCGCAGAAGTCGCGGAGAAGATCTGGAACGATATTGAGTTTTTCGCGCGCTACGGCTTCAACAAATCCCACGCCGCCGTTTACGCTTCGATCACCTGTCAGACGGCATGGTTGAAGGCGCGCTACCCCGTGGAGTACTTCTGCGCGCTGCTCACGGTGGAAAGCGGCGACCTCACGCGCATGGCGAAGATCGTTGTTGACGCGCGCCAGCATGGGATTCGTCTCTTGCCGCCCGACGTGAATCGGTCCGAGGAAGGGTTCACCATCGAAGAGATCCACAACGCCCGCGGTGCACAGAGCGCGATCCGCTTCGGGCTGTTGGCGATCAAAAACGTCGGCGAGGGACCCGTGCGCGCCATCCTCGAGGCGCGGCGCAAGGGCGGTCCGTTCCGCTCGCTCGACGACTTCTTGCGCCGTGTGGACACAAGCGCGTTCAACCGCCGCGTGTTCGAGGCGTTGATCAAAGCAGGCGCCATGGATTGCTTCGGCGACCGCGCCCAGCTCCTCGCTGGCATCGAGACGATCCTCGCCGCAGCCACAGCCGTGCGCCGCGCCACCGAGGTTGGGCAAGGCATGCTCTTCTTCAGCAGCCGCGCGCAAGAGCCAGAGCTGGTCACGTTGCCGACGCGCTTCCCGGCGCTTTCGCGGCGCGAGCGACTCGCTGCAGAAAAGGAATTGCTCGGTGCCTACGTGAGCGAGCACCCTCTAGAGAACGTGCTGCGCGCGCTCGAGCACCACATTACCCATGAGAGCCATCGGCTTAGCCCAGCCGATAACGGGCAAAAGGTGCGCATTGCTGGCGTGGTCACACACGTGCGCCCGCACGCCACGCGCGAGGGTAAGGCGATGGGCTTTGCCGAGATCGAGGACTTGTTCGGGCGCGTGGAGCTGACGCTCTTCCCGCGCGCATGGGAACAATTCCGCGAGTTGCTCGTGCGCGATCAAGCCGTGCTCGTCGAAGGCAAAGCCGAGGTGAGCGAAGGGCGCACGCCAAAAGTGATCGTGGACCGGGTGCGCACTTCGCTGGAGATCGTGCGCAGCGCCGACGAAGAACCCGCGCCTTCAGCAGCCCACGAACCAGACGTGCCCGCTGAAATGTTGATGCACGGGATAGAGGCTGAGTTTGAAACCGCGGTCCTCGTCGAAGAGGAATCCCTCCCAACCGAGCTTGATACTTTCGAGATCGCGCTCACGTCGTACGAGCAAGCGCCCAACGGAACGCCGCCCGCATTGGCAGAAAAGGCGGAAATCGCCTACCTCGACACTGACGCGCTCGGCACAACACTCGCGCCCGAGGCACCTCCGCTCGCTGCACTCGGTGAGCTTGATCCTGCGCCCAACCCACACCCGCGCGCGCAAGACCTGCCCATCCTTGCTGCGCGCACGCCGCTGCGCATCATCTTGCGCCGCAACGGCAACTTGAACAGCGACCTCAGCCGCCTCGAAGCCGCCGTGAGCGTCCTGCGTCGCTATCCCGGCGATTGCCCCTTCGTCATTGAGCTGCGCGGCAACGGCACGCCGATCTTGATTGACTTCCCTAACGATGCAGTGTGCGACTGTCCCGCGTTGGAGCAAGAACTCAGCGCGATCCTAGGAAACGGATGCATCGAGCGCGAGCGCTAGAGCGGCGCGCGGCTCCGCACCAAGTATTGCAACGCTGCGCGTTGCACGCGCTCAACGCGGAATCCTGCTTCCTCAAGCCAACGCTGTGTGCGCGTTGGCAGGACGTACTCCGGCGAGAACACTTCCTCGCCGACCACCAACACGCCGCCTGGCTTGAGCACGCGCCGCACCTCGCCCAGCGCGCGCGCCGGGCTTGGCAACATGGGCAACACCGCGATCATCACCACGGCGTCGAACGCCGCATCGCAAAACGGCAACCAGGAGGCTTGCGCTTGGCACGGGAACACACGCGCCGCAAGCGCGCGTGGCGTTCGCCGTTGGAGCGCGCGCAACATGGGTTGCTGCACGTCCAGCGCAAAAACCACACATCCCTCTGCAGCGAGTGGCAAGGTCATCACGCCATTGCCACAGCCGAGGTCGAGCACGCGCCAGCCCAGTTGCGGCGCCAGCAGGCGAATCAACGCACTGGGCGCCCGATAGATGAGCCGCGCGCGGCTGGTGAGCAACGGCGCTAACCAAGGTGGGGTGATGCGCAAGCCGCGCCGCGCCACCCAACGCAAGCCGATCACCCACCCCACCACAACGCCGAGCGCAAACCAGCCGCGCACGCTGCGCACGCTCTAGCCTCCGCCTGCCGGCCCGCCTAAGCCGCCTTCCGTGAGCTTGTAGAGATCGGCGAGCACTTGATCAACTTCTTCAATCGTGAGCGGGCTGCCGTCTTTCTTCGTGAGCGTGCCAGCGGCGATGCGCTCCGCTGCAACTTCGCGGATGGTGAGGTTGCGGCGCATCGCCTCTTTCACCAGCTCGGCGCCCGCCATGTAGCCAATGATGGGGTTGAGCGCAGTGACGATGATCGGGTTCTTCGCCAACCAACTGCGCGCCTTCTCTGGCTGCGCCTGAATCCCCACCACCGCCTTCTCGGTGAACGCGCGGATCGCGCCGATCATCACGTGCATCATCTCGTTCAGGTTATGCGCGATGATCGGCATCATCACGTTCAGCTCAAGCTGCCCCGCCTGCGCCGCCAGCGACACCGTGAGGTCGCACCCTTGCACGTGGAACATCGCCATGTTGAGCATCTCCGCAAGCACAGGGTTGACCTTGCCGGGCATGATCGAGGAACCAGGCTGCACAGGGGGCAGGCGAATCTCGTCTAAGCCGGTGGTGGGGCCGCTGCTGAGCAGGCGCAAATCGTTGGCGATGCGCGTGAGGGTGATGGCGAGGGTGCGCAGCGCAGCGCTGAAGTCAGCGGCGTCCGCCATGCTCTGCATCCCCTCAAACAAGTTGTCGCTCTCGTACAAGGGCTGACCCAAAATGCGCGAGAGCACCTGCACCATGCGGCGGTGGTACTCTGGATGAGCGTTTAGCCCTGTGCCGACGGCGGTGCCGCCGATGGGCATGCGCCGCAGCATTTCTGCTGCGCGGTTGATGCGCTCAAGATCGCGCTCAACCGCACGCGCGTAGCCGCTGAACTCTTGCCCAAGGCGGATCGGCACGGCATCTTGCAGGTGCGTGCGCCCCGATTTCACGATCGGGTCGAACTCGCGTGCCTTCGCCCAGAGCGCGTCAATCAGCGCCTGCACCACCTGCTGTAGCTCTGGCAAGCGCCACAACACCCCGAGCCGGATCGCGGTCGGGATGGTGTCGTTGGTGGATTGCGACATGTTCACATGATCGTTGGGGTGCACGGGCTTTTTCTCCGCCGTGAGCGGCACGCCGAGGATCTCGCTGGCGCGGTTGGCGAGCACCTCGTTGGTGTTCATGTTGTGGCTGGTGCCTGCGCCCGCCTGAAACGGATCCACCACCCACTGGTCCGCCAGCGCGCCGTTCAAACACTCATCTGCGGCTTGGATGATCGCATTGGCGATGGTGGGATCGAGCAAGCCAAGGTCGCGGTTCACTTCGGCTGCCGCGCGCTTGATGGCGATCATGCTCCACACGAAGGCGCGGTAGGGCTTCATGCCACTGATGGGGAAGTTCTCAATGGCGCGCTGCGTTTGCGCACCGTAGTAGGCATTGATGGGCACGCGCACCTCGCCCAAGGAGTCGCGTTCGATGCGGTACGACATGAGCAGCCTCCAAATCGGCGATTTTAGCCCTGCGCGCGTTTTTCAGCACGCGCGACGCGTTCGATGCGGTATCCTTGCTCGCTGAGTGATGGATGAAGCACAAACAGCCGCCATGGCGTTGTCTGATGCAGAAATTCGCCGCTACGCACGCCACTTGATCTTGCCCGAGATCGGCATTGAGGGGCAGCGCAAGCTCAAGCAAGCAAGCGTGCTCATCGTCGGTGTCGGCGGGCTGGGGTCGCCTGCAGCGCTTTACCTTGCGGCGGCAGGCGTGGGGCGCTTGGGATTGGTGGACTTCGACGTGGTGGACGAAAGCAACTTGCAGCGCCAAGTGCTCTACGGGCAACGCAACGTGGGCAAGCCCAAGCTGCAAAGCGCCGCGGAGCGCCTGCACGACCTCAACCCCCACGTGGAGATCGTGACCTACGAGACGCCGCTCACCAGTGCTAACGCGCTCGACATCGTGCGCGAGTACGACGTGGTGCTCGACGGCGCGGACAACTTCCCCACGCGCTACCTCGTGAACGATGCGTGCGTGTTGCTCGGCAAGCCCAACGTGCACGGCAGCATTTTTCGCTTCGATGGGCAAGCTTCTGTGTTCTGGGCAGCGCGCGGCCCCTGCTACCGCTGCGTCTTCCCCGAACCACCACCGCCTGGTCTGGTGCCGAGCTGCGCTGAGGGCGGCGTGCTCGGCGTGTTGCCTGGCGTGATCGGCGCGATCCAAGCCACTGAGGCGGTGAAGATCATCACCGGCATCGGCGAGCCGCTGATCGGGCGCTTGCTGCTCTACGACGCGCTCGAGATGAGCTTCCGTGAGCTGAAGCTGCGCAAAGACCCCAACTGCCCCATCTGTGGCACTAACCCAACCATCACGACTCTCATAGACTACGAGGCGTTCTGCGGTGTGCCCGCTCATGCCCCACCACCGCCAAGGACAGTGCCTGAGATCACCGTGCAGGAACTCAAGCAACGCATCGAAGCAGGCTTGGAGCGCACCAACACGTTGTTGCTCGACGTGCGCGAGCCGTACGAGTGGCACATCGCCCGCCTGCCCGGCGCGCGGCTGATCCCAAAGGACAAGGTGAAAGAACACCTGCACGAACTGAGCCAAGCTGATGAGATCCTCGTTTACTGCCGCAGTGGCGTGCGCAGCGCGGAAGTGGTGCGCTTTTTGATCGAGGACGTGGGCTTTCGCAAGGTGCGCAACGTGAAAGGCGGCTTGCTCGCTTGGGCGCGCGAGGTGGACCCCAGCACGCCGGTGTACTGAGGTCGAGTGCTGAGCGATGCGCGGGCTTGCCGGTGTGCTCATCCTCATCGCCGCCTTGGCGCTGGGCAGCGCCGTCGTGATCACCCGGCTGGGCTTCAACGCGCTCACGCCAGAAACGTTTGCAGCGCTGCGCCTGCTGCTTGCGGCAATGTTTTTTGCCCCAGTGGTTTGGGCACGTCGTTCGCGGTTGCCGCGCGATCGCCAAGCGTGGCTCATCCTCTTGGCTTTAGGCGTGGTGAACACGGCTGCGCCCGTGATTGGGGTTACGCTCTCCTTGAGGTTTATCTCCAGCAGCGTGCTCTCGCTCATCTTTGCGCTTATGCCAGCAGCAACGGGCGCCATAGCGCACTTCACGCTGAAGCAGGAACCGCTCACTCGTGGCAAGCTCGCTGGGCTGAGCATCGCTGCAGCAGGCACAGCGCTGTTGTTGCTCAGCGGCGACAGCGGGCTTAGCGAAACACCAGCCGATTGGCGCGGGTACGCATTTGGCTTTGGTGGGATGCTCGCGGCTTCAGTGGGCGCGGTGATCATGCGCCGCTACATGCAAGCGGTGGACACGTGGGTACTCGCGGGAGGGCAACATCTTGCCGCGGCGTTGCCTGCGCTGATGTTCGGGTTGGCGTTTGGCGAAATGCCACTTGCCACGCTCTCGCCCCTCGGCTGGCTACAGGTGGCTTACGTCACGGCGATGAACTCGGTGGTCTCGTTTGTCGCCATTTTGCTGCTCAATCAGCGCTTCGGCGCCACGTTCTCCACCATTCCTTCGTACCTTGTGCCGCTTGTGACCGCAGTGTTGGGCGCGTGGCTGCTTGGCGAGGTGGTTACGCTGCCGATGGCACTGGGCGGCGCATTGATTGTGGTCGGCGTGATCGTGTTCAATCGCGCAGCGCACCCGTAAGCGGAGAAGGGCGCGCAGGCTCAGGTGCGCCAACATGCGCGTAGAGATCATCGAGGCTGCGCAAACGCGCCACCGTGCGCAAGAAATCGCCCACCGAAGGGCTTTGCGCGCGCAGCTTTTGCACAGCCGGACCGATAGGGTCGCTTCCTGCGGCAGGTGCGCCTCCGGGTTCGTCGTTGTAGGCGCCGTAGAACGCAAAGTAGGCCTGGTTAAGCTTGCGAATGGGGTAGCCGTTTGCGACGAACAAGCGTCGCCGCGCCTCCATGTATGCCTCTGCTTCTTCGATCTTCCCTTCGGCAAGCAGCGCGTCCACGTGCAGGCGCGTCTCGCGCATGGCGCGACGGAAGTCGAATGGCGCCCGATCGCCCGCATCAGCGGCGGGCTTCACGTCGCTGGCGAGCGCCGCGACAAGCTCGGGATAGTAGCGCATCATCACGCGGGCGCCGATCTCGCGCCCGACGATGGTTGCTGTGGTCTCGTTGATCGTGAGCGCAGCCGAGTCAGACAACCCGTAGATGCCCACCCAGCTCAGCGTTGCCACCAAGTAGTTGTGCGTCCACTCGTGTGCGATCACTTCGAGCAGCCAACGCAACGCTGTGGTTTCGGGCAGCATGACGGGATACGCCGCCAAACCACCGATCCGCACCGCCAGCGCCGAGACGTTGAAACGCGCGCCCACCTCGCGCTCGAGGCGATCCTTCTCTTCGATGGGCACACCTGGCGTGAGCGTGCGGCTATCAATGCGCTCGATGCGGTCGCGGCGCGAGATCACCAACAGGTCCGGCAGCTCAGTGAAGCGGAAACGCACTGGCGGCAACACCTGCCCGCCCAAGGCAAACCCTTCCTCGCGCAACACGCTCTCCACCTGCTCTTGCAGGATCGCCTCAACCAGGCTTTGGCGCGCATCGAGCCAAGCGCGAAGCTCGTCGCGGCGTGCGCGCAGCGTAGCGCTTGCTGCAAACGGGTCGGGGATGGAGGGATCGGTGTAGAGCGCATCAATTTGGGCTTGCACGGCATGCAGCGCGCCAAGCTGTTGCAAGTACGCTTGCACGAACGCCACCTGCTCCGCTTCGTCCATTTGCCAGTGCGCTGCGAGTGCATCAGCGCGCAGCTTTGCAAACACCGCGCGCGCCCACCAGGTGAGAAGGTCGAATTGATATGCGCCTATCGCGCGGTCGAGCGAGGCGCTGCGGTCGCCGTATGGCGGCACGTCGAAGCGCAGCAGCGCGAGGCAAAGCAAAATGAGCACAGCGCGCCGCGCCCAGCGGATCGCACGCGCCACGACAGCGACCCAAGCACGGCATGCGTGGTCCAAGCGCGCTGCACTACTCGCCCACGAGACGGTAAACCGCGCCATTGAGGTCAAGCACGTACAGCTCACCCAGCGCGTCTTCGCCGAAGGAGGCGATGTTCAACTCAGTGTCGAACAGCAACGTGTTTTGCCATTGCCCATCGGCGGTGCGCCGCAACGTCCAGATGCGCCCCGAGCAAAAGTCACCGTAGAGATACGCGCCGTAAAGCGCAGGGATGGCGTTGCCGCGATACACATAGCCGCCCGTAACTGAGCAGCCATCCTCGCGCCCGTATTGCCAAATGGGATCGGTCAGTCCCTCAGGCGGGCGATCTTCCCTGAACGGCGCGAAGCCCTCGCGCAATCGCCAGCCGTAGTTCTCGCCGCCCCGGCTGCCCGCAGGCTGAAAGTTGATCTCCTCGAAGCGATTTTGCCCCACGTCGGCGATGAAGAGATCGCCAGTAAGCCGGTCGAAGCTGAAGCGCCACGGGTTGCGCAAGCCGATTGCCCACAGCTCACGGCGGCTGCCAGGACCAAAGTCGGGGTTATCGGCGGGGATGCGGTAAGGCGCGCGCGCAGACGATTGGGAGACGTCAATGCGCAGCAACTTGCCGAGCAGCGTACGCACATCCTGCCCAGCGTTGAGCGGATCACCAGCGCTGCCGCCGTCGCCGGTGCCAATGTAAAGCATGCCATCTGGACCGAAGCGGAGTTGCCCGCCGTTGTGATTCGCGTAGGGCTGGTCAATTTGGAGCACTGTCCACGCGCTCGCGGGGTCAGCGCTCAGCGCGTCCTCACGGGCGAGAAAGCCCGCGATCACGGTGTCGCCTGCGCGGTCGGTGTAGTTGACGAAGACCTTGCGCGATTGCGCGAAATCTGGCGCGAACGCAATGCCGAGCAACCCCTGCTCGTTGCCGCGCGCGCCAACGCGATCGGTGAGGTCGAGAAACGGCTCAGGCAGCAACACGCCATCGCGAATGACGCGCACGCGCCCGGGCTGCTCGGTGACGTAGAGCGTGCGCGGATCGCCTGCGTGAGTGAGGTCGGTGGGTCGCACCAAACCGCCAACGAAGAAACGCAAGGCGGGTTTCACCTCGGGCGTCGGCGTGGGGGTCAACGGCGCAGCGGTTGGCTCAAGCGCTGCGCTGGTTGCCGTGTGCGTCGGCAAGAGCGTGACCTGCGCGGTAACGCTGAGCGTAGCCGAAGGCGGGTTAGGCGACTCTGGTGCAGAAGCGCATGCCGAGACGAACAGCGCTCCTGCAAGCAAAACAAACCAACGTCGAAACGGATGCTGCATCGTGCAGAGGATTATGCGCAGCCGTGTTCCTCGCGCTGCACGACGCTCTGCAAGCGCTCATCAAGCTCACTCGCGCATGAGCCCATCGAGCAAAGGGAACACCAACCACGCCAAGGTCGTGCCGAGCAAGCCGCCCGTGAGCAGGCGCAATGCCCAGGTGCTTTCACGAAAAGGCAGCACGTTGAACGGTGGCTGGCTGAGGAGCTGAGAGACCCCATCGAGAGCAATGGGCAACAACCCAACCACGATGAAAAGCCACCACGGGATGGGACGCGCGCGGTGCCGCACCCGCAGGTAAATCAAACCATTCAAGCCCATTGCCAAGTAAATCGCCACATCGCGCTGGCACAGCGCCACCTTGTAGCCCGTGCGCGCATTGCCCTGAAAGTCCCGTGCAGCGAGCAACCCGCTCACCGTGCGCGTGTTCAAGCCGCTGATCTGTTCAAATGTCTCACGGTCATAGGCGAATGCCTCGCCGAACAGGTAAAACGAGCGAAAGCCGTATGTGTGGCACGTGAACTTGTAAGGCACGTAGATCACCTGCGCTGCTTGCGTAAAACCAAGCCACATCAGCACAGGCGCGAGGAACGGCACTAAGGCATACGCCAAAATGCCAACAATGAGCCATTCCAGCCAGCGCCTTTGCATCGCTCTACGCAGTGGGGGCGATCGCTAACGCCTGCGCGAGATCATCGATCAGGTCGTCCACGTCCTCGATGCCAACACTCAAGCGAATGAGCGCGGGATCGACAGCAAGCGGTGAATCAGCGACGCTAGCGTGCGTCATCGCTGCGGGCACCTCGATGAGCGATTCCACGCCGCCGAGCGACTCCGCGAGGGTGAAAAGGCGCGTGCGCTCCACCACTTGCCGCGCGACTGCAGCGCCGCCCTTAACCACAAACGAGACCATGCCGCCGAACGCGCGCATTTGCCGCCGCGCGGTGGCGTGCCCTGGATGATCGGGCAAGCCGGGATAGAAGACGCGGCTGACCGCTGGATGCGCCGCTAACCACTCTGCAATGCGCTGCGCGTTGGCGCTGTGGCGCTCCATGCGCAGCGGAAGCGTCTTAATCCCGCGCAGCACAAGGAAACAGTCGAACGGTCCGGGCACCGCGCCCACGGCATTTTGCAAGAACTTGAGCTGCGCGTGCAGCGCATCGTCGTTCAGCACGATCACCCCATTCACCACGTCGCTATGACCGCCCAGATACTTGGTGGCGCTGTGAACCACGATGTCTGCGCCGAGCAACAAAGGCTGTTGCAGATACGGCGAGGCAAACGTGTTGTCCACCACCAACCAAGGACGTGCTGCATGGGATCGAACTAGCTCGGCAAGCGCGGCGATGTCTGCGATCTTCAGCAAAGGGTTGGTCGGCGTCTCCACCCAAACGAGGCGCGTGTTTGGCTGCAGAGCAGCGCGCACGTTGTCGAGATCGCCCATCTCGACAAACGAGGCATGAATGCCGTAGATCGCATACACGCGCTTGAAAATGCGATACGTGCCGCCGTAAACGTCGTTGCTGGCGAGAATGTGATCGCCTGGTCGCAGCAGGCGCAACACCGTGTCAATCGCTGCCATGCCTGAGGCGAACGCCAAGCCGTGCTTTCCACCTTCAAGCGCCGCAACGCATTGTTGGAGCGCAGTGCGCGTTGGGTTCGCCGTGCGCGCATAGTCGTACTCCGCTTCGCCAACGCGCTTCTGGGCGAAGGTGGACGTTTGGTAGATCGGCGTCATCACTGCCCCGTAGGCAGGATCAGGCGGTTGACCAGCGTGGACAGCGAGGGTATCAAAGCGCATAGTTGCGCATTGTAGGTGCGCTGCTCAACGCACGTGAACCCGCGCAGGGAGCGCAACGGCACCGTAGCGCGCAATTTGGGCGGTGTGCACAAAGGCGCGCTCGCCTGTGCGCTCGTCATACAAGCCGATAAGCACCCAATACGCTCCAGGCGGCGCGCTCGGGTCCACTGTGAACGGATGCGGATCGTGAATCACTTGACCAGGCAGCCAGCAGCTCGTAGGCAGCGTCCAGTTGGCAGGATGGCTATCGTGGCTTGCGATGCGGCTCTCGTCTTCCAAGGCGGGGGCAACGTGCACGAACACCTTGCGCGCAAGCGGCAACGGGCTTTCACCGTCATATCGCCAAAACAACTCAAGGACACCAGATTCGCCAGGCGCAAAATCTGACCGCGAAAGGCGAAAGCCCAACAGCCTCACGGCACCCTCTGGCTCGAACCGCACCTCAACAGGCGTCATGTCGGGCGGAAGCTTCGGAGCAGGCGCTGCTAGTGGATCAACGCCGTAGCTGATCACGCGCAGCAACGCGACGTGCACAAACGACTGCACACTGAGCAGCGCCACGACCGCAAGCACTGCTCGGTGTGATCGCGCGCTCAACCACCACGCCGCCAGGCCAACGATGATCGGTGCGAAGTACATCCACACACGCCCCGTCTCGCCGCGCGCGACATGGAGCACGCACTGCGCCGCAAGCGTGATGACCCAAGCCGTCGTGAGTGCGGGCGCGCGCCGCCAGGTGAGCAGCAGCGCAATGGCGCTCAGCGGCAAGCCGACAAAGGTGAACACATCCCAGGCGTGCCAAACGACGAAGGGCCAGTAATCGCGCTGCAAAGCCAGGTGTGCGCGCATCGCGTTTTGATACGCCCCAACTGGGTTGAAGCCCGTCAGGGCGCTCGCCAAGCCCCACGGCAGTGCAAAAGCAATCGCGGCGAGGCTCAGCCAACTTCCCCACACCTTCCACGCCACAAGGCTGCGCGTTTGCACCAGACGCACAAGCGCGTAGATCCCCACCACCATCACCAACGGCACGTTGCCAAAGCTTAGCCAGACCGCCGCTGAGAGCACCACGCCAAGGAGCGCAGCCAACGCTAATGCGCGCGGTGTCGTGCTGCGCCCGCGCACCAAGTGCTCCGCCAGCGCCAAGCCGACAAGCCCAAACGCGCCAAAGCCCCGATTCCACTGCGAAACCCATTGCAACGCACCTGGGATCAACGGATAAAGCAACGCAGCAAGCGCAGCCGCGCGCGCATCGGCGACGGAGCGCAAGACGAAAAACAAAACGACGGGCACAAGCCACGCCAGCACGCTTTCCAACAGCGCGCCTAAAGCGCCTGCAAGGATTTGCACGTCGTCGAGTTCGCCCGGGCGCAAGTCGAAACACGCAAGCGGGCGCAGCATGGGCGCCAATTGCGCAGCGAGCGCAGGAAACAACCCAGCAAGCCTGCGCAGCGCCCAAAAGATCATCGGCAGCCCAGGCGGGTGGCGTTCGGCGTGCACGTTGTAGTGCGTCATCTCCTCGGCAAAACGCCCAAGCCACGCCGCGAGGTCGTCCACACGCACGCCGACCGTGAAGTAACCACCCGTGAAGTCCGAGTATTGGCGAAGGAAAAGCGCGCGCAGCGGGTAGGTCTCCACAACGCGCGTTGCGGCGGTCTGCAAAACCACGCCGCCGATCACCACCAGCCCAAACAACAGCGCGATCTGCGCGCGCGTTGGCGAGGCAGGGAAGCGACGCCATACCGCTAGCGCAAAAAGCGCATAGGTGAGCATCGCTGCGGCTAGCGGGAGCGCTTGTTCCAACGTCACCGGCGCGCGCTCCCACAAGACCAAGGCGCGCCCGGGGTCGAAGATCAACGCGCCCACGTAGATCAGCGTGGGCAGAGCGACGAGGAGGGCCGATGCAGGACGCCTCAGCCAATGCATTGCGCTACACCACAATTTGACTGGTGCGGATGCGGCTGATCCCACCACCGCCTTCAATGCTGCGCCCACCGCCAAAGCCGCGGAAGTACGTCTCACCCTTCACTTCCGCGCGGTACGCCGCAAAAAGCATGAGCGGAATGCCCATCACCAGCGGTGCGAAGACCTCAGGGTATGGTGCTGTGCGCAGCGCGGCGTCCGGTTGCGGCGAAACTTCGATCACGCGGCAGCCGATGGTTTGCATGGCGATCTTCACCTCCTGCGCGCGGCTAGCGTCGCGCTCGTATGCCGAGATCAGGAACGTGGGCGTTGCGTCGGTGTGGGCGAAGTACTGGAGATGCGCCCACTCCTCCACATCTTGGCCCACAGTGTGGTCGCCACACGCCTCAAGCACCTTCGCCGCGCCGAACAGCGCCGTTGCGTAGTTGGGTCCGCTGCCGCAGAACACCATCACAGGCGCGTGGCGCGTTTGTTCGGCAAGCGCGCGCGCAGGCGCATCGCATTGCGTCAACGTCGCTTCAGTTGCTTCGGCAGCAGCCGCGAGGGTTGCGTGCCAGGCGCTTGTATGGTGCCCGCGCGCCTCCGCGATGGCGAGCGCAAGCGCGTAGAGCATCAACATCGAGGCGATGTAGGAGCGCGCGCCTGGCACCTGCACACCGTCTGGCGTAGGCAGGTCGGGCACGCGCGTGGTGGCGATGTGCTCGGCGGCTTGAGCGATGGGCGTGTGCGAAGCGCTGGTCACCGCGAGCGTGCACATGCCGCGCTTGCGCGCGCGCAACACCCCCTCGATGGTGCGGCTCACACCTCCTGAAACCGAGATGCCGATCACAGCTACGCCCTCGGTCGGCACGAACTCTGCCGCGTAGCGCGCGAACGTCATCGCGTTTTGCGGCTCTGCGGGCACGCCTGCGATCATCTCAAACGCAAGCTCAGCAGCAAGCGCAGCCATGTAGCTATCCCCACACCCGATCAGGTGCAAGCGCTGCATCGTGTGCAGCGACGATTGCGCGACGACGCGACGCGCCTCTTCGACGAACACCGGATACAGCTCGCGCAGCAAGGCGGGCAGACTCACAATGTGATCTCGAAAGCGGTTCATTGGCGCGCCATTCTATTCAGCGCGCGCGTTGAAGCTGGTTTTGGTCGAAGACAAAGGCTGCCCACTCCGCTTGGCGCAGGCTCACGCTACGTGTCGCGCGCGGGAGCGGCGGCGGGTTGCCTGGCGCATCCGCCCACACAACCCACTGCGGCGTTGCTTGTGCAAGCATCGCGGCACTCAGCGCGCGCGGTGCGACAAACAACAAGCGCGTTTGCGGCTCAAGGCGCGCGGGTTCTCCTTCGCCAGCGAGGTCAATCAACACGAGGCCATGCCGCACGTGCGCGCCGATCACCTGCGCGCCGCGCGCAGGCTTGCGCGGCACAAAGCGCACGAACGTCGCTACATCCACTGTGTGCGTGAGATGCAGCGCGCTGCTGATCACGTGCTGGGCATTTCTGATCGCGATCCGCCATTCGTGTTCAAGGTCAGCATCGCCTTCCGCGGGCTGCGCGGGTAACACCAACGTGCCCACGCGATAGCGCTGCAACACCGGCAGCGCCGCCTCCTGCGCGATGCGGTCGGCGTGGCTCATCACCACCCACTCCACCTCGTTGTCCCAAAGCGGCTGCACAGCGCGCAACAGCGCCAACGCATCACCACGCCGAACGAAGAGCAACTGGCTGCCGGAGGGCGTTTGCACAACCGCGTTGCTCTCACGCAACATTAGGCGCCCCTGTGGCAAAGGACGTTGGAACCAAACCAGCAGCCCCACACTGAGCACAGCCGCACTCCCGCTCACGAGCAACCAGCGCCGCGCATCACGTCGTAGGCTCGTCAACATCGCATGTTGCACAAACCGTGGCTGGGCGCGAAACCAGAAGAGAAGCACAGACGCAGCATAAGCCAGCGCCACCCCAAGCGCGCCGATCTCGTAAACGGGCAGCGCAGCAAACGGGAAGTCTGCCGTCCATCGCACCGCGCGAATGGTGAGCGTGAGTAGGAGGCGCACCGGGAGCGCAGCCCATGGCGCAAGCTCGGGCACAAGGATGCTCACCAGCGCGCTCCCCATGCCCAACAGCATGATCGGCGGTTGGAGCGGCAAGATCAGCAGGTTGCTCAGCAGCGCGACGAGGGAGACCTGATGAAACGAGAGGATAAGCAGCGGCAATGTCGTAAGTTGCGCCGCGAGCGTCACCAACACGCCGTCACTCACTACGTTTAGCCCTTTGCGCAGCAGCGCATGGGGCACATGGCGCTCGAACCACGCGCGCGTCGGCGCGGCAAAGCGCTCAGCAAACAGCACCAGCCCCAACGTCGCTGCTGCGCTGAGCTGAAAGCCGGCGTCGAAAAGCGCCACTGGATTGACGAGCACAATGAACGTGCACGCTGCGAACAACGTGTTCAGCGTGAAGCCGCGCCGCCAGAACAACTGCCCAAGCAAGCCAAGCGCTGCCATGCTCGCTGCGCGCACCGCAGAGGCTGGCGCGCCGACGAAGAGGGTATAGAGCGCGATCACAGGCAGCGCCGCCAACGCGGCAGCGCGGCGATGAAGCACCCGCCCCAGCAGGGTGACGACAAGGGCGATCATCAAACTCACGTTGGCGCCAGAAATGGCGACAATGTGCGCAGTGCCCGTGATGCGGAAATCTTCCTTAAGCGACTCTGGCAACAGGCGGTCGTCGCCGATGAGGATGCCGTTGAGCAGCGCCGATTCGGGCATGGGCAACGCGCGTTGCACGGCGCGCCGCACGGCGTCCTTCGCTGCCAAGAGCTGCGCGTAGAGCGCAGAACGCGGTTGGTGTCCTAGCCGCACCACTTGTTCGGGGCGCGGTATCCACGCAAACACGCCCCGATAAGCAAGGTAGCGACGGTAATCGAAGGCGCTCATGCGAGGCGGCAAGTCCACCACGCCAACCACGCGCACCACATCGCCATAGCGCCACGTCTCATCTGCCTGCGTGCGCACCAGCACTGTCTCGCCCTCCGCGCAAGGTATCGCAGGCGCAAAACACCGCGTGACGCGCACGCGCAGATGCACAGCGGTAGGGCGATACTCTGGCTCCTCGTCAATCACGCCCTCGAAGCGCACGCGCTCCCCACTGAGGCGCGCTAACGAGAGCGGCGGCGGCTCAGGCGTGGTCAGCGCAAAGCGCACCATGCCGGCGGCAAGCACGCTCGCCGTCATCAGCAACCAGCGCGTTGCCCATTGCGCGCGCAGGACTATACTCCCCACAGCGCCCAGCGCAGCCACAGCAAAGAGCAGCGCTGCGTTCCAAGCTGGGATCTCGAACCGTGCTGCCAGCCACACACCAGTGAACAGCGCTGTGCCAATGGCGACAAAGGGTGCACTGCGCAGCACGAGACCCATTGTAGGTCACACCCTAATTCTTTCCGATTGCAAGTAAGGAGAAAACAACCATGACCGATTACGTGAGCCAACCAGGGCAGCGGCTCGATGTGCCCGACCCCACCGTTGCCGTTCGTGGCCAGACCATGGGCGGGGCAGAGTTCGAGATCATCGGCACGCTGCTCCAAGCGGTACGTCTTCGCCTACGCGCAGGGCAAACCATCTTCACCGAGACTGGCTCACTCGCGTGGATGCAAGACGGCATCGAGATGAACACCAACCTCGGTGGGGGCTTAGGCGGCTTGCTCAAACGCGCCGTGAGCGGCGAGTCGTTGTTCATCGTGGACTTCACCGCGCGACGTGACGGCGCAGAGGTCACCTTCGCTAACGACTTCCCAGGCAAGATCCTCGTGCTACACCTCGCCCCAGGTCAGCAGATCATCGCCCAACGCACAGCGTTCCTGGTGGGCGAGAAGACGCTCTCGCTCGACATCTTCTTTCAACGCCGGCTCGGCGCAGGATTGTTCGGCGGCGAGGGCCTGGTCCTGCAAAAGTTCACCGGACCCGGCACGGTGTTCGTCACTATTGACGGCGAGGTGGTGGAATACACGTTGCAGCCTGGCGAGCGGCTGAAAGTGGACACAGGACACGTCGCCATGTTCGAGTCCACTGTGGCGTTCGATGTGGAGCTCGTCAAGGGCTTCAAGAACATCCTCTTCGGCGGCGAGGGTTTGTTCTTCGCCACGCTCACGGGTCCGGGGCGCATCTGGCTCCAGACGATGCCGATGAGCAAGCTCGCTGGTTCAATCTTGCGATACGCGGGGCGCGCTGAGGACAAGAACCAAGGTTTCAACGTTGACCTAGGAAACTTGATCGGGCGCTGACGCGCGAAAGCAAAAAGAGCCGACAGTTGTGAAGCTGCCGGCTCTTTTTGTTCTACAACATCGCCTCCATGCTGCGTTCCAAGTTTGGGTCCTCGCGCACGTGTAATGCGCGCGCCAGCGTGCGCCGCAAGAAAAACGCTGCCTCGCGGGAATGAATCGCCTCGATGAGCCGCACCAGTTGCCCGTTCCGCAACCGCGCCCAAAGGTCGAAGTAGTCCTTGCCGACGCGCGCGTAGGTGCACTTCATTGCGACGATCTCGCGCGCATCAGCGACGCGCAAACGCGGCGCGAGGGGCACATGGACGGCGCGCACGCACACTTGCTCTGGCGTTACCTCAATCACAAACCGCCCCCACACCGACTGATACACCCCCACGCTGCCAAGCACCGCGAGCGCTGCGCTCGGCACCATCACACACGCGCCGAACGTAGGCGCGCCCTGCGCAGCAGCCACGACATTCACCACCGCCACGACAACGAAGAGCACAATGAACACAACGCTGAATCCCATCGCGGAAGCAGAGAACACGCGGTGAGTGAGGCGCATCCCGTGTTCGGTCTGCTCCACGGTGATCCCCGCAGGGGCCATCGAAGGGGGCGCGTTGTTCAAGCGAGACATTGCCCTCGTGTGAGGCGCGCTGCGACTGCGCACGCAGCGTGCGCCAGGCGAGCGCTGCTTAAGCTACGACTTAAGCGCCATGCGCCCAGCGTAGCGCGCCGCATCACCTAGCTCTTCCTCTATCCGCAACAATTGATTGTACTTCGCAGTGCGCTCGCCGCGCGCTGGAGCCCCGGTTTTGATCAACCCTGTGTTCAGCGCGACGACGAGATCGCTGATGGTCGTGTCCTCGGTCTCACCGCTGCGATGAGAAACAGCCACTGCCCACCCAGCGCGCAGGCTCATGTTCACGGCATCCATCGTCTCGGTGAGCGTGCCGATTTGATTCACCTTGCACAGCAAACCGTTGCAGGCGTGTTCTTGGATCGCGCGCTGCACGAACTTGGGATTGGTCACGAGCAAGTCATCGCCGATCAAACGCACGCGATCGCCCACCGCTGCGGTGAAGCGCCGCCAACCCTCCCAATCATGCTCCGCAAGCCCGTCTTCGATGGAAACTATCGGGTATTGGCGCAGCCAATTCTGCCAATATGCGATCATCTCGTCAGAGGTGAGCGTCTTGCCCTCTTTTGCGAGGCGATATTTGCCGTCTTCGGTGTAAAGCTCGCTGGTCGCTGGGTCGAGCCCAAGCGCCACCTGTTCGCCAGGCTTATAGCCTGCTTGCACAATCGCCTCAAGGATCACCTCAACGGCTTCGTCGTTGCTCTTGAGGGAGGGCGCAAAGCCGCCCTCATCGCCGACATTGGTGCTATAGCCGCGCTTCTTGAGCACCTTCTGCAGAGCGTGGTAGCACTCCGCACCCCACTGCAACGCTTCGGCGAACGAGCTCGCACCTACGGGCAAGATCATGAACTCTTGGAAATCCGTGCTGTTGTCGGCGTGCTTGCCGCCGTTTAAGATGTTCATCATTGGGGTGGGCAGGATGTGCGCATTGGCGCCGCCCAAGTAACGGTAGAGCGGCAATCGCGCGCTAGCGGCAGCCGCACGCGCCACCGCAAGGCTCACGCCGAGCAAAGCGTTCGCACCAAGCTGGCTCTTGTTCTCGGTGCCGTCGAGCTTCAGCAGCAGTTGATCAATGCCGCGCTGATCGAAGGCGAGCCAACCTTCGAGGGCAGCAGCGATCTCGGTGTTGATGTGATTGACGGCTTTGCGCACGCCTTTGCCGTTGTAGCGCTTTTTGTCACCATCGCGTAACTCAACGGCCTCGTGCTCACCCGTGCTTGCGCCGCTGGGAACGCTCGCGCGCCCCATGCTTCCGTCCTCAAGGAAGACATCTACTTCAACAGTGGGGTTGCCGCGCGAGTCGAGGATTTCGCGGGCGTGAATGTTCTCAATGTAGCTCATAGCTGATCCCTTGCCGCCGCGCAGAGTGATGAAGAACAGCGCGGCACGCGCTAATTCTATGCCGCACCTTGCGCGCGCGGCAAAGCGCAGTCGCTACCCGCCTGCGCGACTAAGCAGCACGCCCGTATGTGACGCCCAAAGGCAGCGCTTCTGTGTTCAGCGTGGCTCGATGGTCAAGCGAATCGCTGTGCGCTCGGCGCCGTCAATGTCCACCTCGCCAAACGACGGGATCACCACCACGTTGATCCCATCGAGCAAAAGATAGTTGCGCGCGATCGCCGCAGCCTTGATGGCTTGGTTCACAGCCCCAGCGCCAATTGCCTGCACTTCGGCACGACCATGTTCGCGCACAACCCCAGCGATGGCACCTGCCACAGCCGTTGAGCGGGAGGTCGCAGCGACCTTGATGAGTTCCATGGGTGCATCCTCCTTTCTCGTCTTCGACAAAGTGTTGGAGCTCAGCGCGCGCCCCATTGAACGCGCTCACTGTAAATTTTAGGTTTGCTCAACTTTGCGTTGTAGTGTGGTTAAGGATTTCTTAGTCTCAGCGCAGGAGGATTCCCCATCAGCGCTGGCGTGCTCAGATGCGCCGCTGATCCAGTGGATCGCCCGGCGCGCCCAGACGAACACGCGCTCTGGTCGGCTGCGCACAAGGCTATACACGCTCATCATGACGCGGTTATGCATCAGCCAACAGCGCAAACGGTTTGACGCGCGCGCGAAGCAAAACAGCGCGGCGAGCATGAAAGGCCAAGTTGGCATGATTGGGGTGAGCCACCCAACACCGCCGATGAACACAAACATCACGCCAGCGACGAAGAACCCCACCCGTTGCAGCGCGTTCTGCGCCGGAGCAATGGGCAACGGCTGGTGATGGGCAGGGTTAGTATGATGTTGCCACTCACGCAACACCGCCCGAAAGCTGCGCTCGATCCACGCACGCATCACTGCTCCGTATCAGCCTCCAAAGGAGAAGTTACCACACGTTACGTTGAGATTGTGTAAATTTCTTCTAGAATTGCAAAAGGCGTCTATCTCACGCGCAGCTAATGCAGGCATGATAGCCTTTCCCTCTAGACTGAATCTGAGCGACGTAAGGGTCGGTTTGAGGAAGAGCAAGCAATGCCCAAAAGCCTAAGAAACAATTTCATCCCCATCTTGCTGATCACGTTGGTGATCGCTTACGCGGTCACGCAGCTCGCCACGACAGGGCGCCGAACGGAGAACGCAGACATCACCACGCTCGTGCGCGCCATCAACGAAGGACGCATCAGCGCCATTGCCATCTCCGCCGACGGCACCACCATCCGCGCACAACGCAAGGACAGCAACACCCCGCTGATCATCAACAAGGAGACCAACATTGACGCCAGCCAGCTGCTACGCAACTTCGGCGTCTCCACCGAGCAACTGAATCAGATCACGTACTCGGTGGATTCGGTCTCGATCTTCGCGCAGCTCTCGGGGGTGCTGCTTTACTTGCTCCCCGTGATCCTCATCGGCGCGTTCTTCCTGTTCACTATGCGCCGTGCGCAGACAGGCGCTGACCAAGCCTTTTCGTTCGGTCGTAGCCGCGCGCGACGCGTCACGGCGGAGAACCCGCTCGTGACCTTTGCGGATGTCGCAGGCTGTGACGAAGCTAAAGCCGAGCTGATGGAAGTGGTGGAGTTCCTCAAGAACCCCGAGAAGTTCATCCAGCTCGGCGCGCGCATCCCGAAAGGCGTGTTGTTGGTTGGGCCGCCAGGCTCTGGTAAGACGCTGCTGGCGAAGGCTGTGGCTGGCGAGGCGGGTGTGCCCTTCTTCAGCCTCTCTGGCTCAGAGTTCGTGGAGCTGTTCGTCGGTGTTGGCGCTAGCCGGGTGCGCGACTTGTTCGACCAGGCGAAGAAAGCAGCGCCCTGCATCATCTTCATTGACGAGATTGACGCTGTCGGTCGTCAGCGCGGCGCTGGCTTGGGCGGCGGCAACGACGAGCGCGAGCAGACGCTGAACCAAATGCTCGTGGAGATGGACGGCTTCAACACCGATACAAACGTGATCGTGATCGCCGCAACCAACCGTCCGGACATCCTCGACCCTGCGTTGCTGCGCCCTGGTCGCTTTGACCGCCGCATTGTGGTGGACGCGCCCGACGTCAAAGGGCGCGAGGCGATCTTGCGCGTGCACACGCGCGGCAAGCCTCTAGCGAAAGACGTGGACTTGGCGTTGATCGCGCGCCAGACTCCCGGCTTCACTGGCGCAGACATCGAGAACTTGGTGAACGAAGCCGCCATCCTCGCCGCGCGCGCAGGCAAGACCGAGATTTCGCAGTCGGACCTGCAAGAGGCGATCGAGAAAGTGGCCCTTGGTCCTGAGCGCCGCAGCCGCCTGCGCACGCCGAAGGAAAACGAGATCATCGCCTACCACGAGGCGGGTCACGCCGTGATCGCTGCTCTGCTCCCAGAAGCAGGTGTGAGCGTGCAGAAGATCACCATCGTGCCGCGCGGCATGTCTGGCGGCTCCACATGGGTGGCGCCCGAAGAGGAAGCCCAATTGCTCTCCACGTCTAAACGCCGACTCGAGGCAACGCTCGTTGAGTTGCTCGGCGGGCGCGCCGCAGAGGAAATCGTGTTCCAAGATGTCACCGCGGGCGCGTCAAGTGACCTGGAGCGCGCCTCGAACATCGCGCGCAACATGGTGCGCGCCTACGGTATGAGCGACGCAATCGGTCCTGTCTCGTACGGCGAGCGCAGCGACCTCATCTTCTTGGGGCGCGAGATCGCTGAAGGGCGCAACTACAGCGAGATGATCGCCGAATTGATTGACCGCGAAGTGACGCGCATCTTGCGCACTGCGTATGACCGCGCGAAGAGCATCTTGAGCGAGAACATTGACAAGCTCCACGCCGTCGCCAAGGCACTGCTCGAGCGCGAGACGCTCGATGCAGCCGAGTTCCGTCGCATCATGGGGCTCGAGGAGTCACCAACCTCGCCTGATATGGTCGCAGCGTAAGCGTGCGCTTGAACGTCGCTTCGTCGTGCGCATGCCCTTGAGCGTAGCTGAGAGAACAAAGCACGCTCGCTTGCGCGCGCTACAATCAAGATAAACAAACACCGTCTTCGGGGCAGGGTGCAATTCCCGATCGGTGGTATAGCCCACGAGCGTGTTGAGAGGCACGCAGGATCCGGTGAAACTCCGGGGCCGACCGTGACAGTCGGGATGTAAAGAAGACGGTCATAGGAAAGAAGCTGCCGCTTGTGGCTGGGCAAGCGATCGCGCATGCATCGGCGCTGCGCGGTGTTGTGCTACGCCTTGCCTAGGCAAGATCTTTGCTATGTCCCAAAGCCCCGAAGCGTGTGTTGTCTCGGGGCTTTGTGTATGTACATCGCGCAATCCTGGACACCTCAGCCGACAAGGCCGACCGCACAAGCGCGCCGTGGGCTGCGCTGGGCACCATTCGTGAGCCTCTTCCTCGCCGTTGCTGCGTGGCATGCGCTTTCAGCGCAGTATCCACCGTTCATCCTGCCTTCGCCCGCGCTGGTGTTGATGCGCGCTTGGCAGAAGCTGCTGGATGGCACGCTGCTTGCTCATGTGCTCGTCACGCTTGCAGAAGCGCTGCTCGGCTTGGCGATGGGCAGCGTGATGGCATTGCTGATCGGCGTGCCGATGGCGAAGTCGGCGCTTGCGGAGCGGCTTTTAGCGCCGTTCGTAGTTGCCTCGCAAGGCATTCCCTTTGTTGCGGTTGCGCCGTTGATCTTCATTTGGTTCGGCAACGGCACTTTTGCTAAAGCTTTGGTGTGCGCCTTGGTGGTGTTTTTCCCCATGACGATCAACATCATGGTTGGGGTGCGCAGCGCCCCTGCCGTGCTGCACGCTCTCTTCCGCATGATGCAGGCAACCCCATGGGAGACGCTCGTGAAGCTAGAGCTGCCCGCAGCACTGCCATTTGTGTTCGCGGGGCTGCGTGTCAGCGTCACGCTCTCCATGGTCGGCGCGATCGCGGGTGAGTTTCTCAGCGCCAGCCGCGGGCTTGGTTTTTTGGTCAGTCTCGGCAGCGGCACATACGACACGCCGTTGGTGATGGTTAGCGTGCTCGTCACCATCGCGCTGACGCTTTCGTTGTATGGCTCTGTGCGCCTCGCGGAGCGGTTGGTGCTCCGCAGCTAGTTTGGTGCAATGGAGGTGTGTTGAGATGCAGCAAACTTCTTTCGTGCGTTGTGTTGGTCTTGTTGGTGTTGCGCTGGCGTTGGCAAGCTGCACAGTGCCAGCACCGCCCCCTGCCACGCCCCCTACGCCGGCGGTGGAGCAAATTCGGCTGCCGATGGGCTACATCCCCAACGTCCAGTTCGCGCCGTTCTACGTCGCCGTAGAGCGCGGTTACTTTGCCGAGGAAGGCATTGCGCTCTCGTTCGATTACAGCTTTGAGACCGATGGGATGAAGCTCGTAGGCGCAGGCGAGTTGCCATTCACCGTGGCAAGCGGCGAGCAAGTGGTGCTTGCGCGCGCGCAGGGGCTCCCAGTGAAGTACATCGCGGCGTGGTACCAAAAGTTTCC
This sequence comes from Chloroflexota bacterium, assembly GCA_030550095.1. Lineage (GTDB taxonomy): Bacteria > Chloroflexota > Anaerolineae > J036 > Brachytrichaceae > DRWP01. The sequence continues at coordinate 31,005 of JAUQQA010000009.1, read as the reverse complement.
CATCGCAGTCTTCAGCCTCAAGGAGAAGGGCATCGCAACTCCTGCCGACTTGCGCGGTAAGACAGTGGGGCTGCCTGGCTTTTTCGGCGCGACTTACGTCGGCTGGCGCGCGTTCCTCAAGGTGAACAACCTGAATGAGCAAGACGTGAACGTGCGCGAGATCGGCTTCACGCAAGTCGCCGCCGTGCAGCAAGGACAAGTGGACGCGGCTGTGGGCTACATCGTCAACGAGCCGATTGTGCTTGAGAGCAACGGCTACCCCGTCAACGTCTTTTTTGTGGGTGACGCGGTGAACCTCGTGGCGAACGGCTTGGTCACCAATGAGCGCACGCTCAACGAACGCCCTGCGCTGGCGCGCGGCATGGTGCGCGCATTGCTGCGTGGCATTCAGGACACCCTCCGCGACCCCGACGCAGCGCTGCGCATCAGCGCGAAGTTTGTCGAAGGGCTTTCGCCTGAGGATTCTGTGCAGAGGCAAGTGCTGCTCGAGACGGTCAAACTGATGCAGGCAGAGCAGCTCGGTGCTTCCTCCGCGGAGGCTTGGGATTTCACGCAGCGCACATTGCTGGAGATGGGGCAGATCAGTGCGCTGCGCGATCCAAACGAGTACTTCACCAACGCCCTGCTGCCCTAAACCCCCGAAGCGCGTCGTGTGCTTGCTCGTCGCAGAGAACCTTACGCACATCTACCCGAATGGCGTTGAGGCGCTGCGGCGCTTCAACCTGTGCGTGCAGTCCAGCGAGCGTGTGGCGATCGTCGGTCCTAGCGGCTGTGGCAAGAGCACCTTGCTGCGCGCACTCGCTGGGCTGCTTCGCCCCACCGAGGGGCACATCATGTTTCGCGGCGAGCGGCTTGAACGCCCTGTTGCAGAGATCGGCTTCATGTTCCAAGAGGCGGCGTTGCTGCCTTGGCGGACCGTGCTGCAGAATGTGCAGCTCCCGCTAGAGATGCGCGCGTTGCGCGCTCAGAAAAAAACGCTCGATCCCCTCGCGTTGCTGCATGAGGTGGGTTTAGCAGGCTTTGAGCACGTACGCCCCCACACTTTAAGCGGAGGCATGGCGCAACGCGTGGCGCTGGCGCGCGCGCTCGTGACGGCTCCCCCGCTGCTGTTGCTCGATGAGCCATTTGGCGCACTTGATGCGCTCACGCGCGAGGCACTCACCGCGCTGGTGGATCGGCTCGCTACGCAGCTCGGTATGGCGCTTGTGGTGGTAACGCACGACATCGGCGAAGCAATCTTCCTTGCCGACCGCGTGGTCGTTAGCAGTGCGCGCCCTGGGCACCCGATAGGCGAAGTACGCGTCGCGCTCCCGCGTCCTCGGAGTTGGGCGATGGAAGGCGAACCCGCTTTCAGCTATCTTGTGGCGCGCGTGCGCGCCCTGCTCGCTGAAGGCGCGCACGCCTCTTGATGCAAAAGCCTCAGCGATCGATCAACGCGAGCGCCTCTTCAACCACGTGTTCGACGGTGAAGCCAAGATGCTTGAAGATCTCCTTGTAAGGCGCGGAGGCACCAAAGCGATTGTCAATCGTCACAAATCGCGCACGCGGGCCTGTGTATTTATGCCAGCCTTGCGAGACACCCGCCTCAATCACCACCTTCGGCAGTTCGGCGGGAAAGATGGCTTGTTTGTAGGATTCGTCTTGCAGCTCGAACAGCTCCCACGAGGGCATTGAGATCACGCGCGCAGGTACGCCGCGCTCTGCAAGCACCTGAGCTGCCTCCAGCGCTAAGCTCACCTCTGAGCCACTTGCCACCAACAGCACCTTTGGGTTCTCCACCTCACGGAAGACATACGCACCGCGCTCGAAGCCCTCTTTCTTGGGCAAGATGGGCAGTGCTTGCCGCGAGAGCAGCAGGGCAACAGGACCCTGCTTCCACTCCACGGCGACTTTCCATGCCGCAGCAGTCTCATTTGCATCCGCAGGGCGCAAGGTGAGCAAATTGGGCATGGCGCGCAGGCTGGCGAGATGCTCGATGGGCTGGTGGGTCGGTCCGTCCTCGCCTAAGCCGACGCTGTCGTGCGTGAACACGAAGATCACATGGGCGTGGCTGAGCGCCGCAAGCCGAATTGCGGGGCGCATGTAGTCGCTGAAGCACAAGAACGTGCCGCCGTAAGGGAGCACGCCACCGTGCAACGCCATGCCGTTCATGATGCCCGCCATGGCGTGCTCGCGGATGCCGTAGTGGATGTAGCGCCCGCTGAAGTCACCGCGCGCGAGCGGCTTTGCGCCCTTCGGTTGCGTGTTGTTCGAGGGCGTGAGGTCGGCAGAGCCACCGAGAAGCTGAGGGATGCGGTCCACAATGGCGTTGATCACAGCACCGCTTGCGGCGCGCGTCGCCATGGGCTTGTCATTAGGGTCAAAGGTGGGCAGCGCGTGGTGCCAATCAGGCGGCAATGCGCCCTCGATCACCTGGTGCAGCTCCTGGGCGAGTTCGGGATAGGCTTCAGCGTAACGCGCCATGAGCGCCTCCCAGGCTGCATGAGCCTGCGCCGCGCGCGCACCTACTTCGCGCCAGGTCGCAAGCACGTCGTCGGGCACGTGAAACACCCGCTCAGGATCGGCGCCAAGCGCGGCTTTTGCAGCTTTCACTTCGTCCCAGCCCGGCGCGTCGCTGTGTGCTTTGTGTGTGCCTTGGCGGGTGGGCATGCCCTTGCCGATGATGCTCTTGCAGCAAATCAAGCTGGGTTGATCAGTGACGGCGCGCGCCGCATGAATGGCAGCTTCGACCGCTGCCATGTCGTGCGCGTCCACTGTTTGCACATGCCAGCCATACGCTTCGAAGCGCTTGGGAACATCGTCGCTGTAAGCAAGCGACGTCGGCCCGTCAATCGTGATGCCATTGTCGTCGTAGAGCCAGATCAGCTTACCTAAGCCGAGGTGTCCCGCCAACGAAGCTGCCTCGTGGCTGATGCCTTCCTCAAGGTCGCCATCGCTCACAATGGCGTAGGTGTAATGATCAATCACGTTGAAGCCAGGGCGGTTGTACTTTGCCGCTAGCCATGCCTCAGCGAGCGCCATGCCAACGGAGTTTGCAGTGCCGCTGCCAAGCGGGCCAGTGGTGACCTCGATGCCCGGGGTGAGGTGATTTTCGGGGTGACCCGGCGTCAAGCTCCCCCACTGGCGAAAACGCTTGATCTCGTCGAGGGTCATTGCCTCGTAGCCAGTGAGGTAGAGGATGGCGTAGGGCAACATCGAGCCGTGCCCAGCGGACACGATAAAGCGATCGCGGTTGAACCAACGCGGGGCCTTGGGGTTAAAACGCATGAAGCGCGAGTACAGCACCCAGGCCACATCTGCCATGCCGAGCGGCATGCCTGGGTGACCCGAGTTTGCAGTTTGGACAGCGTCGAGCGTCAACGTGCGGATTGCGTTGGCGCAAGCTTGATCAAGAGCAGTGAAGGTGGTCATGGTGGTTGTGCCTTTTGGTGGAATGCAAAGCAGGAGGGATTATAGTTTTTGCCGTCGGGCGGGGTGTTGTGGTGAAGGGCAGTCACACAATGAGCATCGTGCTGATCAGAACTAACCCCGCAACCTGCCCCATGCACATCTTTGCAAGCCTTAACCGCATGCCCTTAGGCACGTGGATAGCGCAACGATGGTATGCTTATTCTCTGCATGTCCAAGAAGACACGGCGACGCCGCGTGCCCAACCTACCGCCAGAGGCTTTTCAGGTTCCCGCTGACTCGGCAGGAGCGAAGGCCAACATTGCGCAACCACTAGCCGCGCCAGAGCCTCCTGCGCAGAGCACGCACCGTTCGACAAGCGCTAGCCAGCTTCGCATCGAGTACCGAATCGTCCTCCATGACTTGCGCACAACACTCACGATCTTTGCAGGGCTGCTGCTAGTGATGGTAGTGCTCTCTTTCTTTGTCCGCTAAGGCGGAATCGTGTGCTTCGCGCAGCGCGAGCTGCGAAGCGATCATCGCACCCAATCGCAGACGACTTCATACAACGCGACAGCAAGTGGTTTTTAGATACTATGACCACGCCAACAATTGTTCTGAAGAGTGGTCGCGACCGCGCTGTTCGGCGGCGCCACCCGCGCTTGTTCGCAAACGCTATAAAGGAGATTCAAGGTCGCCCCAAAGACGGCGACGTGGTGGACGTAGTGAGCAACGCGGGCGAATGGCTAGCGCGTGGTGTGATCAATCAACAGTCGCGCACGGCTGTTCGGCTGCTCACTTGGAACCCAAACGAGGTGGTGGACGAATCGCTATGGCGGCGGCGTGCCCGTACAGCGATCCAGCGCCGTCTTGAGGACCCTCTGCTCGCTGAGACAAATGCGCGGCGCTTGATTTACAGCGAAAGCGATGGGATGCCTGGCGTGATTGTGGACCAGTACGCAGATTGCGTCGTGGTCGAATTTAGCACCATGCTCGCGCTGCGGTGGAAAGACGCCCTGCTTACCGAGCTGCAAGCCATGCTGGCGCCGCGCCATATCGTCATTCACGGCGATGACGAACGACTGCGTTACGAATTTGGGGGGCGTTTGCCTCGCTGGGCTTCGCTTGCGCTCGAGAGCGAGCCACCAGCGCAGCCCATGGTTGCCGTGCGCGAGGGCAACCTCCGCTTTTGGGTGAACATCGCAGGGGGTCAGAAAACAGGGTTTTACCTTGACCAGCGCGACAACCGCGTGCGTGTTGCGCGCTATTGCAAAGGCGCAGAGGTGCTCAACGTCTTTGCGTACACAGGGGCGTTTGGCGTTTACGCGCTAGCGAGCGGAGCACGCCGCGTGGTCAACGTGGATGTCTCCGCAGAAGCTCTTGAGCTTTCCAAGCACAACGTCACCTTAAACTTCCCCAACCTCGAACCAGAGCGCTGGGAGATTGTTTGCGCCGACGCCTTCGATGACCTCAGCGCGCGCTACTACAACGACGAACGTTACGACGTGGTGATCCTCGACCCGCCCAAGTTCGCACATCACTTCTCGCAAGTGAGCCGCGCGGCGCGCGCCTACAAGGAGATCAATCGCCTTGGGCTTTCGCTGGTGAAGCCAGGTGGCATCCTAGCGACCTTCTCCTGCACGGGGCTTGTGGACGCGAAGAAATTCCAAGAGAGCGTGATGGGCGCGGCGCTTGAGGCAGATCGCGAAGTGCAGATCGTCGAACGACTTTCCCAAGCTAGTGACCACCCCGTCTCTCTCTTTTTCCCAGAAAGCGACTATTTGAAAGGGTTGATCTGTCGCGTGTTGCAGTGATGCGTGCACCTAGCGTGTTGGCCTCCTTTCGGTTTGCCCTCGAGGGGATTGCCTACGCGCTGCGCACGCAACGCAATTTCCGCATCCACACGCTGGCGATGTTCGGCGTGATCGGGGTGGGTATCTGGCTCGAGCTAAGTCTGGACCAGTGGGCGGTTATCGCGCTCACCAGCGGTTTGGTGTTGCAGGCAGAGCTGTTCAACACGGCGCTTGAGGCGGTGGTGGACCACGTCTCGCCGGAGTTCCACGCCTTGGCGAAGATCGCTAAAGACTGCGCAGCAGGTGCGGTGTTCCTCAGCGCAGCAATTGCGATCGCGGTTGGTTTGTTTGTGCTCGGACCGCGCTTGCTCGCGCGGCTTGGGGTCAGCTAGACCAGGAGCTGCTGCTGGCGATACTGCAGCGCCTCCGCGAGGTGGACCACACGAATGCGATCGCTACCTGCAAGATCGGCGATGGTACGTGCCACCTTCAAGATGCGGTGGAAGGCGCGCGCGCTGAGCTGGTACTGATTCATCGCCGTGCGCATGAGGCTGTGTCCTGCCTCGTCAAGCGTGCAAAACTGGCGCACCTCCGCAACGCCCATATCGGCGTTGCACAACAGCGACGTGCCGCGGAAGCGGTGGAGCTGGCGCGCCCGGGCGGCTTGCACACGCTCGCGGATCACCGCTGAAGGCTCACCAGGATGCAGGTCGGCGAGCTTATCGAAAGGCACACGCTGCACGTGGAGGTGAATGTCAATCCGGTCGAGCAGCGGCCCGCTGATGCGCTTTTGATATTGGCTGATCTGCGCGGGCGTGCACGTGCAAGGGTGCGTGGGATCGCCATACCAGCCACACTTGCACGGATTCATCGCTGCGACAAGCTGAAAATTGGCGGGGAAGGTGAGGGTGCCGGCAGCACGGCTGATCACCACCACTTTATCCTCCATAGGCTGACGCAAAACCTCGAGCGTGCGCGCGTCAAATTCGGGCAACTCGTCGAGGAAAAGCACGCCGCGATGCGCAAGGCTCACCTCACCTGGTCGTGGCACGCGCCCACCGCCAATCATGCCTACATGGGAAATGGTGTGGTGGGGCGCGCGAAATGGACGCGCCTGCACCAGCGGTTGCCCGGGAGGAAGCAAATCGGCAACGCTATAGATGCGCGTCACATCGAGCGCTTCTTCGAGCGTGAGTTCGGGCAAGATGCCCGGCAGCGCGCGCGCCAAGAGCGTCTTGCCTGCACCGGGGCTGCCGATCATCAGCACGTTGTGCCCACCCGCAGCCGCCACTTCTAGCGCGCGTTTAATGGACTCCTGCCCTTTGATCTCCGCAAAGTCCGTGGGAGGCATAGCGAGCGTGAGATCATGGGGTGCGCGGTGATGGGTGGTATGAGGCACAATGCGCGGAGGGTGTGCCCCATTCAGCATGTTGACCAGATCGGCAAGCGAGGCGACGGCAACAACCTCGATGTTGGGCACAAGCGCAGCTTCGCTGGCATCGGTCTCGGGCACGTACACTCGGCGGAACCCACGCTCGCGTGCAAAGGCGACCATCGGCAACACGCCACGCACGTGGCGCACGCTCCCATCAAGCGCAAGTTCGCCGACGATGAGCGTCTCATCCAAGGAGTCTGCGGCGAGCTGCCCCGAGGCGATGAGCACCCCAACAGCAATCGGCAGGTCGTAAGCTGGTCCCACCTTGCGCACATCGGCGGGCGCGAGGTTCACCGTGATGCGCTGCGTGGGGAAGCGAAAGCCGCTGTTGCGAATCGCGGAGCGCACACGCTCGGCACTCTCTTTCACGGCGGCGTCGGGCAGACCAACGACAGTGAAAGAGGATAGCCCAGGAGCATAATCCACTTCGACTTCGATGACGTAGCCATCCAGACCGAACACGGCGCATGAACGCACTTTGGCGAGCATCGGGTTGAATGATAGCGAGGCATACACGGTGTCGATCGCGCGACACCGTGCTGAAGAATAAAGCCAATCGCGCTTCATCCCCGCTCGGGCCGGGCAGCCATGTATGCGCATAGCCCGAGCGGACCACTCACGGCAATGGCAAGCAGCCAAAGCGTTTGCGCATTCACATTGCGGCGCTGCATGTCTGCTTGCGCTAGTGGCAAAGCAACCATGTGGTTCAAAGCAATGTCAAGCCACATGAAGCTCAAGCCCAAGTTTCGGCGCATGGTCTCCAAAAGCTGCTGCCAGGAGCCTTGGGGCAGCAACACGAGCGAAACGAGCGGCACCATCAACGCAAGCAGTGCCCAAAACCACCGTCGCGTTAACCATTGTGGCGTTGGCACCGCAACGCGGTCTTCAGCAGGTCGGCGCGCCATGTAGAGGCTGAGCGGCAGAATGCCAAGGAAGAAGTACGGCACGACATACAGCGCCCAGCGCATTTGACGCTGCTGCGCATCCTCGATCATGAGCGCAGCCACTGGCACGATCAACAAGCCAAAGTACGTGAAGCCCCAGATGAACCACGGATCGCGCAACAACACGCTCGGGTCCTGGGGCGGCAAGCCAGGCCAGGGCAAGTTGAGCCCAACCACAAGCACCAAGCACGCTAAAAACAACAAGATGTAAGCAGAGCGGAAAGGCGAATAACGCCGCACGCCACGAAGTATGAAGCGCTTGGTGTTGAGCAGCACCACTCTCTACGAAGACTCAGCCACGGGCTTGCGCAAGCGCAAAGAGCGCCTCGTCTTCTGCTAGGGGTTGCTGCAGCCAAGCCCTCTGCGCGCGCAGCGCATCAAGCGCTTCTTCGGCTGTGACGGGCACAAGCTGCACTGTGTCGCCAGGGAGAAGCTGAGCAGCGTGAGGCAGATCGGCTTGAATCACTGCGCCCAGCGCAGGATAACCCCCTGTGGGCTGCGCATCTGCCATGAGCACAATGGGCAAACCATCGGGCGGGAGCTGAATCACCCCTGGGAACACGCCGAACGAGTCCACACTTTGCACGCGCGCATGTAGCGGCTGGCCTTCCAGGCGCAGCCCAATGCGATTGGAGGCTTGCGCCACACGCCAAGGTTGCATGAGCCATGATGTTGGCACATCGCAGGCGCCTTCATGAAGCACAATCCGCAGCATGCGCCCATACGTTGGCGGCACACGCCAGCGCCGAGCGGTGAGGCGAAGCAAGTCGCGCGGCGGCACTACAGGCTGAAGCACATCTCCTGCTTGCAAAGCACGCCCTTCTAGCCCACCCCACCCTCCGGGCAGGTAGGTGCTGCGCGATCCAAGCACAAGCGGCACATCGAGACCACCCGCAAGCGCTAGGTAAGCGCGAGCGCCATACCTGCGCTGGGTGAACACAAGGCGCTGCCCCGCATGAGCACGCACGCTGGTCCAGAGCGGGAGCGGCATACCTCCCAGCCTTGCGCCGAGATCAGCGCCCGTCACGGCAAGCACACAAGGCGCGAGCACTTCAAAAGCCGTGCCGCCGAGCGTGATCTCGATGCACGCAGCGCCGTCCTCATTGCCCACCAAGCGATTAGCGATGCGTAACGCCACACCGTCCATTGCGCCGCTTTGAGGCACACCAAGATGTTGATAGCCGAAGCGGCCCAGGTCCTGGACTGTTGCCAACGCGCCGCCCTCCAACACGCGCAGCATGTTCAAAGCGCGACAAACTGCACAGCATCCCCAGGCTGCAAGCGCGCTGGGGGATCGCTGTGCGGATCGAAGAGAAGGTGATCAGTCCTACCGATGAGATGCCAGCCGCCAGGCAGCTCACTGGGGTAGATGCCCGTCAACCCGTTGGCAAGCGCGACCGAACCTGCTGGCACACGTGCGCGGGGTGTCGCGCGCCGAGGCAAGTGCAGCGCTGCAGGCAGCGGTCCCAAGTAAGCGAAGCCAGGCGCAAAGCCCAAGATCAGCACGCGCCAAGGTTGGCTGGTATGGAGCGCGATAAGTTGCTCGGGCGCTATGCCGAGCGCCCGCGCCGCTGTTTCCAAGTCCGGCCCTGCCTCACCGCCATAACGGACAGGGATCGTGTGCACAATGCCGTTCCACTCAGGCGCAGGTTCCAAGCGCGCGCCGAGGTGCTGGATCGCAGCGCGCGCTTCTGTGGGGGTTACCTCCAGCGGGTCGAAGCGCACAGTAACCGAGCGCAGTCCCAATACGACAGACCACCGATGCGTTGCGCGCAGCGCCTGGGCAAGCGCAAAAGCAAAACGATTCGCAAGCGCAAGATCAGGCAGGAGGCACGTCACAAGCCAAGCCGTCTCACCAAGAAGCGTGTATCGCCACAAGGCTATCGTGTCGGGCATAGAAGCTGGACGCCAAGGCGGGTTAAGCCCGCACGTAGGAACGCTGCGCGCGCGGCTGCGCCAGGAGTATCGCTGTGGATGCAGATCGTGTCTGCCGCCAGCGAAAGCCAAGTGCCATCGTAAGCGCGCACGCGCTGCTGGAACAGAAGGGTTTCAACCTGAGCAAGGCATGCAGCAGGGTCCTCAATGAGCGCGCCGGGCAAGTCTCGCGCACGCAGCGAGCCATCCCGCTCATAGGCGCGGTCGGCGAAAGCCTCGCGCCAGACGCGCAACCCAAGCGACTCACCAGCTGCGATCAACGCTGAGCCAGGCGGACCCACGAGCACCAGTTGCGGGTCACACGCCCGAACAGCGTGTGCAATGGCTTCTGCGTGCTCAAGATGACGAGCGGCAAACGTGTAAAGCGCGCCGTGCGGCTTCACGTGCGTGAGCGCAACTCTCTCTTCATCGGCGACTTTTTGCAGCTGCCGAATTTGGTCGCGCACGCACGCGCTGACTTCGTGCGGCGAGAGCGGCATCACTCGCCGACCGAAGTGCTCGCGGTCGGGGTATGACGGATGTGCGCCAGCGCAAATCCCGAACTGCCGACACAGGCGCAGCGTTGCGCGCATGGTTTGCTCGTCGCCAGCATGACCGCCGCAGGCGATGTTCGCAGCAGTCACATGAGGCAAGATCGCTGCGTCGTCAGCGACACCCTCGCCGCAATCGCAGTTGAGGATCACGCTGACCATAGCGCCTTATCGCCCACCGCTGAACAGGCGCGCAATGAGGTTTAGCAGCAACGTCAGCCCCAGGCTCACGAGGATCATTGTGCCGAGGGGAATGTAGAGCGTGAAGTTCTCGCGCTCGATGATGATGTCGCCTGGCAGCCGACCAAGCGAAAACGGCAGCGAGATGCGCGTGAGCACCTGCACGGCAATGCCCGCAAGCACCAGTACCACGCCGCCCAAGATCAGCAACCGTGCTAGAGGATGCCACTCGAACATATCCAAAATTGTAGAAGGCAAACAAACCCCAGAATCACACGAGCAGGCGTGCACCGCACAGGGGCTGACCCTGCCGCTGAAGCAGCAAATAGGCACGCCACAACAACAATCTCCGTTTAAACTCTGTTTAACCAAAACTCACTACAGTCGGAGAACAAATGACGCGTCCTCCATCGCGGACCTGGCTCAACCGCCGTGCGGTGAACGAGGCATTGCTCGCCCTTCTGTTTCTGGCGCCTGCGCTGGTGCTTTTTCTCGCCTTCACCTTCTTCCCCATCGGGTTCGGGTTCGTGATTAGCTTGCACAACTGGCGTGTAGGGCCGCGGGAATTTGTGGGGCTGGGCAACTACGCGCGCGCACTTGCAGGAGGCTCTGAATTTTGGTCGTCTCTGGTGGCAACGTTAACATACTCCGCGCTTGCAGTGCCCATCCAGCTCACGCTGGCGCTCGCATTGGCCTACTTGCTCTTCCAAAAGGTGCGCGGCAAGGCCCTCTTCCGCGTAGTGATGTTCCTGCCCTGGGTGACTTCCACGGTTGCCACCGCAGCGGTCTGGGCACGCTTATACAGCCCCGATATTGGCTTGATCAACGGCGCGCTCAAAGCGCTTGGGTTGCAACCAATGCGCTGGCTTCTAGAGGATAAGGGCATCTTCACCCTGATGGCACGTGATTGGGGCTTGCCGATCCCCGCATGGCTCACGGGCCCCAGCCTTGCGATGGTTTCCGTGGTGATCTACACCACATGGGTGTTTGTGGGCTACAACATGACCCTTTTCCTCGCTGGGCTAGGCAACATCCCGCCCGAAATGTACGAGGCGGCGAAGATTGACGGAGCAAACGGCTGGCAACTCTTCCGGCACATCACGTGGCCTCTGCTTTCACCAACCACCTTCTTTGTGGTGTTGATCACGATCATTGGCACCCTCAAAGCGTTCAACCACATTTGGGTGATGACCCAAGGCGAAAATGGCACACAGACGGCAAGCATTTTGATTTATCGCCAGTTCTACGAGTTTCAACGCGCGGGATACGCAAGCGCACTCGCCTTTCTGCTTTCGGGCGTGATCCTGCTTGCAACCCTGATCCAGAACCGTATTGCAGCACAGCGCGTGCACTACTGACTGAGCGATGACCTCAACCAAGGCTTCAACCTTCCTCGCGCTAGCGCGCTCTCGGCGCAAAGGGCCTGAGCGCGTTCACCCACTGGTGTATGTTGTGCTCCTCGTGGTGGGCTTCGTTTCGATCATCCCCTTCCTCTGGATGCTCACCACCAGCGTGAAGGAATACGGCGACACCATCTCGCTCAAGCTTTGGCCTTGGCCTCCGTTCGGCACGTCGCAGCCGCGCTTTGACAACTTCATCGAAGCAATTCGCATCATCGGCGTTGACCGCGAGACAGGCTTGCCGTTGTTTGTGCGCTACGTGCTCAACACGCTCATCGTCACTGGCATCATCATTGCCTCGACGGTGACCACGTCGGTGCTCGCTGCGTATGCCTTTGCGCAGTTGAACTTCCCAGGCAAAAACGTGTTGTTCATCATCGTGCTCACGACGTTCATGATCCCCGAGGAGTTGATCTTGGTGCCGCGCGCGGTGATGATGAACAAGAACTACCTAAATTGGTATAACACCTTTCTCGCCATTGTTGCCCCGTCGCTGGCTTCCGCGTTCGGCATATTCTTGATCCGCCAGTTTTTCCTGCAAGTGCCGCGCGAGCTGTTCGACGCCGCGCGGATTGATGGCGCAGGGCACTTGCGTTACTTGCTCACCATCATGGTGCCGCTCGCCCAGCCAGCTATCGTCACGCTCGCGCTGCTGGAGTTCATTTGGTCGTGGAATGAGTTTCGCTGGGTGCAGCTCGTCACCGCAAGCGCCAACATGCGCACCATCTCTGTTGGGCTTGTGGGCTTCTTGCAGACCGAGGGCGGTCCTCAGACACACCTCGCCATGGCTGTGGCGGTGATGGTGGTGCTGCCGATCATTGTGCTTTATCTCTTCACGCAGCGCTACTTCACCGAAGGGATCGTCACCACAGGGTTGAAGGGATGATCGCGCAAGCCCTAAGCCCGCTCTGTTCTGGTTACAAGTTGCGCGGCAACCTGCTCGGCGCCGTGCAACGAGTAACAACACTGAATCTGTTGCTAAGGAGTGGCAAGCCATGAAGAACCGCTTATTCATCGCTACGCTCGCTTGTTCGTTGATCCTCGCTGCATGTGCAACGCCGACAGCGGCGCCTGCACCAGCCGAGCCAATGCAACCTCCTGCACAGCCTGCTGAGACCTCAGCGCCTGCGGCTGAGCCAACGCAAGCCGCTGAAATGCCGACCCCTGCACCAACCGAAGCCACAGCGGGCGGCGTGGACAGCATTGTGCTGAGCAAGGACCAGCCTACCGAGATTTTGTTCTGGCATCGTTACTCTGGCGGTGCGCAAAAGTTCGTGGAGCAGTTCGTTGAGAAGTTCAACGCCGAGAACCCCTTCGGCATCAAGGTCACGGTTGAGAAGATCGACGGCAGCTACGCGGATCTCTACAACAAGATCAACGCTGCGCTCCAAGGAGGCACGCCGCCCAACATCGCACAGGCGTACCAAAACCAAGCCTCGTTCTATCGCCTCGATGGTCATGTGGTGGACCTCATGCCCTTCATCAACAGCCAGAAATACGGCTTGACGCCAGACGAGATCGCTGACTACTACCCCTTCTTCCTCGAGAGCGACAAGAACCCACAGTTCCCTGGCGAGCTACTTGGTTGGCCCACGAGCCGCTCAGCGGCAGTGCTCTACGTCAACCTCGACTGGCTCAAGGAGCTCGGCGCAACAGAGCCGCCAAAGACGCTCGCGGAGTTTGAGGAGCTGGCGTGCAAGGCCTCCGATCCTGCGAACGAGCGCTACGGGCTCGCCTGGCAAGGCGACGTGAGCAACTTCGCGGCGCTGGTGTTCGCCAATGGCGGGCGCGTGTTGAGCGAGGACGCGCGTGAGTACGTCTTCAACAGCGAAGCAGGCGTCGAGGCGCTCTCCTTGCTGCGTCGCCTTTTCGAGAAGCAGTGCGCCGTTGAGATCCCCGCCGCAGAGCGCTTCGGCGAGCAGACGCGCTTCGCCGCACAGAAGGTGCTCTTCGTCATGGCTTCGAGCACGGGCCTGCCGTTCTATGCGGACGCGGTGGCAAAGTCGGAAAAGCCCTTCCGCTGGACCTACGTGATGTTCCCGCAGAAGGACCCTGCTCAGCCCGTCGTGGACATTTACGGCGCGTCGTGGTCGGTCTTCAAGAGCACCCCGGAGAAAGAGCTGGCATCGTGGCTCTTCCTCAAGGCGTTCACTGAGCCAGAAAACATCGCGCAGTGGGCTGTTGCTTCGGGCTACATGGCTGTGCGCAAGAGCGCAGCGCCAAAGGCCATCGAAGCTGTGAAGAAAGACGAGCGCTACGCGAACTTCCCCGAGGCAGCTCAGGCGTATGAGCGCTTGTACGAAATGGTGCAATATGGCGCCATCGAAGCCCCTGTGGCTGGCTATGACCCCGTGCGCAAGCTGATGAGCGACATGATCAGCGCTGCGGCAATCAAGCGCGAAGTGGACGTGAAGGCTGCGCTGGACGATGCCGTTGCGAAGGCAAACGAAATCCTGAAGGAGAACGTACCTCAGGGCTATTGAAGCTGCTACGCGTTTGCGCTCCACACGGGCAAGCACTCAGCGGCTTGCCCGTGTTTTTTCGTGTACCATCGTACGTGTGTCGCAACGCGCACTGCGCTGGCTGGCGAGCAACGCTGGGCTTCTGCTGCTCTCGATCGTGCTTGCCTTCCTCGTGTGGGCAGCAGCGTCGCTTCAGCAAGACCCCATCCTCGAGGAATCGTTCACCGTGCCGGTGGTGGTGAAACAGCCGCAAGCCGCGTTTGTGATCGCCTCGGACACCATCCCCAACACGCTTGCGATCCGCGTGCGCGCTCCCCAAAGCGTGCTCGAAGCGCTGCGCACCGCCACGCCCCAAGCGATTGTTGATCTCTCCACCTACGAAGCAGGTGAGCACACGCTCACGCTGCAGCCGAGCTTGAGCGCTTCGCCTGCGGCTGTGCTCTCCATTCGCCCGCCGACAGCGACTGTTGCGATCGAGCGCGCTGCGCAGATCACGCTGCCGGTGCGCGTGGTCACGGTTGGTGCACCCGCGATCGGCTACCGCGCGCTCTCGCCCGAGGCGCAACCCGCTACTGTGACGATCAGCGGCAGCCAGAGGTTGATCGAGCAAACCGCCAGCGCCGATGCCTTCGTGAGCATTGAGAGCGCGCGCGCCACCGTGGAGCAAAACGTGCGCGTTCAGTTGCGCACCGCAGAAGGCACGTCCATCACCGCGCTGCAGGTTTTCCCCGAGACGGTCACGGTGCGCGTCCCCCTTGAGCAGCTCAGCAACTACCGCGATCTTGCTGTGCGCGCGCGCATTTTTGGTCAGCCCGCGAATGGCTACGCCGTCGTCAGCGTGGACTACGCGCCGCAGGTAGTCACCGTGTTCGGTCCGCGCGAGGCGATCCAGCAGTTGCCTGACTTCATCGAGACGTTCGAGGTGAACATCAGCGGCAGCACGCAGGATGTCGAAAAGCGCGTGGGGTTGAACGTGCCGCCCAACGTCTCGCTCGTGGGCGACAACCTTTCCGTGCTCGTGCGCGTGCGCATCGAGGCGCAACAGGGCGCGCGCACAGTGCCGCGCCGACCGCGCGTGGTGGGGCTGACGCGCCCGCTCACCGCAACCGTCTCACCGCCGATCGTGGACATCGTGCTCGCAGGGCCGTTGCCTGTGCTCAACACGCTCCAAGAGGATGATGTGCAGGTGATCGTGGACGTAAACGGGCTTGGACCAGGTGTGCATACCATCACGCCGCGCGTTGTCACGCTGGAGCGCCTCAGCGTGCAGAGCGTGCTCCCTGCTCAGCTTCAGGTGCGCCTCACTGACGAGTCACAGCCGTAGCGACAGCGTTCACGCGCGCCACGGGTTATCTTCGTCGAGGGTATCGCTGCGCACAGCGGCGCCGAGATTGCTCCAGGGGTTATCTGCGGGCAAAGAAATGAGGGAGTGCGCGCCGCCGTTGCTCAGCGACGGGGCGGCATTGGGCAACGGCTCAGTGGGCGTATCTCCTGCTGCTGGCGTGATGGCTGCGCCGTTGGGTGTAGGCGCGAGCGTAACGGCTTGGCTAATGGCGTTCGACTGCTCTTCAAGGACAGGGCGCAGGTCTGCTGCTTGGCGGATCGCTTCGATCTCAGCCTGTAGCTCGCGGGTCACCTCTTGCAACTCCTCGACCACAGGGCGCAGGTCATCGCGGTACTCATAGGTCAACGCCGTGTAAGCCTCGCGCAGGCGGCGCAGCGCGCGCCCCAATCCGCGCGCGAACTCGGGCAGGCGCTCTGGCCCAAACACGATCAAGATGAGCAGTCCGATGAAGAGCACCTCCAACGGACCGATGCCGAGGATTGTGCTATTCATTGTCTTGCTGCTGCGCCCAACACGCCGTTGACAAAACGCGGGCTTGACGCGCTGCCGAAGCGCTTGGCAAGCTCAACCGCCTCGTTGATCGCCACCTTTAAAGGCACATCGCCTTGGCGCATCTCAAACAACGCGATGCGCAAGATGTTGCGATCGATTGGCGAGAGGCTCTCAACGGGGAACTCGGGCGCAAGCTGAGCGATCAGCGCGTCGCTTGCCGCCTTCGTTTGCATCACCCCGCGCACCAGCGTCTCGGCGTAGTTGCGCACCGCTGGGGCGTAGTTTACCTCGCGTACGTGGCGCGCGAGCACCGCCTCAGGATCATGACCAGCGAGGTCGGTTTCGTAGAGAACTTGCAGGGCCAACACCCGTGCCTCACGCCTCGACATCCTCAAAGTGCACGTCCACCCGTGCCACTGGTAGCCCTACGATCTCCTCGACCACTGCTTTAACCTCGCGCTGAATGGCTTGCCCAAGTTCCCGAAGCGAGACACCCATCACAGCGACGACATGGAGCTTCACGTGCACCTGCCCGCCTTGCATGCTCACCTCCACCCCTTGTGCGTCGTCGCTGCCGCGCCAGGCACGCTGGCGCGCAATGCGCCGAACATTGGGCATGGCTAGCACGGTGGTGCGCACCACCGTGCGGATCACGCCGGGAGCAATGGTAACAGTCGAATCCGTCATCAATGCATCACCAACCCGCCGTCCACTGTGAGCACGGCGCCTGTGATGAACGCGGCTTCGTCGCTGGCGAAGAAGGCAACCGCATAAGCGACTTCCTCAGGCGTGCCAAAGCGCCCAAGGGGTGTTGCTTTGAGCACTGCTTGCTTCTGCTCTTCGCTCAGGACATCGGTCAACGCAGTGGGGATGAAGCCCGGCGCCACCACATTCACGGTGATATTGCGCGAACCCAGCTCTTTAGCCAACGACTTGGAAAAGCCGATGATGCCCGCTTTTGCCGCCGCGTAGTTGGTCTGCCCGCCTTGACCCGCCAGCCCAACCACTGAGCTGATGTTGATGATGCGCCCATAGCGGGCGCGGATCATCGGGCGCACGGCTGCCTTACAGCAGTTGAACACGCTCTTCAGATCGGCTGCGATGACGGCGTCCCAGTCCTCCTCGCTCATCGTCATCAAGAGCGTGTCGCGCGTGATGCCTGCGTTGTTGACGAGGATATCCAACTTGCCAAACGCATCGAGCGCAGCCTTGACCAAACCGTTGGCTTCATCCATGCGGCTGACGTCGGCTTTGTGGGCGAGGGCGCGCCCACCTTGCGCGCGGATGTGCTCCACCACTTCATGGGCGGCTGCTTCGCTCGTGTGGTAGTTCACCACCACCGCAGCGCCACGGCGAGCCAGCTCAAGGGCAATGGCGCGCCCAATGCCGCGCGCTGCGCCCGTGACGATGGCGACGCGATCTTTTAGTTGCATGACTCACTCCTTCATCCGATAGCCCATGCCTCCACGCCCTCCAGCGTGCGCTTGATCAAACCGCAGAGCACATCTTTCGGCCCCATCTCAACAAAGCGCGTGACGCCTTGCGCGTGCATGAAGCGCACGCTCTCCACCCAGCGCACAGGCGCAGTGAGCTGCGCGGCTAACTCGGCGCGGATGTCGTCGGGGTGGGTGATCGGCTGAGCCGTTGTGTTGGCGATGATGGGCACGCGCGCGGGGCGAATCGGCGTGCGCTCGACCGCAGCGCTGAACGCTGCGCGGATGCACTCCATAAGCGGCGAGTGCGAGGCGATGCTGACGTTGAGCGGGATCACGCGCTTAGCGCCCGCGGCTTTTGCAAGCTCGCTTGCCCGCGCCACTGCGGCCTTGCCGCCAGAGATCACGATCTGCCCTGGGGCGTTGTCGTTCGCAACAACGACGCCAGGGGTGTGCTCTGCAGAAGCTTGGGCGCACACGGCATGCAGGGTTGCTGCATCTAGCCCAATCACCGCTGCCATGCTGCCCGGAGCAAGCTCGCCAGCCTCCTTCATCAGGCGTCCGCGCTCGCGCACAAGGCGCAGCCCATCCTCAAAGGTGAGCGCGTCTGCGGCACACAATGCGCTCAGTTCGCCGAGGCTGTGTCCAGCCATGTACGCGGGCGGCTCAACCTCGTTGGAGAGCTGCACCATGTGGAACACGGCGAGGCTGTGGGTGAAGATCGCTGGCTGCGTGTTGAGGGTGTCGTTCAGCTCCGCTTCGGGACCATGCCAACAGAGCTGCGACAGGGAGAAACCGAGCACCTCGTCCGCACGTTGGAAATAGCCTTTGACCACTGGGCGCACAGCCGCGAGCGCAGCGCCCATACCCACAAACTGCGAACCTTGCCCTGGGAAGACGTAGGCGGTTGCCATGGTGGGCAGGCGCGCTCAGGACTTAGATGCACTTCCCTCAACTGCCAATACTTGGCGACCTTTGTAGTAGCCGCATGAGGGGCAAACGGTGTGCGGCAGTTTTAGCTCGCCGCAGTTATCGCAGCGCACCAGCTTCACCGGCTTTAGCGCGTCATGGGCGCGTCGCCGATGCGTGCGTCCCCAGGAGAGTTTTCGCTTTGGTAGTGGACCCATGGCGTGTTCCTCCGAAAACAAAACCTGCGCGCCGCGCACGCAGCAACGCGCAGCAGCGCACGAAAGCACGGCATTATAACGCGCGCGCCTGTTCAACCTCGCGCTGCTTGCTCTGCTGCGGATATGGGCACAGCCGTCGCAGCGGACACTGCGCACATAGGGGTGTGCGCGCGCGGCACACCTCGCGCCCGAGCCGGATCAAGTTCAAGTGCAGCGCGCCGTGTGCGCCTGGCGGGCACAACCGCTCCATGTGCAAGTGCGTCTGGTCAGCGTTCATCGTCGGCGGGCGGATGCCCAGCCGCCCCGTCACGCGATGCACGTGTGTGTCCACGGGGAACGCTGGCTTATCGTAGCAGAACAGCAGGATGATGGACGCCGTTTTCATCCCCACGCCGTTGATGCTCAGCAGCCACGCCCGCGCCTCCTCAAGTGGCATCTCAGCGAGGAAGTCGAGTGAGAGCCGGCTGCGCTCTTCCGTGATGCGGCGCAGCGCGTTCTGAATGCGCGGCCCTTTTTGGTTCGCCAGCCCGGCTGGGCGAATCGCCTCGATCACCGCTTGCGGGTCGGCGTCGCGCACGGCTTCCCAAGTGGGGAAACGCGCGCGCAACCGCGCATAGGCAAGGTCGCGGTTGCTGTCGTTGGTGTTTTGCGAGAGGATGGTGGCGACCAGCTCGCTAACGCCGTCGAGCTTCGTCCAACGCGGCTCGCCGTACGTGTCGAGCAAGATCGCGTGAATGCGCTGCACCTTGCGGCGCAGGCGTGCCCATTCGGTTGCGTGCATCATGCCTCTTCAGGGGTAGGGAGAGCGCAGCGCAGCAATTCCGCGGGGTCATCGCCGCTGAGCAGCCAAAACCACGCCGAGCGCACCGTTTCGCCTGGCGCAAGCAGCAAGCCGTCGGTCTTGCAGCGCGCGGTCAGCCGCTCAAAGCGTTCGCCGTTGAGGTTGAGGCGCAGCTCGGTGGGCAGAGGCGAAGCAGAAGGCAGCGCGCGGATGAGCAGCGCAGGCGGGCGCGTGCGATTCGAGACAGTGGGGTACACCAGCAGCTCAGCACGGCGTGTAAACCCTTCGCCTGTTCCTGTGCCCGGCGTCCACATTTCCCAAGCAAGCGCTCCACCCTCAGCCATGCTGCCCTCCAAAGCACACTGCCATAACCCGGGCGGCGCACCGAGGTTGAACTGCCCGCCTGTGGCGTACTCGACGTGGAGCACGTCGAGCGAATCCGCAAACACTTCTTCGCTGCTCGCATTGCGGACTTTGAGACGGGCGCACCACCCCCCGCCCAGTGCGCACCATTCCCAATGCACCTCAAGGTCTTCTTCGCGGCGTTGGAATGCAACACAGGGTTCGCCCGCGTAGTGCGTCGCAAAGACGCGCAGCGTGCGCGCCGTCACAGAACCTGGGCGGTGGTAGCGCACTTGTGCGATGAGCTTGTGCAACGTTGGGCCGTCATCCCAGTTCAGCGTGATGCAGTGTTCGAGGACAGTGAAGCGGGCGTTAGGGTTGATCATGCGCTGGCATTGATTTTCCCACGTCCCGCCTCAGCGTTGGCGCGACCTAAGTGCGGACTCCACCGCCGTTACGATCACTGGCACGATGATCGCGGTTGCCGCCAGCTCCACGAGCGCCTGCGGCACGATCACCGGCACCACCTCCAACGGCACTTGACCAAGCAGCAACGCAATGCCTACGGTCACCACTGTGTTGGTGAGCGCGCCCACGATCCCGGCGCCGGCAGCGGCGCGCGTCGTGCCCAAGCCCCGCAGGGCGTTGAACGCGCCCCACGCTGCAAGCGCGAAGATCGGGCGCGGAAGCACGAGCGTGATTGGTCCAAAGGCAGCCGTCGCAGGCAGCAACAGGTAAATCACGCCCATCACCACGCCCGCAAACATCCCCACGAGCGGTCCGCCGATCACCGCGCCGAGGATGACAGGGATGTGCAAGGTGGTCATGGCGCCGCTGATGTTGGGCACCGGGATCGAGCCTAACCCCACTAGCTGCAAGGCGACGACCATCGCGGCAAAGACCGCCGCGAGCACTACCGTTTGCGAAGTGAACGCCCAAGGGTTTGCGCGATTGAGCATGATTGCCTCCGAAATTCGACGTCGTTCTACAATGCGGTTGCTGTGCCGCGCGCTACACTTAGCGCGCGTTTGTGAGCGCAGCCATCTCCATTGAGCAATTGTCCTACACCTACGCGCCTGGCGCACCACGAGCGCTCGATGCGCTTTCGGCGCAGCTTCGGAGCGGCGAACTCACGCTCATCGTCGGAAAGAGCGGTAGCGGCAAGACCACGCTGGTGCGCTGCATCAACGGCTTGATCCCGCAACGCTACAAAGGTGGAACACTGCAAGGGCACCTGCGTTACTTCGATGAGGACCTCAGCGCTCTTTCGCTTGCGCAGCGCGCGCGCCGCATTGGCACTGTGATGCAAGAACCCGACAAGCAAATCGTCGCCACGCGCGTGTTCGATGAGATCGCTTTCGGTCCTGAGAACCTCGGCTTGCCACGCGCGGAGATCCTCGCGCGTGTTCACGAGGCTGTTGCGCAGTTGCACCTCGCGCACTTGTTGGAGCGCGAGACGCACACACTGAGCGCGGGCGAACTCCAGCGCGTCGCCATCGCAGGCGTGATCGCAATGCGTCCGCGCGTGCTGCTGCTCGACGAGCCGCTTGCCTCGCTCGACCCACCAGCGGCGCACCAGGCGTTGCGCCTGTTTCGGCAGATGGCGTCGGCTGGCTTGGCGGTGGTGATGGTGGAGCACCGCGTGCGCGAGGCGCTCGCGTTCGCGCCCGATCGTTGCCTCGTGCTGGAGCAAGGGCGACTCGTCTTCGACGGCGACTGTGCGGCGTTCGGCGCGCATTACAGCAGCCCATTGCCCGCGCGCCCACCGCACACGCCTCCACCACAGAACGGGCGCGTGTTGTTGGCGCTGGAGAACGTTTTCTTCCAGTATCCCAACACGACACGCCCTCAACTCAACGGCGTCAGCCTCACCGTGCGCGAGGGCGAGATCGTGGCGCTGGTGGGCGCCAACGGCGCAGGGAAGAGCACGCTGTGCCGTCTCGCAGTGGGGCTGGTGCGCCCGCAGGCAGGACGCGTGTGGGTGGACGGCGAAGATGCGGCACGCCTCACCGTGGCGCAGATCGCGCGCAAGGTGGGCTATGTATTCCAGAACCCGAGCACCATGCTCTTCGCCGAGAACATCACCGAGGAGCTACGCTTTGGTCCGCGCAACGTTGGGCTAGATGCGGCTGCAACGGCGCGCGCTGTGGAACAAGCTTTGGCGCTCGTCGGCTTGGAGCAGCTCGACCGCAGCCGATCGCCGTTTAGCCTCAGCTTCGGGCAGCAGAAGCGTCTTGCGCTTGCCGCTGTGCTCGCCATGCAGCCCGCGTTGCTCATCCTCGACGAACCGAGCGCCGGCTTAGACGAGGCAACGGCTGAGGCGCTGCTTGCGCGTTTGGCGCAGCGCGACCCCGTGCCGCAAGCGATGGTGATGGTCACGCACGACATGCAGCTCGCGCGGCGTTTCGCCACGCGCGCGATCGTGATCCACGAGGGTGAAATCCTTGCAGATGGTCCTGCTGGGGTTGTGCTTGATCAACCCGAGCTGCTGCGCCGCGCCCAACTCTTAGCGCCATAGGCTGCGCGCGCCTCACGTCGGGTTCATAGCTCGTCCTGCGGCGTCGGTGCAGCAGCTAAGTTCACCCGCACCACCTCGCCGTGGCGGTTGATCACCACGTAGAACCCTAGCAGCCCGAGCCACTGTCGCCCGGCTTCGGGCAAGCCCTGCTCCATCAAGAGCTGAAGTTGGCGATCGAAGTGGCGCACGGTGTTGAGAATTGAGGCTCTCGTGAAGAGGTCGTCTTTCCCGAGCAGGCGCATTGCGACTTCGGCGATCGCTTCCTCGTTCTGCGATGCCCACTCGCGCAAGAAGGCGAGCACCTGTTGGTCCACCTTGTGCGCGTCCACGTGAAACTTGAACCCATCCTCCTCGACCACGTAGGTGGGGGTTTCCCCCACGTAGGCAACTGCCACGGGGTGATCGCGCTCATCGCGCACGAGCCCTTCAAATATCGCCTTCATCATCACAGCAAGCCCAGCCACGCTGCGACGCTCGGACCTAGCCCCAGTGTGTTCAACGTGATCGGCGTCAGGATCACGCCGAGCGCGTTGAGACGTCGCCCGCCGAGCAGCACTGGGATTAGACCAATGCTTGTGCCCACCAGCATGATACCTAACCCAGCCATGCCAGCAAAGCCAACAGTGAGCGCTGCGACCAACACAAGCGATAACCCAGCGATCCCCTTCGCGGGGAGGCGCGCGCTCCACTGCGCAAACGCGCGCGCGAAGACGACCAACATCCCAAACGCGACTGCGCCCGCCGCCGCAACGCCAGCGACGGCGAGGGCATACGCGCGCCACGTCTGCGCAACGCCAAGCGCGTTGATCATCCCCGCCATCCCGCCGCGCACCAGCCCAACGCCTGGCACGAACAGAAGCAAAAGACTACCCACGTAATATCCCACCTTCGAGGCGCCCAGCGAGATCATGAACACGCGCTCATCACGCACCGCGGTGGCATGACCTGCGAGCAATCCGCCGATGCTGCCCGTGACCACTGGCAGCACGCTGCTGAACAACCCACCCGCTAGCCCTGTCGCCGTGCCGCGCAGCAACAACCGCGGCGAGAGCACCTCCAACCTATCACTTCGCTGTGGCGGCAACGGCTTGCTGAGCAACAAAAGCTGAACCAACCCTGGCACGGCAAACAAGCCGACAAACGCCGGCATGAGATTCTGGAAGGCGACCGTGACAGGTAAGGGGCTGCGGTAGAAGAGCACCATGCCCAGCGCACTGCTGAGCACGAACGTGAGTAACCCAGCGCCCAAATATGCCCACGCCGAAGCCAAGCGGCGCAGCGGCGAGGGCGCGCGTTCGTCCGCGCGGGGCCATTCGCCGAGCAGCAAAAACGCCAGCACCGCCACCAACATCCACCCCACATGAGGCTGGACGATCTGCCACACTGGCAGCACCCCCTGCGCCAACCAAGGCGCGATCAGCACCAACCCCACCAGCGCGCCCAAGCTGCCGCTGCCAACCAACAACGCTGCCTCAAAGCCGCGCCCGCGCATGAACCAGCGCGTGGTGGGCAAGATCACCACAGCGTTGGCGTCGTCGGGCGCGAAGAGAAACACCGACGGCACCACGTTCACCACCACCCAACCCACCAGCGCGCCGAGCAAAAACCAGATCGCCACTTGCTCAGGCACCAGACGTGGATGGTGCAAAAGCAGCCAGAACAAGCCCCCGGCGACGTTGTAGATGTGCAGCCCGGGCAACAACGCCAACGCGCTGCCAGCCAGCGCACCCACCCCCGCCACAATCAACAAGCCAATATCGCTCTGAAGCAAGGTGGGCAACACCTCGCTCATGAGCGCGGCGACTCAGGTGACTTGTTGCGAAAATCCACGAAGCGGTAGCCAATGCCGCGCTCGGTGAGGATGTAGCGCGGGCGCGAAGGGTCTGGCTCGATTTTCTGCCGCAAGTAGTTGATGTAGAGGCGCAGGTATTGCGTCTCGTCGCGGTACTCCCAGCCCCACACTTTGGAGAGCAACGTCTCGTGCGGCATCACCCATCCCGCGTTCTGCACGAGGTGGTAGAGCAAGCGCCACTCCGTCGGGCGCAGCTTGATCACCTGCCCATCCACGATCACCTCGCGGCGGTCGAAATCAATCGAGAGGCGGTCGTCAATGCGGATCGGCGCCTTCTCCACCATAGCGGGCAACTCAGCGCGGCGAATCACCGCCTTGACGCGCATGACCAACTCGCGCGGATTGAACGGCTTCTTCACGTAGTCGTCCGCGCCGAGCGAGAGGCCGCGGATCACGTCGTCTTCCTCGACGCGCGCTGTGAGCATGATCACGGGCACGTTACTCTCCTCGCGGATCATGCGCAGCACCTCAAAACCGTCCACATCAGGCAACATCACGTCGAGGATCACGCAATCGGGCAGCAGCTCGCGCACGATTCGCACCGCCTCGAACCCCTTGTTGGTGGAGACCACGCGGAAGCGCTCCAGCTCGAGGTTGAGGCGGATGATGTTGACCATGCGCTCCTCGTCCTCGACGACGAGCACCAGCTTGGATTCCTCGCGCAACGCAGTGTTGGACATGTGTTAAAGATTCTACTGTGCGCGCCCGGATTTGCGCCTGCGGCGTGTGCGCGTTGCCTTTCTCGCGCTGGCGAGTCGCTACACTTCAAGGGACAACAATGGGGCAAGTTCCGCTTTCAACCTACGTGCTCATCAGCTTGCTCGTGTTCGCGTTTGCGCTCGCCATTGCGCTGATGCTCACGCTGATCAAGCTTGAAGAAGCGCGCTCGAAAGCAGAGCGCCTTGAGGGCGAGCTGCACCTATTGCAACAAGTGCTGCGCACGCGCGAGCAAAACATCGAGCTTCAACTTCGCGCGCGCGAGGCGCAAGTGCGCCAAGATGCGCTGCAACGCAGCCGCGCCGTGATCAGCGGCAAGATCGCCGAGACCTTTCTCCCCTACCTGCCTTGGTTTCCCTACAACCCCCAAGACGCGCGCTTCATCGGTAGCCCAATTGACTTCATCGTCTTCGATGGCTTAAGCGCCGGCGACCTCAAGCAGATCGTGATCGTCGAGGTCAAGAAGCGCCGCAACGGCGCGCTGAGCGAACGCCAAGAAGCCGTCGCGCGCGCCGTGCGCGAGGGGCGCGTGGTGTTTGTGCGGCTCTCGTTGGACGATGTGCTTGCTGATCGAAACCCTTCCCATCTCGCCTAGGGCACACTCGGCGCGCAGCGCCGGGATGCGTTTGCTTGGTGTTTGCTAAGCGCCGATCCATTAGCACGCCTAACGATTAGGATCGCGGTGTGACGATCTCCGAGCACGAGCTAGCACGCGACTTCCTGCGCCTAGCGCCACAAATTGCTCATCTTGTCGCCAGCACGCTGCGCAGCGAAGGCGACCCCAACACGTTGATGCAAGCGCACACGCTGCGCATGTTGAGCGAGGGACCGCGCAGCTTTAAAGAGCTGGTGGCGTTGCGGCGCGTTTCCGCGCCGACGCTCTCGCGCACCCTCAACGCGCTGGTGAAGCGCGGCTGGGTGGAGCGCGTGCCGCATGCGCACGACCGGCGCCAACGCCTGCTGCGGCTCACGCCCGCGGGCATGGCGGAGTTCGAGCGCCTGCGCCTGCAGGTGCAAGCTCAGCTCGCGCAGCGGTTTCGCCTGCTCAACCCTGAGGAGCGCCTCACGCTTTGGCGCGCCTTGGGCATTTTGGAGCGCGTGATGCACGAAGATGCGATCCCATCCCCAGAGCCAATGATAGCTGTAGAGCGATGAGAAGCGACCCACACCCTTCCCCTGCGGCTCGCCCGCGCACAAACACGCGCGCGCTGATGCGCGCCATGGGTTACCTCCGCCCCCATGCCTGGATGATGCTCGGCGCCTTCGTCGGCTTGCTGATTAGCACTACAGCCAACCTGTTCGCGCCGCAATTGCTGCGCATCATCATAGATAACGGCATCGCCGCGCGCAACCTAAGCGTGATCGCAAGCGCTGGGCTTGGCTTGGTCGGCTTGGCGCTGACGCGCGGCGTCTTCGAGTTCTTGCAGGCATACCTCGCTGAGGCCGCCTCGCAGAACGTCGCCTACGACCTGCGCAACGTGATCTTCAACAAGATCACCACGCTCAGCTTCAGCTACCACGACCAACAGCAAACGGGGCAGCTTCTGACACGTGTGACCAGCGATGTGGAGTTGGTGCGCCAGTTCCTGGGGCAGGCGTTGCTGCGTTTAATCGGCGCGGCGATCGTGCTCATCGGCGCGTTGGTCTTCCTTGTGCGCATGAACGCCCTGTTGACGCTGGTGATCGTGCTGGTGTTGCCGGCGTTCTTGGGGCTGCTGGGGCGGTTCTTGCGCTTCGTGCGCCCGCTGTTTAACGTCACGCAGCAAAAGCTAGCGGAGCTGAACACCATCTTGCAGGAAAATCTCGCTGGCATCCGCGTGGTGCGCGCCTTCGCACGCGAGCCGTTCGAGCTTCAGCGCTACACGCGCGTGAACACCGAGCTAAAGGACATCAGCATCAACATCAACAACCAGTTGGCGATCACCTTCCCGTTGCTGTTCTTCGTGGTCAACGCGGCGACGCTGCTCGTTGTGCTCTCGGGCGGCGTGCTGGTGATCAACGCGCATCTGACCGTTGGCGAGCTTGTGGCGTTCGTCAACTACTTGGCGGTGTTGATCCAGCCGATGTTCGCGTTCGGCTTCCTCTCGGCGTTCGTGGCGCGCGCGAGCGTGAGCGCGGAGCGCGTTTTTGAGGTGCTCGACGCTGAGAGCGAGGTGAAGGAGAAACCCGACGCCGTGCGCTTGCCGCCGATCCAGGGGCGCGTGGAGTTCCGCAACGTGTGGTTTAAGTTCGCCGGCGCCGAGCGCTGGGCATTGCAAGACGTGAGCTTCGTCGTCGAACCAGGCACGAAGGTCGCCGTCGTGGGGCGCACGGGCAGCGGCAAATCGTCCATCGTTAACCTGATCCCGCGCTTCTACGACCCGCAGCGCGGGCAGGTGCTCATTGACGGCTACGATGTGAAGGACGTGACGCTCGACTCGCTGCGCAGCAGCATCGGCATTGTGCTGCAGGACACTGTGCTGTTCAGCGGCACAATCCGCGAGAACATCGCCTACGGCAAGCCCGACGCCACAATGGAGGAGATCATCGCCGCTGCCAAAGCCGCACAAGCGCACGACTTCATCATGCAGTTCCCCGACGGCTACGACACCATCATCGGCGAGCGCGGCGTTGGGTTGAGCGGCGGGCAAAAGCAGCGCATCGCCATCGCGCGCGCGTTGCTGCTCAAGCCGCGCTTGGTGATCCTCGACGACAGCACCAGCGCTGTGGACGCCGAGACGGAGTATCAGATTCAGCAGGCGCTGGAGACCATGCTGAACGCGTGCAACTGCACGAGTTTCGTCATCGCGCAGCGGTTGAGCAGCGTGCGCAACGCAGATTTGATTTTGCTGGTGGACGACGGGCGCATCGTGGCGCAGGGCACACACGAAGAGCTGCTGCGCGATAGCGCGCTCTACGGCGAGATCCTTGATACCCAGTTCGCGCCCGATCTCGTCGAGCCTACTCCCGATCCCGCGCTCAAGACACCAGCGGAGGTGGCAGCATGAGAGGCGGCGATCCAGTCTCACTGCAACGATTGATCGAGATGCCCGAGGAACGGGCAAAAGATCGCGCCGCAACCGCGCGCCGACTGCTGCGCTACGTGGCGCCGTATAAGCGCGAGGTGATGTTGGTGTTGCTGCTGGTGATCGCCGCCTCGGCGACCCAGGCGCTCGGTCCTGCGATCATCGGCTACGCGGTGGATCACTTCGTCTTCCCCGGCGGGAACGTCGCTGGCTTGTTGGCGAGCATGGGCGTGCTCGCGGCGGTGTATTTGCTCGGCTTGCTCGCGGCGCGCTGGCAGATCGTGTATATCGGCGTAGTCGGGCAAAATGTGCTGCTGCGCTTGCGCCAGCAGATCTTCGAGAAGGTGCAAACGCTGCCGCTGCGCTACTTCGATAAAAACCCCGTCGGCGACGTGATGAGCCGGCTGGTGAACGACACCGACACGATCAACCAGTTCCTCGGGCAGGGCGTGGTGCAGATCCTCGGCAGCCTGTTCGGCTTGATCGGCATCCTGATCGGCATGTTTGCGCAGAGCGTGCCGCTGGCGCTGGCGAGCGCGACGGTGATCCCCATCGTGTTGCTCATCACCAACCTCTTCAGCCGCGTGGCGCGCCGCCGCTACCGCAAGACGCGCCAGACCATCGGCGACGTCTCCGCGAATCTACAAGAGGAGATCGCCGGCGTGCGCGTGGCGCAGGCGTATAACCGCACCGCAGCGAACTTCCAGCGCTTTGCCGAGCGCAACGCCGCCAACCGCGAGGCGAACATCAGCGCCAACGCCGTCACCAGCGCCTTCACGCCGGTGATCGAGGTGATCAGCGTGTTGGCGATCGCGCTCGTGGCGGGCTTCGGCGGCTACTTGGTGGTGCAAGGGCAAACCAGCGTGGGTGTGGTGGTGGCGTTCATCGCCTACATGCAAAACCTGTTCCGCCCACTACAAGCCATCAGCACGATCTACACGCAGGCGCAAGCATCACTGGCGGGTGCTGAGCGCATCTTCGAGCTGCTGGACACCCCTGGCGAGCAAGACGCGCCCGACGCGCGCCCGATGCCGCCCATCCGCGGCGAAGTGGTCTTCGACCGCGTCTCGTTCGCCTACAACCCGAGCAAGCCCGTGCTGCATGAGGTGAGCTTCACGGCGCAGCCCGGGCAGATGATCGCGATCGTCGGACCCACCGGCGCGGGGAAGACGACGCTGATCAGCCTGCTCCAGCGCTTCTATGACCCCACCGAGGGCGCGATCTACATTGACGGCGTGGACATCCGCACCGTCACGCGCGCAAGCCTACGCGCGCAAATGGGCGCGGTGCTGCAAGACGGCTTCTTGTTTGCAGGCACAGTCGCCGACAACATCCGCTACGGCAAGCCCGACGCGACCGACGAAGAGGTGGAGCGCGCGGCGCGCCTCGCTAACGCGCACGAGTTCATCACGCGCATGAAGGACGGCTACAACACGCGCCTCGGCGAGCGCGGCGGCGGGCTAAGCCAAGGGCAGCGCCAGCTCATCAGCATCGCGCGCGCCATCCTCGCCGATCCGCGCATTCTTATCCTCGACGAAGCCACCGCTTCGGTGGACACCTACACCGAGTCGTTGATCCAGCGCGCGCTGGAGCAGCTCATGCGCGGGCGCACCACGTTCGTGATCGCGCACCGGCTCTCCACCGTGCGCCGCGCCGACCTCATCCTCGTGCTCGAGGGCGGGCGGATCGTGGAGCGCGGCACGCACGCGGAGCTATTGGCGCGCGGAGGGCTTTACGCTGAGCTGTATCGGCGCCAGTTCCGCGACCCGCTGCCTGCGTTGCGCCGTGAGGGCGAAAGGGTCCCTGCGTTTGTGGACAACGGCGCAGCGCGGGTCATGAGCCGCAATTAGTGCTGCTTGAAGACCTCGTCCACCGGCACGTGGAAGGCGTCGGCGAGCCGGTTAGTCATGTTGGCGACGCCGACGATGGCGGATAGCTCGGCGTACATCGCGTCGGTCATGCCGAGCGCGCGCGCCGCGGCGGCATGCGACGCCATGCAGTACTCGCAGCCGTTGCTGATGCTGACGGCGAGGTAGATCAACTGGCGCGTGAGCGGGTCCAGCGCGCCAGGGCCGGTCATCACGCCCTTCACGATCTCCCACACGTGCTTGAGCGTGGGCGGGTGTACGGCGAGCGCTTTCCAGAAGTTGTTGATGTAGTCCGACTTGCGCGTGGCGCGGATGTCGTCATAGACGGCGCGCACTTCGTCGTTCGCCTCTTCGTATTCGATCAAGCGCGTCATGGCATTACCTCCGGCAACCGATTCGATGCTGCGCATCGCGCGGGCGTTGCAGCGCGGCGTAGGTAAGATCGCCACCGGCGTTGGGGAACGACCATGTTGAGCCGCGAGATTCGCCCAGGAGACATTCTAGAAGCACCCCTCCTCGACGAGCCGCTGCGCGTGCAGCATGTGCATGTGCTGGATGGGCACATCGTGCGCCTTGAAGGCGTGGGGCAACGCACCAAGCAGGCCCACGACCTCATCCTCACGCCCGAGGACCTCGCGCAAGTGCGCCTCGTGGACACAGACGCACCCCGTTTCACAGGCGATGCCGAAGCCTTCTTCCTCGCCCTCGAGGCACATCGCATCCGCCTGGCGCACCAGTTCGACCCGTTGCTCGCTGTCAACGTCTCGCAGGTGGACCCGCTGCCGCACCAGATCGAGGCGGTGTATCACTACATGCTGCGCAGCCCGCGCCTGCGCTTTCTTCTGGCAGACGACCCCGGCGCAGGCAAGACCATCATGGCAGGCTTGCTCCTCAAAGAGCTGAAATACCGCGGCTTGGTGCGGCGCACGTTGATCGTGGTGCCGGGACACCTGAAGGACCAATGGCGCCGCGAGATGAAGGAGCGCTTCGGCGAGGTCTTCATGGTGGTGGACCGCAGCACCATTGAGGCGAACCAGGGGCGCAACATTTGGCAGGAGCAGCCGCAGGTGATCACCTCCATGGACTTCGCCAAGCGCAGCGAAGTGCGCGCAGCCCTCGCCGAGACGCGCTGGGACTTGGTGATCGTGGACGAGGCGCACAAGATGTCTGCCTACCGCTACGGCGAGAAAACTGAGAAAACAGAGCGCTATCGCCTGGGCGAGCTGCTCTCGCGCAACAGCCATTTCCTGCTCTTCCTCACCGCAACCCCACACCGCGGCGACCCGGAGAACTTTCGTTTGCTCCTCGACCTTCTCGAGCCGGACCTGTTCGCCAACGAGGACTTGCTGAAAGAGGCAGTGCAGAAGCGCGAGAACCCGATCTTTCTGCGCCGGCTGAAAGAAGACCTGCGCGACTTCGCGGGCAGACCGCTCTTCCCGCCGCGCCATGTCGTCACCCG
>JAUQQA010000041.1:12069-18823 GCA_030550095.1 Chloroflexota bacterium | reverse complement strand
GCGCAAGGCAAGCCTGGCTGCGTTAACGGCGTTCCTCGTTGCGACCTCGTACCAGCAAGTGGAGTGGCAAATGGTGCCCATGGCAGATATCGCAGCGCAGTGGCTCACCGTGCTGGGCTTGGGGCTAGCGCTGATGGCTGAGCGCTCTGCTGGGCGCGCGCTGCTGAGCGGGTTGTTGTTGGGCGCTGCGTTTGGCGTCCGTTACACCCAAGTGCTAGCTGCGCCTGCATTTGCCTTGGCGCTCATGCTGCCCGCGCAGGGCGGCTTTCGCCTTGCGCGCGAACGCGTGAGGCTCGTCTTGCTCTGTGCTATGGGTGCCTGGTTGGCGGCTGCGCCGACTTTGGCGTATCACACTGCGGTGTTCGGGCATCCTTTCGTGACTGGCTCCGAGGAGTGGCAACACTTCTCCCTGGCGCGCTTCCCCGAGACGTTGACGCGAATGCTGGGGGCATTGGGGCACTACCGCGAGTTTGGGTTGCTCGCGCCGCTGGCGCTAGTAAGTGTGTTCGAGGCGTGGCGCGCCGAACGTCGCTTGCTCCTTGTGGTGAGCGTGCTCATCGTCGTTTTGCTGGGGTTTCATGCGCTGTACACCTACGTTCGGCTGCGCGATGTGCTGTTTTTGTTCCCCTTCTTTGCGTGGCTGGTAGCCTTGGGCGCGGTCACGAGCGTCGCTTGGCTGCTCACACACCGACACGTGCTTTTGCGTGCGGCGATCCCAGGGCTGCTCTGGGCGCTCAGCATGGTCTTCGTGTTGCGCAGCATGGAGACGTTGGCGCTTCCCGTGACGCGCGGCTTTGCCGGCTTTGGACATTTGAACGCCGTGCAGCGCGCGGCGCTTGAAGCGCTGCGCCAACACACGCCGCCAAGCGCCGTGATCGGCAGCACGTTGAACACAGGCGCCGTGGAGCTACACGCACAGCGCTTGGCGTTTCGCCCGGCGGATTGGGCACCAGCGGACTTGTTGCGCTTCATCGAGGCGTTGCACGAGCGCAAGCGCCCGGTCTTTGTGCTTGAGGATGGCGAGGCGCAACGCGCTGCTTTGCAGGTGTTGCGCACGCGCTACGCGCTGCGGCGCGTGGCTGAGCTGGATTTGCCTTACTACGATGCGATTGGGGGCGGCTCGCGCGCGCGCCGTGTTGCGCTCTATGCGGTGGAATAGAAAGCCGCAGCGGAAAGGCGCTGCGGCTGAGATCCGAAACGAGCTTGAGAGACTGCGCGCTTTGCCGCTAAGTCGCTGTTGCGGCCTGCACGATCGCGCTAAACGCGTTGGGATCGCGCACGGCGAGATCCGCCAACACTTTGCGGTCAATTTGGATGTTGGCGCTTTTCAGCGCGTGCATTAAGCGGCTGTACGTGGTGCCGTGCAAGCGCGCGGCTGCGTTGATGCGCGTGATCCATAGCCGACGCAAGTCGCGCCGGCGGTTGCGACGGTCGCGCGTGGCGTAAGCCAGCGCATGGAGCAATGCTTCGTTAGCCTTGCGGAAGTGCTTGTGACGTGCGCCGAATTGCCCGCTGGTTTGCGCGAGCACTCGCTTATGGCGTCGGCGTGTTTTGGGGCCGCCCTTTACGCGTGCCATTTCGCGAATCTCCTTTTTGGT
Organism: Chloroflexota bacterium; assembly: GCA_030550095.1. Classification (GTDB taxonomy): domain Bacteria; phylum Chloroflexota; class Anaerolineae; order J036; family Brachytrichaceae; genus DRWP01. The sequence goes on along the minus strand of JAUQQA010000041.1, from coordinate 17,225 downwards.
TTGGTGGAACGAACGACGGAAGCCTCACTTGTTCTTCAAGTAAGGCGCCAGCTTGCGAACGCGCTTAATCAGCGCGCTGTTCGTGACGGTGACCATCTCCATTAGCTGCGCCTTCACGCGCTTTGCCTTCTTGCGGCGGAGATGGCTCTTGCCCTGACGGGTGCGCATGAGCTTTCCGCTGCCCGTCACCTTAAAGCGCTTTGCGGTAGCTTTGTGTGTCTTAAGCTTGCCCATGTTCAATCACGCTCTCATGGCAGTTCAAATTGTTCCTGCGCGAGCTTTTGCGCGCGCTTCTCGCTTTTGGCTGCTTTGCGCTCGGCGATGAGTTGTTCTTTGGTCTTTGGCTTGGTGGTGTCCTCAGCAGGCTGCTGCGTTGCCTCGGGCGTCGAAGAGACAGCCGACGGCTGCGCGGCCTCGCTGGTGGTTTCTTCCTCATCGTCCTCGAGCAAGGCCTCGCGCTCCTCGGCTTCTTCGTCGTAACCGGCTGCCTTGTCGGCGGCGCGCTCGGCTTCGATCTTCTCCTTGGTTGATTTCAGATGAGCAGCCGCCAGCGTCGCAGGCGTGGGCGCCAGCACCATGGTCATGGCGCGCCCTTCCATGGCGGGCGGCGACTCGATGAGCGCCAGGTCTTCAACGCCCTGGACGAACTTATCCAGCATCTGACGCGCGATGTGCAGGTGCTCGATCTCGCGTCCGCGGAAGCGCATCGTGACCTTCACCTTGTTGCCCGCCATCAAGAAGCGGCGCGCTGCGCGGATCTTGAACGCCAGGTGGTGGTCGGTGGTGCGGGGACGCAGCTGCACGCCCTTCACCTCGATCACCTTGTGGCTCTTGCGTGAGGCGCGCTCTTTCTTCTCGCGCTCATACAAGAACCGACCGTAGTCCAGAATGCGGCACACAGGCGGGTCGGCGTTGGGTGCGACCTCGATGAGGTCGAGGTGCATGCTTCGCGCCAACTCCAAAGCATCACGGATATCCATGATGCCGCGGTTGGTGCCGTCGGGCATGATCACGCGCACCTGCGGCACGCGAATCTGGTTATTGATACGAAATTGTTGTTGATTTTTGCTTTGTGCGATTGCTGATGCCTCCTCCGCGAACACGCGGCTCTGCAACAATTGCGCCTTGAGAACGCCACTTCCAGCCCCACGTGGGGGCAGGGCGGCATTATAGCGAGAGAGCGCCGATCCTTCAAGATGAGCGCGGTTGATTTGAACGCTATGGGGCGTGCGGCTTCGGCTAAGGCGCAGAATGTGTTAGGCTATGCTGCTATACCCTATGTCGAACGACGCGCATCGTGCTGAGTCATTGCTCGCTGAAGGCGTAGCTGAGGAAAGCGATCAGACACAGAACGAAGCTCAGGAGATCGTCAGCCTTCTCACCCTAAACAACGTGGTCTTGTATCCCCTCGTTGCAACGCCGCTGCGCGTGCATCAGCCGCGTGCTGTGCGCTTGGTTGAGGACGCGGTTGTGAACCGCAAGATGATCGGCGCCGTGACGACGCGCACCAACACGGAGGAGCCTTCGGCTGACGAGATCCACCGCGTGGGCACGCTGCTGACGATCGTGCGCCACTTCAAGTTTACGGATGGCTCTTACAACTTGCTCGTGCAAGGCGGCGAGCGGTTCCGCATCGTCGAGATCCTCTCCGAGACGCCTTACCTCACCGCGCGCGTCGCCTTGTTGCCCGAAACGTGGGAGACCTCGCTAGAAGTCGAGGCGCTCCAACGCAGCCTGAAGGACGCCTTCCAGCGCATCGCCGAGCTGCGCGGCGACATGCCCGAGGAGCTGGTGGCGATGGTGCTCAGCAGTGAGGAGCCGCGTCAGCTCACCTACGCAATTGCCACCTACACGCGCATGAGCGTGGAGAGCGCCCAACATCTGCTCGAAATGGAGGAGAGCGGCGCGGCAAAGATGCGCTATTTGCTTCAGGTGCTCAGCCGCGAGATTGAGCTTTTAGAGCTTGGGCGCCGCATCCAGGCTGAAGCGCAGTCTGGGATTGAGCGCATGCAGCGCGAGCACTTCTTGCGCGAGCAGCTCCGCACCATTCAGCGCGAGCTGGGCGAAGGCGAACAGAGCGAGATCAACGAATTGCGCGAGAAGATCCTCGCGGCAGGCATGAACCCCGAAGCTGAGCGCGAGGCGTTGCGCGAGCTGGATCGCCTGGCGCAAATGCCGCCTATGGCGCCTGAATATAGCGTGATCCGCACCTACCTCGATTGGATGGTCGCTTTGCCTTGGCAGACCGTCACGGAGGACAACTTGGACATCGCGCATGCGCGGCGCGTGCTCGATGAGGATCACTACGGCTTGAAGGACGTGAAGGAGCGCATTTTGGAATTCCTCGCCGTGCGCAAGCGGCGACGCGAGCTTGCCGAGGCAAAGCAGGATCAGCAGGCGCAGCAAGACGAGCAGAATCCGGAGCCGGCGCCTCTGCGGCGTGAGCGCGAAGGGGTGATCTTGTGCTTCATCGGTCCGCCGGGCGTGGGCAAGACCTCGCTCGGTGCCAGCATTGCGCGCGCGATGGGGCGGCGCTTCATCCGCATGAGCGTGGGCGGCGTGCACGATGAGGCGGAGATCCGCGGCTTTCGGCGCACCTACATCGGCGCCATGCCGGGGCGCATCATCCAGAGCATCCGCCGTGTTGGCAGCCGCAACCCCGTGTTCATGATTGACGAGGTGGACAAGCTCAGCGCGGACTATCGCGGCGACCCAGCGAGCGCACTGCTGGAGGTGCTCGACCCCGAGCAGAACTTCGCTTTCCACGATCACTACCTCGACGTGCCCTTCGATCTCTCGCAGACGATGTTCATCTGCACAGCGAACACGCTGGAGACCATCCCCGGACCGCTGCGCGACCGCATGGAGGTGTTGCACCTGAGCGGCTACACCGAGCGCGAAAAGCTCGCCATCGCTCAGGGGTATCTCGTCCCGCGCCAGATCAAAGAGAACGGGTTGCAGCCGAGCGAAGTGTGCTTTGACGATGAAGCGATCCTCAAGCTTATCCGCGAGTACACCCGCGAGGCAGGTGTGCGCAACCTCGAGCGCGAGATCGGCAGCATCTGCCGCAAGCTCGTCATGCGCTACCAAGAAGGGCGCATCGCCTTCCCCGTGTGCGTGACGCCGGCGCTGGTGCGCGAGTTGCTCGGCAAGGCGCGCTACTACGATGAAGTCACAGAGCGCACCGACACACCAGGCGTGGCGACAGGCTTGAGTTGGACGCCGTTTGGCGGCGAGATCATCTTCGTCGAGGCAACGCAAATGCCGGGCAACAAAAGCTTTGTGCTCACCGGGCAGCTCGGTGATGTGATGAAAGAGAGCGCGCAAGCCGCGCTTTCGTATGTGCGCAGCCATGCAAAAGCGCTCGGCATTGATCCGCGCGTGTTCGAGAAAAGCGATCTACACGTCCACGTGCCAGCAGGGGCGCAGCCGAAGGATGGACCCTCGGCGGGTGTCACCATCGCAACCGCGCTTGCCTCATTGCTGAGCGGGCGTCGTGTGCGCCCCGATGTGGCGATGACAGGCGAGATCACGCTGCGCGGCTCGGTGCTGCCTGTGGGAGGTGTCAAGGAGAAAGTGCTCGCTGCGCATCGTGCTGGCATCAAGACCGTCATCCTGCCGCGGCGCAACGAGCCAGACCTCGAAGACTTGCCCGAGGACGTTCGTCAGAGCTTGAACTTCGTGCTGGTGGATCGCGTGCAGCAGGTGCTCGATGCGGCGCTCATGCCGCTTGAGCGCAAGGCGCGCCGCCGGCGGCGGTGATAAGCGGACTTGCGTCTCAGGGCTGCGCTGCGCTTGTCGGCGCCCCGAGGAGCCGTTGCACATCCGCGAGGATCACCGCGTAAGGGGTGCCGAAGGGATACTTCATCACCCAGCGCCCGTCGCGGTCAAGCAGGTAAGTGAAGCTTGTGTGAGCAACGGTGTAAACGTTTGGGTTGTCGCTCTCGGGCGGTTGCTTCTCAAAAAGCCCGTCGAAGGCATACACGAACCGCTGCAGCGCTGCCACGTCTTTCGTTGTGAGACCGATGAACGCGGGATCGAACGTCTTGACGTAGCGCCGCAGCACCTCGGGAGTGTCTCGGTCGGGGTCCATGCTCACGAACACAAACGCCACCTCTTCGCCGCGTTCGCCAAGCCCGCGCTTGATGCGCCGCAGGTCAGACATCCCCAGTGGGCAAACATCGGGGCAGAAGGTGTAGCCAAAAAACATCACCACAGGACGACCGCGCAAGTCGGTGAGCGTCATGCGTTGACCATCCTGATTGACGAAGGGGGTGTCCAATACATCCTGGTAGCGCCCAACGGCAATGCCGCCCGGTGTCGCTGTGGGGAGGGCAAGGCGCGCGCCTTTTGGCGCAAGGCTGAGCGCCACCCCAAATGCGAGCAGCGCCACTGTTGCACTAAGGGCGACGATGAGGAAAGGCTGCTTGTGCTGCGCGTTGCGTCGTCCACGCATGCGCTAAGGATAAAGAATAAAGCTGAGCAGCAGCACAGCGCTCATCAGGCGTACTGCTGCTCAGCAACACAGCAGCTTTGCGTTTATGGCTCGCGCACGGTGACCTCGACCGGCATTTCTTTGCCAGATTGGAATTTCAGCGTGAGCTTGAACGTGTCGCCGACGTTCAGTTCGCGCTTAACGCCGATCAGCATGATGTGGTAGCCGCCAGGCTTGAGCAGCACGCTGCCACCTGCGGGAATCTCAATGCCCTCTTTGACTTCCTGCATCACCATCATGCCGTCTTTTGACTTGGTCTCGTGCACTTCGATCTTCTCGGCGATGTCGCCAGTTGCACTCATCAAGCGATCGGAGGCGTTGCCTGTGTTCTCGATCGTCATGTAGGCAGCGCTCACTGGGCCAGTGCTGCCGCTCATGCTGCCGTGCATGCCGCCGTGGCCGCCCATGTTGCCCATGCTGCCTTGGTTGCCCATGACTTGTCCCATCGTTGGGCGCGCCCAGGCGTCCTTCACGACGATGATGCTCTCGTTGCGGCTGGCGTTAGCAGGCGCCGAGTTAGTCGTCGGCGCAGTGGCACAGGCGCTTAGGAGCAACGCCGCGGTTGCAAAAGCCGCAGCGCTCAGACGAGTGATGAAAGCGAACTTCATGGCTCTTCTCTCCAATTCGGTTTTACAAGCGTTCAGCCTTCAAGCAAAGGATT
>JAUQQA010000041.1:0-11969 GCA_030550095.1 Chloroflexota bacterium | reverse complement strand
CTTCTTAGGGCAGCGATGTTGTCTAGATTGCGTGGAAAGCGCAGCGATGGCCCTGAGAGGGCTAAACTGGGCTGAGGAGCAAGGGGCGTGGTGGCGGGACGGGTGGGCGCGGAGATAGAGCGGAGGTGTGTTCTGGGCTGAGCGGGAGGATGCGGTGCGCGCTGTGATGGATCGGCGCGAAAGTGAGCGCTGGCAGCCCGATGGTCACGAGCGCTTGGAAGACCTGCTCGACCTCAGCAGCAAGCGGAAAGCTTGGCGCTTGTGGATCGCAGGTGGAAGCTGAATTGTTTTGATGGGCGGTATGCCAAGCTTCGTGTGCAGCTTCGCAGTAAGCGATGCACAAAAACGGAAGGAGCGCCAAGAAAAGCACTTCGGCTAGGCGCACCGCAGCCGCTAGTAGGCCTCGCGTCGTAGGCACAACAAAGCTCATTCTATTCGTCTGCCTGTGTCTTTGCCTCGCGCCAAGCTACGCTCATTGCGATGTAAGGGTGGGACGCGGCACGAACCAAACGGTGCCGTTGCTTTGTGCAGGCTGCGCTTCGTCCACAAGCTCGAAGCCGTGATGGATGATGCTTGCGGTGTCAATGTGGAAGTAGCGGTAAAGATCGGCGCGATAGCCTGATTGCCCGAAGCGGGTTACGCCGAGCGCGCGGGTGCGTTGCCCGAAGACACTACCGATCCACGCAAGCGCGTGGGGCGCTGCATCGTGCACGGTGAGCACTGGCGCGTGGCGCGATGCGGGCGGGATCAACGTGGCGAGGTGAAAAGCATTGTCGCCGCGTTGTTGGGCTGCGTGCCAGTCGTCGTAGGCACGGCGCGGGCTGACGAGGTTGATCACGTTGACCGAGACGCCCTCGCGCTCCAGGTAGTCTGCTGCTTGGAGCACCTCAGGCACCATCACGCCGCAGGTGACGATGTGCAGCGGGTAGGGCGCGTGTTCGAAATCGGGCGAGCGGTGCAACACGTAGCCACCTGCGAGCGCGTTTTGGCGCAGCGCCTCGCGCCCGTAGCGTTGCAGCGCTGGCTCAAGCAGCGCTTGTTCGATGGGCTTGGTGGAGAGCCGCAGGTATGAGGAGCGCCCGCGCTCACGATCAAGACACTGACGCAGCGCCTCGCACAGGGCCCACTCGACCTCGAGCGCGAAGGTCGGCTCGTAATAATCCAGCTCGGGCAGCTCGATGCCCAACGAAGGCGTGACTGAGGATTGATGCGCGCCGCCTTCGGGCGCAAGCGTCACACCGCTGGGGGTGGCGACAAAGATGAACTTGGCGCCTGAGTACAGCCCGTAGATGATCGCGTCTAGCCCGCGGCACACGAAGGGGTCATACACCGTGCCGATGGGCAACAGCAACTGGCCGATCAACTCATGCGCCATGCCCATTTGCCCGAGCAGCGAGAACAAGTTCATCTCGGCGATGCCTAGCTCAATGTGCTGCCCGCTTGGGCCGAGCTGCCAGTTGAGGATGCGCGCACGGTTGGCTTCGTAGTCGGTCACTTGGCGCAGCGTGAACGTGCCGACTTTGTTGATCCAGCCACCGAGGTTGGTGGAGATCGAGACATCTGCTGAGCTGGTGACGATGCGATTGCCTACGCGCGGCACATCGGCAAGGCGCACCATCGCGCGCCCAAATGCTTCCTGCGTGGAGACGACCGGCGCTTGTGAGGCATCTAACTCGGGTGGAACATCGCTTGGCGAGAGCGGCAGCGGTGGCGGCGTGCGCACCAGTTGCAAGTAGCGCCCGCGCTCTGCACACCAGCGCCCCTCAGGTGAGTCGGGGTCGAAGGCGTCCCACTCCGTCTCCTCGGTTAAGCCCATGGCGGTGCGCAGCTCGGCGATGCGCTCTGGGCTGAGCAGTGCGGCGTGGTTGAACGGGTCACCGTAGATCGGCAAGCCATAGCCCTTGATGGTGTAGGCAAAGATCACGGTGGGGCGATCGGTAACGCGCTCCGCCGCGTGCAAGCAGTCGATCAGCAACGCGAGGTCGTGTCCGCCGAGGTTGGCGAGCAAAGCGGGAAGTTGCGCATCGGGCACGTCGGCGATGGCGCGCAGGATTTGCGCGCCGTGGGGCTTTTGCGCCAGCGCTGCGCGCACGGTGGCGCCGTCGCAACGGATGAGGTGTTGGTATTCCTCATTGCTCATGTCGTCAATGCACTGGCGCAACGCCTCGCCGCCGGGTTGCGCAAAGGCGCGTTGCAGATCGTGCCCGTACTTTGCCTCGAGCACGTTCCACTCGCAATCCGCGAAGAGCTTTTTCAGTTTTGCCGCGCGCACGCCCGGGGTGATGCGGTCGAGGCTTTGGCGGTTGAGGTCCACGATCCACAGCAGGTTGGGCAAGCGTTGCAGCTCTTCTTCGATCAGCGCCTCCCAGATGTTGCCCTCGTCGAGTTCAGCATCGCCGCTGAGCGCGATGAAGCGATTGGCGGTGGTGTGCCCAAAGTGGCTCTGGGCGTAACGTTGCACCAGCGCAGCAAAGGTGGGAGCGACTGGACCAAGCCCCATTGAGCCGCCTGAAAAATCCACGCCGATATCTTTGGTGCGCGAGGGGTAAGCTTGTAAGCCGCCGAATTGGCGCAGCATTTTGAGCTTTTCCTTGGGCAGGTAGCCCATCAGGTAGAGCGCGGCGTGGAAGACGGGTGAGGCGTGTGGTTTGACCAGCACGCGGTCGGTGGGCTTAAGGAAGTAGAAGTAGAGCGCGGTGAGGATGCTGACGGCAGAGGCAGCGCTGGCTTGATGTCCGCCGACTTTGGTTTTGTCTGGGTTGGGGCGCACGTGATTAGCGTGGTGGATCATCAGCGTCGAGAGCCAAAGCAGGCGTTGCTCGATGCGCTTGAGAATCGTGAGCAGCTCAGCAGTAGGCGGTTGGGTCATGGCACCTCCAGGCACTCACAGGGTCAAGCTGGGTCACGCGGGTTGCGTGGTTGGGGTGTGGTGATCGAGGAGCTTGCGCATTTTGTCGGCGGCGTGTTGCAGGTGTTGGGCGAGCAGCGTCGTTGCGGCGTCGGCGTCACCCTGGCGACATGTTGCCAGGATCGCGCGGTGTTGAGCTTGCGCCTCGGCGTGGTGCTCGGGGTTAGCGAGATACATCGCTACGTAGCGCTGCACGTTGGCGTGCAACACGCGCACCGTCTCCAGCAGGCGCGGCATGCCGCAAGGGCGGTAGAGCGTCGCGTGGAACTCCCAGTTCAACTCGCTCCACTTCAGTGGCGCAGGCTCCTCGTCCATGATCACGATCAAGCCCTCTAGGCGCACGAAGTCGGCGCGTGTGAGATGCAGCACGGCGCGGCGCAACGCGAGCGTCTCCAGCGCAATGCGCATGGCATAGATCTCTTCCACTTCTTCGGCAGAAAGCTGGGAGACCACCGCACCGCGGTTAGGGTAAAACGTCACCAATCCCTCGGCACGCAACTGGAGCAATGCCTCGCGCGCAGGGATTTTGCTCACCCCAAAACGCGCTGCGATTTCTTCCTGTGGAAGGGGTTGCCCTGCCTTGAGCACACCGCGCGCGATCTCTTGCCGCAGCTCCGCGGCGATCCACTCGGCGGTGGGGGTAGTGAAAGCGCGTGTCATCCTGCGTGTATGCGATTGTACGTGTATACGCGCTGAGCGCCACAGAAACGCCGCCGCAGGTGCGCGGAGGAGCGCCCTTGGGGCAAGGTGTGCTCAGGCGGGCTTGTCCCAAAGTTGTTGCAGGCGCGCGAGCAACGCTTGCTGCGCGGTGGGCGCGAGCGATTCTGCGGGGCGGTCGTCGCAATAGAAGAGCACGGTCTCGTAGCGCGGGTTCAGCGCTATGCGGCAGTCTTCGCACAGGGCGATGTACTCGCGCAGCGTTGCCTTTAGGTGGGGGTCCACGTGCTCGCCTCGGCGCTCAGCAGCTTCGATGAAGTGCAGGGCCTCGGTGCAAGCGAGCGAAGCGATCGGTTGCGGCTGCTGCTCAAGCTGGGCTTGGAGGTGTCGGCGCAGGGCTTGGCGCGCGCGGTGTAGCCGCACCTTCACCGCGCCCTCGCTGATCTTCAGCCGGCGTGCGGTCTCTGCGGTGGAAAGGTCTTCCACTTCGCGCAGGAAGAACACGGTGCGCAAGCTTGGCGGTAGCGCGAGGAGCGCTTCGCCGAGCTGCTCCACTGCTTCGCGGCGCAACACGGCTTCGTCGGGCGTTTCGCCCTCGTCAACCACAAAGTCTTCTTCGCCCTCTTCGTTTTCCGCGTTTCCCAGGGGCACTGCGTCGCGGCGCTTGCGCAGGTGCATGAGCGCCGCGTTGTAGGCGATGCGGTAGAGCCACGTGCCGAGTGAGGAGCGCCCGTCGAATTGCTGGATGTGCCGGAAGGCGCTCAGGAAGGCATCTTGAACCACGTCCTCAGCCTCTGCGGGGTCGTTCACGATGCGCAACGCGAGGCGATATAGCGCGGGCGTGTGCGTCTCCACACACCAAGCACAAGCTTCAGGGTCGCCTGCTTTCAAGCGCGCGACCATCTCCTGTTCATGTGCTTGGATGTTGGGTTCGGCCGTTTTCACAGCTTTCGGGAATTATAGGGAGCGGCGTCCGTTTCTTCGGCTGCGCTCATGCCACGCCCAGCAGGGCGAGCGTTATCGCCAACGCTGTTGGTGCCACAAGGCAAAGCCCAAACAGCGTGATCGGCGACCAACGTCTGCGCAGCAGAAGCCACAAGCTCAGCACGGCGATCAACGGCAGCCCGTTGGGCAGGAGCGCATCCAGCAGAGAGGCTTGCGGTGACCACATGACCTCGCCAAGGCGCACAGCGATCTCATCACCGAAGCGCAGCGGCACGAGCGTCGGCGTCAGCACGCCCAGCGCCCACGCGCCAACGCGCATTGCGCCGAACAACGTTGGGCGCAGCCAGCCTTGTTCGCGCGCCCAAGCACCAAAGGCGCGAGCACGCGTGACGCCGAGCCAAAACCCCCCCGCACCAAGCCCGAGCACCAACGCGCCTTGCACCAGCGCGAAGAGCGCCACGCCGAGCAACGACCCCTGGTTTGCCGCGTGCGTGCCGAGCGCTACAAGGATCGCGCCGCTGCCGCCGAAGAGAAGCGCCTGTGCGAGCGCGTCGGCGAGCAACATCCCAGCGCTCTTCGCGCCGATGATCTCAGCGTCGCTTAGGCTTTCGCCGTTGGCGCGTCGTTCCTCGAGTGCGGCGGTGGCGCCAATCACGACGGCGCCTAAGCTCCATTGGCTGTTGAACAACGTGAGGTGGCGGCGCAGGAAAGCGATGCGCTCCTCAAGCGTCTCACACAGCGCGCGCGCGACGGGCGCAAGCGCCGTTGCCACGCCGAGGTTCTGTCGGCGCTCGGGGTTAAAGCTCGCGTCGTGGAAGAACATCCACAGCAGAAAGGACGCGAACAGATCGGCGCGCGCCAATCGGCGGGTAGGTGTGTATGCAGGTGCGACCTCGGCGGGCAGCACGTCGGAGACGAGCGTCTCGCGCTTGGCTTCGGGGCGGCGACGTGCGAGATAGGCGTGAATGATGGCAAGCCCACCACCGAAGAGCAACGCAGGCACGACGTTGTTGAAGATTGGCGTAACGAGGTAACCGAGCAAGAAGTAAGCAAAGCTGCTGCCTTGGAGCAGCCATTGCAAACTCAACGCAATGCCCAGTGCGGCGAGCAGCGCCTGCGTTATGCTCAAGGCGATCTGCACGCTTTGGGGCACGTTCACCGCCAGCGCGTTAAGCACGGGGGCATCGAGCAAGAGCAGCGCCAGCGCTACGACAAAGCCGGTGATCACCGTCCAAACCTGGGCAGGCACGACGCCGAGCAGCGCCACAAAGGTGATGTTGCCCTCGTCGGCAAAGCGATCGGCCCAGTGAGCGACAAGCGTGTTGAACACGCCGCGGCTTGTCTCAAGCACCACGCTGAACACGCTGAGCGAGGCAAACAACGCGCCCGCCTCGGGCATCGCGGGCGTCAGCCCAGCCAGCATCATCAGCGGCACGCCCACGTAACCCACAAACGCCGGGTCGAGCGTGAGCCGGTACCGTAACTGGGTGAGTGCGAGCGTGGCGAGGTTGAGCGCGCCGCCGATCTGTGCCCCACGCAGCGGATCGCCAAGCAACGCCCCTGCCAGCGTGCCAGCGACTAAAGGCTGTGCAAGCACCGCATTGCCCAAACCCGCGCTGAATGCTGAGCGCGCAAGCACATACAGCAACGCGATGGCGGCGGCTTGGAGCACGCTCATGAACGCTTCCCCTTCTTCTTGGAGGCTTTGGACTTGGACTTGGACTTGCGTTTCTCGCTGGTGGTCTTGCTTTTCTTGCTGCTTGTTGTCTTTGCTTTCGTGGGCTTCTCGCTTTTTGGCTTTTTCGCGCTTGTCCGAGCAGCGCCTTTCGAGGCTGGCTTGCGCTTGCGCTCGGGTGGCTCTGCTGTTGTTGGCGTTGGCTCTGTCTGAGTGCTGGTTGCGGCGCGCGATCGTCGTGCAGGCTTGGCGCGGCTGGTCTCAGCAGCGGAGGGCGCGGGCGCGCGCGCTGCTATGAGCTGGTCGTAGATCGCAAGGGCGTTAGCGAGGTGGACCTGCGGCGCAAAACCGTTCAACAAGATGCGCTGCATGCCGCAAGATTCCAGCGTGATCGCTTTCACGTCCTCGCGCGAGCCGCCCGCCTCAACCACCTTGCTCACCTTGCTGCGCAGGGTGTCGAGGTAAGCGATCTGTCGCTTCAATGTCTCTTTGATCTCGCCCCGCAGGATGATCTCACCATGTCCCTGCACGATGTTCTCCAAGGACATGTTGCTGATGCGCTCCAAGGATTGCTTGAGCTGCTCGGGGTCGCCTTGTGCGATGGCGGGCAGCGCCATTACTGTATCGCCGGCGAACAAAATGCTCTCCTCGTGCAGCAACACGGAGACGCTATCGGGTGCGTGTCCTGGCGTGTGCAGAATCTCCAACGTCTTGCCTGGCAGCCGCAGCGTCATGCTCCCCGAGCGAAAGGTGAGGGTGGGCAAGCGCAGGCGCACGGGCGCAAGTTCGGGCAGGTTGGCTTTGGCGCGTTGCAACGCGGCTTCGCCGTGCTGGTAGAGCGTCTCCAGGCATTGCTCGTGGGCGATGATCTCGGCGCGCGGGAACAAGAACGCGCCATACACGTGGTCGGCTTCGTGGCTGGTGTAGATGATGCAGCACACGCCCCGTGGGCACACACGGCGTGCTAGCACCGCGATTTGCAGCGTCTCCTCTGGGAAGGGCAGCGTGTCGATCAGCACGCCGACCTCCCCCGCCACCACAAGCGAGGCAGTCACCTGGGCATAGCGATCGCTCGTGAATACGTACACGTCCTCGGATGCGCGCTCCCACGGCATAGCGCGCAAAGATTAACGCGCCCAAGCGGTTTGTCAAGTTTTTTGCCATAATTCCCGCGAAGTTGTGCGCTCAAGCGTCCCATGGTAAGCGTTAACTTCACTCCAACGCGACACACACACGCAGCTTACGCTATCTAACTAGAGTAGAAGCCATGCAGAAGTTGGTTCGGTTGTTTGAGCGACCCCAATCCGAGGACATGGTGATGATCGCTGGGTGGCGGCAGTGGGCCGATGCGGGCGCAGTGTCGTCGGGGTTGCTCACTTACTTGATTGACACGTTGAAGGCGAGGAAGATCGGCGAGATCGCTTCGGACGAGTTCTTCCTCTTCCAAACGCCGGTCTCGCAGTTCCTCTTCCGCCCACACATGAAGTTCGAGGAAGGGTATCGCAAGTCGTTGGTTGGGCCGCGGAGCGAGGTGTTCTTCTGGGGCAATGAGCGCAAGGGGTTGGTGTTGTTCCTCGGCGACGAACCGCAAATGCGCGTGGAGCGCTACGCCGAAGCGTTCTTCGACCTAGTGCAGCAACTGAACGTGCGGCGGGTGGCAGCGACAGGTGGCGTCTACGCAGCTGTGCCCTATGACAAAGAGCGCGCCTTCTCGTGCACCTACAGCTTGCCGCGCATGAAGGAAGAACTGAGCGAGTACGCGGTGACCTTCTCCAATTACGAAGGCGGCGTGAGCATCGGCTCATACCTGAATGACCTCGCTGAGCGGCGCGACATCGAGTACTTCACGCTCTACGCTTTCGTGCCAGCGTACGACCTCTCGCAGATCATCCACCAACCGCACAACATCGCGCTCGACCAGGACTACAAGGCGTGGTATGACCTCATGGTGCGCCTGAACCACATGTTCCGCCTCGGGCTAGACCTCAGCGACCTTCAGCAGCGCAGCGAGGCGATGATCGAGGCGATCCGCAAGAACATTGACGAACTAAGCGAAAAGCTGCCTAACGTGCCGCTGAAGGAATACCTCGCGCGCCTTACGGCAGACTTTGTGGAGAAGCCCTTCACCAAGCTCGACGAGGTGTGGGAACACGCGCTCGAGGACGTGTTGAAGGACCTCGAGTGAGCGTTCGGGGAAAGCAAGGCTGATCGTCCCGCGGAAGGCTCGTTGACACGCAACGGGCCTTCCGCTTTTTTGTGTAAAGCACTGAAAATTGTGTGTATAATCTGCGCGCTTAATTGCCTGAAGGTGACCTGCTCGCCTTCGGGGAAGCGCCAATTGAGCACCCAAAGGCTACTGCTGCGCAAGCAGTAGCCTTTCTTGCCGCCTAGAGCTGGGAGCGGCGAGAAACTATATGCCAGTAAGCCAAGCAATAAGACAAGGTAAGGACGCGATCATGCCGACCATTAACCAGTTGGTTCGCAAGGGACGCAAGCCAAAAGAGCGCAAGAGCAAAGCGCCGCAACTTCAGTTCATCACGAACTCACTGAAGGGCGGCAAGAAGGTGCCTTTGCCGAAAGGGGCGCCGATGCTGCGCGGCGTGTGCACTGTTGTGCGCACGCAGACGCCGAAAAAGCCGAACTCAGCGCTGCGCAAAGTGGCGCGCGTGCGCCTCAGCAACGGCGCAGAGGTCACGGCGTATATCCCTGGCGAGGGTCACAACTTGCAGGAGCACTCGGTGGTGTTGGTGCGCGGTGGGCGCGTGAAGGACTTGCCCGGCGTGCGCTATCACATCATCCGCGGCGCGCTCGACGCCAAAGGAGTGGAGAAGCGCATGCAAGGGCGCTCGAAGTATGGCGCAAAGCGCCCGAAGGCTGGTGCAGCCCAAAAGGGCGCCGCACCAGCGGCGAAGGGCGGCAAGAAGTGAACGCCCAGGTTCGATTGTTTGCGTTGAGAGACTATGCCAAGACGAAATTCACCACCAAAGCGTGAAGTGCCGCCGGACATTCGTTACGGCAGCGTGCAGGTACAACGTCTGATCAATCGCTTGATGCGCAACGGCAAGAAGAGCGTTGCGCAGCGCATCGTGTACACCAGCTTCAAGATCGCCGAAGAAAAGTCTGGAAAGCCGGCGCTGCAAATTTTGGAAGAGGCGCTGAAGAACCTCTACCCAAGCGTCGAGGTGAAGCCCCGGCGCGTGGGCGGCGCCACGTTGCAGGTGCCGGTGGAGGTGAACCCGTTCCGCCAGGAGAGCCTTGCGATGCGCTGGCTGATCCAAGCTGCGCGCCAGCGCCCTGGCAAGTCCATGGCTGAGAAGCTGGCAGCGGAACTGCTCGACGCGATGAACAACACAGGAGCTGCCGTCAAGAAGCGCGAAGAGACCCACAAAGCTGCCGAGGCAAACCGCGCCTTTGCGCACTTCCGCTGGTGATGTCAGGAGAGGGTTGGTAGAAGCGGGCCTGTTTTGGATCTGGACACGGAGGAGCCATGGCGAAGGAATACCCTCTTGAAAAAATTCGCAACATCGGCATCATCGCGCACATTGACGCCGGCAAAACCACCACGTCGGAGCGCATCCTCTACTACACCGGCCGCACCTACAAGATCGGTGAGGTGCACGAAGGCACTGCCACCATGGACTACATGGAGCAGGAGCAAGAGCGCGGCATCACCATCACCGCAGCGGCAACGGTGTGCTATTGGAAAGACATCCAAATCAACCTGATCGACACGCCCGGGCACATTGACTTCACCGCAGAAGTACAACGCAGCCTGCGCGTGCTCGACGGCGGCATTGTGATCTTCGACGGCGTGGCAGGGGTCGAGCCACAATCGGAGACGGTCTGGCGCCAAGCCGACAAATACGGCGTGCCGCGCATCTGCTTCGTCAACAAGCTCGACCGCATCGGCGCTAGCCTCGAGCGCTGCGTGGAGATGATCAAAGATCGCCTCGGCGCAAAGCCACTCGTCATGCAGCTCAACGTCGGCATTGAATCCGACTTCAGCGGCGTGATTGACCTGCTCACCATGAAGTATTACACCTTTGAGGGCGATAAGGGCGAGCGCGTGGTTGAGCACGAGATCCCCGCTGACTACGTGGAGCGCGCGCAAAAAGCACGCGAGCAACTGATCGAGATCGTCTCCGAGACCGACGACGCGCTGCTAGAGAAATACCTCGCCGGCGAAACGCCAACCCTCGAAGAGCTGCGCGCAGCGATCCGCAAAGGCACCATCGAGCGCAAGTTCTTCCCCGTCTTCTGCGGGTCGGCGCTGAAGAACAAGGGTGTGCAACTCTTGCTCGACGCCGTGGCGTATTACCTGCCCTCGCCGCTCGACATCCCGCCGCAGAAAGGCACTGACCCGAAGACTGGCGAGGAGATCGAGTGCCCACCCGATCCCAACGCCCCGTTTGCTGCGTTGGTGTTCAAGGTGATCACCGACCCAACGGGCATGGGCAAGCTCTCGTTCTTCCGCGTGTATAGCGGTCGCATCACCCAGGGCGACACGGTGCTCAACAGCACCAAAGGCAAGACCGAGCGCATGGCGCGCCTGTACCAAATGCACGCCAACAAGCGCGAGCCGATCACCGAAGTCTCTGCGGGCAACATCGGCGTCTCGCAGGGCTTGAAAGAGGCGATCACCGGCGATACGCTTTGCGACCCGAAGCGCCCTGTCCTGCTCGAGCCGATCACCTTCCCTGAGCCAGTGGTGAAGCTCGCCATTGAGCCGAAGACCACCAGCGACCAAGATCGCATGAGCCGCGCTCTTAAGGCGCTCACCGACGAAGACCCCACCTTGCGCGTGGCGGTGGACGAGGAAACAGGGCAAACCACCCTCGCGGGCATGGGCGAGCTGCACCTTGAGGTGATCGTGGACCGCATGAAGCGCGAATACAACGTGGATGTGCGCGTCGGCAAGCCCATGGTGGCATACCGCGAGACGATCACCCGCCCTGCGCGCGCGCGCGGCATGTTCAAGCGCCAATCGGGCGGCAAGGGCCAGTATGGCGATGTCGAGATCGAGATCGAGCCAGCCGAGAAAGGGCAAGGTTTCGTCTTCGTCAACCAGATCGTTGGCGGCGTGATCCCGAAGGAGTTCATTCCCGCGGTGGAGAAGGGCATTAAAGAAGCGCTGGACGCTGGCATCATCGCCGGCTATCCCATGGTGGACGTTGTCGTGCGTCTAGTGGATGGCTCCTACCACGAGGTGGACTCCTCGGAGATGGCGTTCAAGATCGCCGGGTCCATCGCGATTAAAGAAGCAGTGGCGAAGGCGGGCGGCATCATCCTCGAGCCAATGATGCGCGTCGAGGTGGTGGTGCCCGAGGAGTTCACAGGCACGGTGGTGGGCGACCTCAACGCGCGGCGCGGGCAGATCCAAGCGCTCGAGCAGCGCGGCAATGCCCAAGCCATTCGCGCCTTCGTGCCGCTCAGCGAAATGTTCGGCTATGCCACCGACTTGCGCGGCATGACCCAAGGGCGCGGCACGTTTGTCATGGAGTTCGACCACTACGCCGAACTCCCCAAGCATCTCGCCGATGAGCTGATTCACGGCAAGGCAGCCGCTAAAGATGGCAAACGCTGAAAAACCAATCCACCTTACCTTGCGTTGAACCTAAACAACTTGACACTTTGATGACCTACTTAAGGAGTGAGCAACCATGGCGAAAGAGAAGTTTGTGCGCACGAAGCCGCACGTGAACATAGGGACGATGGGTCACATTGACCACGGGAAGACGACGTTGACGGCAGCGATTACGAAGGTGCTGTCGTTGAAGGGGCTGG
>JAUQQA010000040.1 GCA_030550095.1 Chloroflexota bacterium | reverse complement strand
CCAGCCCCTTCAACGACAGCACCTTCGTAATCGCTGCCGTCAACGTCGTCTTCCCGTGGTCAATGTGACCCATCGTCCCTATGTTCACGTGCGGCTTCGTGCGCACAAACTTCTCTTTCGCCATGGTCGTACCCTTTTGTCTGTGATGTTAGAACAAGGCGCGTGATCGGCGCGAACGCCGATCACGCTTCTAAGCCCACGACCGGGATCGAACCGGCGACCTCACCCTTACCAAGGGTGTGCTCTACCAACTGAGCTACGTGGGCAGAGTGGGCCGAGCAGGACTCGAACCTGCGAAGGCGTTCCGCCAGCGGATTTACAGTCCGCCCCCTTTGCCGCTCGGGACATCGACCCGCTTGTTCCTGCCTATTCTAGCGCACTTTGTGCTCAGAGCCGACGACGGGACTTGAACCCGTAACCTACCGATTACAAGTCGGTTGCTCTGCCGAGTTGAGCTACGTCGGCGCATCTACACTAGCGTGCATTTTACCGCGCAGCGGCGTAGCATTGCCTTGCGTGCGCGCAGCAATCGGGTTTAGCCCACAGATTTCCAAATTGCTCCTTGCAGCCTCAGTGATAGAATTTTTGGCTAACCAAACACCTCGGCGATGCTGAGCGCACTGACAAGACAATGGGCGAGCAGGCGAAACGTACCTCTGTAGATAGCCTGCAGGCTTTGCTGCACCTTGTGCAGCCTCGCTGCAGCGAAGAGGACATCGCGCTCATCGTCCGCGCGTATCAGCTCGCCGAAGCCGCGCACCGCAACCAAACCCGCGCTTCGGGCGAAGCCTACATTACTCACCCTCTTGCCGTCGCTGGCATTCTCGCCGAATACGGCTTGGACGCGCGCGCCATTGCCGCCGCGCTGCTGCATGATGTCGTGGAGGACACGCCCGTCTCACTCGACGACATCCGCACTCAATTCGGCGAGGAAGTCGCCAAGCTTGTGGATGCCGTCACCAAGCTCAGCCGTGCAGAGGTCGCCAACGTGAAAGCACCGCTCTCCACAGTCGAGAGCGAGGAGATCGAAAGCGCCCCCTACCGCACCCAGCGGGAAGCCGAATCGCTGCGCAAGATGTTGTTGGGGCTGGCGGAGGACTTGCGCGTGGTGCTGATCAAACTCGCCGACCGCTTGCACAACATGCGCACGCTCGACGCTGTGCCCCCTGAGAAGCAGCGCCGCATCGCGCGTGAGACGCTGGATATCTACGCGCCTTTGGCAAACCGCCTCGGCTTGTGGGAGTGGAAGCAAGAGCTTGAGGAGCTGGGCTTTCGCTATGCGAACCCAGAGCAATATCAGTACCTCAAGCAAATGCTCGAGGAGGGCGAAGCGGAGCGCGAGGCGCGCATCCAGCGCTACATCGCCCAGCTCCGCGCTGCGCTTGCAGAGGTGGGCATCACCAACGTCGAGATCACCGGGCGCGCCAAGCACATCTACAGCATCTGGCGCAAGATGCAGCGCAAGAACCTTTCCTTTGACAAGATCCGTGATACGCTCGCCATTCGCGTCATCATCGAGGACGGCGCGCCGCGCGATAACGCTCCTTCGGGCGACGGTGCAGGGGCAACCGCGTCGCCAATCCAATCGCTCGCCGACCCTGCGGTGCAAGCGTGTTACATCGTGCTTGGCATTGTGCATCGTCTGTGGCGGCAAATTCCGGGCGAATTCGACGACTACATTAGCCGCCCCAAAGACAACCACTATCAAAGCCTGCACACCGCCGTGCGCGACGAGAAAGAAGGGCGCACGTTGGAGGTGCAAATCCGCACACGCACCATGCACCTCACCGCCGAGCACGGCGTGGCGGCGCATTGGCTATACAAGGACGACCAGCGCCTGATCAGCAAAGAGTATCTCGAACACATCGAGCGCCTGCGCGAGTCGTTGCGCAACCTGAGCAAGGAAGCCGAAAACGCGGTGGACTTCGTGGAGGCGGTGCGCACCGACCACCTGCACGAGACGGTCTTCTGCTTCACGCCAAAGGGCAAGCTGATCGAGCTGCCAATCGGCTCGACGGTGATTGATTTTGCTTACCGCATCCACACCGACATCGGCAACCATTGCCGCGGGGCGAAGGTAAACGGGCGGTTGGTGCCGCTGAACTACAAGCTGCAAAACGGCGACCAGGTTGAGATCCTCACCCACCCCAGCGCCACACCGCGCCGTGAGTGGATCCAAGACAAAGACTACGTGTTCACCAGCGCGGCGCGCCACAAAATTCGGCAGTGGTTCCGCCGCCAAGACCGCGAGCAAAACATCCGCGCCGGGCGCAAGGTGATCGAAGAAGAGCTGAAGCGCTTGGGCGTCTCGAGCTGGATGAAGCTCGAGGACGTGTACCGCCTCTACGTGCGCCCAGAGGAAGAAACCGAAGGACACACGCTCGAGCACTTCCTCGAGCGGGTGGGGCTTGGGCACATCACACGCGAGAGCCTCGCCGGGCGCATCATGTCGGAAGAAGAGCGCCGCCGCAAGCAGCGCCTTGAAGAAGCGCATCAGCAGGGGGTGCTCAACGAGGTTGTCCCTGCGCCCACCGTTGCGCCACTTAAGCCCAGTGCAGATCGAAAAGGGCGCTTCATCCTGAAAGACTCGCCGAGCATTACCTGCCGCCCCGCCAAGTGTTGCAACCCCAAGCCCACCGACGACGTGATTGGCTACGTCACGCGCACGAGCGGCGTTACGGTGCACAAGCGCACGTGTCGCAACGTGGTAAACCTGGAGCCGGAGCGCTTCGTGGAAGTGACCTTTGTAAGCGAAGAAGAGGTGCGCGACGTGTGCTCAGTCTCCATGCGCGTGATCGCCGCCGATCGCCCAGGGTTGGTGGCTGATCTCAGCAGCGTGATCGCGAGCCACCGCGGGAACATCACTGACATCGCCACCCCGCACCGCAACGCCAAACGCGGCGAGGTGGAAGTGCGCATCAGCGCGGAGCTGCCGCACGCGCGCAAAATCCCCGAGCTGCTCAATGCGCTGCGGCGCGTGAAAAACGTGTTCGAGGTCACGCGCTTGTCGGCGTGAGGCTGGGATAATCCCGCGCATGGCAAAAACACTCCCCAAGCGCAGCGAGGTGCCACGCGAACAAACCTGGGACCTCGAAAGCTTGTTCTCCACGCCTGACGACTGGGAAGCTGCTTATCAACGCCTCGAAGCCCAGTTGCCCACCTTCGAGCGCTACGCAGGGCGTTTAGCCGAATCCGCAGACGTGCTGCTCGAATATTTGCAGCACTACGAGACGCTCGCGCCGCAATACGACAAGCTCTACAGCTACGCCGAGCGCGCCTTCGACGTGGACACCACCGACCAAACGGCCGGCGCGCGCGTCAGCCGGGCGCGCAGCCTCTACGCGCGCTTTGCAGCCGCGAATGCCTTCGCACGCCCTGAGCTGACCGCGCTCGCACCTGAGCGCTTCCAAGCTTTCGTCGAGCAAGCACCCGCGCTTGCGCGTTACCAGCGCTTCTACGACGAGATTCAGCGCAGCAAGCCCCACGTGCGCTCTGCTGAGGTCGAGGCGGTGATGGCACAGGCAAGCGAAGTATTCGCTGCGCCTTACGGCATCTACACCGTGCTCGCCAACGCTGACCTAAAGTTCGCCGACGCGCGCACGCGCAGCGGCCGGCGCGTGCCTGTAGCCCAGGGCAACATTGACGCCCTGCTCAGCAGCCCCGATCGCGCATTGCGCAAAAGCGCCTGGGAAAGCTACGCCGACGCCTACCTTGCCCACGAGAACACCTTCGCGGAGATCATGGCGACTAAGGTGAAGGCGAGCGTATTGCGCGCGCGAGTGCATCGCTTCAACAGCGTGCTCGAGGCAGCGCTCCACCCGAGCAATTTGCCCACCGCGGTGTACCACAACGTGATCGAGGCGTGCAACCGACACATCGGCTTGTGGCACCGCTATTGGGACGCACGACGGCGCGCGCTCAAGCTGGACAAGATGGAAGTGTGCGACATCTTCGCGCCGCTCGCCAAGCCACCGCGCGTGCCTTACAAGCAAGCCGTGCGCTGGATCGTCGAAGGACTGCGCCCGCTCGGGAAGACATACGCTGAGACAGTGCGCGCTGGGCTTACACGTGAGCGCTGGGTGGACGTTTACCCCAACGTCGGCAAGCGCGATGGCGCCTACTCCGCAGGCACCTACGGCACCAAGCCGTTCATCTTCATGAGCTACGACGAGCACGGCTTAAGCGGGCTGAGCACCCTCGCGCACGAGATCGGGCACTCCATGCACACGCTGCTGAGCTGGCAAAACCAGCCCTACGTGTACGCCGATTACACCATCTTCGCAGCAGAAGTCGCCTCGAACTGCAACCAAGCGTTGGTGCGCGCGCACTTGCTCACGCTCAACCGCGGGCGCGAGTTCGAGATCGCCGTGGTGCAGGAGGCGATGGACAACTTCCACCGCTACTTGTTCCTCATGCCCATCCTCGCCCAGTTCGAGCACTGGATGCACACCACTGTGGAGCAAGGCGGCGCGCTCACCGCAAGCGCCATGAGCGCGAAGCTGGTCGAGCTGTTCCGCAACGGTTACGGCGAGGCAGTCGCCTTGGACGAACGACGCGTGGGCGTGACGTGGATGCAGTTCGTGCACTTCTTCGCCGATTACTACGTGTGGCAGTATGCCTCGGGCATCAGCGCTGCGAACGCTATCGCTGACATGATCCTCAGCAACATCCCCGATGCAGCCGAACGCTACCTCGCTTTTCTCAAAGCCGGCAGCTCGCTCGACCCGCTTGAGGCGCTGCGTCTCGCTGGAGTGGACATGACTCAGCCAGAGCCGCTTGATCGCGCCTTCAGCGTGTTAGAACGCTTCATCGCGCGATTCGAGCAGCTCACAGCCTAGCGCAGCTTTGCGGGCGGGCGACGATCCAAACTCTGGTCCTCCCAGGCGCTGGCTTCGTCGAGCGGCTCAAGGTGGGTGAAGACGGTGGCGTTGGGCACGACGGCGCGGAGATCTGCTTCAAGGCGCTCGAGCAATGCGTGCCCTTCGCGCACCGTCCAATGACCGGGCACGAGCACGTGCACCGAGATGAAACAGCGGCGCGCTGCTTGGCGGGTGCGCAGCGCGTGGTAAGAGATGCCCTGCTGGGCGTAACCGTCGAGCACGCGCCGCAATGCTTCAAGTTGCTCCGACGGCAGCGCAACATCTAGCAAGCCGTTCACCGACCGGTGGATCAACCGCCCGCCCACCCAGCCGATGTGCGTTGCAACGACAAGCGCCATCAAGGGATCGAGCCAAAGCCACCGCAGCCACGTCGCAGCGCCGACTCCCGCCAACACCCCCACCGAAGTCCACACGTCAGTGAGCAAGTGTTGTCCTTCCGCCTCCAGCGCGATGGCGGAGGCGTGCTTGCCGACGCGAATGAGGGTAAAGCCCGTGACTGCATTAAGCGCCGTCGCCGCACCTACCAGCGCCAGCCCAAGATTCGGCTCCATCACAGGTTGCGGGGCGAAAAAGCGCGGCAGCGCCGTCGCCGCGATCCCGAGCGCAGCGGCGAGGATCAGCCCGCCCACCAACGCACTAGCGAAGTACTCCGCCTTGGTATGCCCATAGGCATGTTCTTCATCGGGCGGGCGCGCTGCCCAGGTGAAGAAGAACAGCGTGATCAGCCCGCTCGCCACGTTCACCAACGACTCCAAGGCATCGGACAAAAAACCGACCGAGCCGGTGATGTGCCACGCGAGCGCCTTCAACGCCACCGTGATCACGGCAACCCCAGCGGGGAGATACGCCAGCCGCTGCACCCAAGACATGCGCCGCGCGATCGTAACCCGAACCCGCGACAACCGCGCAATGGAACTTTTCGCCTGCCCGATCCGTCCCTAAAGTTAGGTATGCAAGCGAAAAACCGCAAGCCCCTCGCAATGTGCGCAGCCGTAGCGCTTTTGCTTGTAAGCTGCGCACCAACGCTGATGCCCTCGCAGCCTGTGCACTCACCGCTTCCTGAGCAAGCTTTGCCGCTGCCAGGCGAACCCACTTCTGTGCCCGTGCCTGCCGCTCCGCTGAGCCTACAACGCCCCGTAGAGCACCTCACGTTCGGGCTGGCGCTGTTCCGCCAGCTCGCCGCGCAAGCGCCAGGCGAAAACGTGTTCCTCTCCCCGCCGAACATCGCGCTGGCATTGGGCATGGCAGCAAACGGCGCCGATGGCGAGACGCTCGCGGAGATGTTGAAGACGCTAGGGGGAGAAGGTGCAACGCTCGAACAGCTCAACGCAGATTACGCCGCGCTGCAAACCCTGTTGCGCCGCAACGACGCCAACATGCAGCTCGACTCCGCTGCCTCGGTGTGGATCCGCCAAGGCTTTGAACCCAAGCCGAGTTACCTCGAGCGTGTGCAGCAGGTGTTCGGTGCCAAAGCCGAATCAGCAGACTTCGACAGCCCCGCAGCGCTCGCAGCGATCAACGGCTGGGTGCGCGAGCGAACGCGCGGGCGCATTCCAACCGTTGTGGACCAATTGCCCCCTGAGGTGGTGATGCTGCTGATCACCGCGATTTACTTCAAAGGCAACTGGCAAACACCCTTCGACGCACAAGCCACGCAGGATCAGCCGTTCACTCTGGAGAACGGCGCCCAAGTGCAAGTGCCGCTGATGTTCCAGAGCGGCAAGTTCGAGCACTTCCGCAGTGAGGGCGTGCAGGCGGTGCGCCTGCCCTACGGCGACGGCACGATGTGGATGACAGTGATCGTGCCCGAAGAGGGGCAATCGCTCAGCGATGTGCTGCGCACACTGGACGCCGTGCGCTGGCAAACATGGGCGCAACTGTTCGTACGCCGCAAAGGCGACGTGTTCCTGCCGCGCTTTCGCCTGCGCTACAACGTCGGGCTGAACAGCGCACTGAATACGCTTGGGATCCGGCGGGCGTTCGACCGCACCACCGCCGACTTCCGCAACATGGCAACCGCGCCGCTATTCATCAGCGACGTGCGACATCAGTCGTTCCTCGAGGTGAACGAGCAGGGCAGCGAAGCAGCCGCAGCAACAACCATCGAGATGGGCATCACCGCGTTCATGCCTGAGACCGAGCAGTTCGTCCTGCGCGCCGATCGTCCCTTCCTCATTGCGATTGAGGACAGGCGCGTGAGCGTGCCGCTGTTCCTTGGGGCCATCTTCGACCCCACTGCGACACCTTAAGCCCAATTCAACGCGCGCCCCATCCACGCACCGTATCCGCCACAATCCGAGCGCGATGCTGGACGTGTTGCATGTGAGCGCGCGCTGGTTGGTGTTGATCGCGCTGGCGATGTTGGCGAGCGCACCAGCGTTCGCGCTGTTCGTGATGCGGCGCGAGGCAACGCGCGCGTTGTATCGCGCCACCGCCGTCGGGCGCGCGCGCTGGATACACACTGCGGCAGCGCTTGCGCTCATCGCTTTTCTGCTTGACGCGCTCGTGCACGCGCGATGGACTTGGTTCGGGGCGCGCGCTGCGCTGTTGGCCGGCGCGTGGGCAAGCCTCAGCCAGGAAAGGGTCAGCATCGGGGCAGTGATCGTGGCGGCGCTGCTCCTAACGCAGAGCTTCCAGGGAAACCCGGCGCAACAGGCGGAGTGGGTGTTGCCTGTGCTCGCCGATTGGGTGCACTTGCTGAGCGCGACGGTGTGGCTTGGCGGCGTGGGCTACCTGGTAACTGTGGTGCTGCCTGGAGCACTGCGCGAGGAAGCGCTGCTTGCCGGGCTAGCGGAGACAGTGCGCGCGTTCTCTTCGCTTGCGGTTGCCGCCGTGCTTGCTGCATCAATCACAGGCATTGCCCAGAGCGCAGGGCTGGTCGGCAGCCTTGAGGCGCTGCTCAGCACTGCGTATGGGCAAGCGCTGCTTGTGAAGCTCAGCGGCTCTGCCGTGCTGCTCGTCCTCGGCGCATTTCATCAACTCGTCATCAGCCCTCAGCTCAGCCTTTGGCGACTGCGCACCCAACAAGCCCTCGACGCTGCGCGTCGTTTTCGCATCAGCTTAGCGTTGGAGAGCGCCTTTGCGGTGTTCACGCTTGCCGCCGCAGCCGCAATGACGCTGCTCCCTGCGCCCAGCTTGCACGCCGCGCCGTGAGCGCGCTACACTGCTGCGGTATGACCGATGCCGCGCTCATCGCTGCCCAACGCAAATTGATCGCGCCGTTGCTCACCACGTCGCTGCGCGACGCTGTGGCGCACTATTTCGCCCTAGAACACGACCCCGCGCGCACGCAGCTCACGCTCATCTACGAGGCGCCAGGCCAACCCGCTGCGTTTGTCGCTGTGTGTCAAACCGGCATTGACCTGTTCCGCCCCATGGTGGTGTTCCGCGGCAAAGACGAGTCGGCGACGCTTGAGGCGCTGCGCCAAGGGTTGCAGCGCCCGCGCGCGTATCTGTTCAGCGCGCTGCCCGAACAACGCGCAGCACTCACGCGCGTCGCTGAGGTGCACAACGACGCCGTGAACGCGATCTTCGCGCTCTCCCCTGCGGATTTCCGCCCGGTGATCAACGTGTTGGTGCAAACCACGCGCACGCCCGAGGGATTGTTCCGCGCCACGATCCGCGCATCCGACGGCAGCCTTGCAGCAGAGGCGGGGATCAGTTGGATGTCCTCGCGCTACGCCGAGGTGTTCGTGCACGTGGCAGAGCGGTTTCGCGGGCGCGGGCTGGGCAAGTCAGTGGTGAGCGCGGTAAGCACGCACGTGCTCGAGGCAGGGCGCACGCCGCTTTACCTCACCGCGCTGAGCAACGTTGCCTCGGTGCGGCTTGCGGAAAGCCTCGGCTATCGCAACACGGGCCAAGAGGAGTGGAGCGGCACGTGCACCGTGCTGTAAGCACGCTCACATCTTTTGACCCACCACCAGCATCCCACCGCCGATCTCGTGCGCCTCTTCTTCGTAGTAAGGGCGGAGGCGCGGCAGCCAGTAGCGATACACGAGGCGCGCCATAAGCGGTTGGTAGCCCAACGCGCGCAATCGCGGCGACGCCAACACGTTGAACACAGAGCGCCGACCGATGCCGATGGCGCGGTTCATGCGGTCCCACTGCTGCACAGCGCGCGGCGCGACGTAGTAGCGCACAAGGGTTAGCCGCACGCCAACGCCTGCCAGCAACACGCGCCACTCGTCGGCGGTGTGGTAGTGGTAATGCGCGAGGAGCTGATCCACGCTGCGCGCGTAAGCTTCGGCGGCTTGCTTGTTCGGCGCGCGCTGCACGCCCTCGAGCAGCGCCCGAAAGTGATCGCTCGGCACGGTGAGCACGAGCAAGCCGCCCGACCGCAACACGCGCGCCAATTCGGGCAATACGTTCGCGGGGTCGGGGATGTGCTCCACTACTGAGTTGGCATGCACCGTGCCGAAGACGCGATCGCGATAGGGCAGATGATGCCCATCAGCGAACTGCACGCCGTGTTGATAGACGCCGCTGTCGCGCGCCGTGGGCAACTCACGCGCCGCAATGTCGCAGCCAAACACCCCCGCCTGCCGACCGAAAACCGCTTCTGTGAACAAACCATCGCCGCAGCCAAAGTCGAGCATTGGTGCCGGCAACGCTTGAAGCTGGCTGAGCGCGCGCGCTTCAATCGCGCGCCAAAGCGCAACGGGGGGCGCGAACCAGTAGCGGCGCAGGAACTCATCAAGAAAGTCCTTATCGCGGTGCACGCGCAGCAACGTGAAAGACATCGCAGCGATTGTATGCGCGCTTCACATCACACAGGGATAAGAAAGCCCTGTAAGATCGCTGCTGCGCAAGAACAAGAAAAGGTGCCCATGGCTATTGTGTGGATCCCTCCCCTCCTGCGCAGCCTCACTGGTCATCAAGCGCGCGTCTCGGCAGAAGGCGAAACCGTGCAGCGCGTGCTCGACGACCTTGAGCGCCGCTACCCCGGCTTGAAGGCACGCCTGCTTGATGGCGATCGGCTCAAGCCGAACTTCGTGCTAGTGGTGGACGGCATCACAAGCAAACAAGGCTTACGCCATCCCGTGCGCCCTGAAAGCGAGATTCACTTCGTGCCCGCCTTGAGTGGTGGAGGTTGCTGAGCAGCGATGTTGAGCGAATGGAGTGCCCGCCTTCGGAGTTGGATAAGCGCGCAGCGTGAGGCTGCGCTTCCCGCCAACGGCAAATCGCTTACGCTCGCCCAGCGTCTGCGCACCGCAGCGTGGCTTGCACTCGCAATTGGAATCAGCGCCGCCGTCTTGTTTGGCGCCACTTACTTCCAAGAGGACCTGCTCGCAATTGGGCGCATTGGCTTGCTCGGCTTATTTGTGCTTAGCGTCATCGGCAATGCCACTGTGCTGATCCCAGCGCCCGTGTTTGTAGTGGCGTGCGCAGCGGGGCCGCTCTACGGCGCGCTTGCGGTGGCGGTGGTTGCTGGCGCTGGCTCGGCGCTGGGCGAGATGACTGGCTACATGGCCGGTTACGGCGGCACAGCGATCGTGCCACAAGGCAAAATCTATCGGCGGCTGCGCTGGCTGATGCGGCGCTACGGTGCGCTCGTCTTGTTTGTGCTCTCAGCAGTGCCCAACCCGTTTTTCGACGTTGGCGGGATGCTTGCTGGCGTGCTCAAGATGCCACCGCTGGTCTTTCTGCTCGCCACCTTCGCTGGGAAGGCGGTGCGATTGGGACTCACTGCTTTCGCTTGCACCCAAGGGCTTCCTCTGCTGCTTCACCTCTTCACGCGCAACTAAAGCGCCGCATGTTGCAACGACTCCACTTCGCTGGCTTGCACCTCGAGCAAGCCCACGACGACGACCGCCCCTACGTGATCGCTGGTCGGCGCGCCTACGCCATTGGCATGATGAGCGGAGCGCCGCCGCACGTCGGCGATGAACATCTCGTCGGCGAAATGGGCGGCTTCTGGGCACACCCTATCAAAGCACTGGACGCATGGGGCCTTGAAGTGAACCAGGAGCGCGGCACCACCGTCACGTTCGAGACCTACTTCTGGGGCATCGAACGCACGCGTGCCTTCTCAGGCGGGATCCTTGCGCGCGAGCTGGAATGGGTGGACGAAGACGCGCGCGCCTTGTTCGTGCGCGTGATCGTCGAAAACCCCACTGCGCAGACGCACATGCTTAATCTGCGCTATTTCGTGCAGCCTCATTTGCGCCCGTGCTGGATGAGCATCATGCCCGACGGGCGCGATCGCATCGAGGCGCACGCCACGCATATCCTCGCCGTTGATGACGCAAACCCAGGTTGGGGCGTTGCTGCGTTTGCGCCTGCCGGCTTCGTGCAACGCCTTGAGCTCACGCCCGGGGCACAGCACGCCTTCTGGGTGGTCGTCGCGGTTGCGCACGAAGGCAGCGCCGAAGCTGCGCTCGCGTTAGCCCAAACGCTGCTGCCACAAGCCGAACAACGCCTCGCCCACAAACAAGCAGCATATCGGGCAGCCGCTCAAGAAGAGAGCTCCCCAAGCGACCTGCTTGCATTTGCGGCTCGTTGCGCACGGCTCAACCTGAAGTTGCTCGAGGCAGAGTACCCCGTCGGGCATTATCCGATTGCAGGCTTGCCCGAATATCCCAACTTGTTCGGCTGCGATGTCGCCTACAGCACGCCCGGGCTATGCGCAGGCGGCTTTGTCGAACTCGCCATTGACGCGCTGCGCGCGCTTGGCGCGGTGATGTCGCGGCAATGCGGGCGCACGCCACACGAAGTGTTACCCAGCGGCGAGGTGTTTCATCCTGGCAACACGCAAGAGATCGCGCAGTTCGTCAGCGCCGCGTGGCGCGCCAGCGCGTTTCTCGCCGAAGCACAACGCGCGGCATTTCTGCACGCGCTTTATCCCGTCTGTCGCGCAGGGCTGCTCGCCTATTTGCGCAGCGGGTTCACTTGGGGCGCCTCCCGCTTCCCCCATTACCCTTTCGGCAACGCCATGGTCGAACGCGAAGGCATGTTGCCGCTCAAGCTCGATGCCGTTTGCTACACCTGGCGCGCGCTCCAAGACCTCGCCGCCATGGCAAACGCGCTTGCACACTACGGCTACGCCGATCTCAACTACGCTGCGGATGCAGCTGAGGCGCAGCAATGGGCAGATGCGATCGCCGCCTCGTTCGAGCGCGATTGGTGGATCGAAGCCGCAGGACTCTACGCAGATTCGCTCGGCTGGGACGGCACGCAACAGCTCGACCGGCACTGGACGCAAATCGTGCCGCTCGAGGTGGGGCTTGCGCGCGCCGACCATGCCGTACGCGTGCTCGACGTGATCGAGCAAACCTGGCTCAACGCCCACGGATTGCCGCACACGCAAGGCGCCGATGAGCGCGTGTGGACGCTCGGCAACGGCATCCTCGCCGTGATCGCCGCGCGACACGGACGCCGCGCGCTTGCCGAGCGCTTGCTCCGCGCCATCGCTGAGACGCTGCACCACGGGCAGCTCGGCTTGTTCGAGGAACTGATCCCCCATGGCTTATGCTTTGTGCAACTGTGGTCTGCCGCGCTGTTCCTCGAAGCCTACGCTGCGCTCGAGGCAAGCCAAGCGTGAAGCCCAACGTTGAAGTACAACTGCAAACGCCATGAGGCACTACACGGCAACCGATTTGCTCATCCGCGCCAATCCCCCTGATGCCGACCTCATCGTGCGCGTCACGCCGGAACAAGCAGGCTGGTCACTGCTCACCTTTGAGGCGCGGCGCTTGCGCCCTGGCGTCGCCTACGCTGTGGACAACGGCGCGCGCGAATGCGCGCTCGTGGTGCTCAGCGGCACGATCAGCGTGCGCGCCAACGTCGGCGAGTGGCTGCACATCGGCGAACGACGCTCTGTGTTCGAGGGCGGCCCCTACGCGCTGTATCTCCCCATCGAAAGCGAGTTCGAGGTGATCGCCGAGACCCCCGCCGAGATCGCGCTCGGCTGGGCGCCTGCCGACCAAGACTACCCCGCGCAACTCATCCGTCCGCAAGACGTACAGGTTGAAATTCGCGGCGGCGATCAAGCCACGCGCCACATCAACACCATCATCCCGCCAGGCTTTGCCTGTCAGCGCCTTGTGGTGGTCGAGGTGTACACGCCGGGCGGCAACTGGAGCAGCTACCCGCCGCATAAGCACGACGTGCACCGCACCGACGAACACGGCAACGTGCTCGAAGCCGACCTCGAGGAGATTTACTTTTACAAGTTCGACCGCCCCGAAGGCTTTGCCTTCCAGCGCGTGTACACCGACGCGCAATCACCCCTGCACCGCGCTGGCTTTCCGATTGACGCAGCGCTTACGCCGCACCACAACGACCTCGTGCTAATCCCCGAGGGCTATCACCCTGTGGCAAGTCCGCCCGGCTACACCACGTATTACCTCAACATGCTTGCTGGCAGCGCGCAGTCGCTCGCCAACAGCGAAGACCCACGCTACGCCTGGGTGAAGGAGACCTATCACACCAAAGACCCACGACTGCCGCTTTACTGATACGCCATGCCCTACGACACCATCCACATGGGGCGCTCCTCGATCGATCTCTACAGCGACGACATCGGGGCGCCGTTCGTGAACATCACGCGCTTTGCCGCGTTCGTTGGCGGCTCGCCGACCAACATCAGCGTCGGCGTGCGGCGCCTGGGCTTGCGCAGCGCGCTTCTCACCGCCGTAGGTGAAGACCTCGTCGGCGACTTCGTGTTGCACTTCCTCAACCGCATCGGTGTGGAGACGCGCTTCATCCCGCGCAAGCCCGGCCGGCGCACCAGCGCTGTGCTGCTCGGCATCGAGCCGCCAGATCGCTTCCCGCTCGTGTTCTACCGCGACAACTGCGCCGACGTGGCGATCACCATTGACGACGTGCTCGCCGCGCCCATTCCTGAGGCAAAGGTGTTCCAGTTCGTCGGCACCAACCTCGCCGTTGATCCGCTGCGCAGCGCGACGCTCTTCGCGGCGGAGTGGGCCAAGCGCAGCGGCGTTACCGTCGTGCTCGATGTGGACTTCCGCCCCGACCAGTGGCACGATCCGCGCGCGTTCGGTGTGGCGATCCGCACAGCGCTGCCGCTAGTGGACATCGTGATCGGCACCGACGACGAACTCAATGCGGCAATGCTTACGGCGCGCGCTGAGGTATCGGTGCAACATTCGCAAATGAGCGGCGCGCACGTCGTTGGCGATCCTGAGGCTGCTGTCGAGGCAGCGCTGCGCGCTGGCGCAAAGGCGGTGGTGCGCAAGCTCGGCGCGCGCGGCTCGCGCGTGTACACGCGCGAAGGCGAGGTGATTGACGTGCCGCCCTTCCCCGTCGAGGTGGTCAACGTGCTCGGCGCGGGCGATGCGTTTGCTGCTGGGTTCATCTACGGCTACATCCAAGGCTGGGGCTGGTACAAAAGCGCGCGCCTCGGCAACGCCTGCGGCGCCATCCTCGTCACTAAGCCTGGCTGCGCAAACTTCATGCCGACGCTCGAAGAAGTCGAAGCGTTTGTTGCTGAGCGCGGCGGCTGGTGAACCTCAGCGTGTGGCGTTTGGCGTCGGCACAAGCTGTTGATAAGCGCGCAGCGTCATCTCGGCGATGTGATCCCACTGAAAACGCGCACTGAGCTGACGCGCGCCCTGCTGAAGCGCAGCGCACAAGGCGGGCTGTTGCAACACCTGCTGGATCGCGTCCGCCAGCGACGTGGGCGAATCAGGCGGCACGAAGAGCGCGTGTTCGCCATGGCGCAGCTCAGGCAAAGGCACGCGCGGCGTGGTGGTGATGATCGCGCAGCCATGCGCCAGTGCCGCCATGAGCGTCCCGCGGCGGAACGAGGCGCCATCGCGGTAGGGCAGCGCCACACAATCGCACGCCGCAAATGCCTCGCTCACCGCGCGCGGCTCCAAGAACCCTGTGCGGTGAATGAACGGCGAGACCTCTAGCGCTGCTGCGAGCTGCTCAAGCCGCGCAGCGTATGCCGCGTTGGTGGGATCGCTATCGCCCACTTGACCGCCAATGTGCAGCAGGTGCGCCTCGACGCCGCGCGCGCGCAACACAGCAAGCGCACGAATCAACGACTCGCCCCCTTTGCTCTCGTTGAGAAAGCCGAAGTAACCGATCACGGCAGCAGATTCTGGCAAGCCGTGCGCGCGTCGCCACGCGATAGGGTCGAAGTGTGACAGCGCCGCTGGGGTGATGTTGCTGCCGATGGGGATGAGGTGCAGCCGCTCTACGCCCTCCGCCTGCAATGTCTCGTAGTCCTCGATGTTGGTGGTGATGCACGCCGCCGCGCTCTTCGCCATGAAGACGATGGACTTCCAGCGCAAGACACCCGCTTTCGGGAAAAGATACGGCGTGCGCAAGTCGTGGAACGTCACCACCACCGGCAAACGCCGCGCCAGCGCCTTCGGCAACAGGTTGATCGCAGGATGCAGGTGATACGCCGCGGCTTGGTATTGGATGTTGAGCACCTCAGGGTGATGCACGCGCAAGAACGCTTCGACGCGACGTCGCGTTTGCCAATCCCACCGCGAGACAAGGCGATGCACAGCGCCGGCGTCAGTCTGCTCGACGAGCGCGCTGCCGTTCACGAAGCGCGTGAGCACGTAGAGCGTGTGTCCCTGCGCCGTGAGCGTGCGCGCCAGCTCCCGCGTGTAGTCGCCGACGCCGCCTTGCAGCGGCGGATACTCGCCACTGAGGAGCGCGATGCGCATGAACGCCTGCGTGTGTTTACACGTCGAGCCGATAGGGCGTTTGCTGTGGGCGCGGCTCTAGCGCGCGGCGGATGCACAAGTCCGCCATTTTCTCCACGCACCAGCGATGATATTCATAGCCTGTGGAGTTGATGTCCATGTCTGGCGCGGGGTTCATGAAGTCAATCGCGTAGGGCACACCGTCGCGGATCGCCCACTCGATGGTGTTCATGTCGTAGCCGAGCGCGCGCATCAACCGAAGCGAGTCGCGCACAATGCGATCGTGCAGATCCGGCGGCAAATCGTGCTTGCCGTAGCGGCGGTTGATGGGATCGTACTTGGCGACGTAGATCTCCTCTTGCCCGATGCACATGCAGCGCACGTAGTTGTCCCACTTGATGTACTCCTGCAAGATCATCGTCGCCAAGCCGCTTTCGTTGTAGCGCGCGAACAGCTCGTCCATCGAGTGGACTACATACACGTTCTTCCAGCCGCCGCCATGCGCATCCTTCAGCACCACAGGGAAGCCGCCGAGATACTCCACATGCTCCGCCCAAGGCACAGGATAGACCAAGTTGCGCAGGCTCTCGCTATGCACAATGCCCGGCACGTAGTCCTTGTTTGGCAAGACGACCGTGCGCGGGCTGGGGATGCCGAGCTTGGTCGCCAACGACGCCTCGAAGAACTTGTCGTCGGCGGACCACATGAACGGGTTGTTCACGACGTAGGTGCCTTGCAGCACAGCGTTCTTGAGGTAAGTGCGGTAATAAGGCACCTCGTGCGAGATGCGGTCCACGATCACGGCGTATTCGCATGGCTCGTTCATGCGCGTGCCGCCGAGCTTGGCAAACTCAGCGATCACCCCCGCTTTGCGCTCGTTGACCTCCTCGATGAACGCTGGGGGCCATGACCACTCGCGACCGACGATCACTCCGATTTTCAGCATGACCAACCTCTCCTCATGATGATGCAGATGATGCCATCAGCGTGGCGGGTGCACTGGCAGGCAGCGCAGACTTAAACAGCGGCGCGCCTTGGGCGAACTCAATCGCTGCCTCGATGAAGGCGAGAAAGAGCGGGTGTGGGCGGTTTGGTCGGCTCTTGAACTCAGGGTGGAATTGGCTGCCGAGCATGAAGGGGTGATCGCGCAGCTCGGCGATCTCCACCAAGCGACCATCGGGCGACAAGCCGCTGAACACCAGACCTGCCTCACCCAACGGGCGGCGGAACTCGTTGTTGAACTCGAAGCGATGGCGATGGCGCTCTTGGACGGTGAGGGGCGCATCGGCTGGCTCGCCGAGCACACGCGCGTAAGCTTGGTGGGCACGGGTGCCCGGCACCAAGCGGCAAGGATAGGCACCAAGGCGCATGGTGCCGCCGAGGTCAGTGATGTCGCGCTGGTCGGGCAAGAGATCAATTACTGGGTAAGGCGTGGTGGGGTTGAACTCTGTGCTGTTCGGCTCGCGGCTGTTCAACACGTAGCGCGCGAACTCAATGCACATGATTTGCATCCCAAGGCACAAGCCGAGATACGGCACTTGGTTTTCGCGCGCAAAACGCGCGGCGAGGATTTTGCCCTCGATGCCGCGATAGCCAAACCCGCCTGGCACCACGATCCCCGCTACCTGCTCCAATAGCTGCAAGCCTTCGCCACGCTCAAGCGCCTCGCTGTTGAGCCACTCAATCTTGATGTCGCGCCCTCGGGCGACGGCAGCGTGATATAGCGCCTCGCGCACGCTCATGTAGGCGTCGTGCAGCTCCACGTATTTGCCGACGATGGCAACGCGCAACGGCGGCTTCGGTCGGCGCATCTCCGCGCACATCGCGCGCCATTCGCTTAGATCCGCACTGCGGCACTCCAGGTTCAGACGCTCGCAGAGGTAATCGCCGAAGCCCATGTCCTCGAGCATGAGCGGTACTTCGTAGAGATACGGCGTGGTGACCATCGGCAGCACAGCGCGCGGCTCCACATCGCAGAACAGCGCGATCTTTTGGCGCAACTCCTCGTCCACGGGGTGATCGCTGCGCGCGATGATCGCGTCGGGCAAGATGCCAGCGCTGCGCAAGTCACGTACGCTGTGTTGGGTGGGCTTGGTCTTCAGCTCGCCGGTCGCGCCGACCATGGGCAGGAACGTGACGTGCACGTAGAACGTGTTCTCGCGCCCGTAGTCGCGGCGCATTTGGCGAATCGCCTCTAGGAACGGCATGGCTTCGATGTCGCCGACTGTGCCGCCGACTTCGACGATCACCACATCGGCGTTGCTGTTTTTCGCCACAAGGCTGATGCGGCGTTTGATCTCGTTGGTGACATGCGGCACGACTTGAATCGTCTTGCCGAGATAATCACCCCGCCGTTCCTTGGCGATCACCTCGTTGTACACCTGTCCCGTGGTGGTGTTCGAGGCACGGGTGAGATTTTCGTCTATGAAGCGCTCGTAATGCCCTAGGTCGAGGTCGGTCTCTGCACCGTCTTCGGTGACAAACACCTCGCCGTGCTGATATGGCGACATGGTGCCCGGATCGACGTTGAGGTAGGGATCGAGCTTCTGGATCGCCACGCGCAACCCGCGCGCTTTTAACACGCGACCAATTGCTGCTGCGGTGACCCCCTTGCCGACTGAGCTGACGACGCCGCCGGTGCAGAAGATGTATTTCGGCATGCGTTGCTGTCTCCTTGGCGTGATGGTGTTCGGCTCAGATAAAGCAGGGAGCCGTATCGGGCGGCTCTCCTTGTTGCTGGGTCGCTTTTGCGAGGGCGCAAGGCACAACGCCGTGGCCTTTGCGCTGCCAAAGCCGATTATACGCAGCGCCTGCTTGCTCGCGCGCAGCGAAGCGCTACACTCTCCTCGTCAGGAGTCGAGACCTATGCCCAAGATCGCCTTCATAGGTGCTGGCAGCACCGTCTTCGCCAAAAACCTGCTCGGCGACGTGCTTAGCTTCCCTGAGCTTGCTGAGGCACACATCAGCCTTCACGATATTGACCCCGAGCGGCTGCGCACTTCGGAGATTGTGGCGCACAAGGTTGCCGAAAAACTCGGCGCACGCCCACGCATCGAAGCCACGCTCGACCGCAAGCGCGCCGTGGATGGCGCCGACTACGTCATCACCATGTTCCAGATCGGCGGCTACAAGCCCTCCACGGTGATCGATTTCGAGATCCCCAAGAAGTATGGGCTGCGCCAAACCATCGCCGACACGCTCGGCGTCGGCGGCATCATGCGCGCGCTGCGCACCATCCCCGTGCTGCTCGACCTCGCGCGTGAGATGGAGGCGCTCTGCCCCCATGCCGTGTTGCTCCAATACGTCAACCCCATGGCGATGAACTGCTGGGCGCTGCATCGCGCCTCCACTATCAGAACCATTGGGCTATGCCACAGCGTGCAAGGCACTATCGAGCAACTTGCCCAGGACCTTGGTGTGCCTGCTGAAGAGATCAACTTCGTCTGCGC
>JAUQQA010000062.1 GCA_030550095.1 Chloroflexota bacterium | reverse complement strand
CAACCGCGCCAGTCGAGGCTGCGCCAACAAGACCGAACTCGCCTAAGAAGGCTGTGCGCCCGAAAACGCTCGCACTGACTGCTGTACCTCCCATCACCGCGAGCGCTACTCCCAAGCTTGCGCCGCTGCTGATGCCGAGCACGAACGGATCAGCAAGCGGATTGCGGAACAACGTTTGCATCTGCAAGCCAGCGACGCTCAGCGCAGCGCCCGCCAAAAGCGCCGTGATCGCTTTCGGCAGGCGGAAGCTGAGGATGATGGTCTGCCACGTTTCCTTGCTCGCTTGACCGCCGAGCAACACGCGCACAATCTCATCGAGCGGGATAGACACTGCGCCGACGGAGAGCGAGAGCGCAAACGCCGCAACCGCGAGCGCACCGAGCAAGACGAGCACGCCCCGGCGTATGCCCAGTGCAGGGAAAGGGTTGGTCGGGGAGGACGCCCGACCAACCCACATTGAGAAGAGAGGCACGTTCATTGGCTTGCTGGGATCTGCCTCCAGAAGACCAGCTCGTGCTCAGGCAGCAACTCGGGGTGCAAAATCTTGATCAAGTCAGCGAGCAGCAAGTCGGGGTTGCCCAGGCCGGTCTCCCAATAGTCGTTGCCGCCATTCTCGTTCACCCGCTTGTCGTAGTTCCACACTTGGCCGCGTTTGACCGCTGCCATTTCAGCGTAGCGCGGCTCAGCCTCGAGCATCTCTTTGATGCTGTTGTAGCGCTGAAAACTGGCTAGCAGCCAGACATCCGCCCCAACCGCGCGGTCATAGACCTCTTCAAAGTTAAGCGAGAGGCTACCAGCGCTGGGGTCATCTGTCCAAAGGTAAGCGCCGCCTGCGTCTGCGATCAAGCGCGCGGGGTAGCTTCCGCCGCCAGGCAAGCGCCACTTATCTTTGATCGCCATGCCCCAGATCACGGTGGGCTTTTCGCTCACGCCCTTCGCTTTCGCGGCTAGCTCGAGGTAGCGCTGCTTCATCGCGGCGTATTCCTCTTGGGCCTTGCCTTCTTTGTTGAAGAACAGCGCAGTGAACTTGATCCACTCGGCGCGACCCAGCGGCGTACCCTCCATGTATTCGGCGTTGATCACGGTGGGGATGCCTGCCTCGAGCAGCTTGGGATGCGCGTCATACTGCGGGTCGCCGACGCCATAGGTCATCACCAGGTCTGGCTTCGCCTCGATGGTCTTCTCGATGTTGACCTCCGCGCCAGAGCCGATCTCGATCAGCGCACCGGCTTGGATCATCTCGCGCACCTTGGGGTTGTTCACGTAGGTGAAGCTATCCATGCCGATCAGCCGATCAAGCAGCTCGAGCTTCTCCAGATGCGGCAGATGCGTCGTGCTCATGGCGATCACCTTGTTTGCCGGCGCCTCGATCACAAGCGCGTTCTCAATGCCCTCCGGCTTTGGCGTGCCGCATTGCACGACGACGTACTTGAACTGCTCTTTAGCGCCCTGCCACGGATTGAGCACCGTGACGACTTTGTAGTGCTTGAAGTACTCCACGGCAAAGCCCGTTGCGTCCTCGATGGCGATCTTCTCGGGGAAGTAGTCAACCTCAGGGTCGTACGCCTGAACGCAACTCTCAGTGAGGTTCGTCCTCGGCGCAGACGAGGTTGGCGTCGGCGCGAGCGTTGCCGTTGGTGCAGCGGTCGGCGCAGGTTGTGTTGGCGCAGGCTGCGCTGGCGTTGGGGCGGGCGCAGGTGCGCCACAGGCGACGAGTATTGCCGCAAGTGCAGCAGCGAAGATGGTTGTTAGGTGTTTCGGTTGTGTGCGTGACATGGCTCTTGCTTGCGTTTCAGCGAACGAGAACGAAAAGGGAATCAACGGCGCAGCCTTAAGCTGCGCAAACGAAAACACCCTGCCTTCTCGGCAGGGTGTGAAATGCGCAAAGCCAACATCACGCACGCTTCACGGTGCGTTGATCATCGCTTCACCTCCTTGGTCACGAGAAGGTTACGCATCGCTCACCGAGGCAAGCGTCCTGGCTTACGCGCTCCACGGCGCGATCACAGTTGCGGCACAGCGCCGGACTTTCACCGGCTTCCACCTTTAAGCCCTGGCATCCGGGCCTTTGAGCCTGCTTGCGCAGGCACCGGGTCACCTCGGCGTATTCAGTTGTGTTGTGGAAGTATAGCACAGCGCGGCTACAATCCGCGCCGAAACAAACGCTATGAGCAACAACATCGTCTTCAGCGGGATTCAACCCACAGGGGAGCTGCACATCGGCAATTACTTCGGCGCTGTCGCCAATTGGGTGCGTCTGCAGAACAGCGGGCAATTCCAAACCATCTACTGCGTGGTCAACTTGCACGCCATGACCGTGCCCTACGAGGCAGCGACGCTGCGCCACAACACCGAGATGATGTTCGTGGACCTGCTCGCTGCTGGTCTTGATCCAGAGCGCTCCATCGTCTTCGTGCAGAGCATGGTGCCCGAGCACACCGAGCTGGCTTGGGTGCTCGCGTGTGTGTGTTCCTACGGCGACCTCACGCGCCAAACGCAGTTCAAAGAGAAAAGCGAACAGCTCGAAGGCAAGCAAGATGCGTTCATCAGCGCTGGCTTGTTCACCTACCCCGTGTTGCAAGCTGCGGACATCTTGCTCTACCACGCGGCAAATGTCCCCGTGGGACAAGACCAGAAGCAGCACTTGGAGCTAGCGCGCGACATCGCGCAGCGCTTCAACCACCAATTCGGCGAATACTTCCCGCTGCCCGACGTGATGTTCACCGAGACCCCCAAGCTCTACGCGCTGAACGACCCGACGAAGAAGATGAGCAAGAGCTTGGGACCGAAGTCCTACGTGGCGCTGTTTGAGTCGCCAGAGTTGATCCGCAGCAAGATCCGCAGCGCTGTCACCGACACCGGCAATCCCGATGAGCCGATGGGTCCTGGCGCGCAGAACCTTTTGGCGATCTTGCGCGCGTGTGGGCGCGTTGACCTCGCCGAGCAATTTGAGCGCGACTACGCCAACGGTCCGCGCCGCTATGCGCCGCTCAAGGATGCCGTTGCCGAAGCGCTGATTGCATTGACGGAGCCGATGCGCGCGCGCCGCGCGGAGCTGCTCGCCGATCGCGCGCGTGTGCAACGCTTAATGCGCGAGGGCGCAGAAAAGGCGCGCGCCATCGCACAGAAGACGATCCGCGAGGTGCGCGAGCGCACCGGCCTATTTCACCCGCCCGCGTGAGCATGACGATCCTATGGCAGCCTTCCCCTTCGTTCATCGCGCAGAGCAATCTCACCGCGTACGCGCGTTGGCTCGAGGCGCGGCTCGGGCGGAGATTTGCGTCGTACGACGCGCTTTGGCGCTGGTCGGTTACAGACCTAGAAGGATTTTGGGCGAGCATCTGGGACTACTTCAACGTGCAGGCAGCGCATCCCTACACGCGCGTGTTGGCGCGCCGCGAAATGCCTGGCGCGGTGTGGTTCCCCGGCGCACGGCTTAACTACGCCGAGCACGCCTTTCGACACGCGCAACCCGATCAGCCCGCGCTGATCGCGCGCACTGAGACCACCACCCACCGCGCGGAAACCGTCGTCGTCGGTTGGGATGCATTGCGCGATCAAGTGGCGCGTTTTGCAGCATGGTTGCGCGCCATGGGCATTCGCGCGGGCGACCGCGTTGCGGCCTACTTGCCCAACATCCCCGAGGCGGTGATCGCCTTCCTCGCGTGCGCGAGCATCGGCGCGGTGTGGTCGAGCTGCGCACCCGACATCGGCACGACTGCGGCGCTCGATCGCTTTCGCCAGATCGATCCGAGCGTGCTGATCGCTGTTGACGGCTACCGCTACAACGGCAAGCCGTTCGACCGGCGCGCAGTGGTCGCCGAGCTGATCGCTGCGCTGCCGAGCCTGCGCGCCGTGGTGCGCGTGCCCTACCTGCACGACGCCGATGCACCGCTCACAAGGCGCGTGCCCGAAGTCCGTTGGGACGAAGCACTTGCCACTTCAGAAGCACCACCGCTCACCTTTGAGCCTGTGCCGTTCGATCATCCATTGTGGGTGCTGTATTCCTCGGGCACCACAGGTCTGCCCAAGCCGATCGTCCAATCACACGGCGGTATCCTGCTGGAGC
>JAUQQA010000008.1 GCA_030550095.1 Chloroflexota bacterium | reverse complement strand
GCCACGGGCAAAAGCTACCCCGATCTGGAACCAAAGCTGTTCTCGTTCAACTCGCCTCAAGGCGCTTGTCCTGCCTGCCAAGGACTGGGCAGCAAGCGCGTGATTGACCCCGCGCTCGTCGTGCCCAACCCCGAGCTGTCGCTTGAAGAGGGCGCGATTAACGCCATTGGCTGGAACAGCGAAAACGAAGAAAGCTGGGGCTGGCAAATGCTGCGCGCCGTGTGCAAAGCTTACGACATCCCCATGGATGTGCCTTGGCGCGAGTTGACCAACGCCCAGCGCGAACTCATCCTCTACGGCAGCGGCGACGAGCGCGTGCGCGTGAACTACGTCAATCGCTACGGCGAGCGCCGCCGCTACGAAATCCCCTTCGAGGGGGTGATCCCTAACCTCTATCGCCGCTACCAGGAGAACCCAAGCGAGCATGTCAAGCAGGCGATTGAGTCCGTGATGACCTACCAGACGTGCGAAGTGTGTGGCGGCAAGCGGCTAAAGGAAGAAGTGCTGTGCGTGCGCGTGGGCGGCAAGAACATCGCTGAAGTGACTGACCTAAGCATCCGCGAGGCGCTCGCTTGGGTTGATTCGCTGGGCGTGGACGACGAAAACAACCCAACCCTCAGCGCGCGTGATAAGCAAATCGCGCGCCCCATCGTGCGCGAGATCCGCGCCCGCCTGCAATTCTTGGTGGACGTGGGACTAGATTACCTCACCTTGAGCCGCAGCGCCATGACGCTGAGCGGCGGCGAGGCGCAACGCATTCGCCTCGCCACACAGGTCGGCTCGCAGCTCACAGGCGTGCTCTACGTGCTCGACGAGCCAAGCATCGGCTTGCACCAGCGCGATCAGCAGCGCCTGATCAACACCCTGCTGCGCCTGCGCGACCTCGGCAATACGGTGTTGGTGGTGGAGCACGACGACGACACCATGCGCGCCGCCGACTGGATTATTGACATGGGTCCTGGTGCGGGCGAGCACGGCGGGCAAGTGGTCGCCGTCGGCACGCCGGAACAGATCATGCAGCACCCTACCTCGATCACCGGTGCTTATCTCAGCGGTCGTATGCGCATCCCCGTCCCACCGAAACGCCGCGCTGGCAACGGCAAGTATCTTCTCATCAAAGGCGCGCGCGAGAACAACCTCAAAAACATTGACGTGCGCATCCCGCTCGGCAAGTTCGTGGTGGTCACTGGCGTGAGCGGCAGCGGCAAGTCGTCGCTCATCATCGAGTGCCTCTACAAGGCGCTGGCAAATCGCTTGAACGGCGCGCTGGAACACCCCGGCGACATGGATGACATCCTCGGCTTGGAGCACCTCGACCGCGTGATCAACATTGACCAGCAGCCCATCGGACGCACGCCGCGCAGCAACCCCGCAACCTATACAGGTCTTTGGACGCCGCTGCGCGAGCTGTTCGCCAGCCTGCCCGAGAGCAAGCTGCGCGGCTACAAGAGCGGGCGCTTTTCGTTCAACGTGAAGGGCGGCCGCTGCGAAGCTTGCGAGGGGCAAGGCGTCTTGCAGATCCAAATGCAATTCATGCCCGACATCTACGTCACCTGCGACGTGTGCCACGGCACGCGCTTCAACCGCGAGACGTTGCAGGTGCGCTACAAGGGCAAAAACATCGCCGAGGTGCTCGACATGACCGTGACCGAGGCGCTCGCGTTCTTCAAAGACATCCCCGCCATCGCGCGCAAGTTGCAAACCCTCGAAGAAGTAGGCCTAGGTTACATCCGGCTGGGGCAGCCCGCCACAACGCTGAGCGGCGGCGAGGCGCAGCGCGTCAAGCTTAGCCGCGAGCTGAGCAAGCGCCCCACAGGCCGCACGATCTATGTGCTTGATGAACCTTCGGTTGGGCTGCATCAAGCCGACGTACACCGCCTGATCCACGTGCTGAATCGTCTGGTGGACGACGGCAACACTGTGGTGGTGATCGAACATCACCTCGACATCATCAAGGTCGCCGATTGGGTGATCGATCTCGGCCCTGAAGGTGGGGCTGGCGGTGGCTACATCGTTGCTGAGGGCACGCCCGAGGAAGTCGCACAGGTGCCGCATAGCTACACGGGGCAGTTCTTGCGGCGCGTGCTCGAACGCGACAAAGCGCTGGCTGCGCCAGCGTTGGCAAACGGTCACCGCCCTACGCCAGTGTGAACCGTTTGCCTCCTGTTGCAGTTGCAGTATGCTTAGCGCATATCCATCACCACAACCCGGAGGTGCAAACCCATGTGCGTCCCTGAGTTGCAAAAACAGATCGCAGAGTCGTTGAGCCGTCGTCAGTTCCTCAAGGGTGCCGCTGCAGGTGCAGCAGTAGCAAGCGCCTCGTTCCTTGCCACACCAGTGGACGCGCGCGAGGAGCTGTTCCGCCCCACCACGCTGCGCATCAGCAAAGTCGTTGATCTCACGCATCCGCTTCCGCCAAACTTCCCCACCTTCGGCGGCAGCCAGCAGTTGACGATCAAGACCCTCTATAACTTGAAGGACAACGGCTACAACATGAACGAGTGGGTGATCAACGAACATACGGGCACCCACATGGACGCGCCGTTTCACTTCTCTGATCAGCAGACCGCCGACCAAATCCCCGTCGAGAACCTTGTCGGTCCGCTGGTGGTGATCGACATCCGGGACAAGGCGAGCAAAGACCCCGACGCTCTGGTTACCGAAGCCGACATTCGCCGCTACGAGCGGCGCTATGGGCGCATCCCCTTCGGCGCCATCGTAGCGATGTATAGCGGTTGGGACGCATACGTGAACACGCCCAAGTTCCGCAACGCCGACGACAAAGGCGTGATGCATTTCCCTGGCTTTAGCCTCGAGGCGGTGGAGTTCTTGCTGGCGAACCGCCAGGTGAAAGGGCTATTCGTGGACACGTTGAGCCTCGACCACGGTCCTTCTAAGACTTTCGACGTGCACTATCGCTGGCTGCCCACCAACCGTTGGGGCATTGAGTGCGTGGCGAACCTCGGCAAGATGCCCGCGCGCGGCGCAACAGTGATCG
Source organism: Chloroflexota bacterium (assembly GCA_030550095.1). Taxonomy (GTDB): domain Bacteria; phylum Chloroflexota; class Anaerolineae; order J036; family Brachytrichaceae; genus DRWP01. Next base: position 67,659 of record JAUQQA010000008.1, on the reverse strand, counting down.
TCGGTGGGCCGAAGATCGTTGGCGCCACAGGCGGGCCCACGCGCGTGATCGCGCTGCTGTAGGCGCGCCCCGCTGCGTCGCCGATAATCTGCAGGGGACGCCACCGAACGTGCGGCGTCCCCTGTTTTCACGTGTGCCATGAGCCGAACTGCGAAACCGCGCTATGACTTCAACGCGATCGTCGAGCTAGTGACACCCGGCGCGCGCGTGCTCGACCTTGGCTGCGGCGACGGCGAGCTGCTTGCACAGCTCGTCGCCCAGAAAGGCGTCCAAGCGCGCGGCGTGGAGATCAGCGAGGCAGCCGTGCGCGCATGTGTCGCGCGTGGGCTTTCGGTGCGCCAAGGCAACATCGAGGAGGGGCTTGCCGACTTCCCCGACGGTGTGTTTGACTTCGTGATCCTGAGCGAGACGATCGCCTACCTCAACCGCCCGGCGCCAGTGGTGCAGGAGATGCTTCGCGTCGGGCGCACGGCGATCATCAGCTTTCGCAACGCGGGCTACTGGCGCGTGCGTTGGGACATGCTGCGCGGCAAAGGGTTTGGCGCGCCGCTGATCGCGGGCGAGCCGCGCGAGCGCGCGATCACGCTCTCCGCGTTTGAAGACTTCTGCCGCGCCTTAGGCGCGCGCGTGCAACGGCGCGTGTTCCTCGCCGATGGGCACAAGGTGCACCTTTGGCCCTCGCTGCGCGCACGCATCGCCGTCTATGCGCTGACGCGAAGCTAGCCCTCGCTGCGCAACGCGATCACCACATCCGCAACATTCGTGCCCGTCGGTCCAGTGCGGATCAACGTGCCGAGGCGCTCGAAGAAGGTGTAGCTATCGTTGCGCGCGAGGTATGCTTCGGCGTTCAGCCCGCGTGCTTGCGCCTCTTGCATCATTCGCGGGGTCACCCAGGCGCCTGCTGCGTCGGTGGGGCCGTCTGTGCCATCAGTGCCAAACGCGACTAAGCACACGGCCTCCTCCGCAAGGCGTAGCTCGCTAAGCGCCACACCCGCTGCGAGCGCAAGTTCTTGATTGCGTCCGCCCTTGCCCTCGCCGCGCACCGTGACGGTGGTCTCGCCGCCGTAAACCAACGCCGTGCGCGGCGGCGCAGCGCTGATTGCGTGTGCGATCGTGCGTCCTACGTCGCGCGCCTCGCCGCGAAGCTGCGTCGTCACGACGCGCGCAGCAAAGCCCAACGCGTGTGCAGCCTCAGCAGCTGCGGTGCACGCCTGCGCGTTGTTGCCCACCAGCACGTTGTGCGCCGCAGGGTGATACGTCAGCCCGCTCGCGATCACATCGAGCGGATCGCCGATCACGTCGCTCAAGATCAACCCAAGCACCTGCGCAGGCTGCGCGAGTGCCACAAGCCCACCTCCTTTGAGGCGGTCGAGCCGTGCGCGCACTGCGTTCATCTCGCGGATGTCTGCGCCGCTGCGCAACAGCGCTTCATTGATTGCCTGCAACGCGCGCAGCGAAATGCCCGGCTGAGGCGCCACCAATAGCGCCGAGGCGCCGCCGCTCACGCACCCAATCACCAGCGTGCGCGACGTGCATCCCTGTAGCGCATCAATCACAGCTTCGCCTGCGCGCACGCTGAGCGCATCGGGGATGGGGTGCCCAGCTTCGATCACTTGCGCCGTGCGATCGCGCCACTGCAACGGCGCACCGTGCCCGTGTTTAGTCACCACAACTGCCTGCGTCAAGCGATCCGTGAGCAGCGCGATCACTGCGCGCGCCATGGGCACTGCTGCCTTGCCCACAGCGATCAAGCGCACCTCATCGAAGGCGCGCAGGTCGAACGTCCGTGTGCCTGCGATCAACACATCCCCAAGGCGACGCATATGGTGCTGAATCGCCACCTCAGGGGCCACTGCGCGAATCGCCGCGCGCACGAGGGTCTCGACGATGGAATGCCAATCAGGCATGAGGCCCAACCTGGGAAGCAAATGCCCGCTGACGTTTGCGCCAACGGCGCACTGCGCCAATTGCGATCAACACAGGCAACCCGATCAACGCCGCAATGGGCACGATCACAATTGCCGTCCAAATGGCGAGCGTTGCGAGCGCTTGAAGCGCAATGACGAGCGCTTGCACTGCCTCGCGCGCAACGCCCTCCGGCCGCCAGCCCGCGATTTGGATCGGCTGCGCCAGCACGTCAGGCTTGAGGCTCACGCTGATGCTGGCGAGCGCTGCCGATTGTGAAAGGTATTGCATGCGCCCTTTGATGCGGTCAATTTCACCGCGAATGGTAGCGAGCTCACGATACACCGCGAGCACATCCTGCGTTGTGGTGGCTTCGCTTTGGAGCTTGCGCAATTGCGCTTCGGTGTTCTCCAAGTTGCGCAACTGGGCTTCCAGGTCGAAGTACTCCGCGCTCACATCTTGTCCGCTCACGGTCTCGCGCTCGACCTGGACCGCTAAAGCGCGCACGGCTTGGAGCGCCTCGTCAAATCGTTTGGCTTCGACCCGGAATTGAACATCGGCTTGCAGCGCCCCTTGCCCTGCCTGGTAGGTGGACGATGAGACCACGTAACCGCCCATCGCTTCTGCAAGCTGCGAGAGCGCAGTGAGCGCCACGAGGGTGTCCGTGACGACAATGCTCAGTTCTGCGTTGCGAATGATGAGCCGTTCCACACGGGGTGCTTGCTCACTTCCTGCGACAAAGGAAGGCGGCACCCGTGCCGCAGAAGGCGCCTCGGGTGCAGAGTCCACCCTATCGGGCTGAGCGGTCATTCCCACAGGGGTGCTGGGCGCAGCGCAACTGCTGAGCAAGAGGAGGGCGCTCGCAAGGGCTAGAGAGCGTAATTGGCGCATGGCGATGCTCCATGTGTGCTGACGTTTCGCAGCCTCATTTTGTTCCCGCTCGACCCGAAAGGCAACACAAGAAGCCCGCGCCGCTCAAGAAGGGAGGGCACGGGCTTCCACAGCGCGCCTCGTTGTTGCGCAAAGCGCTTCGGGCGTTGGTTAGCCAAAGCGCCCGCTCACGTAATCCTCGGTGCGCTTGTCCTTAGGGTTGGTGAAGATCACCTCCGTGCGGTCGAATTCCACCAGCTCACCGGCGCGGTCGGGGCGCATGAGCATCATCGCGGTGTAGTCGCTCACGCGCGCGGCTTGCTGCATGTTGTGCGTGACGATCACGATGGTGTAGTTCTTCTTCAGCTCCACCATCAGGTCCTCGATTTTGAGGGTGGCGATGGGGTCGAGGGCGGAGCACGGCTCATCCATGAGGATGACTTCTGGCTCGACCGCGATCGCGCGCGCGATGCACAAGCGCTGTTGCTGCCCGCCCGATAGCGCCGTCCCCGGCTGTTTGAGCTTGTCTTTCACCTCGTCCCACAACGCCGCATCGCGCAGCGCCTTCTCCACGATGTCGTCTAGCTGTGACTTGGTGCCACGCCAGCCGTTAACGCGCAAGCCGAACGCCACGTTCTCGTAAATGCTCTTCGGGAACGGCGTCGGCTTCTGGAACACCATGCCGATGCGCCGACGCACCACCACTGGGTCAACGCGCGGGTCATAGAGGTTCACGCCGTGAAAGAGCACCTCGCCTTCAGTGTGCGCGCCTGGGATGATGTCGTTCATGCGGTTGAGCGCGCGCAGCAACGTGCTCTTGCCGCAGCCCGAAGGGCCGATCAGCGCTGTGATGTGGTTGCGATAGATCGGCAGCGAGACTTCGTGGATCGCCTTGAAGTTGCCGTAATACACGCTGAGGTTGCGCGTCTCAAGCACAACCTCGCGTTCAACAGGTTGTGCGCTCTCAGCTTCTCGCTTTGTAGTGACCCGAACTAGCGTCGGCATGCCCAAGCACTCCAGCGGAGCATAGTGTAGGGCGTGAACGTTAAGGCGTTTTTAACAAGGTGTGAGCGACTGCGCTGAGCCTCAGAGTTTCTTCTCCGAGCTGTGCCCGGGGAACGCGCGAGCGCCGGGGTGTAGGTATTGATAAGCAAAGTTCACCGCGCGCGCTGCTTGCGCGAACCCTTCCACGATGAGGTTCATCGGCTCCACGCCTGGCTCAGCGCAAATGTCACCCGCTGCATACACGCCAGGGATGCTCGTTTCCATGCGGCTGTTCACACGGATGTAGCGCGAGCCTTCCATCTCCAGCCCCCAGTTCTTGATCGGGCCGAGATCAACGCTGTAGCCCAGCGTCAGGATCACGGCGTCCACGGGGAGGACCATCTCCTCTTTGGTGCGGTTGTCGAAGATCACCGCTTCTTCAACCTTGCCGTTGCCGCGCACCGTCTTCAGCTCGTAGAAGAGCTTCACCTCGACGGGTGAGTTGAGCAGCTCAGTGACTGAGGCTGCGTGGGCGCGGAATTGGTCGCGGCGGTGAATGAGCGTTACATGGGCGGCGTAGTCCTTCAAGTTAAGCGCCCAGTCCACTGCTGAATCGCCACCGCCAACAATGAGGATGCGCTTTCCGCGGAAGGCTGCCTTCTCTTTGACGATGTAGTAAAGCCCCTTGCCTTCGTACTGCGCCAGCTCAGGCTGAGGCAGTTTCTTCGGCTGGAACGCCCCGACCCCCGCGCAGATGAGCACGACGCGCGAGCGGTGTGTGGTGCCCTTGTTGGTGCCGAGCACAAATGTGCCATCGGGCTGCTTCTCCAAGGTCTCAACGCGCTCGCCGAGCACGAACGTCGGCTTGAACATTGAAGCTTGCTCCACGAGGTGCTTCACGAGGTCCTGGGCAAGCACCTTGGGGTATCCTGGCACGTCGTAGATGAACTTCTCTGGGTACAACGTAGCGAGCTGACCGCCCAGCTCGTCGAGTGCGTCAATCACTTTCACTTTCATCTCGCGCAAGCCGGCGTAGAACGCACCGAACAGCCCCGCCGGCCCGGCGCCGATGATGGTGATGTCGTAGAGATCGTTGGGATTTGCGCCATTAGTTGTGGTCATAGTTCATCCTTCCTCTCAGCCTGATGCGGCTGAGTCGTAAACCGTTTCAGGTCGTCACGATTCTAGCACCGCCGCACAAGCAACTTCCTCTGCGCTCGCAGCGGCTTGTGGCGTGGCGAAAGCCGAGCAAGCCCTCATCGCCCCTGTGGATATAATTTTGGTTACATGGCGAGTATTTTGGACCGTTTTCTGGGTCTGTTCTCGCTCGATTTGGGGATTGACCTAGGGACGGCAAACACTCTCGTCGCGGCGCGCGGCAAGGGGATCATCATCAACGAGCCTTCTTGGGTGGCGGTGGACCGCAAGACGCGCGAGATCAAAGCGGTGGGCGCGGAGGCGAAGGAGATGGTCGGGCGCACCCCTTCGCGCATCGTCGCCATCCGCCCACTGCGCGACGGTGTGATCTCCGATTTCGAGATCACCGAGGCGATGCTGGAGTACTTCATCCACAAAGCGCACAGCCGCCTCTTAATCAACATCCCGCGCCCGCGCGTGCTGATCGGCATTCCCTCTGGCGTGACTGAGGTCGAGAAGCGCGCCGTGATTGACGCCGCTCGTGCGGCTGGCGCGCGCGAGGTGTACCTCATCGAGGAGCCGATCGCTGCGGCGTTCGGCGCGGGGCTGCCCGTCACCGAAGCGCAAGGTTCAATGATCGTGGACATCGGCGGTGGCACGACGGAAGTGGCGGTGTTCTCGCTCGGTGGCATCGTGATCAGCCGGTCGCTGCGCGTCGCTGGTGACGAGATGGATGAGGACATCATCAACTACGCGCGCCAGAAGTACAACCTGCTCATCGGTGAGCGCATGGCGGAGCGCATCAAAATCGCCATCGGCTCTGCGTTTGCGCTGCCCGAGGAGAAAACCTTCACCATGCGGGGGCGTAACTTGGTCACCGGCTTGCCTGAATCCGTCGAGGTCTCCTCGGTTGAGATCCGCGAGGCGCTTTCCAACTCGGTGAACACCATCGTCGAGATGGTGCGCAACACCCTGGACGAGACGCCGCCAGAGCTGGTTGCTGACTTGATGGACAACGGCATTTGCCTCGCTGGCGGCGGCGCACTGCTGCAAGGGCTTGCTGAGCGCATCGCCGACGAAACCAACATCCGCACCTGGGTCGCTGAAGACCCGCTCTCGTGCGTGGCGCGCGGCACAGAGATCGTGCTCTCCGACCTTGACAACTTGCGGGATGTCTTGGCGGGGATGGAACGCAAGAGTGCTTCCTCGCAAGCAGCGCTCGCCTCGCCCACCACGCTCACACGCATCTCTTAAACCATGTCGCCGCGCGACCGGCGCACGTCGCCTGCCTTACTTGCGTTGCTTGTCGCGCTTGGCGCCATTGCCGTCTTAGCTGCCTTGTTGACTCGCGCCCAGCTTGGACCAGGCGCGCTCTCGCTGTTCGTTGCGCCATTCCAGCAAGCGCTGACGCAAGCAGGGCGCTTCTTGAGCAGTTTGGTCGGCTTCTCTGGTGAGATCGCTGAGCTACGCACGCGCAACGCCGTATTACAGCGGCAAGTGGATGCGCTCACCGCTGAGGTGCTCCGCCTGCGCGCGCTTCAAGTCGAGGTCGAGCGCTACCGCGCGCTGCTGCGCTTTGCAGAGGAGAACCCCGCCTACACACTTCGCGGCGCAGACGTGATCGGCATGCGCGATCAGACCACCTGCCCTGACCCCACCACTAACGAAAGTGGGCGCACGCCCGCCTGCGCCACCGTGATCGCAGGCGAATCCAGCCCGTTTGTGCGCTACGCGACCATCAACGCAGGCGCACGGCACGGGCTTGTGGTGGGCATGCCGGTTGTGAGCCTCGGTGGTGCGTTGGTCGGACGTGTGGCGGTGGTCAACGAGACAACGGCGCAAGTGCAGCTCATTAACGACCCTGCTTCGTTTGTCAACGTGCGCACAGTGGAGACGCGCGCCGCTGGCACCGTGGTCGGCGACGAGAGCGGACGTCTGCTGCTGCGCGATGTGCTGCCCGCCGAGCCGATCAACGTGGGCGACACACTGGTCACAAGCGGCTTGGGCGGGCTATTGCCTGCTGGTTTGCCAGTGGGCACCGTCGTCGAGATCACCAGTTCTGAGGTAGAGCTGCAACGTGTGGCTGTGGTGCGCCCCAGTGTGGACCTTGGGCGTCTGGAACAAGTGCTCGTGCTCTTGTGGCTCCCCCCCACCCTTCCCACTGTGCAAGCGCCTACGCTCCCAACGCGATAAGCGATGCGCATGCGTCATTACCTCTCCAGCCTTGTGATTCTGATCGCGATCGCTGCAAGCGCACACGCGCAATCGCCGACACCGACTTCGACGCCGGCGCGTCGAGCAACGCCGACGCCCAAGCCGCGCGTGATGGTGGCGCTAGTGTTCGGGCAATCTAACGCAGGCAACTGGGGCGAGACGCGCCACCGTGCTCACCCTGCTGTGCGCGCCTTCTTTCGCGGGCGGTGGTCGCCCGCTGCTGATCCCTTGCCAGGCGCAGACGGCACGGGCGGCAGCGTGTGGACGCGCCTCGGGGACGCCATCATCGCGGCGAGGCTGTACGACCGCGTGATTTTTGTGCCTGCGTCCATCGGCGGCACCGAGATCGCCAAGTGGGCACCAGGCGGGCTGCTTCATGAGGATCTCCTGCGCAACATCCGCACGGCGCAGCGCGCCGGCTTGCGCTTCACCCACTTGCTCTGGCACCAAGGCGAAAGTGACGCCGTGCTCGGCACAGATGCAGAGAGCTACCGGCGTTCGTTCTTGGCGATGCTCGCTGCGATCCGCAAGCTCGGCGTGGATGCGCCCGTGTTCGTGGCGCTCGCCTCACGCTGTGGAGAGTACCCGCCCAATGAGGCAATCCGCACCGCGCAGGCTGCGCTGGTGAACCCAGCGCTTGGCATTTACGCTGGCCCAGATACGGATCAGCTCGGGCTAGAGTATCGCTACGATGGCTGCCACTTCTCAGCGGAAGGGTTGGCGCAACACGCCCAGCTTTGGCTCGACGTGCTGCGCGCGTACGAAAATCAAAAGGGCGCCGCCAATCGGGAAGCGCCCTGAAGAACGAGGATCACTTCGACCAATCCACCGCGAGCTGCTTGCGCCCGCGCAGCGCCTTTTCGACCGCCATCGCGGCAACCGCGCCTTCTGCAGCGGCAACCACTGCCTGCTTCACGTGATTGCACAACACATCGCCGATGGCGTACACGCCCGGCAACGCGGTGCGGAATTCCGAATCCACGCTGAGGCAGCCTGTCTCCGTGAGGGGCAACTGCCCGTTCAGAAAGTCGGTCACGGGCACGTTGCCTTGCAGGTAGATGAACGCGCCGCTCACGGGCACTGTGATCGCGCCCTCGCTGCGCAGCGAGACGCGCACAGCCTCAACTTGCTCCTTGCCGATGATCTCCGTCACCGAGGCGCCGAGGTAAAGCTTCACGTTAGGTTGCGCTAGCAGCTCCTCGACCAGATGCTCAGGCGCCTTGAGCGTGGGGGTTGGGCAGAAGAAGTGCACGCGCCGCGCAAAGCGCGTGAGGAAAAGCGCCTCCTCGACGGCTTCGTCTGTGTTCCCTGCCACAGCTACTTCCTGATCGCGGAAGAAAGCCCCGTCGCAGGTAGCGCAGTAGGAGACCCCATGCCCCAACAACTCTTCTTCGCCCTTGATGCGGTGCTTGCGCCCCATGGCACCCGTGGCGATGATCACGACGCGTGCTGAGTAGGTGCCGCCGTTGGCGAAGATCAGCTTGGGGTCGCTCTCCAGGTCCACCGCCTGCACCTTGTCCTGCACAAACACCGCGCCGAAGTTCTGCGCCTGTTGGCGCATGCGCTGGAGCAGCTCGGCGCCGCTGATCTCTTCAAGGATGCCGGGGTAATTGGCAATGCGGCTGGTGATGCCCAAGGCGCCGGCGGTCAACCCCTTGTCGATCACCAGCGTCTTCAAGTCGGCGCGGGCCAGATACAGCGCCGCTGTTGCGCCTGCTGGCCCGCCGCCGATGATCACCACATCCCAGAGCGTCTCGGTCTCCGGAGTTGGCGATACGTCTTCCATGTTCAGTCGCGGACGATAGCGAGGATGTCGTTGTTATCCATGATGAGGTAGGTCACGCCGTCGTGCTTAAACTCGGTGCCCGAGTACTTTGCGTAGAGCACTTTGTCGTTGACCTTCACCTTAATGTCCTCAGAGTCGCCGACGGCAAGCACGACGCCGATTTGCGGCTTTTCCTTCGCAGTCTCTGGGATCACCAAACCAGAAGGCGTGCGCATCTCCTGCTCGATGGGGCGGATCAGCACGCGCGTGCCCAGAGGCTGAATGTTCGGGGTCTGCTCCTTGGCAGCGTTCGTTGTTGCGCTGGATGTCTTAGCAGCCATTGCTTTGCGTCCTCCTTTCTTTCTATGCTGTTAGGGTTTGCGCGGGGGCTAAGTGTACGCTTCGCGCGTTATCGGCGCATTAGCGGATGCCCAACAGGGCGTTGATGCGCGCCTTGTCAAAGCCGATCACGATCCTGCCACCGATGTCAATCACCGGCACCCCTGTTTGCCCGGAGCGGCGCACCATGTCGCGCGCGGCTGCCGGGTCGCGGCTCACATCTACTTCGGTGAAGCGAATGCCCTTTTGGCGGAAGTATGCCTTCGCTGCGTTGCAAAACGCACATGTCGGCGTAGTGAAGATGATGACGCGCGGTTGTGGTTTAGTCTCAGCCATGCTTCCTCATCACCTCATGCGCACAAGCGTTGTTCCACACGGCTTAGATGCGCATACCCTTGCCGAGGTGACAAGTGGCAAGGGCGCCTCGCGTAGAATTCGCGCTGCTGCGATGAAACTCGATTGGAACGGTCCGTGGCCGATCTTGCTCGTTGTGCTGCTGTTCCTCGCCATTCCCGTGTCCACCTTGCCAGGGCTGTTTGACGCGGGCTTCGCCCTGGTGCTGGTGATCGGGGGCGTGCTGGCTTTGGCGATCGTGGGCGCGCTGCTTCAACGTCAACGGTCGTGAGGAGCGCGCAACTAGGTGCGCAGCGCGGAGGGCAGGAAACTCACGTCGTTCACGCAGCGGATTTCGGCGTAGTCGCACGCCACCACCACGTGCGTGAGGCTGGCGTTCTCCAGCCGAAACCACGTAGTGCTGCTCGGTGGCACCTCGAGCATCGCGCGCAGCAGCAAGTTGAGAAAACCGCTGTGGCTCACCAGAAGCCAATGTTCTTCAGCGTCACAATGGGCGCGCAACGCCTGCCACACACGCTGCGCGCGCGCCCAGCGCTCAGCATTTTCCTCGAAGGGCTTGTTCCACCAGCCCGCCTCGGTCACTTGCTCGGGCAGCACCAAGCGCGGGAAACGCTTGGCGAGTTCGGCGCGACTTTGCCCGCTGCGCGGCAAAAAGGCACCGCTCTCTGCGTCCTGCACATACATCCCGCCGACCTCATGCAGGTCCACCCAGCCTGTGAGGGGCATATCGAGCTGCTCGGCGATGATGTGACCAGTTTGCGCAGCGCGCAGCATCAAGCTGGTGAAGAGGCGCGTGAAGCGCGCTTCGCTGCGCGCAAGATGCTCAGCGAGCAAGCGGGCTTGTTGCTGGCCCAGCGGCGTTAGCTCAGGATCGTCCACGCGCACCACAGGCGCAGCGCCGCTGCTCCACAGCGCGTTATTCACCGATTGGGCATGGCGCACGAAGGTGAGTTGAAGCGGCACAGCAGCGCCTTAGTCATCCGAAGAGAGTTGCACGAAGCGCTCCACGTTGAGCACGAACACCGTCGCGCCGCCGATCTCGACTTCGATCGGTTGTGCGGCGAACATGCCAGCGGCTTCGCTGGCGATGTTCACCCATGCAGTGCGGCGCTGCGCCGTGCGGCGCAGGATGTTGAGCACGTCATCCACTTGCGCATCTTCCACGCCGATCAGCAGCGTGGCGTTCTCGCGCCGCAACCAACCGCCCTGCGTGGCGATGCGCGTGACGCGATACCCTGCCGCGTTGAGCGCTTGTGTGACGGCTTGCAGATCGTCAGCTTGAATCACAGCGAGGACCAGCTTCATCGTCTCTTCTCCAGAAGTGCGTGCTCGAGATATTGCAGGATCGCGTCCGTTGGTGCGAGTGTGAGGTCGGAATCAGACTGCACGGGGTCGAGGACATACACGCCCCATTGGCGCAGCCTCTCCGCAGAGGCGCGCGCCGCTGGATGCGCCCAGAGCGGCTGATTTGCCGACACAGCGACGATCACCGGCTGCCCGAAGCCGATCATCTCGGCGGTGATCGCAAGTGCGAGATTATCGGCAATGCCAGCGGCGAGCTTGTTCAACGAGTTGAACGTGCATGGCGCGAACACCACGGGCGCAGGCTGTGGGCGCGGCAGAATGCGCGCGTCGAAGTAGCTTTCCACCACCTGCGCACCAGGAATGCGTTGCAGCGCATAAGTGCTGATCACGCGCGCCGCGTTGGGCGTGGGCACCACGATCACAGAGGCGGCGCGCTGCGCTAGCGCTTCGACCAGCGCCTCTGCTCGGTGCGCCGTGATCGCGCCGCTCACCATGAGGTAGATCACATCTAGTTGCATCTTTCAATCATCCTTGCCGCGCAGTCCAAGCAGCGCTTCCAGGACAACGTTCGTGAGGCTCATCACAATGCCGCCCAGGATTGCCGTGCCCAGCCCATCCACCACCAGCGCCCCACCGCTGAGCACGCTCGTGAGCAACAGGATCAAGCCGTTGATCACCAAGATGAACAAGCCGAGTGTAAGCAAGATGAGCGGACAAGTCAGCACCTTGAGCACAGGCTTGACCACTGCGTTGAGCACGCCGAAAAGGATGCCCAGCAGGAGATAGGTGAGCGGGTTCTCGTCGCGCACGCGAATGCCTGGTAGCAGCGCTGCGGTGACGAAGATCGCCACGGCGTTCACGCCGAGCCGCAAGAAGAAGGTGCGCATCATAGGCTGCTGAGGTACTTCTCGGCTTCCATGGCAGCCATGCAGCCGAACCCCGCGCTGGTGATCGCTTGTTTGAACCAGTTATCATGCACTTCGCCTGCCGCGAACACGCCCGGCACGCTGGTGTGCAGACGTTGGTCCACGATGAGGTAACCCTCGTCCGTCATGGCAAGCTGCCCTCTAAAGAGTTGCGTGTTCGGCTCATGCCCGATGAAGATGAACACGCCGTCCACAGGCGTCGTCCACTGCTCACCAGTCTTCGTGCTGCGCAACTGCACCTCGGTTACTTTGCCATCGCCAAGGATGCGCTCCACGACGGCGCTTTTGATGAACTCGATCTTGGGGTTTTCCATGGCGCGGCGTTGGAGTGTGGGGTTGGCGCGGAACTCGTCGCGGCGATGCACGATGCGCACGCGACGTCCGAACTTGGTGAGGAACAATCCTTCTTGGAAGGCGCTGTCGCCGCCGCCGACCACGATGATCTCCTTATCTCGGAAGAAAAAGCCATCACACGTGGCGCAGTAGGAGACGCCGCGCCCAACGAACGCGTCCTCGCCAGGCACACCCAGTTTGCGCGGCGTCGCGCCCGTGGCGATGATCACCGCCAGCGCCTCGTGCTCGCCGCTCTCCGACCACAGGCGAAACGGACGCTGTGAGAAGTCCACCCGCACAATGCTCTCCTCGACCAGGCGCGCGCCGAACTTCTCCGCTTGCTCACGCATCAGCGCTGCGAGCTCAGGTCCTTGCAAGCCGTTGGGAAACCCTGGGAAATTCTCCACATCCGTCGTGGTGGCAATCTGACCGCCGAAAGAAGGCCCCACAAAGACCAGCGGCTCGAGGAAGGCGCGCCCAGCGTAAAGCGCTGCGGTCAGCCCCGCTGGTCCTGCGCCGATGATGATCAGTTTCTCCGGCATGGTCGTTCACCTCATGCGTGTGGCGATTGTAGCCTTAGGCAAAGCAGGCACGTGCGATGCATTCGCGTGCCTTGCGCAGCTTGGATAGAATGCTCAACGCGCGCGTGTTCGCGCTGTGTAGTACGCGAATCTCATTTGCGTTTGCCTCAGCCATGTCTCGACATGTTGCAATTGACCTCGGCGCCGAAAGCGGGCGCGTGATCGTCGGTCACTTCGACGGTGATCGCATCACCTTGCAGGAGGTGCATCGTTTCCCTAATCGTGCGGTGCGTGTGCGTGATCATTTGCACTGGAACGTGCTTGCCCTCTGGGAGGAGGTGCTGGTGGGCCTCGGCAAAGCAGCGGCTGAAGGCGCGCTCGCTAGCGTGGGTGTGGACACGTGGGGCGTTGACTTCGCCTTGCTGGACGCCAACGGCGACCTTCTCGGCATTCCCTACCACTACCGCGATGCGCGCACCGATGGCATGATGCCGCTTGCATTCCAGCGCATGCCGCGCGCGCAAATCTTCGAGCGCACGGGCATCCAATTCATGCAGCTCAACACGCTCTATCAGCTTCTCGCCATGGCAGAGGCGCGCTCGCCTCAGCTCGAGGTCGCGCGCGCGTTGGTGATGATGCCAGACCTCTTCCACTACTGGCTGAGCGGCACGCTGGCGTGTGAGTTCACCGACGCAACCACCACGCAGTGCTTCAATCCACGCACAGGGGATTGGGCGCGTGACATGCTCGAGGCGCTCGGCATTCCGCATCACTTCCTGCAGCCCGTCACACCGCCCGGCACGCGCCTTGGCAGGCTGATGCCCAGCGTTGCGCGCGCGGTCTCCGCTTCCGAGGTTGAGGTCATTGCGCCTGCATCGCATGACACCGCTTCGGCGGTGTTCGCTGTGCCAGCGGATCAGCCTGATTTTGCTTACATCAGCTCGGGCACGTGGTCGCTGATGGGCGCGGTGGTTGTGCAGCCGATCATCAACGCGCAGGCGCTGGCGTTCAACTTCACCAACGAGGGCGGCGTGGGTGGAACGTTCCGCTTGCTAAAGAACATCATGGGGCTGTGGCTGGTGCAAGAGTGCCGCCGTCGATGGGGCGCGCTGGATGGCGCGCTGATGCCCTACGCTGAGCTATTCGCGCTTGCCGAGCGCGCACCTGCTTTTACTGCGCTGGTTGACCCCGATGACCCAACTTTTCTGCACCCTGAGGACATGCCAGCCGCAATCGCGGCATTCTGCCAGCGCACGGGGCAAACAGTGCCTCAAGACCGCGGCGCGATGGTGCGCGCGATTCTGGAGAGCTTGGCGCTGAAGTATCGCCACACGCTTGCACAACTCGAGGCGTTGCTTGGTCGCCGCATCGAAGTCATTCACGTTGTCGGCGGTGGCTCGCAGAACGCGCTGCTGTGCCAATTCACAGCAGACGCCTGCGAGCGCCCCGTGATCGCGGGTCCGGTCGAGGCGACGGCAACGGGCAACGTGTTGGTGCAACTGCGCGCGTTGGGCGCGCTCACGAGCGACGCCGATGCGCGCGCTGTGGTGCGGCGCTCGTTTGCGCTCACTACGTATGAGCCGCGCAACCCGGAGCCGTGGCGCGAAGCCTACGCGCGGTTTGTGGACTACCTGAGCGAAGGTGCATAGCCCAAGCAACATCGTTGCCCCAAACAGAGTGCCTTGGTGATACACTGCTGCGCAACCCACAGCTTCTTGCAGGAGACGCATCGCATGAACCGCAGAACATTTCTGAAAGCCACGACCACAGGCGCTCTTGTTTCCACCACGTTTGCAATCCCCAACATCGTCGTCGCGCAGCGCAACGTGCAATGGGACATGGCAACCAGCTGGCCTCAATCGCTCGACACGCTCTATGGCGGCGCTGAGTACTTCGCCGAGCGCGTCGCGGCGCTAACGGGTGGGCGCTTCCGCATCGTGCCCAGCCCTGCGGGCAAGTTCGGTCCTGCCACGGCTGTCCCCGATCTCGTCGCACAGGGCGCCGTGCCCATCGGGCACACGGCAGCGTACTACGCAATCGGCAAGGCGCCCCTCACAGGCTTGGCAACAGGATTGCCCTTCGGCATGACGTTGCGCCAAATGAACGCTTGGTTCTATGAGAGCGAGGGACTCAAGCTTCTGCAGGAGTACTACGCCAAGCGCTTCGGCACGATCGCTTTCATCGCAGGCAACTCAGGGACCCAGATGGGTGGTTGGTTTCGCAAGGAAATCAAAGGACTCGACGACCTCAAGGGCTTGAAGATGCGCATCGCCGGTCCTGGCGGCGAGGTGATGAAGCGGCTTGGCGTCACCGTGCAGACCATCCCACCGAATGAAATTTTTCAAGCGTTGCAGACCGGCACGGTGGACGCAGTGGAATGGGTCGGTCCGTACGACGATGAGAAGCTCGGCTTTCAGAAGATCGCGCGCTATTACTACTACCCCGGTTGGTGGGAGCCCGCTGCTGCGCTCGAAATCCAGGTGAACCTGAAAGCCTGGAACACCTTGCCCAAGGAGTATCAGGAAGCCATCCGCAGCGCCGCAATGGAGATCAACATGCTGATCCCCGCGCGGTACGACGCGCGCAACGCAGCTGCATTGAAGCGCTTGCAAGCCGCAGGTGTGCAGTTGCGCCAATTCCCCAAAGCGATCATGGACGCCGCGAAGAAGATCAGCGACGAAATCTTCAGCAGCGCCGCGGAGCGCGACCCCGATTACAAGCGCATCTACGACAACTGGCAGCGATTCAAGGCGGAGACCAGCGCTTGGTTTGGCTTGAACGAGTATGCGATGGAGTCGTATCTCTTCGGCAAGCTATAGCCTGGGCAGTGTCTGCTTCGTGCGGGGCGGCGCTGAGCGCGCGCTCAACGCCGCCCCTGTTTTTTAGCTTGCCTGCATCATGCTGCGCAGCACGGCGGGCAAGATGCCGCCGTTGCGGTAGTAGTGCACCTCTACGGGCGTGTCTAGGCGCGCGCGCACGGTGAACGCAAACGGCGCCCGGCCGTCGCTCGGCATAACCTGCACGGTGAGTAGCTGCCGCGGGGCAAGTTCTTGCGGCAGGCGAATGGTGTAACGCTCGTCCCCCTTCAACCCCAGCGACTCCCAACTCTCGCCGGGCATGAATTGCAGCGGCAACACGCCCATGCCGACGAGGTTGTTGCGGTGGATGCGCTCGAAGCTCTCAGCGATCACCGCGCGCACGCCGAGCAGCGCCGTGCCTTTTGCTGCCCAGTCGCGCGAGGAGCCAGTGCCGTATTCTTTACCCGCCAACACGATGAGCGGCACGCCTGCGGCTTTGTAGCGCATCGCAGCATCGTAAATCGGCATGACAGCGCCCGTGCCATCAGCAAAGTAGCGCGTCACGCCGCCTTCCACGCCAGGCACGAGCAGATTCTTCAGGCGAATGTTGGCGAAAGTGCCGCGCATCATCACCTCATGGTTGCCGCGCCGCGCGCCGTACTGGTTGAAGTCCTCTTTGCTCAAGCCGCGCGCGCGCAACCATTGCCCCGCTGGGCTTTCTTCGGGGATGTCGCCCGCGGGCGAGATGTGGTCCGTTGTGATTGAATCGCCGAACAAGCCCAACACGCAGGCGTTCTCGATGTCCCGAAGGGGTGGGGGCTGCAAGGTGAAGTCCTCAAAGTAAGGGGGTTCGCGGATGTAGGTGCTGTCTGGGTCCCACGGGTAGAGGTCGCCTTCGACGCCTGTGATCGCGCGCCACTCCTCGGTGCCGCTGAACACGTCACTGTACTGGCGTGTGAACATCTCAGGCAGCACGTAGCGCGCGATGGCGTCGTTGATCTCCTGCTGCGTGGGCCAAATGTCGCGCAGATACACGGGCTTGCCCTCGCGGTCGTAACCGAGCGGCTCGGTGGTGAGGTCAATATCGGCGCGCCCTGCGAGCGCATACGCCACCACCAGCGGCGGCGAGGCGAGGTAGTTCGCGCGTACCAGCGGATGCACGCGCCCCTCGAAGTTGCGGTTGCCGCTGATCACTGCAGCCGCGACCAAATTGCCTTCGGTCACCGCTTGGGCAACAGGCGCAGGCAGCGGTCCGCTGTTGCCAATGCAGGTCGTGCACCCGTAGCCGACGAGGTGGAAGCCCAGCGCTTCGAGCGCATCCATCAGCCCCGCTGCGCGCAGGTATTCGGTCACCACTTTTGAGCCGGGCGCGAGCGAGGTTTTGACGTAGCGTGGCGGTCGCAAGCCGCGCTCCACCGCCTTTTTCGCCAAAAGCCCCGCACCAAGCATCACGCTGGGGTTGCTGGTGTTGGTGCAGCTTGTGATCGAGGCGATCACCACCGCGCCGTGGTGGAGTTCCTCTTCGTGCCCGTTGAAGCGCACGCGCACTGCTGCGTTGACCTGCTCTGGGCTAAGCCCAAAGCCACGCTCTTTAGTCGGCGCAGTTAACGCGCTGAGGAATTGCTGTTTCACCTGCCCAAGCGGCACACGGTCTTGGGGGCGCTTCGGACCTGCGAGGCTTGGCTCCACCGTGCTGAGATCAAGTTCGAGCGTATCGCTGAAGATAGGGTCAGGCGTCTCGTCGGTGCGGAACAAGCCCTGCGCCTTGGCGTAGTATTCGGTTAACGTCGCAGCTTCGGCGCGCCCTGTAGCCCGCAAGTAGCGCAGCGTCTCCTCGTCGATCGGGAAGAAGCCCATCGTCGCGCCGTACTCAGGCGCCATGTTGGCGATCGTGGCGCGGTCGGCGAGGCTAATGCTGCTCAGACCAGGACCATAGAACTCGACGAACTTCTCCACGACGCCCTTCTTGCGCAGCATTTGCACGACGGTCAAGGTGAGATCGGTGGCGGTCACGCCCTCGCGCAGCGCGCCGTAGAGCTTAAAGCCGATCACTTCGGGCATGACGAGGTAGAGCGGCTGTCCCACCATCACCGCCTCTGCCTCGATGCCGCCAACGCCCCAGCCCACCACCCCCAAGCCGTTGATCATCGTGGTGTGGCTGTCAGTGCCCACGAGCGTGTCGGGAAAGGCGATACCCTCTTTGACCATCGTGACGCGCGCCAGATACTCCAGGTTGACCTGGTGCACGATGCCAGTGCCTGGCGGCACCACACGGAAGTTCTGGAACGCTTGCTGTCCCCACTTGGCGAAGCGGTAGCGCTCGTTGTTGCGCTCGAACTCCTTCTGCAGGTTCAGCCAAAACGCCTCGGGCGTGCCGTAGAAATCCACCTGCACGGAGTGATCAATGACCATGTCCACAGGCACGCGCGGGTTGACCTTCTTTGGATCGCCACCGAGACGCGCGAGCGCGCTGCGCATCGCCGCCAAGTCCACCAGGCAGGGCACGCCGCTAAAGTCCTGGAGGATGACGCGCGCAGGCTTGAAGGGAACCTCTATGCCCTCACGATGCACGCTCTCCCAGCGCGCAAGACGATCAACGTCCTCAGGGGTAATCTCAAAGCCGTCGCACTGGCGCAGGGCTTGCTCCAGCAGCACCTTGATGCTGAAGGGGAGACGCGCAATGCGATAGCCCTGGCGCTCAAGAGCTTCAAGGCTATGAAAGCGCAACTTGCCAAAGGGGCCCTTAAGCTCGGAAAGCGTGTTGAACGTGTCCATGTCTCATCAGAATGAGGATAGCGCGGTATGGCTTGTAGAGCAAGCGAGCGAACAGGTGTTGTCGTCGAGAATGACAAGCACCTCTGCGGAGGGACGGCGCTCCCAGAGTGGGGAGTCAATGCCCAGCGCGCGCAGCAACTGCACAGCTCATCGCTCAACACAGGCGCGCTCTGCCCCAAGCGCTTGTTCGGCTGCTTCGGCGCGGGCACGCTCTGCCTCAAGTGATTGCTCTCTTGCCTTCTCGAGAGTTCCTGCCCAATGAGCACAACGTTCTTCCTGCGCCTTGTTGACGCAGCTCAGGGCACAACGAAGGTCGCGATCACTTGGTCGCCGCGCTTCAGTGTGACGAGGTCACCCGAGCGCCACACGGGTTCATCGAGGTTCCAGAAAAGGTCTGTGGGGGTGTCGGTGCCGCGCGCGGTGTTGACGTTCAAGTAAGCCTGGTCAAGTAACACCACATTGCCGAAGGTGTAGACCTGCCCGCGTGGGCTGATGAGCTGCCAGCCGCTTAGGTCGATCGGCGTGCCCTCGTTGAGTAACACCACGCGCTCGCGTGCGCGCTGCCCAGGGTAGCTCACGTTGACGATGCGCACCCTTGGGGGGACCTCCGTAGCATTCTGCCTTGGGTCGAGCGCGGTGGACGTGGCGCTCGTGGTGCCGGTCGTGGGTGAAACTGTGGCGGTTTCCGTGGGCACAGCAGCAGCCTCAGCAGGGACAGTGCTCCCGCTGGGGCGGCTGTAGCTCAGCGTCAGCACGCGCACCACAACAAACGCTGTGATCGCCGAGACGATAATGTTGACCGCCAAGAAGGCAAGCCACGTTTGCCAGCGAAGGGGCGAGGGGCGTTGCATGGCGCGCTGTGCGGCAGGTTATTTCTCAATGGGCACGCCGACGCTGTTGCCCCACTCTGTCCAGCTCCCGTCGTAGTTTTTCACCTTGGGGTAGCCAAGCAGGTATTTCAGCACAAACCACGTGTGGCTGCTGCGCTCGCCGATGCGGCAATAGGTGATGATCTCCTTATCGGGCGTGATCCCCTTGCTGGTGTAGAGCGCCTCTAGCTCCTCGCGCGACTTAAACGTGCCGTCCTCGCGCACTGCTTGCGCCCAGGGGATGTTTTGCGCGCCAGGGATGTGCCCGCCGCGCAACGCGCCTTCGTTCGGATACTCGGGCATGTGCACGCGCTCACCGGAGAATTCCGCAGGGGTGCGCACGTCCACCAACACGCCTTTTGCCTGCACATGGCGCAGCACCTCATCGCGGAAGGCGCGGATCTCGCTGTCGTTGCGCGGCGGCGCGACGTAGTTGGTGGGCGGATAGCTCGGCACCTCTCGCGTGAGCGGTCGCCCTTCATCCACCCACTTCTTACGCCCGCCGTCGAGCAGCGCGGCTTTCGTGTGCCCGAAAAGCTGGAACACCCAGAAAGCATACGCTGCCCACCAGTTGTTGCGATCGCCGTAAAACACCACGAAGGTATCGTTGGCGATGCCCTTCTCGCTCATCAAGCGCGCGAAGCGCTCCGAGTCGAGATAATCACGACGGATCGGGTCATTGAGGTCCGTCGTCCAGTCGATCTTCACCGCGCCGGGGATGTGCCCCGTGTCGTAAAGCAGCGGGTCCTCGTTGGATTCCACGATGCGCACGTTGGGGTCGTTCAGGTGTTCAGCCAGCCAAGCTGTGCTGACTAACACCTCGGGATGTGCGTAAGGCTTCATGGTGCTCTTCCCTCCTTGCGCGCTTGAGCGACCTCAAAGGCGGCGCTTAGCGCGCGCTTCATGATCTTACAATCTTGCGCGTTTATGGGCTTAACGCAGGTGCACGCGAACCTCGCCACGGCAGTGATGCTGTTCAACGCCCTTGTGGGGGCGTGGGGGCTGATCAAGTATCTGCGCGGCGAGGGCATGGATGGGAGCTATTTCGGCGCGGTGGCGCTTAGCCCGTTGCTTGGTCTGGCGCAGGCTGTTGTGGGTTTAGCGCTGGTCGCGCAAGGGCTGGGCGGCATTGTGCGCGCCGTGCATTACCTTTACGGAGCATTAGTAGTGCTGGCAGTGCCTGCTACCTTCGCTTACACGCGCGGGCGCGATGATCGCGGGGCGCTTCTGCTCTACAGCGCTGTGCTGCTCGTCAATGCGGTCTTCGGCGCGCGCGCTGTGGAGACGGCACGCTTCGGGGCACCTTTCTGAGGCGTTAAGGGAAACAACCCTCAGCTGTGCCGAGGCATACGCGCTGGCACACGCTCGGGACGTAAACGCGCAAGTAGCCGTATGGCGCGCGACGCACTGGGAGATACCCTTTTGGCAGTTTGTTCAGCTCATGCACCAAGCACTGGCGCAGACGTGGATTACAAGCGAGGACACATGCAGGCGTCGCCTGTTCTGCCTCTGCTCGCCATGCAGGCCCAGCAGCGAGAAGGACCACCCCTATCGCTGCAACCCCCCTTGCGAGGCGTCGCCAAGCAATTCGGCGCGCTCGATCCACCCTTAGAGGCATCATGGAGTACCAACCTTCACTGGATTCTATACAAAAGCTGAGCACTTTCGCTGCACACTTGGGCCTCTCACTCGCGCCCCATCAGCTCGAGCAATTTGCGCGCTATGCCGCATTGATACAAGCGTGGAATAAGAAGTTCAACCTCACGGCGATCGTCGAGGAAGAGGCGATCTTCTCCCTGCACTTCGCGGACTCACTCACGGTAGCGCCGCTGCTTGTGCAGGAGCGGATGCGCTTCAGCGAACCTCCAACGCTCATGGACATTGGCACGGGCGCAGGGCTGCCCGGCATCCCGCTCAAGATCGCGCTACCGGAGTGGCATGTGTGGCTGGTGGACAGCACGGCGAAGAAGGTGCAGTTCTGCAAAACCGCGATCGAGGCGCTGGGACTACACGATACCCATGCGTTGCACGCGCGCGCGGAAGAGCTGGCGCGCCGCCCCGAGCATCGTGAGCAGTATCACGTGGTCGTTGCGCGCGCCGTGGCGCCGTTGCCGACGCTCGTGGAGTATCTGCTGCCGCTCACACGCCTCGGCGGGGTGTGCATCGCAATGAAGGGGCGGCAAGCGCAGGAAGAGGTAGAAGCCGCGCAGCGCGCCATTGAGGTGTTGGGCGGTGTGCTTGAGCAACTCCAACCCGTCGCACTGCCCGAGCGCGATGATCGGCGGGCGTTGGTGATCATCCGCAAGCAGCGCGCCACGCCAGAAGCCTATCCCCGTCTTGGCGGCGCGCCGCGCAATCGCCCGATCGGCTCACGCTGAGCGCGCCGTGCGCACGAAGTACAGTCGCCAACGCCCCTGCTCGCGTGTGTGTATGGCCTCAATGCGCACATCGCGCACGTCGGCATTTGTGGTCACGTTTGCCTGCAACCACGGACCGATTGGCTGCGCGAGCAGCGCACCCACCATCGCGCCGAGCAACGCGCTCGGGATCTGCGCCCAAAAGGGCACGTTCTTGCCCGCAGAACGCGCCCACGTCAGCGCGAGCAAGCCGCTGGCAAAGCTTGTGGCGACGAGGTTAGTGCCGCAGCGTGGGTGGACCGCGAGCGTCGCTTCACCGCGCTGGAGGCGCTGAAGTGCTTGTTCAGCCGCTTGGCGCACGATCTCTGGCTCGGGGAGTTCGCCGATGAGGTAAAACCCTTCCGCCGTGGCGCGTCCGCCTGCGCGTAGGCGCGGGTGGCGCTCTTCGAGCACATTGAGCGTGGCGTGCTCCAGCGCGTGGTTTTGCCGCACACGGCGCACAAGGTCGAGCATCATGCCCGCGCGGAGTATAACATTCCCCCTATGAAGCTCTTGGGCAAGGTGGCGCTCGTCACCGGCGCAGCGCACCGCGTGGGCAAGGCGATTGCGCTGGCCCTCGCGCGCGAGGGCGCAGATATCCTGGTGCACTACAGCAGCAGCGCAGCCGCCGCGCAGGAAACCGCGCGCGAGATCGAAGCGCTTGGGCGCCGCGTTGCGCTCCTTCAAGCCGATCTCCGCACCTGGGAAGCCGCCGTCGCGCTGGGCGAAGCTGCGCTCAACGTGTTTGGGCGCGTGGATATCCTTGTGAACAGCGCCTCGAGTTTCGTGGCGAAGGACTACCTCGACACCACCGAGGCAGAGTTCGACCTCGCGCTCGACGTGAACGTAAAGGCGCCGTTCGCGCTCAGCCAGGTGATCGCCAGGGCGATGATCGCTGGTGAGGGCGGCACCATTGTGAACATCGTGGACGAAAGCGCGTTTTACCCTTGGCGCGAGTACGTGGCGCATGGCGTCTCTAAGGCAGCGCTGCTCGCGCTCACCCGCGCGCAGACGCTCGTGCTCGGACCGAAAGTGCGCGTGAACGCCGTATGCCCTGGTCCAGTGCTCAAGCCGCCCACCTACACCGATGAGGCTTGGGAGGCGCTGCGCAAGACCAACCCATTGCGCGCTTTGGGCAGCGCTGAGCAAGTGGCAGAAGCTGTGTTGTTTCTTGTCGCTGGGCCGCCGTTTGTCAATGGCGATTGCATCATGCTGGATGGCGGTCGCATGTGGCAGCATCAGTAAGTCCTTTGCAAAAGATCGGAAAGCATGGAGTTCCACCAACTCGTCCAATTGGTTCAATACCTTGAGGAGGAACGTCGCCGCGATAAGGCGCAGATCGCGCTGTTGCAAGAGCGCATCGAGGGCTTAGCGCGCGAGCTAGAAGCCCGCGCGCGCCAAGCGCAAGCGGTGGAGTCGGCAATGAACGAGCTCCGCACGCAGCTAGTGCGTGCGCTTGGCTGGCCGGCTTCGATCGAGCAGTTGCGCAACGAGTTCAACCAACTGATCGAGCGCATCGAAGAGCAACGCGCCAAAGCCGAGCGCGAAAGCGCGCGCACGCGCCAAATCGAGCACGAGGCGCTCACGCGGCAACTCAGCGAGATCAAGCGCGAAATCAAAACCTTAGCGCGCCACAGCGAGGAGATCGAAGCGCGCAAGAGCGAGGAAGCACGCCTCAACGACCAACTCAACCGCCTGCAAACGCAAATCATTGACGTTGATAGGCGCTACGAACCCACCCTTGCGCAGCTTGCTTACCTCGAGGAGCAAAACCGTCAATCTGCGAAGCGCATCACGGCGGTGGAACAAGAGCTGCCCGACCTGCGGCGTGCCATCGAAGCGCTCACGCCGCAGTTGCTTTTGCTCGACGAGGCGGTGCGCCGCCGCCAGGTCGAGCTTGAGGAAGCCGCGCGGCTGCTGGAAGCTCAGAACCAGCTCATCGAGAATCAGCGCATCGCCGACGTGCGGCGCGAGCGGCAATTCGCAGAATATGCCGAGACCATCGAGAAGCTCAAGCAGCGCGCCGAGGAGATCGCGCAGCAGGTGACGGGTTACTTGCAAATGCGCGAGGAGGTGAAGCGCGAGATCACGCGCCTGGCGGACTTCCAAGAGCGGATCGAGGTGCGGCTCAACGAGTTCGCCGAGCTCCAGCGCGAAGCCGAGCGCCGTGCCCAGCGCGCCATTGAGACCTTCCAAGCCCAAATCGAGAAAGAATGGAAAGCATTTGCCGTCGAGCAGGATGAACGTTGGCATGAGCGCGACCAGCGCATCAGCCAGTTCGAGGGACGTCTCGCCGAAGTCGAAGAGGAACTCCCCATCTTCCAGCCGCAGATCGACGCGCTCTTCGAGATCCTCGAGGCGCTTTCCCAAGCCTACGCCAACACCGGGCGCGAGTGGCTGGCGCAAGCAGGCGCGCTGTTCGAGCGCACCCGTGCCAGTCGCCCCGATCGCGTGGTGCTCTCGCGCCGACAACGCCGCAAGCAGCGCGCCCAGACAGCCCAAACTCAGGCTGATGCTGCCAATCCGGCTGATCTTGACGCCGACCTTGTGCAGTAAGCTCTTCGCAAAGTGCCGAAAGCCATGAACACGCTTGACTTCGAGTCGATCCGACGCGAAAGCGAAGCGCTCCGCGAGCAGGTCGTCGCCATCCGCCGCGACCTACACCAACACCCTGAGCTTGCGTTTGAGGAAGTGCGCACCGCGGGCATCGTCGCGCAAGCGCTGAGTGCGCTTGGCTACGAAGTGCAAACTGGGGTGGGCAAGACGGGCGTGGTGGGGCTGATGGAGGGCGCGCGCGCCGTCGAGCGCCCGATCACACTGCTGCTGCGCTTCGACATGGATGCGCTGCCGATCCACGAAGAAGCAGACGTGCCGTTCAAGAGCCTGCACCCTGGCAAAATGCACGCCTGCGGACACGATGCCCACACCGCCATCGGCATCGGCGTTGCCACGTTGCTTGCGCGGCACCGCGACGTGTGGGGCGGCACCGTGAAGTTCGTGTTTCAACCGGCTGAGGAGATCGTCGGCGGCGCGCTGGCGATGATCCAAGACGGCGTGCTCGAAAACCCGCGCCCCGACCACACGCTCGCGCTACACATGTGGGCAGACGAGGAAGTGGGCACGATCGGCGTCACCGAAGGCGCAGCGTTGGCGGCAAGCAGAGCGTTCACCCTCACTGTGCGCGGTCGCGGCTCACATGGCGCCTCGCCGCACCTCGGGCGCGACCCGATCGTCGCTGCTGCGCACCTCATCACCGCGCTCCAAACCATCGTGTCGCGCAACCTCTCGCCGTTGGAGAGCGGTGTAGTGACCATCGGCAGCATTCACGGCGGCACAGCGCCAAACATCATCCCTGATGCGGTTGAGCTGCGCGGCACGCTGCGTGCCTTCAGCGATGAAGTCATGCAACACCTGCAAGCGCGCGTGCAGACGATTGCGCAGCAGGTGGCGGCTGCGTTCGAGGTGAGTGCCGAGCTAGCCTTCAACAGCACAGGCACACCCGCCACGGTGAACGACGCGCGCATCGGCGCGCTCGTGCGCGAGACCGCTGCAGCAATGTTCGGCGCCGGGCGCGTTCGCTCCGACTATCGCACAATGGGCGCTGAGGATTGCGCCTTTTTCCTGCAGGCAGCGCCAGGCGCTTACTTCTTCGTTGGTGCTGGCAACAAAGCGAAGGGCATCACCGAGCCACACCACAGCCCGCGCTTCCAAATTGACGAAGACGCGCTGCCGATCGGCGTCGCCCTAATGACCGCTGCAGCCATTCGCTTGCTCAATGGAGAACCAGCATGAAGGCGCGTCTCCTCGATGGCGCAAGCCTCGCCGCGACGATCCGCGCTGAGATCAAGCAAGCCGTCGCAGAGCTTCAGCAGACGCGCGGCGTCACTCCTGGGTTGGCGACCGTGCTGATTGGCGACAACCCCGCCTCGGCGATCTACGTGCGCAACAAGCGCAAAGCGTGCGAGGAGGTGGGCATCCGCACGTTTAGCCACGAGCTGCCGGCAAGCGTGAGCCAAAGCGATGTGCTTGCGTTGGTGGAATCGCTCGCTGCGCACCCAGAGGTGCATGGCATCCTGGTGCAGTTGCCGCTGCCGCCCCATCTCGACGCCGATCGCATCCTGAGCGCGATCCCGCTGCACAAGGACGTGGACGGCTTTAACCCTGTCAACCTTGGCTTGCTCGGCGTGAAGGGCAAGCAAGCGCCTTTTGCGCCGTGTACACCCCAGGGCTGCATCGAGCTGTTGACGCGCAACAACATTTCCATCTGCGGGCGGCGCGCCGTCGTACTCGGGCGTAGCGCGGTGGTCGGGTTGCCGCTCGCGCTGATGCTGCTGGCGCGCGACGCCACCGTGACGATCTGCCACAGCCGCACCGCTAACCTGGCGAGCGTCACGCGCGAAGCCGACATTCTGGTCGCTGCGATCGGCAAGCCGCGCTTCGTCACCGCGGACATGGTGCGCCCAGGCGCCGTAGTGATTGACGTGGGCATCAACCGCGTCGAAGACCCAAAGCACCCGAAAGGCTATCGCCTCGTCGGCGATGTGGACTTCGACGAGGTGAGCGAGATCGCCTCGGCGATCACGCCTGTGCCGGGCGGCGTCGGACCGATGACGGTCGCTATGTTGCTGCGCAACACGCTGATCGCCGCGCAGCGCCAAAGCCAAGCTGCATGAACGAGGAGATCTACATCCGCTTCTTTGCGCCCGTCACCCCGCAGACGGTCAACGCGCTGCTGCAAGTGCTCGACCAAGCGCTCCACATGCGCGCCACGCGTGTGCATTTGCTACTCTCCTCGCCGGGCGGCTCAGTGTTTCATGGGCTTTCGGTGTACAACCTGTTGCGCGGCGCGCCCTTCGAGACCTACACCTACAACTTCGGCAGCGTGGACTCGATCGGTGTGGTGCTGTTCTGCGCCGGCGCGCGGCGTTTCTCCGTGCCGCACGCGCGTTTTTTGCTCCACCCTGTGCAGTTCAACGTTCAAGGCAACGCGCAATTCAGCGAAAGCCAACTCGAGGAACACCTTAAAGGGCTGCGCGCTGATCAGGAGAACATCGCGCGCGTGGTCGCCGACACGGTGGGCAAGCCGCTCGCCGAAGTGGTGCGCGAGATGCACCAACGCCTTGCGCTCAACCCCGAGCAAGCACGCGAGTATGGGCTCGTGCACGAAATCCGCTCCGTGCTCATTCCGCCGGGTGCAACGCTCTTCGCCATCAACGAGCCGCTTAACCTGCCGGCGCCCTTTGCACCACCGGCTCCCCAGGCTTGACAAGCGCGTTTGCCTTGGCTACAACCCATCTCAGAAACCACCAAGCGTTCAGGGAGAACCATGGCCTACACTGCCCATTTTGGAGGTCGTCAAGGGCAAGCGCTTCAACTCGTCGAAGGCGAAGACCTGCTCGTGGTGCGTCTGCGCAACCGCAGCACGCTTGACCCCGCCGCACCAGAGTTAGCAAACTGGCTTTCTGAGCAGGCGCTGAGGCTCCTCAGCAACTTCGAGGTCGTGGAGACATATCCGTTGGCAGGCGTCGCTGTGCTGCACGCTCGCCCCCGCATAGGCACCAAGGCGTTGCGCGATGAAGCGCGTGCCTTGCTGAAGCGCGAGCCGATGGTGTGGTTCGCTGGGCGCGCGCTTGTAGACCCTGTGTCGCAAGCGCCCGTGCTCTACACCGAAAACCTGTTCATTAAGTTTGCCGACGACGCCCAACGCAGTGCCATCGAGCAAGTCTTCAAGCAGTTCCGGCTCACACCGCGCGTCGAAGCCGCCTATGCGCGCAATGCTTTTTTCGTCACGCCACCCGAAGGAGTTGGGCGGGAGGTGTTCGAGCTTGCAGAGCGCTTGCTTGAACTAGACGTGGTTGAGCTTTGCCATCCTGAATTGATCCGCCGCGCGCGCAACCGCGTGGCGTTCGACCCACAATGGCACCTTAAGCCCACTGTCATCAATGGTCAACGCATCGAAGCCCACGCCCATGTTGAGGAAGCTTGGGTGCTCTCGCAGGGCGAGGGCGTGATCGTCGCCATCATTGACGACGGCGTGGACATTGACCACGAGGAGTTTCGCGGCGCTGGCAAGATCGTCGCGCCGCGCGACGTCTCACGCAAAGTGAACGACCCGCGCCCTGGCAACAATGACGATCACGGCACGCCGTGCGCTGGCGTTGCCGTCGCCAATGGGCAATTCGGTGCCTCGGGCGTGGCCCCCAAAGCGCGGCTGATGCCGATCCGGCTTGTCTCTGGGCTTGGCTCGCAGCACGAGGCTGATGCCTTCGTGTGGGCTGCGCAACAGGGCGCCGACGTGATCTCCTGTAGTTGGGGGCCTGCCGATGGGCGCTGGTGGGACCCCAGCGACCCACTTCACAACGCCGTCGTGCCGCTGCCAGATTCCACACGCCTTGCGATTGACTACGCGGTGCGCCAAGGGCGCAACGGCAAGGGCTGCGTGATCTGCTTTGCGGCGGGCAACGGCAACGAGAGTGTGGACAACGACGGCTACGCCAGCTACGAAAAGGTGATCGCCGTCGCTGCTTGCAACGATCGCGGCACGCGCGCTGCGTACAGCGACTACGGTCAGGCGATTTGGTGCGCCTTCCCCAGCAGCCACGGCATGCCCTCGCTCACACCCGGCATTTGGACCACAGACCGCAGCGGCAAACTAGGGCGCAACCCCGGTCACCCAATGCGCGGCGACGAAGCGGGACACTACACAAATGACTTCGGCGGCACATCAAGCGCAGCGCCAGGCGTTGCTGGCGTTGCGGCGCTCATCCTCGCGCGTAACCCAGAGCTGCGCTGGGACGAAGTGCGTGCGATCATCAAAGACACATGCGACCGCATTGACCCTGAAGGCGGGCAATATGACGCGAACGGTCATAGCCCCTACTACGGCTACGGCCGCGTCAACGCGCGGCGCGCCGTGGAGCGCGCCCGCCCCTCAGCCCCGTATCCTGTGATCCGCGTGGAGCGCCGCGAGAGCGTCCCCATCCCCGACCTGGGCACAGCAGAACTTTCGTTGGAGGTGACCGAACGACGACCGCTCAAAGCGCTGCGTGTGCATGTGGATATCGAGCATCCCTTCCGTGGTGATCTTGTGGTGACGCTCATCGCGCCCAACGGTCAAAGCATTGTGCTGCACAATCGTCAAGGTGGCGGACTTGATCACCTCAAGCAAACGTTCGACGCGCTCAACGCGCCAGCGCTCTCCGCGCTGAAGGGTTTGCTCCCCGCAGGGCGCTGGACGTTGCGCGTCGAGGACGCCGCGCGGCGCGACGTGGGGCACATCCGCGGCTTCGGGCTAGAGCTGTACACCTAGCCCGCGCAAAAGCAAAGGGGCACAGGTGTTCGCGCCTGTGCCCCTCCTGCCTTCAAGCGGCGTCTTCAGCGCCCGAGCGACATGAGGTAGCCGATGAGCGCTTCTAGCTCCTCAGGCTTGATCTGCTGCTCGAAGTTCTGGATCATTACCCCAGCAGGGCAAGGACCCGTTGGACACTGCGGCACGATGAAGTCGTTGGGGTGCAGGATCGACTCGCGGATGTACTCCTCAGCGGTCTTTGCTTTGCCCTTGCTCTGCTTGTATTCGGGGCTGGCTATGCGCTGCTGCGCCACCACATAGATGTTGTCCAACGCAGGCCCAACCTGACCTTCGGCGAAGCCCTGGATGGCATGGCACGCTTGGCAGCCGTACTTGTTGAACACCTCTTTGCCTTTCGCTATGACATCGGGACCGACCTTCGTTGGCTCAGCAGCAGGTGCCTGTGCTTGAGCTTGTGGGGCTGGTGTCGGTTCGGGTGCGGAACCGCCGCACGCGGCGAGCAACACAGATGCGCCGATGAACAGCGCAGCAAAAGGGAACCAGAATGGGTGTCGTTTCATGGTGTTCACTCCTCTTGTGCAGTGTGTGGGTTCTTGCGGATGCATTGCGTTAGCAACGTTGGAAAACACAGAATCAAGCCAGCGTCAACGTGGGGAGCGAGCGAAGCGCGCGCGGAGGTGGGTCAGGCAAGGCAAGCATCACGAGCGCGCGCCGCGGCTCTGGCACGTTGCGCAGGCGCGCAGCACGCACGCGCACCAGAAAGACGAGGCACAGAAGCAAAAACTCAGTGATGCTCGACAGCACGCGCTGAATGTGCTGAAAGGGCGGCGTGTGCTCTCCGCACTCCTCCTGAGCGGCACGAGGGGCGTGCATACAAGCCAATGCCTGGGGTGTGCGCGCCCGTACTACATCCTGTAGCTCGCAGAAACGCAAGCACAGCATGGGCGCAGCGAACACTGCGCCAGCCACGATCACCACCGCGAGCAGGCGAAGCATCTGTGCCAACTTGGTTAGCCTAGCACAGCGCCTCGCCTTTGGATAGTGAAGGTGATCACTGCTGCTCTTGGTCACTGTTCAAGTTCGCTAGCGCTGCCCAGCGATGTAGTGATGCAGCATCTGCTGCCAGTAGGGCCAATCGTGCGCCCAACCGTCCCAAATGCGCAGCGCGTTGCCGATGCCTTTGCCCCACAGGATGCCCGATAGCCGCTCCGACTCGGGTCGCAGCGGGTCGTCACGCCCGACGGCGAGGATGATGTCCATGCGTTGCATGGCGCCGATGCGCGCTGGATCGTGCTCGTGCTGGAGAAAGTCCATGGGGTTGTTGAAGTAAACGTTGTCGTCGCTGTAGCCACCCGTGAAGCGCTTGATGTCGTACACGCCGCTCAACCCAATCACACGCCCCACCAGATGCGGGAACTTGAACGCAAAACAAGCTGCATGATACGCGCCAAAGCTGGCGCCGATGACGATGAGAAAGGGGTTGCTGTTCTTCGCCTGCGTCAAGGGTAGCACCTCGTCACGGATGTAATTCATGTACTGCGTTTGCCTCCAGCCGCGATGCCCAGGGTGAGCGCTGTAGTTGTACCAGCTCTCCTCGTCCACGCTATCCACGCAGAAGATTTGCAACCATCCCTGTGCAATGTGGTAGCCCAGGCCGCTCGGGCCGAACATGCCGCGATCCTCCCACTCGTAAAAGCGCCCGCGCGACGTCGGGAAGATGATCACGCGCGCACCGTGATGCCCGAACACCAGCAGCTCCATCTTGCGCCCAAGGTTTGGGCTCCACCAAACGTGATACTCGCGGTTCATGGTTGCTTGACCGGAGAAGGCTGAGCGGGAAGACGCGCAGCCAAAGCCGCAGCGACGGCTGCGCCAGCATCAATCACGCCCGCACCTTGCCGCTCCCGCGGCACATCGGGCAGGGGGCGCGCTGTTTGCATGAGCAGGCGCTTGACCTCGCTCGGTGTGAGCGATGGGTTCGCCTCTAACATCTGCGCGACGACTGAAGAGACGATCGCTGCGGCAAATGAGGTGCCGTCCACATGTTGGTAGTGCGGATGGATGAATTTTTGCTCGTTGATGCGCTGGCGTGCCAGCCGACGCAGCTGATGTGCTGGCAAGCGGCGCTGCTCTTGCGTGAGGAGCTGACGCGCCAGGCGCGTGCGCAGCACATCTGGCAACACGCGCTCGCTCGCATGTTCGAGATGCCACCATAGTTGCGCCGCGCGATGCGTAGGGGTGTCGGGGATCATCGGCGCAGCAACCCATGCCGCTGGCGCAATGACCTCTGGTTTGGCGACGCCGAGCGCGCCCGTCCCGTAATTCGAGCGGTACATTCGCCAGCGCGCGCGATCAAGGCTGTTTTGATCGTCCACGCCGCCGACGGTGATCGCGGAAGGCGCACTTGCCGGTGGAATCACCTTCGGCGCGCCCTCGTTGCCAATGGCGCAGACCACCACCAGCCCAGCCGCGACCGCTTCCTCCACAAGCGCGTCTAACGGCGTGAGCCGACCATCTGAGGGGATGTCACCGCCGACGGAGATGTTCACCACGCGGATGTTAAAACGCTGCGCGTGTTGCACGACCCAGCGCAATGCGCGCGCAATGTCGTCCTCGGTGATGTGATGGCTGCGCGGCTTGCCAGTCGTTACCAGCACCAGATGCGCTTTCGATGCCAAGCCTGCATAGCGGTACATCGAGCGCAAGCCGCTCCCTGCGCACACGCCTGCGACCATCGTGCCGTGCCAGCTCAGCGCTCGAGGCGGGCCCAGACGCACTCCAGCACGCGGTGGATCAAAGCGAGCATCCACGTGGTAAAGAATGCGGTTCACGGGTTCCGTGAGGTCAGGGTGAGGGTAAAAGCCGGAGTCCAGCACTGCGATCGTCACCCCCCGACCGCTAAAGCGCCCCTCTGCGTTCACCCGCAATGCCACTGGCAACACCAAAGCCACGTCCTCGAGATCGTTGATGAACGGCAAGTGCATGGGGCAAACAAAGATACCACGCCACAAAGCGCCAGGCACAAAAGCGCGCTTTCGCGTATCATTCACGCGCACCATGTGGCGCGAATACTTTCGCCCTCAAACGCTTGCCGAGGCGCTGGCGTTGCTCGCCCAGTATGCA
This sequence comes from Chloroflexota bacterium, assembly GCA_030550095.1. Classification (GTDB taxonomy): domain Bacteria; phylum Chloroflexota; class Anaerolineae; order J036; family Brachytrichaceae; genus DRWP01. Next base: position 35,736 of record JAUQQA010000008.1, on the reverse strand, counting down.
CCCGAGGCGCGCGTGATTGCTGGAGGCACCGATTTGGTCGTCGAACTCGATCGGCGTGTCCGCCCGCCGTGCACGTTGGTTGACATCACAGGCGTGCCCGGCCTCGACACCATCGCGCAAGACGCGGAAGGCTGGATTCACCTCGGCCCGCTGGTCACGCACAACGATGTGGTGGCTTCGGCGTTGTGCGTGAACAACGCGCTGCCCCTTGCACAAGCATGTCGCGAAGTGGGTGCGCCGCAAATCCGCAACCGCGGCACCATCGCCGGCAATCTGATCACCGCCTCGCCCGCCAACGACACGATTGTGCCGCTCATGGCGCTCGACGCAGTCGTTACGTTGCGCTCGCTGCACGGCGAACGCCGCGTGCGGCTACGCGATTTCTACCTTGGCGTGCGCAAGACGGTGATGCAACCCGATGAGATCATGGTGGACATCACCTTTCCAGCAATGCGCGCCGATCAACGTGGCTGCTTCATCAAGCTCGGGCTACGGCGCGCGCAGGCGATCTCCGTGGTGAACTGCGCGGTGGTGCTGACGTTGCGCGAAGGCGTGTGCCACGACGTGCGCATCGCGCTGGGCGCCGTCGCCCCCACGATCATCCGCGCCGAAGAAGCAGAACGCCTGCTCGAAGGGCAACCCCTCTCCGACTCGAACATCGAGCGCGCTGCGCAAGCCGCCGCAGAAGCCAGCGCCCCCATTGACGACATCCGCGCTAGCGCAGCCTATCGCCGCGAGATGGTGGCGGTGTGCGTTCGCCGCGCCCTCCAGCGCATTGCCGAAGGTCGCGAACACGAGCACTGGCACGCGCCCGCGCTGCTACGCACACCACAGGCGCGCGTGCACGCGCCGCAACCCGCCAATGGCGCCATTCACCTCGTCGCCAACGGCCAGCCATACGTGATCACAAACCCCGAGGCGCAATACAAAACCTTGCTGCGCTTGCTGCGCGAGGACTGCGGCTTGACGGGTGTGAAAGAAGGATGCAGCGAGGGCGAATGCGGCGCCTGTACTGTGATCCTCGATGGACGCGCGGTGATGGCGTGCCTTGTGCCTGCCCCTCATGCGCACGGCGCGACGATCACCACCATCGAGGGACTAGCCCACGACGACGCGCTCCACCCCTTGCAGCATGCCTTCATCGAGACAGGCGCCGTGCAATGCGGCTATTGCACGCCGGGCTTTATCATGAGCGGCGCCGCGCTGTTTGAGGAACATCCGCATCCCACCGAGGCGCAAATCCGCGAGAGCATCAGCGGCAACCTGTGCCGCTGCACAGGATACTACGCCATCCTCGAAGCCTTCCGCCGGGTTGCGCAAGCACCGACAAACCATGAGCCAGCCTGAGACGCCCACGCCCCCTGCGCCCCACGACGAGGACAACCGCGCCATCATCGAATCCTTCCTGAGCGGTCAAAGCGAGGAAGCGCTTCCCCCCGATCACCGCTCAGGGTTCGTCGCGGTGATCGGGCGCTCAAACGTCGGCAAGTCCACGCTGGTCAACGCACTGGTGGGGCGCAAGGTGGCGATCACCTCGCCGAAGCCACAAACGACGCGCCGGCGCGTGCTCGGCATCCTCACGCGACCCGACGCGCAAATTCTATTCACCGATACGCCTGGCATGCATCAGCCATGGCAAGCGCTCAACCAGTTCATGGTGCACGAAGCGGAGGCTGCGCTTGCCGATTGCGATGTGATCTTATTCGTTACAGATTTAAGCCGCATGCCCAACCGCGAGGACTACCGCGTCGCAGAGTTAGTGCAAGCAGCCAAGCAGCCGAAGGTGCTCGCCATGAACAAAGCGGACGCGCTAAAGCCCCAAGAGGCAGAGCGACACCTCGAAAAGCACCTCGCTTTGATCCAGGCTGCGATCCCGCCGCTCACGCCAGATGCCCCTCCGCTCGGCGACACACCGCCCGCGCTGCCCATCTCCGCGCTTCGCGGCGACAACCTTGAGAAGCTCGTCGCGCTGCTGATCGAGCGCCTGCCCTTCGGTCCGCGCTTCTTCCCGCCCGGGCAACACACCGACCAATCCCAGCAGTTCCTCGTCGCTGAGCTGATCCGCGAGCAAGCGTTGCGCTTTCTGCGCCAAGAGATTCCCCATGTGATCGCCGTTGCCATCGAGGATTGGCAAGTGCGCAAGAACGGCACGATCTACATCGCCGCAACCATCTACGTCGAGCGCGAATCGCAAAAAGCGATCCTGATCGGCAAGGAGGGCACCATGCTGCGCCGCATCGGCACGCAAGCGCGCCGTGAGATCGAGCGCGAACTCGGCGCACACGTGTACCTCGAACTTTGGGCAAAGGTGCGCGAAGGCTGGCGCAAAGACATCACCCTCGTTGAGCGCTTCTTGCGCGGCAGCATGTGATGCGGGGTGCTGCTCCAGCTTGCTCGGCTGATCTGTGGCTTCGCCGCGAATGTTAAAGCAGACTTTTTAAGATTCAAGCGTGCTAAATCCATTGACACACACTTTGCCTCTCATAGAATCGCAAACGAAGAACTGCGATGTTGCCCACACCCAGCAGTGGGATGATGATGCATGAGCGCCCTCTTCAACCTTAAAGCAGAACCTTTAACATTCAAAGCGTCGCGCGATGGCACTACACCCGAGGGCGATATCGGAGAGCGACTGAAACGCGCAGCGTTTGCTGGTCCATATCGCATCGCGCTGTTGGTAAATCTGGCGCGCAACGCCCCGCCTGTGTATCGCCCCATCACGCCGCCCGACCTGTGGGTCGAGCTGGACAGTGAGAAGAACGTCGCGGCTTATGCGCGCGCTCTCGAAGAAGCCGGGCACGAGGTGCTGATCCAAGAAGGCAACGCACACCTTGCCACCTGGCTCGAGGCGCATCGTCCGGACTTGTGCTTCAACACATGCGAGGGATTTGGCGGGGATAGCCGCGAAGCGCAAGTGCCTGCGTTGCTTGAGATGCTCGGCATGCGCTACAGCGGTCCTGCGCCGCTTGCTGCAGCGGTGACGCAAGACAAGCCCACCACAAAGCGCATTCTGCACTTTTACGGCTTACCCACGCCGCCGTTTCAGGTGTTCGAGACACCCGATGAAGATCTCGATCCGCAACTCAGCTTTCCCCTTTTTGTTAAGCCCGCACATGAAGGCACAGGCATGGGCGTGCACAACGAGAGCGTGGTGCACAACGAGCGCCAACTGCGCGATCGCGTCGCCTGGTGCATTGCAGCTTACCAACAACCCGCGCTTGTGGAGCAGTACATCGAAGGGCGCGACATCACCTGCGGTTTGGTCGGCAACGGCAACGCTGTGCACATCTTCCCCATCACCGAGGTGGACTTCAGCGGCTACCCGCCAGAGCTGTTGCCCATCTACGGCTCGCTGCAAAAGGTTGACTACGACCACCTTTACCGAAACAAGTGCCCTGCACCGCTCGGCGAGAAACTCGCGCAAGCTGTGCGCAAGCTGACGCACCAGACTTTCCTCGTCACCGGCTGCCGCGATTTCGCGCGCGTGGACTTTCGTCTCGATGCCCAAGAGCGGCTATACATCCTGGAGATCAACGGCTTGCCGGGCATCGCACCGCGCAGCGACTTGACCCTCATGGCACAAGCTGAGGGATGGACACACGGCGACCTCGTGCGCGCTGTGTTGGGTGCGGCATTGCTACGCTATGGCATGGCTTGAATCCCCCGCGCAGACCAGCACCGCGCTCGTGCGCGCCGCCACTCCAGACGACGGCGCAGCGATCCGCAACGTGTTGCTCAACTCCGACCTGTTCGGGATCAGCGATGTGGAGTGCGTGGACGCCATGTTCGTCGAGACGTGGGAGCGCCCCCAACCTGACGGCTACCGCTGGCTCGTCGCCGAGCGTGCAGGTGCCGTGATCGGCTTTGCGTGTTACGGCCCTGAGTCGCTCACGCAGGACACGTGGGATCTCTTTTGGATTTGCGTAGCCTCCTCGGCACGCCGCCAGGGCGCGGGGCGGGCCTTGTTGCAAGCCGCGCTCCACGATGCCCTCATGCATCACGCGCGCCTCATGGTGATCTACACCTCTTCAACACCTCCATACGCGCCAGCGCGTCAGCTCTACGCCGCGTTTGGCTTCAAGCACGTCGCCACCGTCCCCGACTACTACCGCGATGGGGACGACCTCAACATCTACTGGAAGCGTTTGCGATAAATCCGAGACCAAGGAGGGCGCATGCGATCACCAGCACCTGTTGTCATCCTCTACAACGATTACACTACATGGACTGAGCAGGAACGCCGCGAAGCCGACGCACTTGCTGAGCACTTGGCAAACGAACTTGCCGCGCTTGGGCATCGCGTCGCCATTGCGCGTTTTTGGAAGGACGTGCGCCCTGCGCTCGCGCCCTTCGACCCCGAGGAGTGGATCGTGTTCAACTGGTGCGAAGGGGTAGAAGGTGAGATAGACGGCGACGCGCGCGTGTGCGCCGAGATGGACGCCATGGGATACACCTACACAGGCAACCCGCCCTACGCGCTCCGTCTTTCCGTGCAGAAGCACCGCGTGAAACGCTTTCTGCAACGCTACGGCATCCCAACACCTCCTGGGCGCGGCTTTCGCAGCCCCGATGAGGTGAACGAACGCACGTGGAACCCAGCTTGGTTCCCCGCGATCGTCAAGCCCGTTAGCCAACATTGCTCGGTCGCAGTCACACGCGAGGCTGTGGTGCATGACCTCGAAGCGTTGCGCGCGCGCGTGGCGTACGTGATCGAGACGGTGAAAGAGCCTGCGCTTGCCGAGCGTTTCATCGTGGGTCGAGAGATCAACGTTGGCATTTGGGGAAACGGGCGCCCACAGGTGTTGCCGCTGCGCGAGATCGACTTCTCGCGCCTGAGCAACCCTTATCACCACATCGTGACGTGGGAGAGCAAATGGGTGCCCAACAGCTTCGACTGGCAAGCAATGCCTGTCATCACGCAACCCGTGATCTCGGAATCACTCCGTCAACGCATTCACGAAGTCAGCCTGCGCACATATCGCGTTTTCCGCTGCCGCGATTACGCGCGCGTGGACTTGCGCGTGGACGCAGAGGAAAACGTGTGGGTGGTGGACGTGAACCCCAACCCCGACATCACGCCGAGCGGCGGCTTCATCGGCGCGTGCAACACCGCTGGTTACACCTACGGCGAGGCGATCAGCCGCATCATTCGCATGGCAGTGGCGCGCCACAATCGCCAGCGCACCCTGCGCCAGCGTGTGCTTGCGCTGGCTGCGTAAAAGCAAGAGCGGGGCAACAGCCTCGCTACCCCGCTCTGCTGCGTCAACGGGTTGAGTGCGATCAGGCAGCAAGCTGCGCGCGCAGCGCGTTGATCTTGCTTGCCACGCTGCCGTCAATCACCTTATCACCCACGCGAATGGTCAACCCACCAAGGATGGACGGATCCACGTTGAAGTGAATCTCGCTGATGCTGCCCAAGTGCGCCTCAAGGTCAGCCTTGACGCGCGCCTGCTCTTCGGGCGTCAGTGGTAGCGCGCTGGTGACGGTGACGGGCGCGCCCGCGACCTGCACCCCTGCGAAGCTCACCGCAGGAACCTTGCTGAAGAAATCGTTGATCAGCGCGCGTTGGCGATTGGCATCGAGGGCGTCGCCGACCAGCTTATTTGTCGCGGCAATGACCAGGGCGACGATCTGGTTGCGCGCGTCGGCGAGGAGCTGATTGCGCTCAGCGAGCGCGTCAATGCGCGCTTGCTGGCGAATGCGTTCTGCTTCGGCCTGCGCTTCGGCGCGGATGCGCTGTGCCTCTTGCTGAGCGGCTGCGAGCGCTTCGGCGCGCAACTTTTGCGCCTCGGCTGCTGCTTCCGCCATGCGAGCCTGATAATCCTTCTCGACGTTAGCAAGGCGCTCGTCCGCTTTGCGCGCGTTCTCTAGGCTCTCCTCGATGCGCTTGCGCCGTGCCTCGAGGTTGCGCAGCACTGGACGGATCACCATGCCGTTCAGGAAATACATGATGAGCAGGAAGTTGATGATCTGCGCGATCACCTGCACGAAATTGATGCCCAAACCCGTGAAGGGATCGCTCCCACCCCCTTCCGCTAAGACACGAGTCAATGCGAGAAAGACGTGCACGGTCTCCGCCTCCTGTATGTTAGCCCTGGAACGCAAACAGCAACAGGAACGAGATCACCAGCGCGAAGATAGCAAGCGCTTCCGCGAAGGCGATCACGAGGATCATGTAGGTCTGCAAGGTTGAGGTCACCTCTGGGTTGCGCCCGATGGAGATCAGCGCGCCCAACCCTGCCAGACCAATGCCGATGCCAGGACCAATCATGCCCGCGCCGCCTGCGATTCCGGCGCCGATCGCTTTGCCGAGAACGAGTGCTGCTTCCAAATCCATGGTTGGTTCACTCCTTGACGTTGGTTGAATCTCTTCGTGCAATGAGTTTCGGCATCAGTGTTCGCCGTGCGCCACAGCGAGCGAGGTGAACACTGTCACCAGCATCATGAAGACGAACGCTTGAATGACCGCAATGGCAAACTCCAGCGCAAGCATCACCGTGGGCAGCAGCGTGGGCAGGATGGAGGTCATCACAAACACCAGCACCGTGCCCGCGAACATCGCGCCGAAGAGTCGGAAGGAGAAGGTGAGGATGCGGATGAACTCCGAGATCAACTCCAGCGGCCCGACCAAGCCCGATTGGATGTAACCAATCAAGCCTTGCATCATGCCCTGGCGCGCGCGCCGCCAGGCGCTCACTTGGATGAAGCGCTCAAAGTAGTGAATGCCGTTCGCGCGGATGCCCTGCGCTTCGATGAAGAGGAAAGCGATCAGCGCGAGCGCCAGCGTGGTGCTGAGCGAGGAGGTCGGGCGGCGCAAGAAGGGGATCAGCGCTGCGCCCTTGTTGGGGTCGCCTCCTGCGGTCATCTGTGCAGCTTGCACATCGCTGCTCAGCGAGGCGACAAGCTCGCCTGCTGCTGCGCGCTTGCCTTCTGCTTGCTCGAGTGAGTAACCGCACGACGCTTCAAACCCTTTTGCCGGGTCCACTTCGTGCCCTGTGATCAGCCAGACGCCGCCCACATTCACAGCGCAGAAGCCGCGAAAGCCTGGCGGGGCTGCTTCGATCTTGCCGATGGACTCATGCCCCGGCAGCAGCTCGAAGAAGCCGGCGATCATGATGAACGTGAACGCGCTGATCGCGATCGGCGCGACCGCCTTCGCGCGCGAGCCAAGCGTGGGCACCAGGTAGTTGTTGTAGAGGTACTCCACGTAGGCTTCCCACGCGCGGGCAAACCAGTTGGTGCCCGTCAACGTGTTGCGCAGACCGCGCGCGCCCAAAATCGCCAACACGATGATCACCGCGTCCACGATCAGCGTGGTGAACAGCGTGTTATGCAGCCAATCGGGGCCGAGCGGCTCGGAGGGCACGACCACGTTCGGGATGAACGTCTTGAACGGCACGGCGATGCCGTTGATGGTCAGCGTGAAGCTGCTCAGCAGAACGCCGACCACCAGCGAGCCAATCAGCAAAACCAGAAAGCGCAAGCCCTTCATACTGCTCCATCCATGCGTTGGTCAGTGTGCGTCGTTCGGCAAAGGCGCGACCGTCGCCGATTGGGACGCGGCGGTTTGCTGCTTCGCGGCGAGCCAATCAAGGTAGGCTTTGCGCGACTTGCGGGTGGTGATCATCGCCAATCGGTAGGCAACCCCCATCGAAAGCAACGCACCCACGAGCGGCAACGCGATCGTCAACCACGGTCGCGATCCCAACCGAGCGTCCAAGCTCATGCCGAGGAACACAGCGCCCACCATGAGCGCGCCGTTGATGAGCGCGAGCTGAAGCATCATGCCTGCGATGATGCGCGGCGGAAACGCCTTGATGAAGATCACCAACGGCGACTCGCGGTTTGAGCCTTGCATGAGCGCCGCGATTCTATCACGGGCTTAGCGTGCTAAACGCAGCTTTCACATTCCGCGCGGGCGCCTCGGCGCGCTCAGGGCGCTCGCTACAATCGCGCGCGTATGGCGCACGCCGCTGCGGATGTCTCGCCGATTCGGCGTCAGTACCTCGAGCTGAAGCGCAAGTACGCGGATTGCATTCTGTTTTTTCGGCTCGGCGACTTTTACGAGACTTTCGACGCCGATGCCGAGCTGGTGGCGCGCGAGCTGGACGTGGTGCTCACCTCGCGCCCTGTAGCAAAGGACGTGCGCGTGCCCATGGCGGGCGTGCCCCATCACGCCGCGGAGAGTTACATCGCGCGCTTGATCGAGCGCGGCTACCGTGTCGCAATTGCCGAACAAATCGGCAATGAGGCGATCAACGGCTTAGTGCCGCGCGAGGTGCGCCGCGTGATCACACCAGGCACTGTGCTCGAGGAGGGCATGCTCGACGCAGCGCGCCCGAACTACCTCGCTGCCATCGCGCGCCCTCCGAGCGAGGACGGCGAGTTTGGCTTTGCCTACTGCGATATCACTACTGGCGAGTTTTGGGCTGCGCAATTGCCTAACCGCGCAGCGCTTGAGCGCGAGTTGGCGCGCGTCCAGCCGCGCGAGGTGCTCGTGGCGCAGTCGGTACAGCCGACCTCCGCGCTGCCTACCGAGGATCGCCCCTATGCGCTCACCCCGCTTCCTGATTGGCGCTTTGAGTTGAGCCAAGCGCGCCAAGTGCTGCTAGAACACTTTAACGTTGCAGCGTTGCACGGCTTCGGCGTGGAAGACAAGCCGCATGCCGTGCGCGCAGCAGGCGCGGTCATCGCCTACCTGCGCGAGACGCAGCCCGCGGCGCTCGCTCAACTGCTCACGCTGCGCAGCTATTCGCTGGCGCAGTTCGTCGCCCTCGACGCCGCCACGCGCCGCAACTTGGAGCTCGTCGAGCCGCTGCGCCCGAGCGCGCAACGCGGCAAGCCACCCACGCTGCTCGGCGTGCTCGACTACACGTTGACGCCGATGGGCGCGCGGTTGCTGCGCACGTGGATCACACAGCCCTTGCGCGATCGCGCCGCCCTCGAAGCGCGCTTGAGGCGCGTGGATGCGCTCTTCGGCGATGCGCTGCTGCGCGCCCGCGTGCGCGAGGCGCTCCAGCATATGCCCGATCTTGAACGCCTTGCCTCGCGCGTGATCAGTGGCTTGGCGACACCGCGCGAGCTGCTCAGCGTGAGGCGCGCTGCTGAGCAATGGTCGCGCCTTGCCGCGTTGATGCCCAACGTTGACCCTGCGTTGCCCACCCCCGATCTAGGCGAGATCGCTGCACACATTGAGGCGGCGATCAAAGATGCGCCCGACAGCGAGGGTTTCATTAAGCCCGGCTACAGCGCCGAGCTGGACAGCGTGCGCGCTGCCGCCCAAGACGCGAGGACGTGGGTGGCGAACCTCGAGCGCATCGAGCGCGAGCGCACCGGGATCAAATCGCTAAAAGTGGGTTACAACAAGGTCTTTGGTTACTACATCGAGGTCACGCACGCCAATCGCGACCTGGTGCCCAGCGACTACATCCGCAAGCAAACGCTGGCGAACGCCGAGCGCTACATCACGCCGCAGCTCAAGGAATACGAGGCGATCATCCTCAACGCGGATGAGCGCATTGCCGAGATCGAGCAACGGCTGCTCGCGGAGCTGATGCAGCAGATTGCTGCCAGAGCACACGCGCTCTACACCGCAGCGCATGTCGCAGCGCAGGTGGATGTTGCCGCTGCGCTTGCAGAAGCGGCTGCGCGCCACAACTACACGCGCCCGCGCTTCAACGACGAAGGGCGCATCGTCATCCGCGAGGGGCGGCATCCGGTGATCGAGCAATTGCTGCGTGAGGTGCCCTACGTGCCCAACGACGTCGTCCTCGATGACGCAGCGCGCATTTTGATCATCACTGGGCCCAACATGAGCGGCAAAAGCAGCTACCTGCGCCAAACGGCGCTGATCGTGCTCATGGCGCACATTGGCAGCTACGTGCCTGCGCGCGACGCCGACGTGTGCCTTGTGGATGCGATCTTCACGCGAATCGGCGCGCAGGACGAGCTGGCGAGCGGGCAGAGCACCTTCATGGTGGAGATGCTCGAGACGGCAAACATCCTTAATCACTGCACATCGCGCAGCTTGGTGATCCTCGATGAGATAGGGCGCGGCACAAGCACCTACGATGGTCTAGCAATCGCATGGGCAGTGATCGAATTCCTACACAACCACCCCGAACACCGCGCCTTCACCTTGTTTGCCACGCACTACCACGAGCTGATCGAGCTGGAACGTCACCTCCCGCGCGTGCGCAACTACAACGTTGCCGTTAGCGAAGAGGGGGGCAGCGTGGTGTTTTTGCACAAAGTGGTGCCCGGCGGTGCTGATCGTTCCTATGGCATCCACGTGGCGCAGCTTGCGGGCTTGCCGCCAGCGGTGATCCACCGCGCGCAGGACGTGCTTGCGCAGCTTGAGCAGGGGCGCTCGCCGACCACACTGCCACCTCTTGCGCCTGCCCCTCCATCATCCGCAGTGCAACTCTCGCTTTTCCCAAGCGCGCCATCACCCGTGGTCGAACGCCTCAAGCAAATTGACCCCAACACGCTTAGCCCGCTCGAGGCGCTCACGTTGCTCTTTGAGCTGAAGCGCCTCGCTGAGCAAGAGGAGAAGCCATAGGCGCACTTGTGCTTCCCGCTACGACGCCCCATAATTCCCCGAAAGTTTTCGCTAAACCACGCGTGTATGGGTCGTCGCTGTGTATGGCAGCGCGTTCCGATGAGCGCACTGCTGCTGATCCTCAACGTCGTTGCGCCGCTGCAAACCACGTATGCTCAGGCGCCGGTGCTGATCAGCGCCCTCGCTTACTACGGCTACGAAGGCAATGCCGACGAGGGCGTGCAGATCGTCAACGTCTCCGATGCGCCCATCGCGCTGGGGCCTGATTGGCAATTGCTCGACGCTAACAACCGAAGCTGGCGTTTTCCCCTCTATACGCTCAGCCCGGGCGAGAGGCTCTGGATCGCTAACAACGCAGCTGCGTTTGAGCGACAGTTCGGCTTCTCACCCACGCTGAGCTACGAGGGCGCGTTGCTTTTCGCCAACACAGGCGGGTCGGTGCGCCTCGTCCGCCACGCTCCAATCCTTGTGGACACCGCCAATGACGACGGTGGCGGTTGGCCTGCTGGGAGCGGCAGCCCTACCTACCGTTCAATGGAGCGGCGCGACAGCAGCGCACCCGATACCGACGCAAATTGGAGCAGCGCAGACCCGCCCGCGCCTATCGCCTTTGATGGCGGCGGCAACCCAATCATGGGCACGCCAGGCGCGCGCAACTCCGTTGCTATCACGCCCTCGGTGCACGTCACGCTCTCTGTGGTGATCAACGAAGTCGCCTGGGGCGGCACGCGCTACAACGCCAACCACGAGTGGATCGAGCTATTCAACAACCTTGAGACACCAGTCAACCTGAACGAGTGGCAACTAGAGATCATCGCCACTAGCCCGACAACCATCACCCTGAGCGGCACAATCCCTGCACGTGGCTATTTCTTGTTGCAGCGCAGCGCCAACACCTTTAGCAGCGGCGCGCAAGCTAACCAAACGGCTTCGTTTTCCTTGCCCAACACAGGCGCGCGCCTGCGCCTGATAAACCCGCAGCGTGAGGTGGTGGATACGTTGGTGTATGGCAACGGCACACCGCAAGCCGGATGGGAGGGGCCGCCGTTGCAGCCCTACACTGTGACGCACACCATCCCCGCTGAAGGGCAGGTGCTCATGCGTCGCCTCGACGAGGCGACAGGCTTACCCGTCCCTGATACCAACCGCGCCGAGGATTGGTTCAACCACTTCGGCGACCCACTGGTAACGCGCAGACCGATCTACCCGGGCTGGCGCATGGAGTCATTCTTCCAACCCGTTAGTGGCACGGGACACGTGCAGATCGCTATCGCGCCTGATGCCAGCTTCGAGTTCGTCCACCGCGCCCTTAGCGAAACAACGCACAGCATTGACCTTGAGTCGTTCACCTTCGATCAACCTGCGCTCGGTGAGCTGCTCGCTCAGAAAGCGGCACAAGGCGTTGTCGTGCGCGTGTTGCTCGACGGCGCGCCAGTGGGCGGCTTGCCCGATCAAACGCGCTGGATCTGCCAGCAGATCACGCGCGCCGACATCACAGGGCGCAGCGGTTGCTGGTTCATGCGCAGCGACGCCAACCAGAACATCCGCGCGCGCTATGCCTTCTTGCACGCGAAGTTCGCCATCTTGGATCAGCAGCGGTTGTTGATCAGCACCGAGAACTTCAGCCTGCGCGGCATGCCGCATGACGACAAGCTCGACGGCACCGCAGGCCAGCGTGGCGTGGTGTTGCTCACCGACGCAGCACCGCTCGTGGCGCGTGCAAATGCGATCTTCGAGGCCGACTTCAACCACCGCGACATCACGCGCTGGTGTGAGACCTGCGCGCCCTTTGGCGCACCGCCACCCACTTTTGAGCCGATCACAGTCTCGGGAGGCACAAGCTACACCGTGCGTTTCGGCGCTGTGTTCAGCACAACCCAGCCAGCGACGTTGACGCTCTACACCTCGCCAGAAAGCCATCTGCGCGCGCGCGATGGCTTGTTCGCGCTGCTCGCGCTTGCAGGCGAAGGCGACGAAATCTTGGCTCACCAGCTCAGCGAACACCCCTTCTGGGGCGCGCTCAGTAGCGATCCAGTGTCTGCGCCGAACCTGCGCCTCTTTGCGCTCAGTCAGGCAGCGGCACGCGGTGCGCGCGTGCGCCTTCTGCTCGACCAGCACTACGACGATCCCTTGGCACCGCGCAGCAACTTCGCCACCGCACAATATCTCAACGCGCTCGCAGCGAGCCATGCCTGGGACTTGCGCGCCTTGCGCGGCAACCCGACTGGCTTAGGCATCCACAACAAGATGTTTCTGTTGCGCATCGGCGGACGCGCTTGGGCACACATCGGCTCATGGAACGGCACCGAGACCAGCGCCAAGCGCAACCGCGAGATGAGCGTGCTGGTCGAATCGGAAGAGGTGTTCGCTTTCCTGCGCGAGGTCTTCCGCGGCGATTACCAATTCGCGCAACCCATCTTCTTGCCGCTCGCCATGGCGCGTTACCGCCCAATCCACTACGCGCTCATCAGCGAGATCATGATCAACCCGCGCGGCGGCGACGAAAGCGGGCGCGAGTGGATTGAGATCTATAACCCCACTGGGCAGCCGATAGACCTGAGCGGCTACAAGATCGGCGATGCCGCTTCGCCCTCAACCTCTCCGTTCGAGGGGATGTTTGTCTTCCCAGCAGGGACCGTGTTGCCTGCGGGGCGCGCGCTTGTGATTGCGCAGAACGCGGCGCGCTTCCGCGAGGAATGGGGCTTTCGTCCCCACTTCGAGCTGAGCGACTACGATCCCGACGTGCCGGAGCTGCTTCCTTATGCAAGCTGGGCGACGGGCACCATCAGCCTGGCGAACACAGGCGATGAAGTGGTTCTGCTCGACGTCAATGATCGCGTTGTGGACGGCGTCGCATGGCTCAGCGGATCTTTACAAAATGTGGTATCATATTCCCAGCCTTTGGAGGCAGGGACATCACTCCAGCGTTGGCCGCCTGGGGCCGACACGGACAACTGCAATGTAGACTTTAGGCTTGCGCAGCAGCCAACGCCAGGGCGAGTTCCCTGAGGTGAACAAAGCAATACGGCAGGGAGGTTGCCGATTGTGAGAAGTTCGGCGACGGTGAGGTCATCCTCCCCCCCTCCCCCCTCGCAGATCTCACTGCCAGCCGAGCTTCTCACAATGGCAACCTCCCTCGTTTGTGTACGTTTTGGCTCGAACAGCCAAAGACACATGAGCGCCATACCAGAGTCTTCACCCCCCGAGTTTGCATGTCCGGGCAATTACGTTGCATCGCAACCCTCTTCGCTGCGATGCGCGAAGTGCGGCAGACCGCTCGACGTTAAAGACGCGCGCTACACACCGACGGGCTATGTATGCCCCTATTACGTCAAAGCGCGCGTGGCGACGTTTTACAACGCAGGCTTTGTCCATTACTTGGTAGTCGGCGCGCTTTGCTTCGTGCTGGGGTTGCTCATCGGTGTGCTGATGCGGCTCGTTGTTGTTCCGATTCCTTTCTTCTCGCTCTGGATCACGTTGATTCTTGCCCCGCTCCTCGGCGGTGGTGTCGCAGAGCTTATCCGCCGTGTGATGCGCGCCATGGGCGACGTGCGCGGACAGCACACCTGGCTGGTCAGCGCGGTGCTGCTGAGCATCGGTGGGCTACTCGTGATGGTTCCGGAGCTGAGCCTGGTGCTGCTCCTTGCGCGACCGCCGTCGTTCAGCCTGCTTATCGCTCTTGGCGGCGTCTTGCTGGCAGCTATCGCGCTTGCGGCTCGTCTGCGCGAATTTTCTCGATGAACGGCTCAGCGCCGAACGGTCCCTTTGGGAGCGCGCTGATGTCTGGCGCAGGTGGGTAATGAACAACACCCGGCCGCGGCGCAGCGAGATACGCACGGGCTGCACGTTCGCCTGCCTCCAACATTGCCTCGGTGTGCGCCCAATCGCCCAACAGCGCTTCTTGGAAACCGCTTAGCGCAAGGTGGTGCAGCGTGATGTGCGGTTGGCGCGCGCACCATTCCAACTCGTGCAGCACATCCTCGTAGAGCAGCCGCCTCACGGCTGCGCCGATCATCCCCAGCGCACCACGCGGCGCAACAGGCTCTGTGCCGAAAGCGAGGTCCAGCGCCCAAATTTCTCGCGCGCCCTTCGCTACAGCGACGCGCAGCGGTAAGTTGGAGACCACGCCCCCATCCACGAAGAGCTGTCCGCCATAGCGCACTGGCGGGAAGAATCCGGGCACTGCAGCGCTTGCCACAACCGCTTCCACCACCGGCGCGCTGCGATCGCTGCCGCACACATAGAGGGTTTGGGTCTGCACATGCGCCAGCGTGACGAACAGCGGCACGCGCAAATCGCCAAAGCAGCGCACCTGGGCGGGCAGATGGCGTTCAATGAACTGGCGCAGCGGTGCGCCTTCCACCAAGTAGTCTTTCCCGCTGAGCAGATGACGGACGATCTGCCACAACGAGGCGGTGAACACCTTCCGACGTGCTGCCTCGCGCCAGAGCGCCGCCATGCGCTCTACCTGCACTAGCGACGGCTCGACAGCGAGAAACAAGCCGTTGATGGCACCGACGGATGAGCCAACGATGAGGTCGGGCTGAATGCCGTGCTGCAGAAGCGCGCGCAACGCGCCGATCTGCAACGCGCCGCGGTTGCCGCCGCCTGAGAGCACGAAAGCACGCATGGCGCTTAGGGGAGCGGTGTGGGTGTTGGCGTGGGCGCAGGAGCAACAGGCGTTGGCGTCGCGGGTGCACGCGCTGGACCGATGAACTGCGCCGGGTCGAGCAGGAAAGGCTGGTTGGCAGGCAAGAAGATCGTCTGCACCCCAGGCGCCAACTTCTCGATGTAGCGATACACCAGCAGATCAGGGTTGCCCTTGAGCTGCGCCGCGATGAGCGCGAGCGCTTCTGCCTCGGCGCGCGCGCGGATGATTTGGGCCTCGGCCTCAGCTTTGGCGCGCGTGAGCGCCGCATCAGCCTGCCCTTGAGCTTGAACGCGCACGCGCTCGGCTTCCTGGCGCTCCTGCTCGACGAGAAAGCGCGCGCGCTGCGCGTTTTGCTCGGCGATCTGCTTCTGCTCCACAGAGGCAGCGTATTCGGGGTTGAAGGTGATGTTGCGCAGCAAGAACGCACTCAACTCCAAGCCGTCGTTGGCCAGCGCTTCCGCGAGTTGCTGTTCAATGCGCTGCTGGAGCGCCTCGCGCTTGGTGCTGTAAACCTCTTCGACGCTGTATGAAGCCACGGCGTTGTAGATGATGCTGCGCGCGCGCGGGCGCACAAGGCCTTCTTCGTAGTTGTCTTGCCACTTGATGAACAACGTCGCAACCTTCTCGGGGTCCACGCGGTAGGTCACGCTGGCGTCAATGAACACCTCTTGTCCATCTGCCGTGCGCGCTGTGACGGGGCCCGCTGCGCCTGTATCGCCCTCCACAGCGGAACGCGACATGGTGTAAGTGCGTTGCACAATGGAATAGCGTTTCACGCTCTCAATGAGCGGGATCACGAAGTGCACACCTGGGCCCAGCACGCCCTCGCGCAGCCCTGTGAACAGGTTGATCACCAAACCGCGCTCCTGAGGCGGGATGAACACCAAGCCAGCGCTCAGTGTGTTGAACATCAGCCCGCCCAGCAACAGCACAGTGATGAGCGAGAGCGAGAACTTAGCTGGGCGCCCACGCGAACGCTGCTGGGCAACATAGAAGATGTAAGCTGCGAGCAAACCGAGCAATGCCCACCCCAGCACGCCCAAAAACTGAAACCCTTGCGGCATAACGCGGATGATATAGCAAGCGCGCGCACGTCCTGTGCTATCCTTGCCGCTTGCCATGGGGCTTTCGACGGGCATCGTTGGGCTGCCCAACGTCGGCAAATCCACCATCTTCAACGCGCTGACCTCGGCGAACGCGCTTGCCGCGAACTACCCGTTCGCCACCATCGAGCCAAACAAAGGCATCGTGCCCGTGCCCGACCCGCGCTTGGAAGAGATCGCCCAGTACATCAAGACCGAGCGCATCGTCCCTGCCACTATCGAGGTCGTGGACATCGCGGGGTTGGTCAAGGGGGCATCGCAAGGACAGGGGTTGGGCAACCAGTTCCTTGGGCACATTCGCAACGTGGACGCCATTTTGCACATTGTGCGCTGCTTCAACAACCCCGACGTGGTGCACGTGGAGGGCAGCGTTGACCCCGTGCGTGATGTGGAGACCATCGAGCTGGAGCTGGCGTTAGCCGACCTCGAGAGCGCTGAGCGACAGCTCGAGAAAAACAAGCGCGCCGCCACCCAACGCGACCCCGAAGCAATTCAGCGCGTAGCAGTGCTCGAGCCAATCGTGGCACTGCTGCGCGAGGGCAAGCCGGCGCGCAAGGCGCTCGAAGGCATGGACGAATCGGCGCGCAAGCTGGCGCGGTCGCTCGGTTTCATCACGGTGAAACCTGTGCTCTACGTCGCAAACGTGGACGACGCCGACCCCACCGGCGCAACCAACCCCCACGTCGCTGCCCTACGCGCGTGGGTGGAGCAACACGGCGGACAAATGATCGTCATCTCTGGGGCGATCGAAGCTGAAATTGCTACTCTTGACGATCCCGAGGAGCGGCGTGCTTTCTTAGCGAGCCTTGGGTTGGAAGAATCGGGGCTGGCGCGATTAGCGCGTGCCACCTATCGGCTGCTCGGCTTGCACTCGTTCTTCACAGCGGGGCCGAAAGAGGTGCGCGCCTGGACGATCCCCATCGGCACGCGTGCGCCTCAAGCGGCGGGGGTGATCCACTCGGACTTTGAGCGCGGCTTCATCCGCGCCGAGGTCTACACGCTGGACGATCTGCGCACCTACAAGACCGAAGCCGCCATCCGCGCTGCGGGCAAGCTGCGCAGCGAAGGCAAAGACTACGTGGTGCGCGATGGCGACATCATGCACTTCTTGTTCAGCGTGTGAGTTGCGCTAATCTGGCTTCTCGAACGGCGGCTCAGGTGTGGCGCTCGGCGGTGTGGCTTCATGCGCGGGCGCAGGACGCGCGCGGCGTTCGATAGCTTCGTTGATCTTGTGTAGCGAGTCGGCAATACCAAGTTCCACCTCGCGCAAAATTTGCGGCCCGTGCACGGTCTCCCACGCCTCACGCAAGCTCGACTGCACGTCGTTGTAGCGCGTGCGGACGTCATCCACGACGCTCGTGAGCTGCTGGTTCACCTGCTCCAGCCTCGAGATGAGGGCGCGCTCGATGCTCTTGCACTCGTCGCTCTCCAGCGTGGCGCGCAGCAGCGCCATCAAATTTGCGCCCAAAGCGCGCAGCTCACCTTCAATCGTCCGTGTCTGCTCGGTCATAACGATTTCATTTTACTGAAGGCGCAACGGCCTCGACGACGTAGAGCGTCTGAGTTGGATATGCAAAGGCGATACCTTCGGCATTGAAGCGCTCGAGCACGCGCACGTTAACCGCTTGCTGCGCATCCATGAACTTCACAAACTCAGCGCTTTGCACCCAATACACCGCCTCGAAGATCAGGGCTGAGGCGCCGAACTCTTTGAAGTGCGCGCGCTCAAAGCGTACATCAGGCACAGATTCGATCGCTTCGCGGAGCAGCACTGGGACGCGCAGCACTTGCTCTGGCGGCGTTTGATACACCACCCCCACTGTGAGCACCGCGCGCCGCTCCTGCAAGTCCTTGAAGTTGCGCAGGCGGCTGCGCAACAAGTCGCTATTAGAGAACACCAGCAGCTCGCCCGAAAGGCTGCGTACGCGCGTGGACTTCAAGCCGATGCGCTCCACCGTGCCCATGAAGTTATCAACCATGATGAAGTCGCCGACCACGAAAGGCTTGTCCACCACAATCGAGAGCGCTGCGAAGAGGTCGCTTAAGATGTTCTGCACTGCCAGGCCAATGGCGATGCTCGCCAAGCCGACGCTGGCGATCAGCGTGTTGACGTTGATGCCGAGATTCTCCAGCGCCACGAGCAGCACCAGCGTCCACAGCGCCACGCGCGCGATCACGCCAAACGCCTGAAGCGCCGTCACCGACGTGGCGTCCTCGTCGAGACGCTGGCGGCGGTATCGCTCAAGGTAGATGCCGATGCCCGCGCTTGTCCATTCCGCAACCTGGAGCAGCACGGCGATCAACGCAACGCGATTCACCCAGACCTGCAACCCAAACGGTAGCGGCACGAACTGGGTGGCGAGATAAAGCGCAAGCGCAACAAGCACGTACGCGCGCAAGCGGCGCGCGACGAGCTCGATTGCCTGGCGCAGATCAGGCGAGGCGCGTGAGAACAGGCGCGGCGCTTGCTCAGCAAACCAGGCGCGCAACGCAATGAGGAGCGCCGCAAAGCCGCCCCAGAGCACCAGCACGAGCAAAAGCTCGACCAGCAGCGCGGTGTTTATCTCAAACCGAACCATACGCTGGAAGATGGTAAGCAGGAAACGGCCAGAGCACAAACGAAAGCGCACCTGCCGTTTGCCGACAGGTGCGCGTCTAACTCGACGAAACGGCGCGCTCGGCTACGCCATGGCTGCCTCTGGCTGTGGCTCGATCTCAATGCGCGCGCCGAGCAACTTGACAAACTGCGCGATCCAATCCGGATGCGCAGGCCATGCCGGTGCCGTCACGAGGTTACCCTCGGTCACCGCGCGGTCAACAGGGATCTCCTCATAGTGCGCGCCTGCTTCAGCCACGTCAGGACCCACTGCGGGGTATGCAGTGCAGTGCCGCCCCTTCAAGACGCCCGCAGCAGCAAGCACGAGCGGACCGTGGCAGATCGCAGCAACGGGCTTGTTGGTCTCGAAGAAGTGGCGCGTGATCTCCAACACGCGCTTGTTCAGGCGAATGTACTCAGGCGCGCGCCCGCCAGGGATGACCAAGCCGTCGTATTCTGCCTCGTTGATTTCATCGAAGGTCTTGTTGAGCTTGAAGTTATGACCGCGCTTCTCGCTATAGGTCTGGTCGCCCTCGAAGTCATGCACAGCCGTGCGCACAAACTCACCTGCCTTCTTTCCAGGACAAGCTGCGTGCACTTGGTAACCCATTGCTGCTAGCGCTTGGAACGGCACCATCAGCTCGTAGTCCTCCACGTAGTCACCGACCAGGAAGAGGATTTTCTTTGCCATTGCACTTCACCTCCGTATGAGCAACTCGGGTACTGGGTAAAGTAGCGCATGCCGCGACAATGCGCAAACTTGCGGGCGCTCTTCTCATTTGCTACTCATTCTGGCATGCGTGGCACGAACACGATGTATGGCGTGCGTGGTTCTTGGTCGGGCGCAACGTACTCGGGAGCAGGCTCACCTTTAGGGCCAAGGCTGCGGATGAAGCGATAAGCTGCCCGGAGATCCGACTCGTTGATAGTGCGATAGTTCATCCACGGCATGGGTGGGCGCTCTGCACGTGTGCGGAACATCTCAACCCATTGATCCTCTGTGACGTTCTGGACGAAGATTCGCAAGTTCGAGGCGTAAGTGGTGCCCCATGGGCCGCGGAACCCGACAGGGCTTCCGGTGAGCCACTCGCTCTCGGGCAACTGCCCGCCTGATTGTTCCCAACCGGGGGTATGGCAGTCGTTGCAGCCGCCAAGTAAGATGAAGTAACGTCCTGCCTGTTCTGCCGACGGCGCTTGAAGACGCACATCAATGGGGGCGGGCGTCGCGCGTTGTGGCTGGGCGCAGGCAACAAGGAGCACCGCTGCTAGAAAAGCGCCACTACTCCACCGACACAACTGAACAAACTGTGGTCGCATCTTCTCCTCCTGGTGTGATAAAGGTTATAGCGCTCGGGTGAGCCTTGTCATGATTTTAAGGTTGAGCAAGGCGAGCAATGCCAGATAAAAGGGCTTTCAGCTTAGCGCGTGGCTATGCTTGGTGGCGTGCTGCAATGGGTCTGTGTATTGGGCGCTACAGGTTTCATTGGTGGACACATCGCGCGCGCCGCAGCCGCACAGGGTTGGCAGGTGCGCGCCGTTCGCCGCAACCCTCAAGCTGTGGGGGCGATCGGCGACGTAGCTGTGCAGTGGGTCGAAGCTGACTTGAGCGACACCGCGCAGTTGACGCGCGCCATGCGTGGCTGTGCGGTGGTGTTCCACGCAGCCGCGCGCTATCCAAGTGGCGCTTGGAACATCGCGCGCGCCGTGCGCGATGCGGTGGCGGAGATCCAGCGCGTGATTGACGCTGCGCGCGCTGCTAGGGTGCAGCGCCTCATCTACACCAGCTCGCTCAGCACCATGACCGCAACGGCTGACGCCTCAAGCGCAAAACCGCTCAGCGACGCTGACTTCTATCGCCCGAGCACGGTGCGCAGCGCCTACTTTGAGGCAAAGTGGGCGATGGAGCAGCGGGTGCTTGCAGCGCAGGACTTGAATCCCGTGGTGCTGTTGCCGACCGCGGTATTTGGTCCTGGTGATGTGAAGCCCACGAGCGGGCGCTTGTTGCTTGCCGCTGCGCGCGGATGGGTGCCCTTTTATTTCGAGGCAATGCTCAACGTTGTGGACGTGCGTGAGGTGGCCCATGCGCATCTCGCTGCGGTCTCGCGCGCGTCCACAGGTGCACGCCTTGCCATTGGCGGGCACAACCTCTCACTTCAAGCGCTGCTGGAGACTGTGGATCGCGTGCAAGGCGTGAGACGCCGTCGTGTTCGCGTGCCGCGGTGGCTCGCGTGTGCCGTGCTCGAGGCAGCGCTCATTCTCCCCGATACGGTGCGGCTGGCGAAAGTGTGGCGCGCGGTTGATGCCTCGCGCGCACAACGTCTCTTGGGCTACACACCGCGCCCGTTCGAGGCCACGGTGCGAGATGCGCTGCGCTGGTTCGGGATTGCCTAAGCGGCGACAAGGCGCGGCAAACGCTTGATCATCACCACGCGCTCGCGCAGCACTGGCACGAAGCCCGCTGCTTTGTAGAGCGGGGCTGCGTTGCGTAGGTGCTCTGTGCTTCCAAATTCAATGTCTAGCGTTTGCGGCTCGGCCTCCAGCGCGGCGAGGAGCGCTTTCAGCGCGCTTGCTTCCGTCTCAGTGCCCCAGTGAGAGCGCTCGAGCCAGAGCCAAACCACGCTATGCGTCTCGGACACTTGCTGCGTGAGGGCTAAGCCAATCGCTTGCTGTGCGAGGTGCAGGCGATAAGCAGGGCTTGCGGCAGGCGCTGTGAAGCTCCAGGGGCGCACATCACGCGCGGCGACCTCTGCACACCAAGCGTCGCCTTGGCGCGTTGCGCGCTCGATCCACTGCTCCACTGCTTGCGCAGCTTGTGCTTCTGTGAGCGGCTCAAGGCGTACGGGCGCCAACGCGCTGGGCAAGGCAACAGCGCGCTCACGGCGCATGAACTGGGGGCGATAGCGGCGGTAACCGCAATGCAGTGCGCAGCGCGTCGCGGGCACATTCGCAGAAGGCACGAGCATCCAAAGCCAGCGCAATCCCGCGTTGCGCACAGCCTGATCAGCATGTTCCAGCATCGTGCGCGCTAAACCGCGCCGACGCATGTCAGGCGCAACGACAAGCATTCGCACGCGCGCGGCTCGTTCGCCGCGCTCAAGCAACATGGCGCCCGCCGGCTCTAAGCTCATGAGGCACACGAACGCGGAGCCGGCGGTGGTGAGCAAATAAGTGGTGAGTGCTTCGCGCCCCAAGGGGCGTTGCAGCCACTCACCGAGCGAGGCATCGAGCACGCCGACATCCTCGGCGGTGAGCTGCGCCAGGACACGACGCAGCTCGCCGAATCGCGCGGGGACGACGTGCGCACCGAGGGTTGGCACCGAGGAATGAGAAAAGCCTAAGGCAGCTCGATGTAGAGCTTGCCTTCCTCTTCCGTAACGGCGTAGGCGCGAACGCCCTCGGGCTGTTTGCCGAGGGCGATGATGCGGCGCGACCAGCCGGGCAAAGTCAGCCCCAGCACGCCACGCACCCAATCCAAGTTTTGACCTGTGCACATGTCAAAGCGGCTGCCGTGCCAGGGGCAAACCACCGCGTTGCCCTCTAGCTTGCCTGTGGTCATCGGCAAACCGAGGTGGGGGCACCTGTTTTGCACAGCGCAGTAGCGATCGCCGATGCGCGCGACGAGCACTGAAGTGCCCTCCGCGTCGAAGGCTTTCAGCCCGCCTTGGGGCACCTCGCTTGCGTTACCAAGCAGCACTTTGCGGCTCATGACGATCTCACCTCTGGGCACGCGATCGTAGAAGGCAAAGCTTAAGCGCAGCTTCAGACAAGGGCACAGATGTGCAGCGGTCGGAAGCTCAACGCCAGTATTGCAGCGTGCGCACAAACTCAAACGCCGCAGCCGCTGGGTCAGCAGCCTCGCCTGCATGGCGCAGCAGCGCACTCGCCACGATGACGCCGTCGGCGAACTGCCCCACCTCGCGCACGTGCTCCGGTTTGCTGATGCCGAACCCGACCACCACGGGTTTGCCGTTTGCGTAGGCCTTGACGCGCAGCACGTAGTCGCGCAAGCCCTCTGCCAGTTGCTCGCGCGGGCCTGTCACACCAGCAACGGAGACGATGTAGATGAAGCCGGTCGCGTGCGACGCAGCCAGTTGAATGCGGGCCTCGGTGCTGGTGGGTGCGGTGAACTGTACGAGGGCGAGATCGTGCGCGGCGCAAGCCGCCTCCAATGTCGTTGCCTCTTCAGGCGGTAGGTCGGGCACGATTAAACCGTCCACGCCAGCGGCTGCCCAGTCGGCAGCGTAGCGCGCCTCGCCGTAGGCGAGCATGGGGTTGGCATAGCCCATCGCCAGCATGGGCACGCGCACACCGCTCTGCCGAGCTTGCGCTGCGAGCGCCATGCAGGCGCGCACGGTAATGCCACGCGTCAGCGCGACATGATTTGCATGCTGAATGATCGGACCATCGGCAAGCGGGTCGCTGAACGGCACACCCAACTCGATGAGGTCTGCCCCAGCTTCAGCAAGCGCCTGGATCACGCGCAGCGAGGTCGGCGCGTCGGGGTAGCCCAGTGACCAATAGGGCATCAACGCGGGGCGTCCCTCAGCGCGCGCGCGTGCAAATGCTGCAGCGATAGCCTCTAGACCCATCCTCACTCGAGGCGCCCACCAAGCACGTGGTAATGTCCGTGGAAGTAGAGCAGCGGCGCGTGCTCTGGGCGCAGCACCTCCGCTGCCTCGACGCGCCCGATAAAGATGGTGTGCTCGCCGGCGTCCAGCGCGCGCACCACGCGGCAATCGAGATAGGCCAGCGCGTCGCTCAGCACGGGTGCCCCAGTCGCTTCGCTGCGAAAGCGCACGTTGGCAAAGCGCTCCTCATCTGGGCGTCGGCCTGCGAAGCGCTCGGAGAGCGGCTTCAGCTCAGGGACGAGGAAGTTCACGCAAAACACGCTGCCCTGTTCGATCAGCGGGTGGGTGCGCGTGCGTTTGTTGATGCAAACGAGCACTTCAGGCGGCTCGGCGTTGAGCGGTGCGAAGGCGGTCGCCGTTAGCCCGTAGATGGTGTCGTCCGCGCGTGTGGTGACGATGGTCACCGTGCTCGCCCAATGGCGCATCACTTGCTTGAAGAGTTCGCTGGAGATCATCGCCGCGCATGATACTGCGCGCGATCACGCCTCTCACTTGCTGATTCAGCGTTGCTTACGTATAACGCACATGATTCCAACACATCAGCGACTGAACAACCTCGCCATGGACTACGCCAAACTTTTCGACCTGAGCGATCGCGTTGCGCTTGTCGTTGGTGCTGGGAGCGGGATCGGCGAAGCCTCTGCACATGGTTTAGCAGCGTTTGGCGCGCGTGTGCTCTGCGCGGATATTAATGCCGAAGCCGTACAGCGCGTGGCCGAAGCGATTGGCGACCACGCCACGCCTCTCGTCATGGATATTCGCAGCGCCGAAAGCATTGCCCAAGCGCTGCGCGAGGCACCACCCATTGACGTATTGGTGTGCACACCGAGCATCAATGTGCGCAAGCCGCTTCTTCAGCTTTCTGAGGAGGAGTTTGACCGTGTGGTTAGTTTGAATTTGCGCGGCACTTTTCTGGTGCTGCGCCACGTTGCGCAGGGCATGGCGGCGCGCAAGCGCGGCAGCATCATCGTCTTCAGCAGCATCCGCGGGGATGTGGTTGAGCCAGGGCAAGGCGCATACGCAGCGACAAAAGCGGGGGTGCGTCAATTGTGCCGCGCGCTAGCCGCCGAGCTAGGGCCGCACAACGTGCGCGTCAACCTCATTGCGCCCGGGATCGTGGAGACGCCGCTCACAGCCCAAATTCGCAATCACCCAGACTGGTATCGCGCCTACGCTGAGAAGAACGCCTTTAAGCGTTGGGCGCAGCCGCACGAAATGGTGGGCGCTGTGATTTTCCTCGCCTCTGACGCAAGCAGCTACGTGACGGGGAGCGTGGTGTATGTTGATGCGGGCTGGACTGCGCAAGATGGGCGCTTTACGCCGCCGCTGTGATGGGTGGAAGGGGCCTTCATCATGTCGCTTTCCATCCAAAAGGCGCAGCGCAATGAGCGCTGGAACACCATCGAGGTGCTCCTCGCAGCGCCTTACCTGGTGCTCATCACGCAGTATGTGCCCGTGCTCATCACGCGCCTAGGTGCCTCGCCGTTCCTTGTCGGCACCTTGATCTGGGGAAGCGCAGCTGCGCTGGTGATAGGCTCTTTGCTCGGCGCCGCCTGGTTGCGGCAAGTGACGGACTTCCGCCGCGCAGTGGGCATCCCCGTTGCTATCACACGCGGCGCGGTGCTCTTGCTCCCTGTTGTGCTCTTGCTTCCGATCGTGTCGAAAGCGGCGTTCATCGTCGTGCTTGCGATCATCACCCAGTTGTGGGCAGGCGTGCTCGGGGTGGCGCTTACCGCCTTCTTGCCGCGCATGACGCAGCCAGAGCGCCTTGCTCGTCTTGTTAGCCTGCGTTGGACCATGCTTGGCGCAGGCATGGCGCTAGGGACGTTGGGCATCGCACCGCTGCTTGAAAAGCTCCCTTTGCCGGGGAATTACATCGCGGTTAGCCTGATTGCCGTGCTCATCTCAGGCGTGCTCGGTGGATGGGCAATCCTTCGCATCGAGCCGCTGCCGCTCCCCCACGCAGAGACCCGTACACACGCCGCGCAGCCCAAGGCGATGGAGTGGAAAGTGCTTTGGCACCACCGCCCCGCACGGGACTACCTCTGGCTTTCGCTGCTGATTCACACAGCAGTGAACGCGCCTGTGCCGCTTATCCCGTTGCTGTTTGTGCGCCAGCTCGGCGCAAGCGATCTGGACTATGGCGGTTACCTTGTCGTGTTTTGGGCGTCGCTTGCTGTCTCTGGGCCGTTTGTCCCTCGGCTGCTGCAGCCGCTTGGTGGACGCCAGTTGCTCGCCCTTGCCTGCCTAGGGCTGGGCGCGCAAAGCGTACTCATGGCGATCGCAACCAGCTTGCCGTGGATGTGGCTTGCAGGATTCGTAGGCGGCGTCGCATCGGTGATGCTTCAGGTCGCTGGCTACGACTTAGTGGTGCGCAGCGCGCCACAAGGACACTACGAGGACTTCGTGAGTGTGCACACGGCTGCGGTCAACACCGCTACTGTCGTCGGCCCTCTGCTCAGCTCTGCACTGGTGCAGATGGGCACGAGCTTGCCTCTGGCGTTGCTAACGAGCGGGGCTTTGCGCGCAGTTTCTGGATTGTTGGTGCGTTGGCGGTTGAGCGTTCAGTAATACAACCCCCAGTTCGCCGCGGCTTGGTCCTCCATCATCGAAGGATCCCACATCTCCATGCCCATGGTGATCTTCGCCACGCGCTGCGCTGTCTCTTGCACGGTGCGCTTCACCTGCTCCACCAATGCAGGGCCGTAGGGGCAGAAGGGGGTCGTCAGGATCATCGTGATGTTGACGCTGTCGGGCGCCCACTCCATCTTGCGGATCAAGCCGAGTTCGATCACGCTCATCCCCAGCTCAGGGTCATACACCTTGCGCAGCGCTTGGCGCACCTTCTCCTCCAAAGCCGCGTAATCTTCTTGAGGTTGTGCTGCTTGTGGCTCAGTTGGTTTCTGCTCCAGCTCGTCGCTCATGCTCACCCAGCTCCTTTTCGCTGCGTGATTATAGTCACGGCTTCGCTTGTTGCTGTGTGTCTTAAGCTCCAAGCTTTGCAAAATTTGCCGATAATAGTCGCATCGTGAGGACAAGCATGGCGCGCGCCGCTTCACAGACGTTTGTGCCCTTGCCGCAACTCACAGCTCAAGCCCTTGCTGAGGCGTTGGTCGCCCTCGCCAACACCGACGGCGGTGTGATCGCACCTGGGCTGGATGAGCAAGGCAATGCCGTCGCGCAATTTGCCGCGGAGGAGATCGAAGCGGTGTTGCGCAACGCCGCGCAGCTCACCATGCCGCCAGTGCGCGCCACATTGGAACCCGCAGACGAAGAGGGGCTGCGACTCGCTGTGCACGTGCCGCGCAGCGTAGACTTGCACGCCTTGGCGGATGGGCGCGTGTTGGTGCGCAGCGGCGCGGAAAACCGCGCGCTCGGTGGTGATGAGATCCGCCACCTGGCGGCAACCAAAGCCAGCGGCGACTTCGAGGCGGAGCCAGTGCCTGGGGCAACGCTGGATGATCTCGACGACGCCATCGTGGCGGAGTACATCGCTAAGCGCCAAATGCGCACGCGCCGCGTGCTCAACCTGCCCTCGCACGATGCGCGCGGCGCTGCGCCATTGCTGCGCGAGATCGGCGCGCTGGACCTCAGCGGCACGCCCACCGTGGCGGGCATTTTGCTCTTTGGCAAGAACCCACAAGCCTTCCTGCCTCAAAGTGGCGTGGTGTTTGTAAAGTTTCCAGGCGTTGAGCCGCGCGGCGAGAGCGGTCGCATCGGCTACGGGCGCCGTGAAGAGATCAACGGGCCGCTCGCGCGCGTGGTTGAGCGCACATGGCAGGTGATCCTCGAGGAGATGCGCGTCGGTGCGGTAGTGCGAGGGCTAGAACGCGAGGAGGTGCTTGAGTACCCCGAGTTCGCCGTGCGCGAGGCGCTCGTGAACGCCGTGGCACACCGCGACTATCGCCTGCGCGGCAGGCGCATCGAGGTGCGCAAATACGCCGACCGATTGGAGATCATCTCTCCGGGCGGGCTGCCTGGTTACATTACGCTCGACAACCTCATCGAGGAGCACTTCTCGCGCAATCCGCGCATTGTGCAGGGGCTCTACCATTGGGGCTACATCGAGGAACTCGGCCTGGGGATCGATCGCATGATCGAGGAGATGGTCGCTGCTGGACACCCCGCGCCGCGCTTCCACGCCACAGCTTACAGCTTCACGGTGACGCTTTCCAACCTCCGCGAGCGCCGCGCTGCGCCCTACCTCGCCTTGCCCACAGCCGAGGGCGCGATCGCCAAAATGCGCGTCAAGATTAACGAGCGCCAAGCACGCGCCATCCAATACGTGCGCGAGCACGGGCGCATCACCAACAAAGATTTTCAAGCCCTCTGCCCAGACGTCACCCCCGAAACGCTGCGCCTCGATCTCGCCGACTTGGTGGAGAAGGGCGTGTTGCTGCGCATTGGCGAGAAGAAGGGGACGTATTACATCTTGCGCTGAAGGGTAAGGAGCACGGCGTAGAATTTGCGCCATGGATTTGACCCTGGCGACCGTCGTGCTGCTGATCAGCATTTCCGTTGTGTTCATCCTCGTTTGGGCAGTGGTGGAGTTGCCGCGCAACCGCGCGCGCCGCACACAGGAGCAGATCATCAAAGAGCTTAAAGTCGGAGAGCAAATCGTCACCGTCGGCGGGTTGATCGGCAAGCTCACCTACCTTAACCTCGAGGAGGACCTCGCCAAGATCGAAGTTGCGCCTGGCGTCGAGGTGCGCATCATCCCCGCCGCCATCAGCCACCCGCTCGACATCATGGACCGCTTGCGCCGCCAGGAACAAGCTGCTAACGCGCCCAAGTCCAGCGGACGCCGCAAGTAGCCAATCCAAGCAGCACGATGCGGTTCGACATCTTCACGCTCTTCCCGCGCATGTTTGAAAGCCCGTTCGCGGAGAGCATCATCCGCCGCGCCATCAACGCTGGGCTGATCGAGATCCACACGCACAACATCCGCGACTACGCCACTGACAAGCACCGCACCACCGACGATTACCCGTTTGGCGGCGGCAGCGGCATGGTGATGAAACCGGAGCCGATCTTTGCAGCCGTGGAGTCAGTGCTCGGCGTGCCGTTGCCAAAGGATGTGCCGATCATCCTGATGAGCCCCAGCGGGCGCACGTTCACCCATGCAGTGGCGAAGGAGCTTGCACAGTACGCGCGCATCGCGCTCATCTGCGGGCATTATGAGGGCGTGGACGAGCGCGTGCGCGAGCACCTCTGCACCGACGCGATCAGCATCGGCGATTACGTGCTCACAGGCGGCGAGATCCCCGCAATGGTGATCGTGGATGCCGTCTCGCGGCTGGTGCCCGGCGTGCTCCCCCCAGAGGTCACCGAAGAGGAATCGCACGCCAGCGGCCTGCTGGAATACCCGCACTACACGCGCCCAGCGGAGTTCCGCGGCTGGCGCGTGCCCGACGTGTTGCTCAGCGGCAACCATGCGGCTATTGCGCGCTGGCGCCGCGAGCAAGCCGAGGCGCGCACGCGCGCGCGCCGACAAGCGCTTGGGCATTGCGCCGAGGCTGCACCAAAGGAGTAAGCAGCAATGCGCGTGCTGATCACAGGCGCCAGGGGGCAGCTTGGGCGCGATCTCGTCGCAGTGCTCAGCACCAAGCACGAGGTGCTCGCCACCCAGCGGCGCTCGCTCTACGGCGATGACGACGTACCTTTTCCCCTCGTGTCCCTCGACGTAACCGAGCCGCGCGAGATCCACGATACGCTACAAGGGTTCCAACCCCACGTCGTCATTAACTGCGCGGCCTTCCATCGCGTGGACGACATCGAAAGCAACGCGACCCAAGCCTTTGCCGTCAACGCGTTGGGTGTGCATCACCTCGCGCTTGCTTGTCGCCAATTCGATGCAGCGCTGGTGCACATCAGCACCGACTACGTGTTCGATGGCGCCAAGCGCAGCCCCTACGTCGAAAGCGATCCCCCTAATCCGCTCAGCGCGTACGGCACAAGCAAGCTCGCTGGCGAGCTGCTGCTCCGCAACACCTGGCACAAGCATTACATCGTGCGCACCTGCGGGCTATATGGCTTGGCGGGTGCAAGCGGCAAAGGGGGGAACTTCGTCAACACGATGCTGCGCTTGGCTGCCGAGGGCAAGCCGATCCGCGTGGTTAACGATCAGGTCTGCACACCGACCTACACGCGCGACCTCGCGCATCAGCTCGCCGTGCTGATCGAGACGGAGGCCTATGGCACTTATCACGCCACTAACGACGGCGCTTGCTCCTGGTACGAATTCGCCTGCGCGATCTTCGAGATCGCCGGCTTAAAACCGGATGTGCAGCCGATCAGCAGCGCGGAGTACGGCGCGCCTGCCCGCCGCCCGCCCTACTCTGTGCTTCAAAACGCCGCGCTTCAAGCGCTTGGGATCGACCGCATGCGTCATTGGCGCGAAGCGCTTGCCGAGTACCTTGCGTTGAAACAACGCTAGCCATGAGCTACCCTTCTTCATCCCTCGCCCAGATTCGCATGTTGCAGCGCGCCTCCGACGGCACGCTGCAACCGCGTGTCGAAGACGGAGCATCGCTGCTCACAGCAATTGCAGAGCGCAGCACGCTTTTGTGGATTGATATTTTCGACCCCAGCGAGGGCGAAGATGCGCACGTGGTGCGGTTGCTGCGCGAGGAGTTCCGTTTTCATCCGCTCGCCGTGGATGACGCCCTCGACGAGAGTCATCTGCCCAAAGTGGACGACTGGGGTGAATATGTTTACCTTGTGCTGCACACCGTCTCGTTTGATGCTAACCTCAGCCACGTGCGCACACATGAGCTGGATGTGTTTGTAGGGCGCAACTACCTCGTCACGTATCACACCGAGCCACTCCCAACGCTCGAGCGGCTCTGGCAATCCGTGCAACGCGACGATCGCCGCTCGCGGCGCGGCGCGGACTACTTGCTCTACCAGCTCTGCGACGCTATCGCCAGCGACTACATGCCTTGCATGGATGAGATCGACGCTGCGCTCGACGCCATTCAAGGTGAAGTGTTCACGCGCTTCGACGCCGCGCTTGCTGAGCGCATCGCCCGCCTGAAATCAGCCGTGCTTGCGCTGCGCCGCGTGCTCGGTCCTCAACGCGAAGTGTTCGCCAAGCTAGCGCGTGGCGACTTCGCTGTGATTGATCACAAGGAACGCGTGTACTTCCGCGATGTGTATGACCACTTCGTGCGCCTCACTGACCTAAACGAGGCACTGCGCGACCTGGTCAGCGGCGCGATGGACACTTACCTCTCAGTAGTGGCAAATCACACCAACAATGTGGTGAAGGCGCTCACCATCGTCTCGCTGCTGTTCATGCCGCTCACCTTCATCACAGGCTTCTTCGGGATGAATTTCTTCGGCGCAAACATTGAGCTTGCCTTCGACGCCGACCATTGGCTGCTCTTCGTAGTCGCAATGGGAGTGATGCTCGCGTTTCCCGTTGCGATGCTGCTATACATTCGCCATCGTGGATGGTGGTGATCTGCTGCGCGCGCAGTTGCGCGCTTGGTTCGGCTTAGCCGATTTTCGCCCTGGTCAGCGCGAGGCTATCGAGGCGCTGCTAAACAAGCGCGATGTGCTCATCGTCATGCCCACCGGCAGCGGCAAATCATTAGTGTATCAGTTTGCCGCGCTAGCCCTGCCTGGGCTGACGCTAGTGGTCTCGCCGCTCATCGCGCTTATGAAGGACCAGGTGGATCGCCTTCAGGCGCATGGCATTGCCGCGACGTTTATCAACAGTGCCCTCAGCTCCGACCAGCAGCAGGAGCGCCTCGAGGCATTGCGACGCGGTGCTTACCGCTTGATTTACGTGGCGCCAGAGCGCCTGCGCAGCCGTGCTTTCCTCGAGACCCTCGCTGCAGTGCAGGTGAGCCTCTTCGCTGTGGACGAGGCGCACTGCATTTCGCAATGGGGACATGACTTTCGCCCCGACTATCTGCATCTGCGCGAGGTGCGCGCCCTGCTCGGTAGCCCCACCACCGTTGCACTCACCGCGACCGCAACCGTTGAGGTTCAGGACGAGATCATCGCCCAGCTCGGCATGCGCGACCCAGTGCGGATCGTGACGGGCTTTCAGCGCCCCAATCTCGTGTTCCGCGTGCGCCACACGCCCTCTGTGGAAGCAAAATGGCGAGAGCTGCAAAAGGTCCTGCGCGCGGCGAAAGGTGCGGGCATCATTTACGTGGGCACACGCCGTGATGCAGAGCAGCTCGCTGCCATGCTCGCTAGTCAGTTCGGCGATTCGATCTACCTCTACCACGGCGGCATGGATCGCTACGCGCGCACGCGCGCCCAAGAGGATTTCCTCAACGATCCGCAGGGCATCATGGTGGCAACCAACGCCTTCGGCATGGGCGTGGATCGCCCCGATGTGCGCTTTGTTGTGCACTACACCATGCCCGGCTCCCTCGAGGCATACTACCAAGAGGCCGGGCGTGCCGGGCGCGACGGCAAACTGGCGCAGTGTGTGCTGCTCTACGACCCGCGCGATCGGCAACTCCACGAGTGGTTCATCGAGCACGACGTGCCTTCGCGCGCTGCCCTGCAAAACCTGCATCGCGTCCTAACGCGCTTCGCGCTTGGCGACGAAGTGGTGATGACCCTCGAAACTGTGATGCAAGAAGCTGCGCTTGAGAAAACCTCGCTGCGCCTTGGATTGGCGCAACTGGAGCGTGTTGGCGCTATCGAACGCTTGCCTGCTGAGGCGCATCTGGTCCATGCGCGGGTGCGTTCTCTTGGCGAGGCGCAGCTAGAGGCGATTCAGGCACACGTAGCGCAGTGGCGCACGCACAAGCTCGCCCAGCTCCACAAGATGATCGTCTATGCTGAAACAACGGATCGCTGTCGCCAACAAATGCTGCTTGAGCACTTCGGCGAGACGAACCCTGTGCGCGCGCATCCTTGTTGTGACTACCACATTCGCCTCGCGCGCAACGAGATGCGCCCAAGCGCTCGCCCGCAACCAACACCGCCTGCGCCTGAGAAAAGCGCCGAAGCTTCGCTCGAAGCCACGTATGTGCTGCTGCGCCAGGGGCTATCCGTGTCCCAAGTAGCGCAGCAACGCGGCTTGATGCTCAACACGGTTTACGCCCAAGCCGCGCGTTTGATTGCCGAGGGACGGCTCGCGCTGCGCGCTGTGGTGAGCGAAACCATTGAGCTGCAAGTGCGGCACGCCATTGCGCAGGTGGGCAGCACCGAAACGCTTGCTGCAATCAAAGCGCAGCTCCCTGAGGAAGTGGATTACGGCGTGATTCGTTGTGTGTTGGCGCAGATGCAGCGCGAACGTTCACCCTAGGCGGATCACCACACCCTCGCGTGCTGGCACGAACACACCGAGCAAGCGCTGCTGCTGCACGGCGTAATCGCCCTTCGCGCCAAACACCACCTCGCCGTGCTGCGCATTAACCAGCGCGCCTAAGGGGATATCTGCACGCACGGGCTGATGTCCGGCATTGAGCAGCACCACGAGGCTTTCGCCGGCATGCTGGCGCAAATAAGCCACCCAGCGCTCACCTGCGTCCAGCACGTGAAATGCGCCATCGCGCAACGCGCGAAAGCGCGCGCGCAACGCGATTGCTGCCTTGTAGAACGCGCGCAGGCCCTCGTTCCAGCTTTGGCGATCCCAGTTGAAGGCACGACGACAATCAGGGTCTTTGCCGCCTAGCATTCCCACCTCGTCGCCATAATACACGCAGGGCGCCCCAGGGTAGGTCATTTGACACAGCACAGCGAGCCGTAGCGCGGACTCGTCTCCGCGCGCGATAGAGAGGAAACGCGCGGTGTCGTGGCTGTCGAGCAGGTTGAGCTGCACTTCGTTCACAGCGCGGTCATAGAGGCTGAGCAGGTGCATCAACGCTTGGGCAAAGCCGCGCCCGTCCAACGTCGGCACTGGTGCGTAGCCGATCCCGCTTGTCAACACGGGGTCCATGCGCTCGCCGACGAAGAAGCCAATGCACGCCTTCGTGAAGAGATAATTCATCACGGCGTCGAATTGATCGCCGCGCAGCCAGCGTTGCGCCTCGCCCCAAATCTCGCCGACCAGGTAGGCATCTGGGTTCACGCGCTTGACGCGCGAGCGAAATTCTTGCCAGAAAGCGTCGTCGTCAATTTCCCCAGGCACGTCCAAGCGCCAGCCGTCTGCGCCGAAGCGGATCCAGTGTTCAGCAACGCCGAAGATGAATTCGCGCACCGCTGGCGTTTGAACGTTGAGCTTAGGCAGTGCAGGGATGCCCCACCAACAGTCATACTGCGGATGACCGTTGTAGGCATTGAGCGGAAAGCCGCGGATGTAGAACCAGTCGAGATACGGCGAGGCAGCGCCATTTTCCAGCGCGTGGCTGAATTGGTAGAAACCACGCCCTGTGTGGTTGAACACACCGTCAATGATGACGCGCATACCGCGCCGGTGTGCCTGCTCCAGCAACAGGCGAAACGCCTCGTTGCCGCCCAAGATCGGGTCCACGCGGTAGTAGTCGTGCGTGTGGTAGCGATGATTGGCAGTGGATTGGAAGATCGGGTTGAGGTAAAGCGCAGTGATCCCGAGGTCTTGCAGGTAGTCGAGGTGCTCAGCAATCCCGACGAGATCACCACCCTTGAAGCCGTAAAGGCTCGGCGGGCTATCCCAAGGCTCGAGATTGCTTGGCTTGGGCACATGAGCACTTTGCGCAAAGCGATCGGGAAAGATTTGGTAGAAAACAGCGTGACGAACCCACTCTGGCGTAACGATGGACATAGCGTGAGCCTCAACGCGAAAAGAAAAACCACAAGGCTGCGGTGAGGGCAGCGCCGAAGAGCGAGGCAAGGAAATTCACCCAATCGTTGTTCATCCAGCGCCAGCCGCGCACATGCCGATTGGGTGTGCCATCGCGCTCAAAGGCTTTCTCCGTTTCCTTCTGGCGGCGCTCACTGTAGTACATGGCTTGCACAGTGGCGCCGAGCAGGCTATCGAACAATGCACCCCCTAGTCCACCTAGGGCGGCGAACACCATCATCGCCCCGATGCTTTCGCGCAACGGGGAGCCAAAAAGCTGGCTGAGCAGCGCGTGGGCTGCGCCGATGAACAGCGCCCCACCAAGCGCAGCAGCCGTGCCGGTCAACGTCACGCCACCGCTAGTGCCTGGCACTACCACTTCTTTGAGGCGCGTGATACGCCGTGGAGAGGTTGGGCTAAGCACACCCAACTCAGTTGCCCAGGTATCGGCGTTCACTGTTGCCAGCGCGCCGACCATCGCAGCAAACAACAGCTTCGCAACAAGTGGCGCTGGCTCTGCGATCAGCGCGCTGATCACAGCCAGGGCGGCAGCTGCACCCCCATTCGCTATCGCCTGCCACCAATCGCGTTGTCCGCCTTTCTCGAACATCTCCGCGGCGCGCTGCTTGCGCGGGTCGCGATCCTTGAAGTGGCTCAGCACCGACGAGGAGACGAAGAACGCAATGAGTAGCAGCCCTGCGGTCCAACCGCCGAAGCCGAAGATCGCCGTGCCAACGGCAATCGCCCCCCACACGCCGCTGCGCGAGAGCGCACGACGGCGATAAGCGAGCACGCCGATCGCGCTGCTCAGCACTAAGCCCAGGCCGATCTGCACGGCAAGCGAGGTAGAAGAAGCAACCATGCGCTGAGGATTGTAGGCAACTTGCGCGCTATGTGCAGCGCCGAGATGTTCAGCCAGAAAGGGCTGGCGCACGTGTGTGTATCGCCCCCCAGCCAAGGAGGAGCAGCCCAAGCGCCAATACCCCGATCACACCTTGTGCCACGAACACCCCTTCCTGTCGGAGCGAGAGAAGCGCTACGATGTTCACCAGCGCATGAAGCCCAACCGCTAACCCAACCCAAGCAAGTTGCTCAGCGATCCAATCCCAACGAGCAAGATGGCTTCTACGCCACCGTGCCCTGCGCCGAACATAGCCGCCTCGCGCGGCTCACGCACGTGGCTAGCTCCCCAGCGCATCACGCCGTAGCGGCTGAATTCTTCAAACAGCCCTGCGCTGAGTGAAAGCACTGCCAAGTTGAGCGCAAACTCACCTTCCGCGTCTAAGGCGAGCCCCGTCGAGCGCGCGGCGAATGTCAGCAAGGTTAGCGCGGGCAAGCGCAGCGCCTGTGCAACCAGAAATGCCAAGCCGCCCCACGCCACGGACGACCACCGCGCCCTCCCGAAGCGTCTGAATGCTACCCAGAAGCCAACCGCGAGTGCAAACGCGCCAAGGGATTGAACAGC
>JAUQQA010000007.1 GCA_030550095.1 Chloroflexota bacterium | reverse complement strand
GAGGTGGCGGAGTTGACGATGGCGGGGGGCGAGGGGATGACGAGCAAGCGCCTATAGACTTCCCGGAGATCCCACGATACGCGCTTGTCATCTCGGTGGACACGGCAGCGTAATTCGGAGAGCAGCTAACAAGGGAGCAACGAGCGCGGGGAAGTGCCCGCTTGCACGTCTCAGGGCGCGCGGTGCACCATTTCACACTCTGTGCATGCGCTGTACGTGGGCACCTTCAGCGCAACATCGAGTTGCGCTACCAGAAGCGCACCGCCAGGCGATCGAAGAAGTCCTCGACGCGCAGCTCACTGGCTGCTGTAGGGAAGGTGGGATGAACTCGGGCGGATCCGCCTTGAAGTCAATCACCAGCGGGGCAGCCTCTTCGTAGCACCCAATGGCTGCTTCAGGGACGGCGCGCCCGGATACGCTCTGCACCAGGTACAGGATGCGCAGCGCTAGCGCGGTCGGTTGTCCACCCGAGTCAATCACTCGCTCGGTTCTATCGCCGCTTGCCGCTTCGTGCGGAAGGACCGGCGGAAGATGGCGCGGTGGGCGGAGAGAGAGGGGATGGCGGGGACGACCGCGGCGAAGACGGGGACGCCAGCGGCTTCGGCGATGTGGTGCAGGGTGAGGGTTTGCCCAATGGGGGCACCGACAGGGAGGGCGAAGCTGCCTCGGCGGATGTCCCACAGCAGCCCTGCACCGAATAGCGTCCGCAGCCCGTCAGGGGTGAGTTCGTTGAGATAGTCAGCTAGAGTAGTCATCGCAGCTTTACTTCCCACAGCTGCTCGGAGGGCGTTGCTGCGCAAACCTCCGTATCTATATCACCACTTCAACATTACCTCAAACTGAGTTGCCCGATTGCGCTGCCGTTAGTTATCACCGCTCCTCCAGATGTTCTGCTTTGCGCGAGAAGCATCGCGTTCGCCGTGCCGGTCGTTTCAGATAGCGCCGCAGCTCAGCGTTGTTCCCCTCAGCCGAGTAGGTCTGCGATTTCCCCTCTGCCACCACATGACCGCTGCTCTGAGCAATGCCACCAGCATCTGCGGCGCTCCACTCACCAACGGCTCTCCAACGCGCGTGTGATGCTACGATTGTTGTGCCCATCCGCTGCCATGGCGACGGCCTGCTGGCGCAAGGCGATGCTGTATCCACACGGTCTAGGAGTCGGTGCGTGAAAGCGGCAGCGCGGAGCGCCACTGCGGTGGTTCTTGCCGCACTTGACTCGTTTCGTGCCTTGATAGTGCGGACAGCGCATACATCGCAGTGTAGCCACTCCCTCTCCCTGCGAGCAGGATGCTATACTTGCGCTGCCCTTATCAA
This sequence comes from Chloroflexota bacterium, assembly GCA_030550095.1. Taxonomy (GTDB): domain Bacteria; phylum Chloroflexota; class Anaerolineae; order J036; family Brachytrichaceae; genus DRWP01. The sequence goes on along the minus strand of JAUQQA010000007.1, from coordinate 69,541 downwards.
GAGCAGCCGAGGGACCGGCCCGATGACGCTGCGGCAACGAGCGCGCAATCGCGCGCCAGCGTGCCAATTCCGTCAGAGGTCAACCTCTGAAAGATAAGCGGCGCATTCCGATCGGTCACTCGGCGCGCCTCGTCAAAGGCGCGCTTTTTGTTGCTCGCACACGGCGCACTTCGCGCATCGCAAAAGGGCACACAATCAAACCTTCACACCAAAGAGGACGAAGAACCGTGGGCAGCAGTTTCATGTCTTCACCCCAGCTCTTCTTCACCTCAGAATCGGTGACAGAAGGGCACCCCGACAAAATGTGCGACCAGATCTCGGACGCGGTGCTCGATGCTTGCCTCGCGCAGGACCCCTACAGCCGCGTCGCGTGCGAGACCGCGGTCAAAACCGGCTTCGTGATGTGCCTGGGCGAGATCACCACGCGCGCGCACGTGAATTTCGATCAGCTCGTTCGCAGCGTGATCCTCGACATCGGCTTCGACTCTTCCGAGAAGGGATTCGACGGGCACACGTGCGGCGTGCAGATCGCCATCGCCAGCCAATCGCCTGACATCGCGCAGGGCGTGGACCAGGCGCTCGAAGCACGCGAGGGCAACACCGAAGACGAGCTCGACCGACTCGGTGCCGGCGACCAGGGCATGATGTTTGGCTTTGCCTGCAACGAAACGCCCGAGCTGATGCCGATGCCCATCGCGCTCGCGCACCGCCTAGCGCGACGGTTAGCCGAGGTGCGCAAGAACGGCACACTGCCGTGGTTGCGCCCCGATGGCAAAACCCAAGTGACCATCGAGTACCGCTACGGCAAGCCCGTGCGCGTGGACACGGTGCTGATCTCGACGCAGCACGCGCCGCACGTCTCCCAAGGCGAGATCCGCGAGGCGCTCATCGAGCACGTGATCAAGCCCGTGCTGCCGCCAGAAATGGTGGATAACAAGCTCAAGATCTACACCAACCCCACTGGGCGCTTCGTCGTCGGCGGCCCGATGGGCGACGCGGGGCTGACCGGGCGCAAGATCATCGTGGACACCTACGGAGGCATGGGGCGCCACGGTGGCGGCGCGTTCAGCGGCAAGGACCCAACCAAGGTGGATCGCTCCGCTGCCTACGCCTGCCGCTGGGTAGCGAAAAACGTGGTCGCCGCTGGGCTTGCCGATCGCTGCGAGGTGCAAGTGGCATACGCGATCGGCATGGCGCGCCCGCTCTCGATCAACGTCGAGACCTTCGGCACAGGCAAGGTGAGCGACGAGAAGATCGTCAAGGCGATCAACGAGGTCTTCGACCTACGCCCCGGCGCGATCATCCGCGATCTCAACCTGCGCCGCCCCATTTACCGCCAAACTGCGGCATACGGGCACTTCGGGCGCACCGACATTGATTTGCCCTGGGAACACACCGACCGCGTGGACGCGCTGCGCGCCATTGCGTTGAGCTAACGCCATCAACGCAACGCCGCGCTTAAGGCGGCGATGTGCTCGGGGGTGGTGCCGCAACAGCCGCCGATGATCGTCGCGCCCTCAGCGAGCCATTGCTGCGCAGCTTCGGCATACCCTTCGGGCGTGTCGCCGCCTTCCATCGTCCACACGCCAGTCGCTTCGTCCACACGCCCTGCGTTTGCGTAAGCACCGATCGGGATGGTGGGCGGGACGAGGCGTCGCAGCAGGCGCATGGCTTCGCGCATTTGTGCTGTCGGGATGCAGTTCACCAAGATCGCCTGTGGGCCCAGCGGTAACACAGCGCGCACCGCCTCTGCAAGCAGCTCGCCGCTCAGCAACCGATTTTCCGCATCCAGCGTGAAACTCACCCAAAACGGCTTGCCTGTCTCCGCTGCTGCGCGCGCCGCAGCCACTGCCTCACGCGCGGTGTTCTGTGTCTCGATCAGCAAGAGGTCAACACCCGCCTCAGCGAGATAGCGCGCCAATAGCGCGTGCTCGGCGCGCAGTTCGGCGTCGCTTGGCACTAGCTCAGGCGTGTAGCAATCCTCGACGGGCGCCATGCTCCCAGCGATGCGCACCAGTCCCTGCCGACCGCTTGCCTCGATCGCCGCGCGCGCCAGCGCCACCGCGCGGAAGGTCAGCTCGCGCATGCGGTGCGCGATGCCCGCCTTGCGCAACGCGCGCAGGTTGGTGCGAAACGTGTTGGTGGTGATCACCTGCGCGCCGGCGAGGATGTGCTCGAGATGAATCTGCTGCACTACGTGCGGCGCGACATCGAGCGCTGCCGCCGACCACAACGGCAACGACGTATCCACGCCGCGCCGCTCCAGCTCAGTGCCCATCGCACCGTCGAGCAGGATCATGTCCTCGCGCGTGCTCATGGCGCATTCACCTGCACCTGTGACAAGGCGAGCGCATCTGCGCCGCTACGCGTGCGCAAACGTTCGCCTGTGTTTGGGTCGTACAGCCCGATCACCACTGTGAGCGCGCCGCGGTACGTCGGCGGCAGCGCCAACCCGTGCGGATCGTACACTGGCTCGCCCGCGCGCCACTGCGTCATCGGGCGCAGATCGTTCAACGGCATGGCATCGTGCTGCGCCACCAACTGCCCATCAGGCGCAAGCGCATGCACGAACACTTTGTAGTCCGTCCTCACAGGCGCCTCAGCAAGCCATGTGAGCGCGACGGGCAACACCGCACCCGCAGGCAACGCTGCAACCGTGCGCGCTGAGATCAAGCGCGGGTTCTCCCAACCATCCACGGGCAACGGGACAGCGTGCGTGGGCGATGCCGTGCCGTACAGCCCGAAGAAGATGCCCTCTGCTGCGTCCCACGCGCCGTATGCGGGGAAAAACGTGGAATCCATCCAGCCGCGCAAATCGCCGTTCTGCCCCGCCAAGCCGCGATAGAGCACAAGCCAAAGGCGCGGGTGAACTTGCGCCAACGCGCGCACGCGCGCTTCCCACGCCAGGCGCGGCTCGATGACGGGGTCCCAGGTGAGCGCGTAAGACCACGTAGGATCGTCAGCGCGCCGATCGAGCGCGTAAAACCCCGCTGGGCTGAGCACATTGAAGATCACAGCGTCGTTCGGCTGCGCGCGCGGCGCGATGTGCGCGTGATACACGTGCGCATCGTAGGGGTCGAACACTTCGAGCGACTTGGCATAGGTGATGCGATAACTCGGAAGGTGGAGCACGAGCAAGACAACCCCTGCAACTAGTGCGCCTTCACGCCGCAACATCGCAAGGCGATCCAGCGACCAACCCAGCCACAGCGCAAGCGCGGGTGTCGCCCCGATCACCATGCGCGCGTTGAACGTCCAAAAGCGCGCGGCAAACGCCACGCCGAGCACGGTGAACGCGATCATCAGCAGCGGCAACAGCGGCTGCGCCCACCTGCAACGCCGGATCAAAGCCGCGATCCAGCCCGAGCCGAGCACAGCCGCCAACGCAACCAACGCGATGTCGCCGCTCGGCTCCGAGAGCGCGAGGTTGCGCACAGCGAGGTCGAGAAAGTAGGCGAGCGGCAACTGTTGCGCGACATTGCGCCCGCCCTCTTGCTGCACGCGCGCCCACATCTGCGGCACAGCGTAGAGCAACCACGGGAGATAGCCGATCACCGCAAGCCCGATCCCGCCAAGTAAGCGCCCCATCCACACGCGATCGCGGGCGAGCAGCGCTCTCGTCAACAACACCAACGCCATGCCCGCCAGCGCCCAACCTGCGTGATACAGCGTGAGCATGGCACCGAGCGCGCCCCCCGCGAACAGCCACGCAGCCCACCCCGCGCTACGCGCGCGCAACGCGCCATACAGCGCCAACAGCACCCACGCCGGCACAAGCGCATACATGCGCACCACCGCGCCGTAATACACAGCAAGCGGCAGCAGTGCCATTGCCGCCGCCGCAAACAGCGCCGGGCGGCTTGCGCCGAGCCAGCGCCGCACGACGACGAACGCCAACGGCACACCGAGAACGCCTGCCCACACCGAGCTGTAACGCGCAACGAACACCTCCGCACCACCCAGCGCGAGCCACATCTTCAGCCACAGGTAATACAACGGCGGATGGACATCGGCTGCCGTGATGCGCAACAGCTCGCCAAGGTCGAGCGAGGCATGCGCGACAGACCAACCCTCGTCCCAACGCGGCGAGACGCTATCGTTCAGCGGCAGGCGCAGCGCAAACGCGAGCAACGCGATCACGAGCGTCCAAAACGCCGCGCCGCGCTTGGAGCGCCACTCACGCATTGCGCTGCGAACTCATCAGCCAAATGCCGCTCAGCGTTAGCACAGCGCCGAGCACGGTAAGCGGTCGGATCACCTCGCCGAGCAAGATCACCGCAAGCACGCTCGAACCGATCGGCTCGCCCAGCACAGGAATGGTGGCATACACTGCCGGCAGGCGACGAACCGACCAGTTAAACGACGTGTGCCCGATGAGCTGCGGCGCAAGCGCGAGCAAGGCGACCCATACGTAAGCCACCGGCTCAAAGCCGACCAACGGGGCGCCGCTCACCAGCACTGCGAGCAGCAACGTCAGCGCAGCAGCGCCATACACCACCGCCACGTAAGCCCAAAGCGACAGCCGCTGTCGCAAGATGCGCCCAATGATGAGGTAAGGCGCGATGCACACCGCGCCCATGAGCGCCAAGGCATTACCAAGCAGCGGGTTGCTGCCGCTGCTGGCGTTTGGCGCGTCCGCCACGCCTATCACGATACCGCCAGCGATGGCGATGCTCATGCCCAACAGCACGCGTGCGGTGAGCCGTTCCCGCAACACCAACGCCGAGCCGAGCGCGACGAACAACGGCGAAAGCGTCACCAGTACCACCGAGCTCACCACGCTGGTCAGCTCGAGCGAGAAGATCCACGTCGCAAAGTGCGCGCCAAGGAAAACACCGCTGATGCCCATCAGGGCCCACTCGCGCAGCGTCAATGCGCGGTACTCTTCACGACACCGCATCACCGCGAAGGGCAGCAGCACCAACGCCGCCAAAGCAAGGCGCAACGCTGCGATGGCAAGCGAGCCAGCTCCTGCTTGTTGCGCAAAGCGGATGAAGATCGAGGCCGTGGAGACCGCCAGCACACCAATGCCCATGACCAACACCGGTGAGGGCACAAATCGGCGTGTGGCTGTTGTTGCAGTTGTGGACACAAGCGCGATTATCACCCGAAAGTGCTCTGGCAATCTTCGGCTGTTCTCTTGCAAGAACACTGAGCTGCATCGAAAAAAATCCGCGATAATTGCAGGACCCGACCAATCTGGTTCAAAGGAGGTTTTGCCCGTGCGAGTGCTGCTTCGCTTTGCGAGCCTGATCGACGCCATCACGGACAGACTTAGCGGTCTCATCAGCATCATTGTGATTCTCACTATCATTGCGGGCTTTCTCAACGCCGCTTTGCGCTACCTGGGTCAATTGCTGCGCGAGACGCTCATCTCCAACCAGCTCATTCAAACCCAGTGGTATCTCTTCTCGCTGCTGTTTCTTATCGGCTTCCCTTATCTCCTCAAGCACAACGTCAACGTGCGCGTGGATTTCTTCTACAGCGGTTGGGGACCGCGCACGCGCGCGTTGGTGGACCTCGTCGGGACGATCCTGTTTCTGATCCCTTTCTCCATCCTTGCGATCTACGTGAGCATTGAGCCTGTGCTCATCTCTTGGGGACGCCTGCCCGATGGCACATGGGGACCATGGGAGGTCTCCGGCGATGCGGGCGGATTGCCGCTTGCGCCGCTGAAGTCGCTCATCATCGTCGGTTTCTTTGGATTGCTGATGCAAGCCATCGCCCAGGCGATTAAGTACGCCGCGATCTTGACTGGGCACCACGAGATGGAAAGCGCTGTGATGGTCTCCGAGGGTGAGCAAGCTGCTGCCGAGGAGTTGGCGCGCGAGCTGCGCGAGGAACTCGAGCACCATCACACCGAAGAAGCACAAGCCGCCCAGCGCGAGCGCGTCTAGCGCAAGCGCACTCTCGATCACTGCACGCTGCTGTTTAGGAGGAGTCCCCCATGGAGGAATCGTTCTTCAACCCGCAGCTGCTGGGCATCATCATGTTTGCAGGCTTCTTCTTCATGCTGCTCAGCGGCTACCCTGTGGCGTTCTCGTTCGCAGGCACTGCCATCGTCTTCGGCTTAATTGGCTTGGCGATGGATGCGTTTAACTTCAACCTGTTGCTCAGCTTGCCGAACAGTTGGTTCGGCATTATGAGCGACAGCACGCTGCTGGCGATCCCGTTCTTCATCTTCATGGGCTCGCTGCTGGAGCGCTCTGGGCTTGCCGAGGAGCTGCTGGAGACGATGGGGCAATTGATGGGCCCGCTGAAGGGGGGCATTGCGCTAGGCGTGATCATCGTTGGCACCTTGCTCGCAGCCACCACAGGCGTCGTTGCCGCGACGATCATCGCCATGGGCTTGATCTCGCTGCCCTCGATGCTCAAGTATGGCTACAACAAGGGCTTGGCAACAGGTGTGATCATTTCCTCGGGCACATTGGCGCAAATGATCCCGCCGAGCATCGTGCTGATCCTGCTCAGCGACCAGTTCGGCGTCTCGATTGGGGACCTATTCGCCGGCGCGATCATCCCAGGGCTTATGCTCGCGGGCGGCTACGCCGCATACGCGCTGATCATGGCATATCTGCGCCCGGGCTTTGCACCTGCATTGCCACCTGAGGCGCGCGTGCGCGGCAAGCGGCTGTTGCTGCGCACCATCCGTGCCTTCGTCCCGCCTGTTGGTTTGATCGTCGCCGTGCTCGGCACGATCTTCGCTGGCTTGGCGACGCCCAGCGAGGCGGGTTCTTTCGGCGCCATCGGTGCAGCGTTGCTTGCCCTTGCGAACCGGCGCCTCAACCGCCGCGTGATCGCCGAAGCAGCGCTCTCCACCGCGAAGACCACCGGGCTGGTGCTGATGATCCTCTTCGCCTCGACGCTCTTCACCAAGGTGCTCTATGGCTTAGGCACCGACTACCTGATCGAAGAGTGGCTAGCGAGCCTTCCAGGTGGATTTTGGACGTTCGTCATTGTGGTGAACATTGTGATCTTCTTGTTGGGCATCTTCCTGGAGTTTCCCGAGATTACTTACATTGCGATGCCGCTCATCGTGCCCGCGGCGGAGCGCGTGCTCAACGAATTCAACCCCGCTGGCGCGTTCGCTACAGAAGGCTACACCATGACATGGCTCGCAATCGTGCTCGCGGTCAACCTGCAAACGGCGTTCATCTCGCCGCCAGTGGGCTTCTCGCTGTTCTACCTGCAAAGCGTGGCGCCGAAGGAGATCAGCACACTGGACATCCACCGCAGCGCCATTCCTTTCATGATCATTCAGCTCATCGTGCTGGCGCTGGTGATCGCCTTCCCCGAGACGGTGAATTGGCTTGTGCGCGTCGCTTTTGGCAGCACTTCGTGAGAACCGAGCAGGAAAAGCGACCTCACCCCAAACAGAAACGACCTCCCAGCTTGGGAGGTCGTTTCTGTTGCAGCGCCAGCTTTTGTGTACTCACATGTTGCCGAACAAGTAGCCCTCCATCGCATATTCGTTCAAGCCAAACCAGCGACCCGTCTCATCCCTGAACTTCTTCCACTCCGTGAAGATGCGCTTGAAGTCGGCGTCCTTGCTTGAAAATTCGGCGTAAATCTCATCAGCAACCTTCTTCGCAGCGTCAATCACCGACTTCGGGTATTGGCGCAGCTGCACACCTGCATCAAGCAGCTTCTTCAGCGCCGCAGCGTTGCGCGCATCATATCGCGCCATCATCCCCATGTTCGCCTCAACCGCCGCCGACTTGATCGCCTCTTGATACTCCTTCGGCAGTCGCTCCCACTCGCGAATGTTGACCTCGACCTCGAGCGTCGGCGCAGGCTCCCACCAGCCTGGGTAGTAGTAAAACTTAGCAACTTTGAAGAAGCCGAGCTTCTCATCATCATAGGGACCTACCCACTCCGCCGCATCCACCGTGCCCGTCTGCAACGCTTGGAAAATCTCGCCCCGAGGCAGATTCTGCGCTGTCACCCCAAGCCGCGTCATCACCTCACCACCCAGCCCAGGAATTCGCATCTTCAGCCCCTTCAAGTCATCCACGCTTTTGATCTCCTTCCTAAACCAACCCCCCATCTGCGCACCCGTGTTCCCAGCAGGAAACTGAATCACCCCAAACTTCTTCCGATACACCTCTTGCAACAACTGCAAACCACCCCCCTCATACAGCCAGGCGTTCTGCTGGCGAAGCGTCATCCCAAAGGGAAGAGCTGTTCCAAATGCTGTGATTGGGCTTTTGCCGACGTAGTAATACGAGGCTGTGTGACCAATGGGCACAGCGCCTTGCTGCACCACGTCGAGAATATCTGTGCCCTTGGAGAGCTTGCCCGCAGGCTCAGGTGTGATCTGAAACCGCCCACCTGTCAGCGCAGCCACGCGCTCAGCAAAAATCTGAGCACCACCGTAGATGGTGTCCAGCGATGTTGGCCAGCTCGTCGCCATCTGCCAGCGAATGTTCCGCTGCGCAATGATGATGTTCGGCGCCGCAAACACCGTCGAGGCTGCGCCGGCAGCTGCCGCCTTCGCAGCCAAACCCAAAAATGCTCGTCGCTTCATTGGCTACTTCCTCCTTACCGTAGGGGTTGTGCTCAGGTAGGCTGCTTTTGTATCGCAGAATGCCCACTCTGTCAAGCGAGAAAGAGATGGGCTATACGACAGGCACAATAAAAGAAGGCGAGCCGCTAAGTGGTGCAGCACTTGCTCGCCTTTTGCCAATTGGAAACGATGAACTCACTCAGAGCTTTCCAAACAGATAGCTTTCCATCGTGTACTCGTTCAAGCCAAACCAGCGGTCAGTCTCTTCTTTGAACTTCTTCCACTCCGCGAAGATGCGCTTGAAGTCGGCATCCTTGCCAAAAAAAGCTCGTCGCTTCATTGGCTCTTTCCTCCTACTGCTATACCCTCCTCGGGGGTGATTCAGGCACAGGGTTTTTGTCAAGCACAAAGACGTTCTCTCATGAAGTGCCAAGCTCGTACTAGAAGCTCACAGCACCAACCCCCAAGGGTTCTCAAGCAGTCGCTTGACCTCGTTTAGGAATTGCGCCGCCTCTGCGCCGTCGGTGACGCGATGGTCGCCCGAGAGCGTCATGTTCATCATGGTGCGGATGACGATCTGCCCCTCGCGCACCACCGGCATCGGCTGCGCGGTTGCTACGGCGAGGATCGCTGCGTCAGGCTGGTTCACAATGGCGAGGAAGTTATCCACGCCGTACATGCCGAGGTTGCTGATGGTGAACGTCTGCCCGCCATAGTCGCTCGGGAGCATCTTTCCCTCGCGCGCGCGCGCCGCAAGCGCTACCATCTCTTGGCTGATCTGCTTGAGCGACTTTGTGTCTGCGTCGCGCACGGTGACCGTCACCAGCCCATCGGGCACAGACACCGCCACGCCGATGTTCACACTGCTGTGTTGCTGGATGCCGTCTCCCGCAAACGAGGCGTTTAAATTGGGGAAGCGGCGCAGCGCCAACGCAGCAGCGCGGATCACCATATCGTTGATCGAGACCTTCACGCCTTCGCTCTTCAGCGCTGCGTTGATCTGCTCGCGCAGCGCGAGCGCGGCGTCCATCTCCACAGAGACGGTGATGTAGAAGTGTGGCACCTGCTGTTTGCTCGCCACCATGCGCGCCGCGATGGTTTGGCGCATGCGCGTGAGCGGCTGCTTCGCGCCTGGCACTCCGCTCGGTGCCGGCGCAGGCACGGGCTGGGGCGGCACGATGGGCGTTGGTGCAACAGAGGCAGGCGCCGGCGCGGGTTCTGGCGCAGGGGCTGACACCGCCAGTGTGGGCTTCTGCATCGTCGCCAAAAAGGCTTCCACGTCCGCCTTGGTGATGCGCCCTTCGGGTCCGCTACCCTTCACCAGGCGCAGATCGATCCCATGCTCTTGGGCGATGCGCCTGGCGACAGGCGTGGCGATGATGCGGTCCGCGCCCTCAACCACTGTTCCGCTGGCAATTACTGGTGCGTTCAGCGCGGCAGTGGGCGGCTGAGACGCAGGTGCGCTCGTCCCTTGAGCTTGCGCTGGTGGCGCGGGCGTGCTCTCTTCGAGGTTCTCGCCTGGCTCGGCGATGATGGCGATCACCTCGCCCACGGGCACGCGCTGCCCAGGTTGCGCGATGATCTTGCGCAACACACCACTGGCAAACGCCTCGATTTGGATCGTGGTCTTGTCCGTCTCGATCTCAGCGATCGGCTCGCCGCGGGTCACCATATCGCCTTCCTTCTTCAGCCAGGCGGCGATAGTGCCCTCGGTCATGTCAAAGCCCATTTGGGGCATGGTGATGTTCGTCGGCATAGCGCGTTATCTCTCGTGACGAAATCAGTATTCGTTCCGCATCATGGCGCGCGCGGCTTCCACCACGTCCTCGGCAAAGGGGATGGTGGCGCGTTCGAGGTTGCGCGCGTAGGGCATGGGCACTTCTAGCCCAGCAACACGCGCCACAGGTGCATCGAGGTAGTTGAAGGCTTGCTCTTGGATCGTTGCGGCAATCTCCGCGCCCAACCCGCCCGTGCGCCAGCCTTCCTCGACCACGATGGCGCGGTTGGTCTTGCGCACCGACTCGAGGATCGTCGGCACGTCCAGCGGGCGCAGGGTGCGCAGGTCCACAATCTCCACATCAATGCCCTCCTCAGCGAGGATCCTGGCCGCCTTAAGCGACTCGATGGTCATGCGTCCCCAGGTGATGATGCTGAGATCTTTGCCGCGGCGTTTGTAGTCTGCCTCACCGATGGGGATCAAGTATTCTTCATCGGGCACTTCGCCGCGGGTGCTGTAGAGCTGCAAGTGCTCAAGGAAGATCACAGGATCATCATCGCGGATGGCGGTCTTGAGCAACCCTTTGGCGTCGTAGGGCGTTGCGGGCGCTACCACTTTCAGGCTCGGGATCGAAGCAAACCACGCATCGAAGTTCTGCGAGTGGGTTGCTGCCGTGCGCCCATGACCGTTGGGCGTGCGGATCACCATCGGCACCTTGATCTGCCCGTTGAACATGTGGCTCTGCTTGGCGACGTGGTTGACGATTTGGTCCCACGCGACCAACGTGAAGTTCACGGTCATGATCTCGCACACGGGGCGCAAACCGCCCATTGCTGCACCTAAGCCAACGCCGACGATCGCCTCTTCAGCGATGGGCGTATCGCGCACGCGCCCTGGGAACTCCTTCGCCAAGCCGGCGGTCACGCCGTAGGCGCCGCCGCCAGCGTACGCCACAACGTCTTCACCCCAAATGACGACGGTGGGGTCGCGCTGCATCTCCTCGCGCAGCGCGCGTTTCAAAGCTTCGCGGTAGGTTATTTCTGGCATGGTTTGTCTTGACGCAGTGTTCAACGCTTGCCGTTTGGCGCAACACGACCGCCGAGCTTCGGCGGGCGGATCAACGAGCCACCGATCTGCATGTTGCTGACCGGCTGCATGTAGATGTAATCGTAAAGGCTCTCCAATGGCGGCTCTGGGCTTTGGTCCGCGAACTGGATCGCGTCCTCGACTTCCTCCTCAACGGACTTGCGGATCGCATCGAGGTCGGCTTGGGTGACCAGCCCGCGCTTAAGCAGCACCTCGTCCGCAAAGCGCGTGATGGGATCGCGTTTGCGCCATTCGGCGATCTCCTCCTTGCTGCGTTGCACGTCTGGGTCCGCCATTGAGTGCCCACGGAAGCGGTAGGTCACCATGTTGAGGAACGAAGGCCCCAAGCCGTTGCGCGCGCGCTCGGCAGCGCGGCACACCGCCTCACGCACCGCCATCACATCCATGCCGTCCACCTCTTCAGCGTACATGTCATATCCTGCCGCTTTGGTGAGCATCGGCACGGCGCTGTGGACCTCGTAGGCAGTGCCCATGGCGTACTGGTTGTTCTCCACGACGAAGATCACGGGCACATTCCACAGCTTTGCCCAGTTCATTGCCGCGTGGAAGGTGCCGATGTTCGTGGAGCCGTCGCCCATCGAGCAGAGCGTGACGCGCCCCGTGCCCAGGTACTGCGCAGCAACGCCAAGCCCAACAGCGAGCGGCAAATGTCCCCCGACGATCGCGTAGCCGCCCCAGAAGTGGCGCGACACATCCACCAAGTGCATCGAGCCGCCACGCCCGCCCGTCGTGCCAGTGGCACGCCCGAACAGCTCTGCCATCACGGCGCGCGCTGAACACCCGCGCGCTAGCGCCCAACCGTGATCGCGGTAGTTCACAACGATCTCGTCATCTGGGTTCAAGGCAGAGACCGCGCCGACGGCGATCGCCTCCTGGCCGTTGTAGAGGTGCAAGAAGCCGGCGATCTTCGCCTTGGCGTACATCTCGGCAGCGCGATCCTCAAAGACGCGGATGAGGAGCATCTGCCGGTAAAGGGAGATGAGGCTTTCTCGGTCCATGGGTCGTGTTTAGAGTGCAGGTCCTTAAATGCTTGTCTCATGCTCAAGCAGCGGTGCTCCAGCTCAACATCCTAATCTCACGTCCACTGTGCAGCACATGTTTGAAACACACACAACGCTATCCCTGCGTTAAAACACATCACGCGCCCAGGCGACACGCCAAGGCACACATGCAAACTTTATAAGTGCGCTACTGTGATCTTAGCGTTCGCAATGCTGAGCATTGTACGGCAGACGCCCACATTCGCAGCTTTGTTACAATTGCGGCACGTTGCCCCAAGAGGGCAGCGGTGGGATTTCATGCTCGCTGCAAAGGAGTAAACCGTGGAAACAAACGAGCCGATGACCGAAGAACTCACTCCGTCCGATTCGCAGCCGACGGTCGAAGAAACCTCGGCGACGCTCGCGGAGCGTCAAGCCGAAGCTCGACCCGCTGGCGAAGTGCGCCTGAAGCGCACCGATGAGTTCGCGGCGACCGGCACCAAGCCGGACTACAAGGACTTCGAGCGCCTGCGGCGTTACATCAACGCGCAAGGCAAGATTTTGCCGCGTCGCCGCACCGGCTTAAGCGCACACAACCAGCGCTTGCTGGCACGCGCAGTGAAGCGCGCGCGCTTCCTCGCTTTGCTGCCGATGCCCGGCGCCACCAAGCCTTGGGAGGTGAGATAGCATGGCGAAGAAGAAAAAGGGCAATCGCGTGCTGATTCGCCTGAAGAGCACGGAGAGCGGTCACTTCTACCTCACGGAGAAGAACCGCAAGAATGATCCTGCGCGGCTAGAGTTGCGCAAGTACGATCCCTTCGTGCGCCGACACGTGCTCTACCGCGAGGAAAAGTAACGATGTAACCTGTGCAGCAAAGTGGAAGGGGATGTCTCTGCGTTGCAGGGGCGCTTAGCTTTGCGCTTGCGGCTTGTAGCGCATCATCCCCTTCTGCTTTGTCAGTGACCCCCCCAGCGCGCGAATGGCGCGCACCCAGTTTGCCCACACCCTCTCCAACGCCTGATTTTCCCACACCCTTCTTGCGGTTGCAATCCCCCTTGCCCGGACAAATGATCACAGACACCCTCACCGTCATTGGTGAGGTGAGCGTTACCCCTCCCGATCGTCGCCTGCGTTACCGCCTCCGCGATGCTCGGCAGGAAGTATGGCTCGAAGGCGCTCAAGCGCTCGCTGGAGTGGATGGGGATCCAAGCACCTTTACGCTAACACTCAGCATCCCTGATGCGCTGGTGGGCGCAATGCAGCTTGAGCTCGACGCCACGCTTGCTCAAGCGAGCGTGCCGATCTTCCGCCAGCCGCGCTTGCTCACGCCTTTCCCAGGCGTGCAAGTGCAGCTCAACGGCATTGCACGCACCGCGAGGGCACAGGTGCGCCTACCGATATCGCCTTCACGATCCTGGCTACCGCTTTACGGCCTGCCGCGCCACCTGTGGATCGGCCTTGACGAGGCGCGTCCTGCGCCCACATTCACCCCGCACCAGCGCCAGATCATCATCGCTCCTGTAGAGGCCTATCGTGCCCTGTTTCGTGGCGAGGACGCTGCTGCCTTCGACGCCTCCCTTCAAGCGTTGCGCATTGCTCTTCAGCAAAAGCCGCACACCCTCAGCGCTACCATCACAGCGCTGCCGATCTCTGATTTCACAGAAGTGCTGCGCGCCAACGTCAGCTACCTCGCTACACCTGATGCTGAGGGCGTGCGCTGGATCACGATGTTCACACAAGAGATTCAGCCAGTGACTGCTAACGCGCTCACCTACGTGTATCAGGGTTTGTCGCGCGATGGGCGCTACTTCATCGCTGGCTTCGTGCCGCTCACAAACACCGCACTCCCCACCACACCAACCCCGCTCACGCGCGATGCGATTCGCATGGATTACGCAGCCTACTTGCGGCAAGTGGAGAGCACGCTTCAGATCAACGCAGAGCAGTTTGTGCCTTCGTTGGCGGTGCTGGATGGCATGTTTTCCTCACTGCGCCTCGAGGCAGACTTCAGCCTTGAGCAGGCTCACAGCGCCACCGTGCGCACCACCGATTGGCTCAACGTGCGTGTGGGTCCTAGCCTCGCGGCGCGCATCTTTGAGCGACTGGCGCCGAACCAAGCTGTTGAAGTGCTTGCGCTCTCCGAGGATGGCGAGTGGGCGCGCGTGCGTCTTGCGAATGGGCGCGAAGGCTGGGTGAGCGCACAATACCTCACCCCACGCGCTGCGCTGAGCACTTTGCCTATCTTCACTCCCTGATGCGCCGCAACGCTGCATCTCCCCCTCGTTCCCTTGCTGCGTCGTTTGCGCGTTGGGTGCGCAGCACAGGATGGGCGCTGCTCGTGCTCACTGCACTCAGCGCCTGGATTGGTCAAGAGGTATACGGGCGCTTGATCGTGCCCGCGCCGCCACTGAACTTCGACGAAGCCGCGCATAGCCTGCCGGGCTACTACGTCCTGCGCGACATTTTGGCGCTCGATCTTCGTGCGCTGTGGGGCGACTTCCACATTCAAACGCTGTGGCCTCCGGGATTCTCGCTGTTGCAAGCTCCCTTCCTTGGCGTGCTCGGCCGCAGCGATGAGAGCGCGCGTTTGTTCGCTTACCTCATGCTGGTCGCGACGATGCTCATGGGCTTTCCAATCGCGCGGCTCATCGCGCCAAACCTCGCCGCGCCAGCGACGCTTCTGACCGGCTTGATCACGCTGACCGCGCCGGGATGGTTATTCGTCGCCAGCTGGGCAATGCAAGAGACGCCGGTGGCGTTCGTCAGCCTCGTGTTCTTTTGGCTCTTTTTGCGCGCGCAACACACAGGGCGTTTGCGCTGGTTTGCGCTGAGCAGCGTGGCGCTCTACTTCCTCTTTCTCACCAAGTTCAACTACGCCGCCTTTGCCCTCGCCGCCTCAGGACTGCTGCACGTGCTGCGCAGCCTCGGCGCGCTACGCGCGCGCGGCGCTTCTGCGCTCGCAACGGTGATGCAAGAAAGCTTGGCGCTCTACGCGCCCTTCATCGGCGGCGTGCTCTTTTGGTTTCTCGGCGGCACTGACATCGTGCCCACAGAGGTGAAGTGGCGCGATTTCCGTTTCTTCGTCACCAACGAGAGCAGCGGCTTCGCGTTTTGGAGCGCGGAGAACTTGTTGTTCTACGTGCGCGCAACGCTCGACTGGCTCATGCCCTCGCCATGGCTTGCTGCACTTGCGCTGCTCAGTGCGGTGTGGGCGCTTGTGCGCATGCGCACACCGGGCGTGTGGTTGCTCGCAAGCTACTTCGCGCTGGGTTTCGTGCTCACCACGTTGCACCCGCTCAAGGCGCCGCGCTACATCACGCCGATCTTCCCACCGCTATGGGTGCTTGCTGGCATTGGCGGCGCCGATTTTGCGC
Source organism: Chloroflexota bacterium (assembly GCA_030550095.1). Lineage (GTDB taxonomy): Bacteria > Chloroflexota > Anaerolineae > J036 > Brachytrichaceae > DRWP01. The sequence goes on along the minus strand of JAUQQA010000007.1, from coordinate 53,856 downwards.
GTTGGCTTTTGCAACACGCGGCGCGCGCGAATGCTCGCCGCGCGATCCTCGTGCTGCTCAGCGCAAGCGTGGTGCTCGCTGCTGTGTGGAGCTGGGCAACATGGCTACCGCGATTAGAACCTGTCTGGGCAGGCAACGCCGCGCATGATCTGCGCGCTGCCGCTGACCAGATCGTGCGCTGGCAGCAACCCAACCGACCGCTGCTCATCATCGGCACCTTCGGCGAACTCAGCCCGCCGCTCTTCGAGTGGCGGCTGCGCCCGCTGCCGGGTTTCGGCAACTCGCCCCACCCCATCCAGTACGACGCGCCCCCCGTGGAGGGCGAGGACGATCTTGCGCGCGTGCGACGCTGGCTTGCGGAGTACCCCAACGCGCAGGTGACCGTGATCCGCGTGGACGAAGGATCGCCGCTGTACCAAACGCACGACATGCAAACTAAGAACGCCTGGCGTCAAGCCCTCGCGCGCGCGTTCATCGCAGCGTTTGAGCCACATCTCACCGCACAGGTAGCTTTCCCAAAAAGCGGGCTTTGGATCGGCTATTACGACTTCACAGACGCGCAGCCCTAGCGCACTTTTGGTGGTTATACTCAGGCTGCCCATGACGCAAAAAACGCTCGTCACCGCGACGATCAACGGCGACGTGGTCACGTTTGCCTGTGAGCCACGGCAAAGCCTGCTCGAAGTCCTTCGGGAGACGCTCAACCTCACGGGCACGAAGGAAGGTTGCAACAACGGCAACTGCGGTGCGTGCGCCGTGCTGCTCGACGGCGTGCTTGTCAACTCATGTCTGGTGCTCGCTGTCGAGGTCGAAGGCGCGACGATCACCACCATCGAAGGCATTGCCCCGAAAGAGGGGCTGCACCCGATCCAGCAAGCCTTTCTCGAGAACGCAGCGCTGCAATGCGGCGTGTGCACACCAGGGTTCATCGTCGCCACGAAAGCGCTGCTCGACCGCAACCCGAACCCTACCGAGCACGAAGTGCGCGCCTGGCTAGCGGGCAACCTGTGCCGCTGCACGGGCTACGACAAAATCGTGCGCGCCGTGCTCGACGCCGCCGAGCGCTTGCGTGAACAACTGACACCAACAGCGGAGGAAGCACGATGACCGAGCAAGTCCGTGAAACGCCGACGGTGAAAACCAACGGCACCGCGTTCCGCGTGATCGGCAAGCGCGTGGTGCGCCCTGATGGCGTGGACAAAGTGACAGGGCGCGCGCAATATGGCGCCGACGTGAAACTGCCCGGCTTGCTCTACGGAAAAGTCTTGCGCAGCCCTCACGCCCACGCGCGCATTCTCTCCATTGACACCAGTGAAGCGGAGAAGTTGCCCGGCGTCAAAGCCGTGATCACGGGAAAAGACTTCAAGCCCGTCGCCGATCGCGTTGAGCGCAGCGGCGAGGGAATGGTGAACTACAGCTACCTGAGCAAGAACATCATGGCGCAAGACAAGGTGCTGTATCACGGTCATGCTGTTGCCGCTGTTGCAGCGACCGACATTCACATCGCTGAGGAAGCGCTTGCGCTGATCAAGGTGGAGTACGAGGTGCTGCCGCCCGTGCTCAACGTGCTAGACGCCATGCGCGACGACGCGCCGATCTTGCACCCAGAGCTGCGCACGCGCGAAGCTGGCGCCGTCGTCGGCGACAAGCCCACCAACATCGCCAGCCACGAGCAATTCGCGTTCGGCGATGTGGAGCGCGGCTTCGCCGAAGCTGACGTGATCGTCGAGCGCGAGTTCCACACCAGCACCGTGCACCAAGGCTACATCGAGCCGCAGAACGCCACTGCGCTGTGGAACGCCGACGGCTTCATCACCGTCTGGACCAGCACCCAAGCCGCGTGGGACGAGCAGCGCGAGCTGAGCGAGATCCTGCATGTGCCGATCTCGCAAATCCGCGTGATCCCGATGGAGATCGGCGGCGGCTTCGGCGGCAAGCTCAACGTGTACCTCGAGCCGCTCGCAGCGATGCTCTCGCTGAAGGCAGGACATCGCCCGGTCAAAATGTGGATGCAGCGCGACGAGGTGCTCAAGGCGACGGGACCGACGAGCGCTTCTGTGATCCGCGTCAAGGTCGGCGCACGCAAAGACGGCAAGATCACCGCAGCGCAGGCGTGGCTTGCCTACGAAGCTGGCGCGTTCCCCGGCTCGCCAGTCACTGCGGGCATGGGCGTGATCTTCGCGCCTTATCGCCTGGAGAACGTGCTGATTGACGGCTACGACGTGGTGGTGAACAAGCCGGCGACCAAGGCATACCGCGCACCCGGCGGCACCAACGCCGCCTTCGCGGGCGAGAGCGTAATGGACGAGCTGGCGGAGAAGCTCGGCATGGACCCCATTGAATTTCGCCGCATCAACGCCGCGAAGGAAGGCGACCGCCGCGCCGATGGTCCCGTGTATGGGCGCATCGGCTACATCGAGACGCTCGACGCCATCGCCAATCATCCCCACTACCGCTCGCCACTGCCCAAGCCAAGCGCGCCGTGGTGCAAGGTGGGACGCGGGGTGGCAAGCGGCTTCTGGTTCAACTGGGACGGCAAGTCGTCCGCCTCGGCAGTGGTGAACCCCGACGGCACAGTGGCGTACCTTGAGGGCAGCACCGACATCGGCGGCACACGCGCCTCGCTCGCCATGCAGCTTGCCGAGACGCTCGGCATTGACTACGAAGACGTGCGACCTATGGTGGGCGATACGCAAACAGTGGGCTACAACGACGCCACCGGCGGCAGCCGCACTACTTACGGCTCGGGCATCGCCGCATACCACCTCGGCAAGGAGATCATCAGGGAGATGAAGCGCCGCGCCGCGCAATTGTGGGACGTGCCTGAGGACGACATCGAGGTGGAGGGCAACGTTTACCGCTACGCTGGGCACTCGATCACATTCAAGGAACTATGCGCAAAGCTGGAGGAGACCGGCGGACCGATCAGCGTGAGCGTGTCGGTCAACACGCACGGCGCTGTGCCTGGCTTGGCGACGCATGTCGTGGATGTAGAAGTGGACACTGAGACGGGCAAAGTGCAAATCCTGCGTTACACCGCAGCCCAAGACGTGGGGCGCGCCATCCACCCCGACTACGTCGAAGGTCAGATTCACGGTGGCGTGGCACAAGGCATTGGCTGGGCGTTGAGCGAAGAATACGTATACGACGAGCAAGGGCATTTGCTCAACGCAAGCTTGCTTGACTACCGCATCCCCACCGCGCTCGATTTGCCCCTGATCGAGACCGTGTTGATCGAAGTGCCCAACCCCAACCATCCCTTCGGCGTGAAGGGTGTCGGCGAGGTGCCGATTGTGCCGCCAGCGGCTGCGATCGCCAACGCGATCTATCACGCGGTGGGCGTGCGTATGAACGTGTTGCCGATGAAGCCGAGCGCTGTGCTCAAAGCGTTGGGGAAAATCTGAGTTTTCCAGCCGCGCGCGCTCGTCCGACTTCAGCCTAGCCTACCATCAGCCCTTGTTATATGGGCGTGCCACACGTTGTCGTCATCGGCGCAGGCATTGGCGGACTAAGCGCTGCCATCGCGCTTGCTGCGCGTGGTCTGCGCGTCACGCTATACGAACAACTCGACCGCCCTGGTGGCAAGATGGGTGAGGTGCGCGCAGGCGGCTTCCGCTGGGACACAGGGCCTTCGGTGATCACCATGCGCTTTGTGTACGACCAGCTCTTCGCTCTCGCCAACCGCCGCCTTGAAGACTACCTAGAGCTTATGCCCATCGAGCCGCTCACGCGCTACTTCTGGCACGATGGCACAGTGCTCGACGCGACAGCCGATCTTGTAGCCATGCAGCAGCGCATCGCCGAACGATTCGGCACAGACGAGGCGCAGCGTTACCGCACATTCATTGCCTATGCGCAACGGCTGTACGAGATCGTGCGCGAGCCGTTTCTGTTCAGGCACAAACCCACCCTGCGCGATCTGTTCCGCTTGCCCATCGCCGATGTGCTCAAGATCGACGCGCTGCGCACAATGCACCAAGCCGTGCGCGCGCACTTCAAATCACCTCACCTGATCCAGCTCTTCGACCGCTTTGCCACTTACAACGGCTCCTCGCCCTATCGCGTGCCCGCGACGCTCAACGTGATCGCCTTTGTGGAGATGGCACAGGGTGCATGGTATCCACGCGGCGGCGTGTTCCAGTTGGCGCGCGCGTTTGAGCATCTGGCCACCGAGCTGGGCGTCGAGGTCCACTATGAGACGCCAGTGAAACAGATTGTGGTGCACAACCAGCGCGCGGAAGGCGTGATCTTGGCGGAGGAGCGTTTTGTGCGCGCTGATGCTGTCGTCTGCAACGCCGACTACGCTTTTGCCCAACAAACGTTGTTACCTGCCTCAGTGGCTCAGCGGCGCTTCCCCGAGCCTTCATGCAGCGGCTTTGTGCTGCTGCTCGGCGTGCGTGGGCACTTTCAGCAGCTCGCGCACCACAACATCTTCTTCAGCCAAGACTACCCACGCGAGTTTGCAGACATTTTCACGCGCGGCGTGCCGCCTGAAAACCCAACGCTCTACCTCTGCATCACCAGCAAGACCGATCCCGAGCATGCGCCCGCGGGTCATGAGAACTGGTTCGTGCTCGTGAATGCTCCTGCGCTCTCAGGCGGCTTCGATTGGCAAGCTAACATTGATGCCTATGCGAATCGCGTTAAGGACGCCCTACGCGAATGGATGGCGCGCATCGGTGAACCAGCACCAGAGATCGTCGTCGAGCGACACTGGACACCGCTAGACTTGCAGCGCACGTTCGGCGGATACCGCGGCGCGATCTATGGCTTTTCGTCGAATACGCGCTTCGCCGCATTTGCACGACCTAACAACCGCGACCCACGCATTCGCAAGCTGTATTTCGCCGGTGGCAGCGTGCACCCTGGCGGCGGCGTGCCGCTGGTCACGCTCTCTGGCATGGCGGCTGCGCGTTGTGTGCTTGAGGACCTCGGAAGCACTACGCAGGGAGCGGCGCTCTGAAGTCGTGCAAGCGTCCCTCAATGCGCCAACGTGTGCCGTCGGCATCACACACCCAGCTCTCTCCCTCGCGGCGCAGCGGATGCCCAGAGCGGGGACTGCAAAAAATCGCCTCCAGCGGCGGCAAGGTTGCCAGATCGTTTGTCCGGCCGGCGCGCAGCCGCCAAAACACGCTCGGCGAGTACACGCCAAGCGCAGCGGTGCGCTGAAGCACGCGCTCCAGCATCATCAACCAGCGCAGCGGCATACGCTGCTTGAGCACGCCTAGACGGAGATAAGACACCGCGCGCGCAGATTCGATGTGGAGGTCTTGCGCGCGCAGTTGCGCTGCCATCCAGCGTGGGTGAAAGTCGAAGTGCAGCGTCTCAAACTCATAAGGCTCGAGGTCGTAGGGCGACCATGCTTGCCGGTGCAGGGCATAGCGCAGCATGGCCTTTAGGTGCCGCTTATTGGCGAACTCAAGCACAAACACGCCGCCTTCCGCTAGCACGCGCCGGATTTGGCGTAATGCTGCGGGCACGTTTGCGATGTGGTGCATCACGCGGACCATCACCGCCGCATCGAACGCGCCTGCGACGAAAGGAAGATGGTAAATGTCTGCGAGCACGAAGTGGAAGCGCGGGTCACTCCCCCAGCGCTGCATGGCTTGCTCCAAGCCGGTGCGCGCGTAGTCGAGCAGGATCACCTCGTCATACCCTGCGTAGCATTCGGCAAGGCGACCAAAGCTCGCGCCGAGCTCGATCAGGCGCCGACCGCGCGGCGGCAACAATCGCGTAAGCGCGAGCCGTTCGGCTGCGTCTTCGTAGGCGCGGTTTGCAGCACGCCAAAAACGCGCGCGGTAGTCGTACCCTTCGTAATCGCAGACAGCGGCGCGCTCCATCAGAGCAATCCTTGTTTCTTTTTCTGCTGAATGACCTCGTTGAGTTCCTTGCGACCGAACAGGCGTGGTTCACTGACGGGTGTTTCTTCTTCGGCTACGGCTCCGGCACCTTCACCCACGCGCGCGCGTTGCGGCGCGGCGATCTTGCGGCGCACGCGTCGGCTGCCGCAGGCTGGGCATTGCGGGCGCGCCTGTTGTGCGCGCGCCATGGAGACAAACCACTGCTCGAAGACTTGCCCACATGCTGAACAGCGATACTCGTACACGGGCATCGCACATCACCTCGCGGGGAAGTTATCGCACGAGCGCGACCAGCTCGCCACCAGTCAGCAGTGCGAGCACAGCCGAAGGGAAGACACCGATCAGCAACACTGCTGCTGCGCTCACGTAAGCCGCGACCATGCGCGGTGCGTCAGCGGCGAGCGCAGCCGGTTCTGCCTCTGGCGCCGTCTCTGGCTCGCGCATGAAGAGCACCATCAGCACGCGCAGGTAAAACGCCGCCGAAAGGGCGCTGGTTAACACGCCGATCACGGCCAACCACGTCAGGTCGGATGCCACCACTGCACGGAAGAGGAAGTACTTACCGACAAATCCAGCCGTCGGCGGGATGCCGATGAGCGAGAACATCGCCAGCGCCATGATCACGCCGAGCAACGGCGCGCGGCGCCCAAGCCCAGCATAAGCCTCGTAGCGATGATCTTCGTTGCCCTCCGTGCTCCCCACAGCAATCAACACCACAAACGCTGCGAGCGTGGCAAAAGCGTATGCTGCGAGGTAAAAAAGCACCGCCGTCGCATCGCCTGAGGCTACGCCTGCAAGGGCATAGCCGGCATGCGCGATGCTGGAATAGGCCAACATGCGTTTAACGTTTTGCTGCGCCAGCGCGGTGACGTTGCCCACGATCATGGTGATCGCAGCGATCAACGCAAGCATGGGGCGCAGGGCGTCAGCAACTTCGAAGGGCTGCGCGAGGGAGGGCGATAACGCAGCAAACCCCGCGACGACGCGCATCAGCGCGAGGAAAGCCGCAGCTTTAGTCGCCGTCGCCATGAATGCCGTCACCGTGGTGGGCGCGCCTTCGTACACATCGGGCGCCCAGAAGTGGAAGGGCACAGCCGCGATCTTGAACAACAGCCCCACCATCACCAACGCAAGCCCAGCCATGAGCAACGCATCGCTGGTCAGTGCTGGGTTGTCGAGGAGCGCAGCGCGCAGGTCACCCAGCGCGGTTGTGCCGCTCGCGCCGTAGATGAGCGCAACGCCATACACCAAAAACCCAGACGCAAACGCACCTGTGAGGAAGTACTTGAGCGCTGCTTCCTCACTCTCGAGGCGTGGGCGCGCAAAACCGCTCAGCACGTAGAGCGGGATGGAGAGCAGCTCGATGGCGAGAAACACCACCAGCAAATCAGCCGCGTGCACCGCGAGCGACATCCCGCTGAGCGAAAGCAGCAGCAGCGGATAGAACTCGCCGCGCATCAAGCCGCGCGCTGTGTGGTAGCGCAGCGAGAGCAGGATCACCAACGCTGCCACTACGCATAGCAGCACATCGGCAAAGTAAGCGAAGGCGTCTGCTTGGACCATGCCAGCAAACCCCTTCATGGTCTTCCCGCTCACCAGCGCCAGCGCAGAGACGCCGGCAGCTAGGGCAACGACAAACGCGAGCCAACCTGTGAGCGACTTTCGCGCTTGGGGAACCGCCAAATCCACCAGCAGCAGTGCGACACCACCCGTTGCAAGCAAGAGAAAAGGAAGAACAGTCTCGAGGTCGGCGACGTTCATTGCTGCGAGGGATTGTAGCGCAAGCCCGCTACAAACTTCGATTGCGCTCGAACGCTGCCGCCTGAAGAGCACGCGCTTGCTCGAGGTCTGCCTCGATCTAACGTAGTTGCTCGTCTCCCTGGGCAGCGCGTGTCGCAGCGCCTCCCTCTACTCGGGCTGCGTGCGCAGGATTTCGAGCAGGCCATGGAACTCGTTAGCCGCTCTCGCCGCTCGCTGTGATTTGCTCCTCTGCTATAATTCAGCATCGCTCTGGGGGCGTAGCTCAGTTGGTCAGAGCGTTGCGTTGACATCGCAAAGGTCACAGGTTCGAGTCCTGTCGCTCCCATCTCTGCGCCGCGCTGTGCGGCGCTTTTGTTTTGCCTCATAGGCGCGCGCGCAGCACTGCCGGCAGCGCAGCATAGAACAGCGTGGATTGCACCACGTCCTCCAGCGGCACCTGGTCGAGCACGCTGTGCGCGTAGCGCTCATCGCCTGGACCAAAGCCAATGCTCGGAACGCCGGCAATGCCCGCCCAGTACGTGCCGTTGGTGGAGAAGTCCCACTTGCCCGTCGTGGCGCGCCGCCCGAACACGAGCTCGGTGGTGTCAAGCGCAGCCTGCACCAGCGGATGCGACTCCTCCAAGACCCAAGCTGGGTAATACTTGTCCACCTCGAGCACGAAGCCGTTCCAGCTCGGCTCGGCGTACTTCAGCACACTCAGCGAAACGTCGGCTATGTTCACGCCGCTGCGCTCGATCACGCTTTGCACCTCAGCCATCGCGCTAGCAATCGAATCCGCAGGGATCAGCCGGCGGTCAATGAACAGCGTGACCTGATCGGGAACGGCGTTGATGCTTGCCGTGCTCACCTTCATGTCGCTCACGGTGAGCGTGCCCTTGCCGAGGAAGGGATCTACGCGCAGCGTCGCGTCGAGGTCGCGCAAGCCTGCGATGATCGGCAGCGCTTTGTAGATGGCGTTATCACCGAGCCAATTGCTGGCTGCGTGTGCGCTGCGCCCTTTCACGGTAACTTGCAGCTCCACTCGCCCTTTATGCCCGCGATACACCTGCATGCGTGTCGGCTCGCCGATCACCACAAAATCGGGGCGCACTTTGGGGTCGTGCTCCACGAACACGCGCGGCGCGATGCCGTCGCACCACTCTTCGATGTTGCCGAAGTAGTACGCCGTCCAACCCTCGAGCAAGCCGTGATCGCGCGCGAGCGCAAGCCCATACACCATGCCCGGCGTGCTGTTCTTCTCATCGCACGCGCCGCGCGCGAAGAGCACGCCGTTTTCGACCTTGCCTTCAAACGGATCCCATGCCCACTGACTGCGGTCGCCGATGCCAACCGTGTCGAGGTGCGAGTCGAAAACAATGACGCGCGCGCCATTGCCAATGCGCCCGAGGATGTTCCCTTGCACGTCCCACCGCACCTCGTCGAACCCAAGGCGCTGCATCTCTTCTGCAACGCGTTCGCCAACGGCGCGGATTTGGGAATCCATGCTGGGGATGGCGCAGATCTCGCGCAGGAAGCGGATGATGGCGTTGCGGTTCGCCTCAACGTCGTGTTGCAAGGCTTTGCGTTGATCGGGCGTGATGCTCATGGGCACGATTGTAGTGGTGCTGCACTTTTCCAAGACCGCCCACAGCCGAGCCCTCAGCGCGCCTATACTTCTGCTGCGACCATGCCGACACTGCTTGCGATTTTTGCGCACCCCGACGATGAATCGTTCGGACCAGGCGGCACGCTCGCGCGATATGCCGCTGAGGGCGCGCGCGTGCACTACCTTTGCGCAACGCGCGGTGAAGCAGGCACGGTGGACACATTGCACCTCAACGGCTACCGCGACGTTGGCGAGCTGCGCACCGCAGAGCTGATGTGCGCGGCGCAGGTGCTTGGCTTAGCCGATGTGCAGTTCCTCGGTTTCCGCGATTCGGGCATTCGCGGCGACGCGCCGGATTGCCTCGCTCGAACGCCGGTCGAGGTCGTCGCTGCGCGCATCGCGGCGCACCTTGAGCATGTGCGCCCCGATGTCGTGATCACGCACGATCCCTTCGGCGGATACGGACACCCCGATCACATCGCCGTGCACAAGGCAGTGCTCCATGCCTTTACGCAGATCTACGGCGTGCGCTGGCGCCCATTGCCAGGCGGTCATGTCGTCGCACAGGAGACCGTATCACACGCGCCCACCCTGTTCTTCTTCGTGATCCCGAAGCAGTGGATGAAGCTGGGCATTTGGCTGCTGCGGCTCACGGGGCAAGACCCGCGCCGATTTGGTCGCAACCGGGACATTGACTTGGTGCAAATCGCAAGTTGGGAAGTGCCCGTAAATGCGCGCGTGGATGTGCGGCGTTACCTGTCCGTGAAGCAGCGCGCTTCAGCGTGCCACGCAAGCCAACTCCCGCTGGGTCGGCAAAGTTGGGTGTCGCAGTTGCTGTTCCGCCGTGGGAACGGCGCGGAGCACTTCAGCCGCGCGCACCCTGCCCCACACCCCAACGAGCGCCTGGCGACGACGTTGCTCCACGCCTGAGGATAGCCATGGGCATCGCTTTCTTCGACCTTGATAAGACGCTGCTGCGCGCCAGCAGCAGCAGCCTCTACGTCAAGCATTTGTGGCGCAAGCGCTTGATCTCGCTGCGTGAAGTGCTGTGGGTCGCGTGGGTGAGCGCGCAATACACGCTCAACCGCATGGACTTCCCGCGCGCGATGGCGCGGCTCAGCCAGCGCATCAAGGGCGGCGATGCGCACTTCACGCAACAACTCTGCGAGGCTTGGGTGCAAGCGGAACTGGTGCACTACATCGCGCCAAAGGCGTTAACTCAGTTGCGCGAACATCAAGCTCGCGGCGACCTTGTGATGGTGCTTTCGGCTTCGACGCAATTCGTCGTCGCACCGCTTGCTGCGCATCTCGGCATCCCCTACCGCTGCACTGAGCTTGAAGTTGTTGATGGGCGTTTCACGGGTGCGATTGTTGGCGAAGCGTGTTTTGGGTCTGGCAAACGTTACTGGGGCGAACGGGTCGCCGCCGAGCATGGCGTTCCGCTGCGCGAGTGCACGTTTTACACCGACTCGTACACAGACCTTCCGCTGCTGGAAGTGGTCGGTCATCCTGTCGCCGTGAACCCCGATTGGAAGCTAGCACGTTACGCCGCGCAACGCGGCTGGCGCATCGAATACTTCTACTAAGCGGGATAATGCGCCCCGTGAAGTTTGATCCCGAAACCTTGCTCAGCCCACACCTGCGCGCCATGCAGGGCTACACGCCCATCGTGCCGTTCTCGGTGCTGGCGCAACGCCTCGGACGCCCCGAGGAGCGAATCGTGAAGCTCGACGCCAACGAAAACCTATATGGTCCCCCACCTGCCGCGCGCGCGGCGCTTGCTGGTGCGCTGCCGATCAACATCTACCCCGACCCAGACCAAACCGCGTTCCGCACGGCAGTCGGGCGCTATCTTGGTTTACCGCCTGTGCACATCATCGGCGGCGCCGGCGCAGACGAACTGATCGATCTCGTTGTGCGCGCGTTTGTCGCGCCTGGCGATGCCGTGCTTGATTTGCCGCCGACGTTCGGCATGTATCGCTGGCAGGCAGACGTCGCTGGAGCGCGCTACGTGCCTGTGCCGCGCCGCGCCGACTTCTCGATCAATGTGGACGCTGTGGAGCACGTCGCGCGGAGCACGCCAAACGCCAAGCTGCTCTTCATCGCCAACCCGAACAATCCCGACGGCTCCCTCATCGCCGACGCCGACCTCGAGCGCCTGCTTGCGCTGCCGCTCATGGTGGTGCTCGACGAAGCCTACATTGACTTCAGCGATCATCCTGGGCACGCGCATTGGGTCAGGCATCACGACAACCTCATCGTGCTGCGCACATTCAGCAAGTTGGCAGGGCTTGCTGGGTTGCGCGTTGGGTATGGCGTGTTTCCAGAAAAACTCGCGCCGCACCTTTGGAAGATCAAGCAGCCCTACACGCCCAACGTCGCTGGCGAAGCCGCTGCCATCGCCGCGCTGAGCGACCCCGCCTACTTGCGCGAGATCGTCGCGCGCATCGTCGCCGAGCGCGAGCGCCTGCGCGCGCTGCTCGCGCAGCTCCCCGGCTTTCACATCTTCCCGAGCCAAGCCAACTTCGTGTTGTGCCGCATCGCGGAGTCGGTGCACGTGGACGCTGGCGACCCAAGTTGGAGCGCAGCGCGCCGCTTGAAGGTTGCGCTTGAGCAGCACGGCGTGCTGGTGCGCTACTTCGACAAAGAGGGTCTGCGCGATTGCATCCGCATCAGCATTGGGTTGCCCGAGCACACCGACGCGCTGATGCAAGCGCTGGAGGCGATCCTGCAATGAGCGCGCGCATCGCCACCGTTGAGCGCGTCACCCACGAGACGCGCGTGCGCGTGTCGCTGAACCTCGACGGCAGCGGACGCGCAGACATTCACACCGGCATCGGCTTCTACGACCACATGCTGCATCACGTTGCGCATCACGGGCTGTTCGACCTCAGCGTGCACGCCGAAGGTGACCTGCACATTGACGCACACCACACCGCCGAGGATGTCGCGATCGCGTTGGGGCAAGCGCTCGACCGCGCGCTCGGCGAGCGCAAGGGGATTGTGCGCATGGCGGATGCTTGGGTCACCATGGACGAGGCACTGGCGCACGTGATCGTGGACCTGAGCGGGCGACCATACAGCGTCTTCCGCGGACGCTTCCGCAACGACCGCGTCGGCGCGCTCGAGACCACGCTCATCCCGCACATCTTCGAGACGCTCGCCGTGCACGCGCGCATGAACTTACACGCGCGCATCGCTTACGGACGCGACGATCATCACAAAGCTGAGGCGCTGTTCAAAGCACTTGGGCGCGCGCTCGACGCCGCCACACGCATTGACCCGCGCCGCGCAGACGCTATCCCCTCAACCAAAGGAGTGCTGTAGCGTGCTCTACCTCGTCGCAACGCCCATCGGCAACCTCGGCGATATTAGCCAGCGCGCCATTGAGACGCTGCGCAACGCCGACGTGATCGCCAGCGAGGACACACGACACACCGGCGTTCTCTTGAAACGGTTAGGCATCGAACGCCCACAACTTTCGTTCCACGAGCACAACGAACGCCGTGCAGCAGAGCGCATCCTTGCGCTGTTGCGCGAGGGGCGCACCGTCGCACTCGTGAGCGACGCCGGCACACCCGGCATCAGCGACCCCGGCTTCGTGCTGGTGCGGCGGTGCATCGAAGAGGGGCTGCCGTTCACGATGATCCCCGGACCGACGGCGTTTGTCATGGCGCTGGTGCTGAGCGGCTTGCCGACCCATAGCTTCACCTTTCGCGGCTTCCCACCGCGCCGATCTGGCGCTCGGCGTCGCTTCTTCGCCATAGACCGCGCCTCGCCGCACACGTTGATCTTCTACGAAAGCCCGTTCCGATTGGCAGAATCGCTGGAGGACGCGCTTGCCGTTTTCGGCGATCGGCGCGCGGCGTTGGCGTTTGAGCTGACCAAGATGTTCGAGCGCATCGAGCGCGGCACGCTCAGCACACTGCGCGCGCAGGTCGAAACGCGCCCGCCGAAAGGCGAAGCGGTGATCGTGATCGAGGGGGCACCAAGCGCGAGCGAAGGCTCGTCGGCATGAGGCGCACTTGAGCTTGTTCACGCGCGTGTTATAATGACGGCGCTTATTTGGTGACGTAGCTCAGCTGGTAGAGCAGGGGACTCATAAGCCTCGTGTCGCAGGTTCGAATCCTGCCGTCACCACTGCGTGCAGCAGCCCGTCGTTGCCCTCGAATCTACCCTCATCACTCACGGCTTCGCCTACCCCGACAACGTGCACATCGCGCTGGAGATGGAGCGCATCGTGCGCGCGCATGGCGCCCAACCTGCCACGATCGCCATCCTCAACGGACAGGTGCGCGTAGGCTTGAGCGAGGACGAAATTCGCGCCCTTGCGCAAGCGCCAAACGTGCGCAAGTGCAGCACGCGCGACCTCGGCATCGTCCTCGGGCGCGGCGAGACTGGCTCCACCACCGTCGCAGCAACGATCTTCCTCGCAGCAAAGCACGGCATTCACGTCATGGCAACCGGCGGCATCGGCGGTGTGCATCGCGGACATCCGTTCGACGTGAGCGCCGACCTCACCGAGCTAGCGCGCACGCCCGTCACGGTGGTATGCGCGGGGCCTAAAGCGCTGCTCGACCTTGCGCTTACGCTCGAACACCTCGAGACGCTTGGCGTGCCCGTGATCGGCTACCAGACCGACACGCTGCCGGCGTTCTTCGCGCGCAGCAGCGGCTTGCCCGTGGACGCGCGCGTGGACACACCCGAGGATGTGGCGCGCATTGTGCGTGCGCGCCGCGCGTTGGGCGCGCCTGGTGGCGAGTTGGTGTGTGTGCCCGTGCCTGAAGAAGCTGCGCTCCCTGCTGAAGTCGCTGAAGCCGCCATTGCAGAGGCGCAACGACGCGCGGACGCCGCTGGGATACGCGGCGCAGCCGCAACGCCGTTCATGCTCGCAGAGATCGCGCGCCTCACGGAAGGCGCCAGCGTGCGCGCCAACATGGCGCTGCTGCGCAACAACGCGCGCGTCGCCGCCGCGATCGCGCGCGCGCTCCACACGCTCCCCACCATTTGAGCATAGCGACCAAACCATGAGCCGCAAGCGCATTCTCTTCGACACAGACCCTGGTGTGGATGACGCCATGGCGCTGTTGCTCGCGCTCGCCTCACCTGAGATCGAGGTGATCGGCGTGACCACTGTCTTCGGCAACAGCACCATCGCGGCGACCACGCGCAACGCGCTCAACTTGTTGCATTTCGCCGAACGCGCCGACATTCCCGTCGCGCGCGGCGCAGCGCGCCCGATGGTGTTGCCGCTCCAACGCACCGCCGAACACGTGCACGGCGACGACGCCATGGGCAACATCGGCTGGCATGACGTGCTTGACCCCAACCTAAAGCCCATCGAAGTGCCCGCCGCGCAGTTCATCGCTGAGACCATCATGGCGCATCCCGGCGCGATCACGTTGCTCGCCGTCGGTCCGCTCACGAACCTCGCGCTCGCGCTTCAGCTTGAGCCGCGCATCGTGCAGGCGGTGCGCGAGGTGGTGATCATGGGCGGCAGCGTGAGCATGCCTGGCAACGTCTCACCCGTCGCAGAAGCGAACATTCACGCCGATCCGCACGCCGCCGCGATGGTCTTCAACGCTGGCTTCCCACTCACGATGGTCGGCTTGGACGTGACCATGCAAGTCAAGATGGACGACAACGACTTTGCCCGCCTGCGCGCCGCGGGGCGGTTCGGCAAGTTCGTCGCGCAGATCGCGCCGTTTTACCAAGAAGCCCATCGCCGCCGTTACGGCTACCCCAACGGTCAAATTGACACACACGACCCCTCAGCAATGGCATACGTGATTGACCCGACGCTGTTTGAGGGCGAGCACTGGAGCGTGGTGGTAGCAACTGAGGGCCCTGCGCAAGGGATGACGATTGCCGATCGGCGGCGACGATTCCTCGACACGCCACCGGTGAATTGCCTGATGCGCGTGGACGCGCCGCGCGTGGCACAACTGATCGTCGAGCGGCTCGCCAGCGTTTGAACGCTGTTTTACGGCGTGGGCGGCAGTCCTTCCACGAAGATCAAACGCGAGCGCGCGGTGCGGTGTCGGATGGCGCGCGCGTGCGTGTATGCTTCGGAGTAATACCAAGCGCGCGCCTGCTCCATGCTCGGGAACTCGATCACGACGATGCGCTGCGGCTGCCACTCGCCTTCGATCGTCTCTACAGCCCCTCCTCGCACGAGATACCGCCCACCGAACTGAGCAACGGTCGGCGCCGCAAGCCGCTTGTAGTCCTCGTACTCGACCGGGTCCAGCACCTCGATATCGGCGATCACGTAAGCAGGCATGACCCCCTCCTCAGCTCAACGCTCGACCAGCCCGAAGAGCTCGTAATCGTTCACGAGTAAATACAGCGGCGGCTGATCCTCTTCAATCGTCGGGAAGCGCCCCACAGGCTCGTAGAAACAGTTGTCGTTTTGGTCGTCGTTCACCAGCGAGACCTCACCGACGAGTGTGCGTCCGCCCTCCGCCCAAAAGCGATGCCAGCAATACGGCTCGAGCGTCACGCTCTCACCAGGACGCAGACGCAGGATGCTACCCGCAGGCACGGTGCGCCAGATGCCATCGGAGAGCAAGCGCACCTCGCTTTCCGCGAGTTGGTTGTCTGGTGTTGCGTTGTACACCTGGACCATGAGGTCAGCGCCACCGCGGTTGATGATGTCCTCGGTTTTGGTCCAGTGGTAGTGGAGCGGAATCATTTGCCCCGGCTCGCAAATCAGCACCTTTTCGCAGTAGCACATGCCGCGCCCAGCGCGCAGCGCCTCAAGCGTGCCGTTGCGCAAGGTGAAGAGAAACAGCCCAAGCGACTCGAATCGCCCCTGCCCGAAGTCGGTGATGTCCCAGCCGAGCCGTCGGCGCATCACCTCTTGCGCCTCGGCGCGATGGGCGCGCCAGTCGTCGAGCGACCAGTACGCCCACGGTGGCAGGTGAAAGCGCATGGTGCGCAAGAAGGCGTCTGCCTCGCGCATGATGGTGTTGATCTCGGATCGCTTCATGGTGAATCCTCTTTCTGGTCAATGCACCCGCATCCAGATCGGCATTTCCGTTTTTTGCTCTTCGTTGGACGGGGGCGCAGCCGAAGGCGTCTCCGTCTCTGCGCGCTGCGTGTGCAGCGCCTGCCAGCCCTCGGGCTGGATCGTGTTTGCCTCGCCGGCCAGCAAGCTAGCGACGCCGCGCTGCTGATGCTGCGCAAGCGGAAGATCGGGAACCCACTTGGTCTTCTTCGGGCGCTGGTAGTCAGTGGGCTCGATGTAGGTGCTGATGTAACCCTCGAAGTTGCGGAAGACCAGGCGGTCGTGCGATTGCGCGATGAGGTAATTCGGCATGACCGGCACTTTGCCACCACCGCCGGGCAGGTCAACCGCGTAGGTGGGGATGGCGTAGCCGCTGGTATGCCCGCGCAGCGCCTCCATGATCTCCAACCCTGCGGCGATCGTGGTGCGGAAGTGACCCGAACCGCGCACGAGATCGCACTGGTAGAGGTAATAGGGGCGCACGCGCATTTTGACCAGCTCGTGCACCAGCTTGAGGATGGTGTTCGGGTGATCGTTGACGCCCGCAAGCAGCACGCTTTGGTTGCCGAGCGGGATGCCAGCATCAGCGAGCTTGGCGCAGGCGCGCGCCAACTCAGGCGTGATCTCTTTGGGGTGGTTCACGTGGATGTTCATCCACAGCGGGTGATATTTGCGCAGCATCTCCACGAGATCATCCGTAATGCGCTGCGGCAAGAACACCGGCACACGCGTGCCGATGCGGATGATCTCGACGTGTGGGATAGCGCGCAAGCGGCGGAGCAGATCTTCGAGCACCGCCTGCGGCAGCGTGAGCGGGTCGCCACCGCTTAGCAACACATCGCGCACCTGGGGCGTGCGGCGGATGTACTCGATCTGCTGGTCGTGATCGTGGCGGCTGAAGTTGGCGTGGTAATCGCCAACGATGCGGCTGCGCGTGCAGTAGCGGCAGTATGACGCGCATTGCGTGGTGACGAGCATGAGCACGCGGTCAGGGTAGCGGTGCACCAGGCCCGGCACGGGCGAGTGCGCGTCCTCAGCGAGCGCGTCCGTCATCATGCCCTCGAATGCCTCCAGCTCACGCGCGCGAGGGATCACTTGCAGGCGCACAGGGCAGTCGGGATCATCGGGGTCAATGAGCGAGGCAAAGTAGGGCGTTACGTCCACGCGGAACTTGTTGGGCGCGCTCAGCCCGGCGATCTCTTCAGGCGTGAGGTTGATGAGGCGCGCGAAGTCCTCAACCGTGTTCAAGCGGTGGCTGAGCTGCCATCGCCAATCGTCCCAAAGTGCATCAGGCACATCAGCCCAGATCGCAGGTCGTGGCGTGCGCCCTTGCGGCGGGTAAGCGGGCAAGTCGCTCATCGTGCGCTCATGGGAACGTGACCTGTGGCGCCACCTGCGCGAAGATCTGCCTTAAGTCCTCGGCAGAGCGCGCGCCAGGGAAACGCTGCCCGTTGACGATGAACGTAGGTGTGGAATCCACGCCGCGTTGTTCGGCTTCGCGGCGCTGCTGCAACACCTGTTGCTCGTAGCGGTTGCTGTCCAAGCATGCCGCAAACGCAGCGGTGTCCAACCCAGCGATGGTCGCCGCCATCTCCTTCAGGCGCGCTTTGCTGTAGTTGCCGACGTTCTCGGCGCCGCCAGGCGGTTGGTTGGCGAAGAGGGTGTAGTGCATTTGCCAGCCACGGTCTTGCTCTGCTGCGCAGAGCGCCGCTTGAGCAGCATCACGCGACTCACGCCCACCGACGCGATCCTCGAGAAACGCCAAGAACTTCACCTCATAGCGCACCTTGCCGCTCGCGGCAAACGCCGACACAACGCCCGGCTCGAAGTTGCGCGCCTGAAGACCACACGCGGGGCACTGATAGTCAATGTACTCTTCGACGCGGATCGGCGCATCAGCCGGTCCCCACGCGAGCGCGCGCGGTTCTGCGTTGGGCGGCGTTTCAGCATAGCTCGCGGCGCGCACGGGTGGCAAGCCGGGCTGCTGTCCACCGCTCACAGTGCTCAGCACAATAGCACCACCGACAACCACAAGCACGATGACGACTATCGTGACCCCGATCTGAACCGCACGCCTGCGCTCTTCGGCGCGACGGCGCGCTTCCAACTCTTTGCGCTTGGACATATTCGTTCGCAGTGGGCAACGTGATGTGGCGGATTGTAATCAAGACTAGCGCGTTCGCTTGCTCAAAAGCGGCATGTCATGGCACACGCATTGCGCGCAAAAGCGCGTCTTGATCTACGGGCAGCTTACGCACGCGCACGCCTGTCGCCGCGAAGATCGCATTGGTGATCGCTGGCGTGGTGGGGATGCTGGAGATCTCGCCCACGCCCTTCGCGCCGTATGGCCCCTCGGCGGTGGGGTCTTCCACGATGAAGGAGGTGATCTGTGGCGTGTGCCGGATGCTCGGCATCTTGTAGCGAGCGAAGCGATTGGTGTAGGGCACGCCTTTCTCTTGGATGAACTCCTCGGTGAGTGCGTTGCCCAGGCACATCACAATGCCGCCTTCGATTTGCCCTTGCAAGGCGAGCGGGTTGATCGCGCGCCCGACGTCCGTCGCGCTGATCACTTTGAGGCAGTTGACCTCGCCAGTCTCCAGGTCCACCTCCACCAGTGCAGCTTGCGCAGCATAGCTGAAGGCAAAGTGCATATCGCCACCGGTGCCGAGCGGCTGCGTCTTGGGCGCTTCGTAGAGATGACTCAGGCGTGTGCTGATGCCCTCAGCATGAGCTTGGCGCACCACTTCAGCGAGGCGCACCGCCTTGCCGTTGTAGCGAACATAGCCGTCCTCAAAGCGCAGCGCTTCCACGGGCACATCGAGCATCTCCGCTGCGACTGCTGCGAGGCGCTCGCGCAGCTTGACGCTCGCCAGGCGCGCCGCATTGCCTGTCACGAAGGTTTGGCGCGAGGCAGTTGTGGGACCGCCGTCTGGCGTGCGGTCGGTGTCAGAGAGCAACACGCGCACGTTCTCGTAGGGCACGCCCAGCTCCTCAGCAGCAATGCTCGCCAACACGCCAACCAGCCCCTGCCCGATCTCCGCCGCGCTTGTGCGCACTTCCGCGGTGCCGTCCTCAAATGCTTCGACTTCAACCTCAGATCGGTCGGGCGCGCCGCCGCCAAGGCCTGTGTTCTTGTACGCCGCAGCGAATCCCCACGCATACACTTTGTTGGGCTGCTCGGGCTTGCGGAAGACCCACGGCGTGCCTTCGGCTTTCAGCGCTTGCTCCACGCGCTCGATGCACTCCAGCAAGCCTACGCTCTCGCGGATCACCGCGCCGGTGTTGGTGACCGATCCGATGCGCAGCGCGTTTTTGCGCCGGATCTCGATCGGGCTGATGCCGAGCCGATGCGCCAGCTCGTCAATCGCAGATTCGATGGCAAACGCGGACTGCGTCACACCGAAGCCGCGGAACGCGCCTGCGGGCACGTTGTTGGTGTACACCGCGTAGCAGTCGATCTTCACGTGCGGGACCTCGTAGGGACCCGAGGCGTGCGTTGCCGCGCGCGTCATCACCTTGTCGCCCAAGCTTGCGTAGGCGCCTGTATCGCCCCACAACTCGATGCGCATCGCGGTCAACGTGCCGTCGCGCTTGGCGCCAACCTTCACCTTGAACTTCACCGCGTGGCGCTTGGGGTGGAAGATGAGCGATTCGCTGCGGCGATAGAGCATCTTGACCGGTCGCCCAGTTACCTTCGCCAGCAGCGCGGCGTGAATTTGCCCCGCGATGTCCTCTTTACCGCCAAAGCCGCCGCCGATCAGCGTGCCCACGATGCGCACCTGCTCCTCGGGCACGCCCAACGACTTCGCCACCTGTCGGCGGTCGGCGTATGGAATCTGCGAACCGACGTACACCTCGATGCGCCCGTCTTCGGTGACGCGCCCGATCGAACATTCCGGCTCGAGGAAGGCGTGTTCCGTGGTCGCTGTTTGATACTCGCCTTCGACGATGACGTCCGCCTCAGCGAAGCCTTGTTCAATGTCGCCTTTCTCGACGTGAATATGCTTAAGCAAGTTGCCCTGCTCGTGCACCTTAGGCGCATCGGGCGCCAATGCCGCGACGGGATCGTCCACCACTGGCAGCGGCTCGTACTCAACCTCGATGAGCTTGATGGCTTGCTCAGCAATCTCACGCGTCTCCGCAGCGACAATGGCGACCGCATCGCCGACGTAGCGCACCTTGTCGTAGCACAGCACGGGCCAATCCTCGTACACCAAGCCGTGGTTCTTGCTGCCGGGCACGTCCTCGTGCGTGAGCACAGCCACCACGCCAGGCAGTGCTTTCGCTTTGCTTGTGTCAATGCGTTTGATGCGGGCGTGAGGAATGCCAGCGCGCAGCGTCGCGCCGTGGAGCATGTTGGGGAAGACGTAGTCGTCGGTGTACTTCGCTGCGCCGGTCACCTTGGCGACCGCGTCGGGGCGCGGCAGCGGGCGACCGACAAAGCGCAGCGGTTCGCGCGTGTGCGGCAAGGCAGGCGGGATCGGCGGTTCGCCGCGCAGGCGCGCTGCGGCATCACGAATGGCGCTGATCACCGAGACGTAGCCCGTGCAGCGGCAGTAGGTGTCCTTCAGCGCGTGCTTGATGTCGTCTTCGCTCGGGTTCGGGTTCTGATCGAGCAGCGCCTTTGCCGTCATGAGCAAGCCGGGCGTGCAAAAGCCGCACTGCACCGCGCCGTGTTCGATGAACGCCTGTTGCAGCGGGTGCAATTGCCCGTTCTGTGCCAATCCTTCCACTGTCTGCACGTGCGCGCCATTTGCCTTCAGCGCGGGATAGATGCAGGAATTCACCGGCACGCCATCCACCAACACGGTGCAGATGCCGCACTCTGCTTCGTTGCAGCCGATCTTGGTGCCTGTCAACCCGAACGTCTCGCGCAGCACCTCGGCGAGAAACGCGCCTGGGGCAACTTCGGCGCTGCGCACTTCACCGTTGATCGTCAAGGTCAGCCTTGCCATCACACCTCTCTCCTCCTCTGCCGAATTAACGCTCGTGGATCGCCAACGTGCGTTGGGCACGCGTGGCGCATTGTGTGAGCGCGCGGCGCAGCAACACGGGGAGCACTGCGCGCCGATACGCCGCTGTGGCGCGGTGCGGGCTGGTGCGCACGTGCACTTCGCCGAGCAGCACCTGCGCAGCTTCGTCGAGCGTGGCCTCGTCTAGCATCCGCCCGATGAGGAATGCCTCGGTCTGCACGGCGCGAAACGGCACAGGTCCTGCCGGCCCAGTGGCGATCGCGGCGGCTTCGATGCGCCCTTCGGCGTCAAACTTGAGCCGCGCCGCTACCCCCATGATCGGCAGCGCAACCCCCTGCGGGCGCATCACGCGCGCAAACGCCGAAGCCTCGCCTGCGCCCGTAGGCTTGAAACGCATCGCGGCGATGATCTGACGGGTGCTGTCCACTGCCGATTGCCCGGGGCCTTTGAATGCGCGGGCGAGCGGCCACCATTCTGCGCGGAGTTCGCCTTCGGCGTGCCACGCCACTTGGATCTCGCCGCCCAATGCCAGCAGCGCAAGCGTGCCATCAGCAGCGGGCAACGCGTGGGCGATGTTGCCCGCGAGCGTCGCCACATTGCGCACCTGCGGTCCGCCGATTTGCCCACACGCCTCAACCAGCGCTGTGCCACTCTGCTGCAACAGCGCCGAAGCGGCGATCTGGGCGTGCGTCACACCGCAGCCGATGAACACGTAGCCATGCTCTTCGCGGATCTCGCGCAAGCCGCGCAGGCGCGTCACGTCAATCAGCACAGGCGCGCCGTTGTGCGCTTCGTCCACGAAGTAATCCGTGCCGCCGCCGACCACGCGAGCGCGCCCTTGATAGCGCGCGAGCAGCGCCGTGGCTTCTTCCAACGTCTCTGGGATCAGGTAAGCCTCGCGCATGGGTTGTTTGTGTTGTACCTCAGCGACTGCGATATGCCCACGCCACCATCCGCCGCTCCAGCGCCGCGAACACTGCGTAAAGCGCGATCCCCATCGCCGCCACCACCATCAAACCAGCGAACACGAGCGAAACCTCAAAGCGAGAGCTTGCAATCACCATGAGGTTGCCGATGCCGCTGTTGGCAGCCCCCAGCTCCGCGATCACCGATCCAACAAACGCGAGGGTCACCGCCACTTTGAGCGAGGCAAAGAAGTAGGGCGCGGCGCGCGGAAACCCCACCTTGCGGAAGATATCGAACTGGCTTGCGCCCAGCGAGCGCAAAACATCGCGCAGCTCTGGCTCCACCGTTGCAATTCCCGTCGCGACGTTGACGGCGATCGGGAAGAATGAGATGAGGAAGGCGATGAGGATCGCAGGCAGCGTGCCGATGCCGAACCAGATCACGAACACGGGCACCAGCGCCGCCTTCGGGATCGAGTTAAACGCGATCAGCACGGGGTAAAGCGCGCGGTACATCAGGGCGGAGTAGCCGATGATCGCGCCGAGCGCCACGCCCAGCACAATCGCCAGCGCTAGCCCTACCAAGGTAGTCATCAGCGTTTGCAGCGCGTTTGGCCAGATCGCATGTTGCCACTTGAGGTACGCAGCAAAAGCGACGCTTGGGCGCGGCAGCACGAACTCATCCACCCGCAGCAGCCAGCAGCCCAATTCCCACACGAGGAAGAACAACGCGATCGCCACCGCGGGCGGCGCGATGGTGCTGAGGCGATGTCGCCACACCTGGCTCATCATGTCCCTCCGTTGCGCGCGGCACCGATGCGGTCGTAAAGCAGGTGCACGTATTCGACGAACTGCGGCGAGAACGTATCTGCAAGCGCGCGTGGGCGCGGCAGGTCGATCGTCACGTCGCTCACCACTGTGCCCGGTCGTTTGCTCATGACGATCACGCGATCGGCGAGGAAGACCGCCTCGCGCAGATCATGGGTCACCATGATCACCGTGCAGCGGCGCGCGGTCCAAAGGTCCTGCAACACACCCCACAGCTCCTCACGGGTGAAGGCATCTAATGCAGCAAACGGCTCGTCGAGCAGCAAGATCTCTGGCTGATGCACCAGCGCTCGGCAGAGCGCGACGCGCTGCTGCATCCCGCCAGAGAGTTGATATGGCGGCTTGTCCGCGAAGCCATCCAACCCGACAATGCGGAGCAAGCGGTGCGCCTCTTCCTCGTATTCTTTGCGCCGGGTACGGAACTGGGCGCGATGGGGTTGAACCACCTCAAGCGGCAACAGCACATTTTGCAGCGCCGTGCGCCAGGGCAGCAATGAAGCGTTTTGAAACGCCATGCCCACTTTCTTCTGAGGACCGCGCACCACTTGCCCATCAATCAGCACTTGTCCGCGCGTGGCGGGCATCAGCCCAGAGACCAAGCGCAAGATGGTGGTCTTGCCGCAGCCGCTTGGACCTGCGATGGCGACAAAAGCGCCCTGGGGCACGCTGAACGAGACGTTCTCCAAAGCGTGAACGGTTTTGCCATCGCTCGCGTAGATCAGCGAGACCTCGCGCAGCTCGACACAAGGCGGGCTTTCGGTCATGGGCAGCGGATGACGTTGGCCGTCCGAGTCAGAGCAGCTTACACACCCTCTGGCACAAGGCGCTGATCCTTCGGTGGCAAGAAACGATCCGTGAACACGGCATCAACGTCTGGCTTGGAAGGCAGCGCGAACCCTTCTGCCACTAGATCAATGGCGCGCTGCAAACGCTCTTTGTCCACTGCGCCAAAGCCGTTGCGGCGAACTTCGTCTGTGACGAAGTGATTGGCGATCACCATCTTGAGGCGCTGCAGCTCGATCTCGCCATCAATCAGCGGCTCGCGCCGCTTGAGGATCTCGATAGCCGCTTCTGGGTTGGAGATCGCTTCTTGCCATCCACGCGCGAGGGCGCGCAGAAAGCCCTTCACCGCGGCTTCGTTCTCCGCTAGGAACTTCGGCGAAGCCATCACAGCGTTGCCGTAAAGCGGCAAACCGTAGTCCTTGTACATGAAGGCGACGATCTCCTCGGGAGGAACGTTGTTACGCAGTAAGCCGAACCAACCGCTTGCGTAGAAAGCAGTGATTGCATCCACGTCGCCTTTGGCGAGCGTCGGCTCGCGGAGCGCTGGCTCCATCGTCACCCATTCCACTTTGTCTGGGTCAATGCCTGCTGCCTTCGCAAAGAGCGGGAACAGCCGGCGCCCTGCGTCGCCTGCGGGCGCGCCGATCTTCTTGCCTTCTAGGTCTTTCGGTGTGTTAATGTTGTTGCGCTTCAACGTGAAGACCGTCATGGGCGCGGTGTTGTACACCATGGCGATGGCTTGCAGCGCCTTGTCAGGGTTCTTCACGTTGAACTCGATCATCGAGTTGATGTCGGCGTAGCCCATCTCGTAGGCGCCGCTGGCGACCTTGGTCACTGTGCCTGCAGAACCCGTGCCGCGATCGATCACAACCGAAAGCCCCTCTTCGGCGAAGTAGCCCTTATCGAGCGCGATGAGGAATGGTGCTGAGGGACCTTCAATGGCCCAATCCAGTGCAAAACGGATGTGCGTCACCTTTGGCGGCCCTTGCATGGGCGCCTGTGCAGGCGCTTGCTGACCAGCAGGGGGCGGCGCCTGCATCACACACGCCGAAAGCCCAAGCGCGCTCACTGTAAGCAAAGCGGCAATCCGCTGACGAGTGAAAAATGGACGACTCATTGGGTGATCACCTCCATCATGATGTGCGTCTGTCCTCCTGGGTCATGCCAGGGTGTGGGAAACACAAACCGCGAGCTGCGTTGTGCCTACGGCGCGGTAGGTTGTGCTTATTTTAGCCGCCTTGTTGTTCCTTGCGCCGCCAAGTTGCAAGGGCACGATTGGGCTGGGCGTCAGCGCGTGTTGCTCCAACGCATCGCTAATCTTCCCCTTCGTATAATCGCGCACGCCATGCCCACGTATCAGTACGCTTGTCCCGATTGTGGTCACACCTTCGAGCGCGTCCAGAAGTTCTCCGATCCGCCCGTGAAGCGCTGCCCCAAGTGCGGCAAGCGGCGCGTGCATCGTGTCGTCACACCCGTGGCGGTGACCTTCAAGGGCAGCGGTTGGTACATCACCGACAGCCGCAAGAGCACCAACGGCAGCAGCAAGAGCGAGGGCGAGAAGAGCACGGAGAAGAGCACGGTCTCCTCGGAGAGCGAGTGAGCTTTCGGGGTCGGCTCCTGCAACAGCGCCCGCTCCACACGGGCGTTTTTTCTTTCCCAAAAGCCGATGATCGCTCGTCTAAACGGCGTCGTCCTCGACGTAAAGCCGCCCGCTGTCATCGTTGATGTGAGCGGTGTGGGGTTTCGCGTTCTGTGCCCCCAGCGCACAATCAGCCAACTCGCGCAGGGCAAACCCTGCACGCTGCACACACATCTCATCGTGCGCGAAGACGAGTTGACCCTCTACGGGTTCGGCACCGAAGAGGAACTCAGCATGTTCGTGACGCTGCTCGGTGTGCCGGGTGTTGGCGCGCGCACTGCGCTCGCGTTGCTCTCGACGCTCTCGCCTGCTGACCTACGCGCTGCGATCGTGCACCGACAAATCGAGACGCTCGCGCGCGTGCCCGGCATTGGCAAGAAAACCGCCGAGAAAATTGCTTTCGCGCTGAAGGACAAGCTCGGAGGCTGGGAGGCAGCACCAGAGGCTGCGCCCTCAAGCAGCGTGGACGCGGAGGTGATCGCGGCGCTGACAGCGCTCGGATACAGCCTCGCCGAAGCCCAGCGCGCGCTCGCCTCAGTGCCGCGCGATCCTGCGATGGACTTTGAGGAGAAGTTGCGGCGCGCGTTGGCTTACTTCGCATGACCACGCCGCATTTCGACGTATTGGCGCTCGGCGCCGTCGCTGTTGATCATTTGCTCTACGTCGAGCGCTACCCGCCGCCCAACGTGAAGGTGAGCGTGTGGCAAAGCCTGCGACAGGGCGGCGGCCTCTCCGCCACTGCCTTGATCGCAGCGGCGCGGCTCGGCGCGCGCTGCGCTTATGCTGGCATGCTCGGCACAGACGAAGCCTCGCAGTTTGTGCGCGCAACGCTTTCGCGCGAGGGCGTTGATCTCACGCACTGTCTGGTGCGCGCCGACGCGGGTCCCATTCGCTCCACGATCATCATCGGCAACGCGCCGCCTACGCGCAACATCTTCACCGAGCACCCAGCGCGATGTGGCGCTGCTGCCCATTGGCCCCCTGCCGCGCTGATCCAAGCGGCGCGCGTGCTGCATGTGGACCACGTCGGCTTGGCGGGGATGCTGCGCGCTGCCCTCATCGCGCGCGCAAGTCGTGTGCCCATCGTCGCAGACGTGGAACGCGCCTTGCCTGGCGCGCGCGTGCTTTTGAGGCTGGTGGATCACGTGGTGATGAGCTGGGAGTTCGCAGCCACGCTCACGCAGGCGGAGACTCCCGCTGAGGCTGTGCGCGCGCTGTGGTCGCCACACCGCGCCCTGGTCGCCGTGACAGATGGCGAGAACGGCGCGTTTTTCACCACCAACGGCCACGACGTCCATCACCAACCCGCGTTTCGCGTTGAGGTGGTGGACACCACGGGATGTGGTGATGTGTTTCATGGCGCCTACTGCGCGGCGCTTGCTTGGGGCTTGCCTGCTCATCAACGTATCCGCCTTGCGGCAGCGGCGGCTGCGCTCAAGGCAACCCAACGCGGCGCACAAGCCGGCGCGCCAACACGCCAACAAGTGCAAGCGCTGCTCGCCGCAGCGTAGCCAGCCGCCCTACAATCCAGCCCATGGCACTGAATGGCGTGATTGACCTGCGCTCCGACACCGTCACCCACCCCACCCCCGCAATGCGCGAGGCGATGGCCGCGGCAGAAGTGGGCGACGACGTGTTCGGCGAGGATCCAACTGTTAATCGCCTTCAGGAGATGGCGGCAGCGCGGCTTGGGTTTGAAGCAGCGCTGCTTGTGCCTAGCGGGACGATGGGCAACTTGGTCGCGTTGCTCGCCCATTGCGAGCGCGGCGATGAAATCATTGTGGGTGATCAGGCGCACATCTACCTCTACGAAGGCGGCGGCAGCGCTGTGATCGGCGGCATTCACCCGCGCGCGATCCCCAACCAACCCGACGGCACGTTGCGCCTCGAGGACATCGAGCAAGCAATTCGCCCTCACGATGCACACTACCCCGAGACGCGCCTTGTCTGCCTGGAGAACACCCACAACCGCATGGTGGGAGCAGCGCTCACGCCCGAGTACACGCAGGCAGTGGTGGACCTAGCGCACAGGCGTGGCTTGCGCGTGCACATTGACGGCGCGCGCCTCTTCAACGCTGCCGTTGCGCTCGGCGTGGACGTGAAGGCGCTTGTGGCTGGCGCCGATAGCGTGACCTTTTGCCTCAGCAAGGGGCTTGGCGCGCCGGTGGGCAGCTTGCTGTGCGGATCGCGCGCCTTCATCCAGCGCGCGCATCGGCGGCGCAAGGTGTTGGGCGGCGGCATGCGGCAAGCAGGCGTGATCGCAGCCGCTGGCATTGTCGCGCTTGAGCAGATGGTTGACCGACTGCGCGAGGATCACGCAAACGCGCGGCTGCTCGCGGAGCACATTGCACACGTTCCTGGGCTGCGCGTCGAGGTCGCGCGCGTGCAGACCAACATGGTGTATTTCGACCTTGCGCCCGAGGTGCCGTTCGATGCTGCCGAACTCTGCCGACGCGCCGCGCAGGAGCGCGTGCGCATGTTGCCGCTGGGTCCGCGCCGCGTGCGCGCCGTGACGCATGTGTGGGTCACGCGCGATGATGTGCTCACAGCCGCCCAAGTGATCGCGCACGCAATGCGCGCTTAAGCGCGCTAGAACCCGCCGATCTCAAAACTTTGACCGTACAGCGTGAACACAGCAGGCCCACTGCCAGGCGGGCGCACAAAGTTGATCTGAAACGCAAGCGTCTCGCCCGGCGCGATCTCCCACGGGAAGGCGGGCAAGGTGCTGTTGATCGGCACGAACTGCCCATCTGGCATGCGGAGCGCGACATCGCGCAGCGAGCCGCTGAGCGGGGCGTTCGTCAGGTTGCGCACCAAACCCACCACGCGCAGCTCGGTGCCATCGGGCGAGATGTTCGCGTTGAGCAACGTGACATCCGCGACGGGCACAGGCGTTGGCGCAGGTGTGGGCGTCACCACCAGCGCGCGGTAAGGCAGCGCAACGCGCGCCACGTAGGGTGTATCTTTGTTGATCGCAAAGCGCCACTCCAACACCGGCCCAACCAAAGTGTCTGGCACCTCGAAGCCGGCAGTGGCGTTGAGCGTTTGTCCTGCTTGCAGAGCGCCTTGTGTAAAGCCGCGCCCACCTGCCGCCGACGAGGCAGCGCGCGAGAGCGGATACACCGCGCCGCTGGCATCACGCAACTCGGAGAAAAACTGCGCTGCATCCAAGATTTGCGTCTCGGTGAGCAGCGAGACGATCTCGAAATCCACCTGGTAGTAGTTGCGCCCCGGCGGCAAGCCAACGTCCGAACCACGCACCAGGCGATGCGCGGTGACGAGCACGCGCAGCTCACCAAGGTTGATCGGCACCCCGACGCTGGTGAGCTGGTTGGGCGTGGATTCATCCGCGTAGCGCGCAGTCACAACGGTTCGCTGGGCTGCGCCTTCCTCGAGCAAGAACAAGGTCAACCCTGGCGATTGCTGCGCAAAGCGCGTCAGCAATTCTGCCTCGCCTAGCTGCTCGACGCGCACCACGCGATAGCGCTGCACTCCGTTCATCGTCTCCAATGCGAGCAGGTCTTCTGGGCGCAGCGTTGCGAGCATCCGACGATTTGCCTCGACTGGCGCGAGTCCAAACACAAAGTTGACCACCGTGCCAGGCAGCCAATACGCCACGCCCTCGGCGGTGCGATCGTATTGCCAGCGCTCGCCCTCGAAGCCCACCGCTCGCACTTCAAGCAAACGCTGAGCGACGGTGAGCCGCACGGGGATCGCGGGCGGCAGGGGAGTATCGTTTGCTTGCACCACAACGACGTCGGGGGGCACTGCAGGCGTCCCAACTGGCGTCGGCGTCGCGCGAACGTCGGGCAGCGGTTCGCGATCCACCACCAGGGAACGCCCACTCAGCACGATCAGCGCGAGGATGAAGCACGCCAGCGCCACAATGCCCAGCAGCGCAAGTCCACTCACCAAGAGCAACGGGCGCGTGCGCGGATCGTTCCACGCGACCAGGAGCGGATTGAGCGCGCGCTTTGGCTCTTCAGCTTCTTCCTCCCACTGCCCCGGCAAGGTGCGCGATGGGCGCCACTCGTCGTCATCGGAGTAGCGCGGATCGGGCGTTGGTGTCATCGCAGGGCAATTCTACGCCTCGCCTCACAGCGCGCGCCCGTCCACCGACTCCCACACGCGCAAACCGAAGCGGCTCAGATGAATGGGGATCGCTCGACAATGGGGTAATTCGGTTTCGATCGCGCGAATCATCGCGCGCTTCACGTGAGAAAGATCGCCGCACAGCAACGTCACCGAGCCGCCCTCACCACCAGCGCCGTTCACCTTCCAGCCAAGCGCGCCATGAGCACGCGCGATCTCGATCACGCGCCAAGCGTCCGCGCTGACCAGCGCGGGATGCAGAGTGGCTTGTGCTTCGGTGTTCTCGATCATGGCGCGCCCAAGCGCAGCGAAATCGCCTGCATACACAGCGTCGCGCGCTCGCTCAGCGGCGCGCCGCAGCGCTTCGAGACGCGCGTCGCCAGGACCTGCACCCTCTAACTCGCGGATCACGCGTAGGTGCACTTCTGAGGAGTCATGTGTACGCCCAAGGAAGATCAGCACCAAGCGCCGTTCCAGCTCCCACCACACCGCGTTCGGCACGAAAATCTGCGAGACGCTCGCGAAGGGATAGCGGTGCATTTCGATGAAGTTAATCCCGCCATAGGCTGCGCAGAGTTGATCTTGAATGCCGCTCTGTCGCCCGAGCATCTCCGTCTCGACCGCGTGCGCGGTGTAGGCCACTTGGTGCGGCGTGAGCCGCCCTGGCGTGAGCCTGTCGAGCGCGCCGATGAGCGCAACTGCGACCGCTGCCGAAGTGCCTGTGCTCGCACCCGCAGGCATCTCGCTGAACACGCTGACGCGCACGGCAACCGAGTCGGGCACACCCATACGTTCGATCGCCGCCGAGAGCAGCGGATGCGTGTGCCAGCGCCCGCCTGGCGTGACCACGAAGCGCTCGCCATAGTTCTCGGCATACACTTCAACGCGCGCTTCCAAGGTGTCGCGTGGAAAGACCTCGATCTGCACCTCAACATAGGGGTAAACGCCGATGTTGAACACCTTGCCGTGCTCGGCAAACCAGGTGTCCGTCCAGCCGCCGTTGTCGCAGATGCGCACAGGGGCGACGGCGTTGATCACGCGCAGCGGTCGCATTGCAACGTCGCCAGTGGATTCAGTTTTGATCAACGGGCGTCTCGCCGCTGACCACGAACAGCGCCTGCTCGGCGATGTTAGTGGCGCGGTCGCCGATGCGTTCGAGGCAATGCGCAGCGTGGAGCAGCCAAAGGTTGCTCTCGATCGTGTTTGGTGCGTCAATCATGCGGTTCAGCGTGCGCTGCACGAGTTCGTCGTAGATTTGGTCAACCACGTCGTCATCGCGCAAGACTTGAGTTGCAGCTTCAGCATCTTGCTTGAGGAAGGCTTGCATGCTGCGCTCCAACATGCTGCGCACCAACGCGTCCATCTTGGCGAGATCAGCAGCATCCACGCCTCCGCCCGCTTTCACGATGCGCCGGGCTGCGCGCGCAACGCCTTTGGCATAGTCGCCACAACGCTCTAGCTCGACCGCGACGATGGAGGCAGCGAGCAGCTCGCGCGCATCTTGTCCCACGGGCTGCTGCCGCGCGATGGTGACCACGCAGTCGTTCTCCACCTGGTAGCGCAGCACGTCTGCCTCTTTGTCTTCCTCGCGCACAAGCAGCGCTTCCTCAACGTTGCTGCTGAGCAAGGCGCGCACAGCGCGTTGTGACTCGGCAACGACCTGGTCGCTTAACGTCTTTAGCGCCTCGTGGATGCGGGCGCGCTCCCTTTCTAATTCGAGCCGCATGGCTACGATTATCGCTCAGCGCTAAGCTGAGAATCATCTCAAACGCCACACGCGTGCATCGCGCCCGCGTGATAGATTGCCGCCCTCGAAAGGAGGTAGAGAACGATGAAACGTGCTCTTCTCGTTGCGCCCTTCGCGTCATTGCTGCTCCTCACAGCGTGTGCGCCTTCGGCGCCGGCTGCGCCCACGGCAACCCCTGTTACGCCGCCTACCGAAGCGCCGATGCCCACAGCACCTGCCGAGAGCGCAACACCTATGCCCACTGAGAGCGCCGCAGCGTCGCCTTCTTCTTCGGAGAGCGTCGTGATGTACGTGATCGACTCGACGCAATCCGAAGCAAGCTTCCAGATTGGCGAGGAGCTGTTCGGTCAACCCGTGACGGTTAAGGGTGTGACCAACAAGGTGAGCGGCTCGTTCACCGCGGACTACGCCAACCCCGCCAACTCCAGCATCAGCTCCATCGAGATCGAAGCCGATTTCGTCACCGACGAGAGCCGTCGCAACAACGCCATTCGGCGTTTCATCTTGCAGACCGACCAGTACCCGAAGATCGTCTTTTCGCCCACGCGATTGGAGGGATTGCCAGCGCAGGTCAAGCCTGGCGAACAGATCCGCTTCAAGATCGTCGGCAACCTCACCATCCGCGACGTGACGCGCGAGGTCACCTTCGACGCGACGGTGACGCTGCCGCCTGACACCAACACCCCGCTCCGTGGCGAGGCGACGGCGGTCGTGCGTTATCCCGATTTCAACCTCACCATTCCGTCAGTCCCCTTCGTCGCCAACGTGACCGAAGCTGTAACGCTCACGCTCACCTTCACGGCGAACCCCGCCTCCTAGTCGTGCGCGCAACGTTACACTCCAGCACATGACAACGCCGCCCGTCACCGTCGGCATCATCGGCGCCGGCAACATCAGCTCGGTCTATCTCCAAGCTGACCGCAAATTCGCCAACATCCGCATCACCAAAGTCGCGGACATCGACATGGCGCGCGCCCGCGCGCAAGCCGAAAAATTCGGCAAGCAAGCGGTGACCGTCGAAGACCTGCTTGCCGATCCCGAGATCGAAGTCGTGGTGAATTTGACTGTGCCCCAGGCGCACGCCGAGGTTGCACTCAAGGCGCTTGAGGCGGGCAAGCACGTGTACAACGAGAAACCGCTCGCCACCACGCGCCAAGATGCGCAGCAGATGATCGCCTTGGCGCAGCAAAAAGGCTTGCGCATCGGCTGCGCGCCCGACACGTTCCTCGGCGCAGGGCTGCAAACATGCCGCCGCCTCATTGACGAAGGCGCCATTGGCAAGCCCGTGCTCGCCCTCGCCCATTTCCTCTCGGCGGGGATGGAGTGGTGGCACCCGAACCCAGCGTTCTTCTACAAGCCTGGCGCCGGACCTATGTTCGACATGGGACCGTACTACCTCACCGCACTGATCACCCTGCTGGGTCCTGCGCAACAGGTGAGCGGCATGGCGCGCATCACGTATCCTGAGCGCGTGATCACCAGCGAACCGCTGCGCGGTCAACGCATCCAAGTTGAGGTGCCGACGCTCGTGATTGGCTTGATCGCATTTGCTGAAGGCGCGCTCGCGCACATCACCACCACCTTCGACACGAGCGAGAAGTACACGCCGCAGCTCACGATCTACGGCACGGAAGGCGCACTGCAATGCCCAGACCCCAACACCTTTGGCGGTCCTGTGCGCCTCAAGCGCAAGGGTGATGAGCATTGGCGAGAGATGCCGCTGCGCGGGCGATGGGTAGAGAACGACCGCGGGCTAGGCGTCGCTGAAATGGCAGCCGCGATTCGCTCGCAACGCCCACACCGCGCTAGCGCCGAGCTTGCCTATCACGTGCTCGACCTCATGCACGCTTTCCACGAAAGCGCCGAGCAAACGCGGCATCTCACGCTTGCGAGCACATGCGCACGCCCCGAGCCACTACCTGAAGATTGGTCGGGCGCGTGAGCGCGGCACGCGCTCTTGAGCTTTCAGGTGCAGGCGCATCAATGCCCTGCGCCTGAATCGTTTCAGCGCAAAATCTGGCTGAGGAAGGCGCGCACGCGCGGCTCGCGCGGGTTGGTGAAAAACTCCTCGGGCGGGCCTTGCTCGATGATGCGCCCGTGATCCATGAACACGATCTCATCCGCAGCCTGCCGCGCAAACCCCATCTCGTGCGTCACCACCACCATTGTCATGCCCTCGGCGGCAAGCTCCAACATCACGTCGAGCACTTCTTTGATCATCTCGGGGTCGAGCGCGCTAGTTGGCTCGTCGAAGAGCATGATCTTGGGGTTCATGGCGAGCGCGCGCGCAATGGCGACGCGCTGTTGCTGACCGCCGCTGAGCTGCGAGGGATACGCGTTCGCCTTCTCAGGGATGCCCACGCGCCGAAGTTGCTCCATTGCGATCTCGCGCGCCTCCGCTTCGCTGCGCTTGCGCACCACGCGCTGCGCGAGCATCACGTTTTGCAGCGCCGTGAGATGTGGGAAGAGGTTGAACTGTTGAAACACCATCCCCACCTCAGCGCGCACCGCGTTGATGTCTTTGATGTCGTCGGTGAGCCGAATACCATCCACCCAAATCTCGCCGCTGGTGGGCGTCTCGAGGTGATTGATGCAGCGCAGCACTGTGGACTTCCCTGAGCCGCTCGGTCCGATGATGACCACCACCTTGCCACGCGGAACGGTGAGGCTAACGTTATCCACCGCGCGCAACTTACCGAACTGCTTGACCAAGTTGCGGATGATGATCATCGGCTCTGGCGCTTCACTCATGGCACCCTCGCTTAGGACGCAACGCCGAACTTGAACCACGTCTGGCTGACGTATTGCTCACCTGCACGCAACACCGTGCTGGGGAAGTGTGGGTGGTTGGGTGCATCGGGGAAGTGCTGCGTCTCCAGGCAAAGCCCAGCGTATTGCACGTAGCACATTCCGCCGCGCCCCACGATCGAACCGTCGAGGTTGTTGCCCGTGTAGAGGTGCAAATCTGGCTCGGTGGTGAATACTTCCAGCGTGCGCCCTGTGCGCGGCTCGTACACGCGCGCTGCAAACCGCAGCACGCCCATCTCGCCGGCGACGACGTAGCTTTGGTCGTAGCCCTTGCCGTAGCGCAACTGGTCGAAGTCCGCTTGGATGCGCGCGCCAATGCGCTGCGGCTGGCGAAAGTCCAGCGGCGTGCCTGCCACCGAGCGAATCTCCCCTGTGGGGATGAGGTCGCTATCCACAACCAAAAAGGTCTCCGCGTTGATGGTCAGTTCGTGATCGAGCACCGTGCCCCCTCCCGCCAAGTTGAAGTAGGCGTGATTGGTGAGGTTGAGGATGGTGGTGCCGCCAGCTTGCGCCGCATAGCGGATGCGCAAGGTGTTCTCGCTGCGCATCAACGAGTAGGTAACCGTGACGAACAAATCACCAGGATAGTTCTCCTCGCCATCAGGGCTGAAGTAAGAGAGCGAGAGATGATCGCCTTCAGCATCGGAGAAGACGCAAGGACGCCACAAGCGCTTGTCGAACCCAACGTAGCCGCCGTGCAGGTGATGCGCGCCGT
Organism: Chloroflexota bacterium; assembly: GCA_030550095.1. Taxonomy (GTDB): domain Bacteria; phylum Chloroflexota; class Anaerolineae; order J036; family Brachytrichaceae; genus DRWP01. The sequence continues at coordinate 19,150 of JAUQQA010000007.1, read as the reverse complement.
GGTTGGTGGCGAGCTGATAGGGCTTGCCGTCGAGGGTAAAGCGCCCGCGCGCGATGCGATTGGCGAATCGCCCGGTGATGCAACCAAAGTAAGGATGCGGCTTGAGGTATTCGCTGAGCGTATCGAACCCAAGCGTGACCTCGCCCGGCGTGCCGTTGCGATCGGGGACGACGATTGACGTGATGATGCCACCGTAGTTGGTGATCTTGACGGTGGCGCCCGCCTCATTGGTCAACGTAAACAGCGTGGCGGGGCGCCCATCAGGGAGCGATCCGAAGAGCGTGTGCGTGATCATGTTCTTGCTTCAACCTAGGCCGTTGCGATCTTGCCGCAAGGATACTACGGCTCAAGGTTTAGCTTGCGCGTGCAGGCTAAACCTTGATAGACTACCGTGCCTTGGGCTTCACGATGATCGTGATAGATGCCTCTCCAGCCGTGCACCGCAAAGCAGGGCTAGGACGCTACGCTGAAGAACTCATCCGCGCTCTCGTCGCGCTTCAAGAAGGACAAGCTGACTCGCCTTTCATCTTCGGGGCGTTCTACCATGCCGCCGAACAAGCGTACACGGATGTGCTCCCCGCGTCTATCCCTCAGCTTACCACCGAGCAAGATCACTTCGCCTGGCGGTTGCGCGCGCTAGTCGCGCATTGGCTCAACCGCAGCCAAGACGATGTGCTCGGCATTGCCAACACAGGCACAGAACATCCCTCAGCGCCGCGCCTGTTCCACGCAACGGAGCACCTGCTGCCGCACTTCAAGCGCGTGCGCACTGTATTCACGCTGCACGACCTGATCTTCAAGCTTTACCCTGAGCATCACCTGCCTCGCAATCGCCTCTTCCTACAACTCGCAATGCCTCTGTTCTTGCGCCGCGCCGATGCGGTGATCTGCGTGAGCGAGCACACGCGCCAAGACGCGATTCGGATCTACCACGTGCCCGAGGCTAAGTTGCACGTCATCCACGAAGGCGTCAGCGCGCGCTTCCGCGCTGATGTGCCGAGCAGAGACTTGCAGCGCGTGCGCGAGCGTTACCACCTGCCCGAAAATTTTCTGCTCTTCGTCGGCACCATCGAGCCGCGCAAGAACCTCGTGACGCTCTTTCAAGCATTCAAGGCGCTGCGCGAGCAAGCGCCTGATCTCGCTGAGGAGCTGATCATCGCCGGCAAACACGGCTGGCTTGCCGATGCGACCTATCGCGCGGTGCACGTGAACAACCTCACAGGGCTCGTGCGGTTCGTCGGGCGCGTGGACGACAACGACTTGCCCGCGTTGTATCGCCTCGCGCGCGTGTTTGTCTTCCCCTCGCTCTACGAAGGGTTCGGCTTGCCGCCGCTCGAGGCGCTTGCCTGCGGCACGCCCGTCGTCGCCTCCAACACCAGCTCGCTGCCTGAGGTGTTGGGCGATGCTGCGCTGCTCGTGCCGCCGTTGGACGTCGGCGCTTGGGTGCAGGCGCTGCGGCGCGCGCTCACCGATGCAGCGCTGCGACGAACGCTCAGTCAGCGCGGCTTGGAGCGCGCCGCGCACTTCACGTGGCAGCGCACCGCCGAAGCGACGCTGCGCGTGTACGAAGGCGTGCTCGCTAGCGCCATACAATCGCCCTCATGAGCAAGGCTGCGCACCAATCGCTCCCACTGCGGTTCGGCACAGTGGGCAACCCGATCAGCACGCCGAAGAACAGCGGCAGCGTCGGCGGCGTGCAACGCATCCGCGAGTTAGGGCTTTCGGCGTTGGAGCTGGCGTGGGTGCAAAGCGTGCGCGTGAGCGACGAGATGTGTGCGCGCATCCGCGCTGCTGCCGAGATAAATGACGTCGCGCTGAGCGTGCATGCGCCATACTACATCAACCTCAATGCCGAGCCAGCGCTGTGGGCTGCGGGGCGCGAGCGCCTGCTCGCTGCTGCGCGCGCGGGCTACAAAGCCGGCGCTACCGACATCGTGTTTCACCCCGGCTCCTACATGAAAGCCACGCCACAAGTCGCCTATCGCGTCAGCCGGGACCGCCTCGCGGAAGTGGTGGATACCTTGCGCAAAGAAGGCGTGCACGTCACGCTGCGCCCAGAGACGATGGGCAAAAGCGCCATGCTCGGCACCCTCGAAGAAGTGATCGCGTGGAGCCAAGAGATCGAGAACGTGTTGCCATGCGTGGACTTCGCGCACCTCCACGCGCGCGCTGGCGATGGCTCGTTTAACAGCTACGAGGAATTTTCAGCCGCGCTGCGCAAGCTCGCAGAGGGGCTTGGCGAGCGCGGCTTGAAGCGCGCGCATTTTCACTTCAGCGGCATTGCGTACACCCGCAAGGGCGAGAAACATCATCTCAATCTCGCCGAGGCAGACATCAACTACAAGGCTTTCTTCAAGGCGCTTGCTGATTGGGGCGTTGAGGGGCGCGTGCTGTGCGAAACACCCAACCTTGAGGAAGACGCTGTGCTGATGCAGAACACTTACCGCCAAGCTTGGCTGCACCGCACCCCGCTCCACGCCTGAGGCACAAAGCCCTAGCCTTTTGCCAACGTCACGCGGCTGACGCCCGCCAGCGCGTTTTCGTAAAGCGCAAGCACGAAAAGCAGCGACGAAAGCCGATTGAGATAGCGCGGCAGCTCCGCGTTCTCGATAATCCCATCGTGCAGGAGCTTGACCACCAAGCGCTCCGCGCGGCGCACCACCGTGCGCGCGAGGTCGAGATACGCGCCGGGCAGAGAATCGCCGGGCACGACGAACTCGCGCGGCAGCTCGATGCGCGCAGCGATCTCGTCGGTCGCCTGCTCCAACCATTCAACGCGCGCAGCGTCAATCTTGCGGAAGCGCGCCGCGACATGTTGCGCTGCTGCTAGCTCCGCCATCATGTGGTAAAGGTCGCGCTGTGCCGTGAGCAACAGCTCGCGCGTGCGCGGGCTTTGCGCAGCAGCGCGCGCCACGCCCATCGCTGCGCTCGCCTCGTCCACTGTGCCGTAGGCCTCAGGCTGCGGCATGTACTTGGCAACGCGCCCTTCGCCGAGCAAGCCTGTGTAGCCATCGTCACCAGTGCGCGTGTAAAACGTCGTCATAGCGGCGGGAATTGTAGGCGCGCCTTAATCCTCCAAGGTGAGAATGCGATAGGGGTGCACGTTGACGACGCGCGTCGCGCCCACGATCGTCTCTGCAGGTTGGCGCGGGTTGTAGGCGCGATGCTGATGACCATGGAGCCAAAGCCGTGGCTTAAACGCGCGCGCCAACCACAGGAACGCATCAAACCCCCGATGTGCATGGTCAGCGCCCTCGTGCACACCACGCATCGGCGCGTGCGAGAGCATGATGTCCGCGCCGCGCCCACATCGCACAAAGCCAGGCAACAACGCGCGCGCCAACCACAGCGCGCGCAGCCACTGCTCGCTTTGGGTGTACTGATAGGGCGCGTGTGGCTTGTAGCGCAAACAACCCTCCAGCCCTGCGATGTGCACGCGCCCAGCGCGCACACGCTGCAAATCCACGTTCACCCAGCCCGGCAACGCCGCAGCGCGGCGTCCCCATTGCGCATCGTGGTTTCCGTGCACGTAGAACGCAGGCTTGTTCAGCGTCGAGACGAGATATTCGAGATAATCCGGCGGCAGATCGCCACAGCTCACGATCAGGTCCACCTCGGCGCAACGCTCCGACAGTTGTGGGCTGTGCAGCCAAGGCACCACCTCATCGCTGACAGCGAGGATTGTGATCACGCTGGCTCACCCGCAGGGAACATGCGCAAGTAAGCCTCCATGAAGGCGTCGAGGTCGCCATCAAGCACGTCGTACACCTGGCTGGTCTCGTAACCGGTGCGCGTGTCCTTGACGAGTTGATAAGGGTGCAACACGTAGTTGCGGATTTGGTTGCCGAATTCCGCCTCGACATGTTCGCCGCGCAGTTGACGTAGCTCAGCCTGGCGCCGTCGCTCTTCGAGCTCTTGCAGGCGCACCTTCAGAATGTGCAGCGCGCGCTCGCGGTTTTGTAGCTGGCTGCGTTGGTCTTGGCAGGTCACCACGATGCCCGTCGGCAAGTGGCGGATGCGCACCGCGGTTTCGTTCTTCTGCACGTTTTGTCCGCCAGCGCCTTGCGCGCGGAAGGTCTCCACCTCGATGTCCTTCGGGTTGATCTCGATTTTGATTTCGTCGTCTTGAATATCGGGATACACCTCAACGCGCGCGAACGAAGTCTCGCGCGTGTTGCCTGCGTTGAACGGCGAAAGGCGCACCAAGCGATGCACCCCGCGCTCGCCGCGCAGGTAGCCATAGGCGCGCTCGCCGCTGATCTGCAGCGTGACGTTCTTGATGCCAGCGCCCTCAGCAGGGGTGTAATCAATCTCACTCACCTCGAAGCCGTGCCGCTCCGCCCAGCGGAGATACATGCGATACAGCATCTCCGCCCAGTCTTGAGCGTCCAAGCCGCCTGCGCCAGGCTGAATCGAGAGGATCGCGTCGGCGTAGTCGTACTTGCCGCTGAACATCAGCGCGAACTCCGCTTTTTGCAGCGCCGACATGAGCGCCTCAGTCTCGCTCTCCGCCTCGCGCAGGGCGCTTTCGTCCTCGGTTTCCTGCGCCAGCTCGAACAACACCTGCGCATCGGAGAGCCGGCGCTCGAGCGCGTGATGCTCTTCCACGCGCGCCTTCAGCCGCGCCAACTCCCGCGAGATAGCCTGCGCTTGCTGAGGGTTGTTCCAGAAGTCGGGTGATTCAATCTGACGCTCGATCTCCGCGATGCGGGCTTCCTTGGCGCCGATCTCAAAGGCGCTCCCGCAAGTTGGCGATGCGCATCGCGGCATCCGCCAACTTGTCTCTCAGCGAGGATAAGCGCTCGTACATGGGCTTCAGATCATAGCACGTGCCACTTAGAGGATCAGCATCGCATCGCCGAACGAGTAGAAGCGATATCGTTCGCGGATCGCCAGCGCGTAGCTCTCCCGCATGAAGTCCATGCCCATAAAAGCGCCGATCATCGCCAGCAGCGTGCTGCGCGGCAGGTGGAAGTTTGTGATCATCGCGTTGACCACTTTCCAGCGGTAGCCAGGCGTGATGTAAAGCCCAGTGTAGCCGCGGAAAGTGCGTAGGCTCGGGTCTGCCTCGCGCGCCGTGCCCCACGTCTCCAACACGCGCGCGCTGGTCGTGCCCACCGCAACCACGCGCTTCCCCGCGCGCCGTGTTGCCTCGATCAGCGCTGCGGTTTCCTCACTGAGTTCACACCACTCTTGGTGGATCACGTGCTGTTCGACGACCTCCGCCTCGATGGGCTTGAACGTGTCTAAGCCGACATGCAACGTGACAAACGCGAAGCCGATCCCTTTGGCACGCAGCCGTTCGATCAGCGACTCAGTGAAGTGCAAGCCGGCTGTTGGCGCTGCAGCGCTCCCCGCCACGCGCGCGTACACCGTCTGGTAACGCTCGGGGTTGTGCAAGCGCTCGTGGATGTAGGGGGGCAAGGGCACCTCGCCTACTCGCTCGAGATACAGCTCAATGGGCGCGCTGAAGCGCAACGTCATCAACGGTCCTTCCTCACGCGCGATCACCGAGGCGCGCAAGTCCATTTCCTCATCGAAAATCACTTCCTGCACATTGCGCCCGCCGACAAGCGCCTGCCACGTGAGCGCATCGAGCTGGCGCACCAGCAAGACTTCCACTTTGCCGCCCGTTGGCTTACGCCCGCGCAGCCGCGCGTTGATCACGCGGGTGTCGTTTGCGACGAGCAAATCGCCGGGCGCGAGCAGCTCTGGCAGCTCATAGAAGCGCCGGTGCTGATGCGTGCGCGTAGCGCGGTCGCACACCAACAAGCGCGCGTGATCGCGCGGCTCGATTGGCTGCTGCGCAATCAGCTCCTCGGGCAACTCGTACTCCAGCTCGCGGATGTGCATGACGATCGCGATGTTAGCACCGAGGGACGGCGCACTACAATGCGCCCATGGAAGCGCTCAAGCAACGCATCCTCGCTGAAGGCGTGAACCTCGGCAGCGGCATTCTGAAGGTGGACTCGTTCGTCAACCACCAAGTCGATCCAGTGCTCATGATGGCTTGTGGGCAAGAGTTTGCCCGCTTGTTTCGCCCCGTCAACCCCACGCGCGTGCTCACGTGCGAGATCAGCGGCATCGCCCCAGCGCTTGCGACCGCCTACGCGCTCGGCGTGCCCGTGGTGTACGCGCGTAAAACCAAACCCGTCACCATGCCCGACACCGTGTTCCTCACCACCGCCCCCTCACACACCAAGCAACGCGAGGTGAGCATCATGGTCTCGCCAGAGTATCTGCGCGCTGGCGAGCGCGTGCTGATCATTGACGACTTCTTGGCGACTGGTCAGACCATCCTAGCGCTGGCGCGCCTTGCGACGGCGGCTGGAGCGCAAATTGTCGGCATCGGCGCGCTGATCGAGAAGACGTTCGAGGGCGGGCGCGAGGCGCTCAGCGGCTTGGGTGTGCCCATCTACTCACTCGCCCGCATCGTAGACATGAGCGAAGGGCACATCGTGCTTGAGGATTAGGCACAACTAGCCGCTCTGTCAGGGCGAAAACTCGCCGTCCTTCTAGCTTCATGCCACAGCGCTAGCCGTACCCTGTTGTGTACCAACACCATGTGCTCAGGAGGTGCAGCAACGCATGGTCAAGCATGACCCAGTGAGCAAGTGGATGACGCGCAACCCCGTGGTTGTGCTGCCAACCACACCCTTGGCAGAGGCATACGCGCTGATGAGTGAGCGCCGCGTGCGGCGTTTGCCAGTAGTGGAGAACGGGAAGCTTGTAGGGATCGTGACGCTCGGCGACCTGCGGCAGAGCAACATCAACGTTGGCAACCCCGAAGCGGCAAAGACGCGCGTCGCGCTGGTCATGACCGAGAACGTGATCACCGTCTCCCCTGAGACGACGATGCGCGAGGCAGCGAAGCTGATGATCAAGCACAAGGTGAGCGGGCTGCCCGTGATGGACGGCGATCAACTGGTGGGCATCATCACCGAGTCGGATATCTTCCGCGCGGTGATGCTGGAAGAAGAAGAGCCGACGCCTGCTGTTCCTCAAGCAACTGCCGTGAAGGAGTTGCCGCCTGCATAGTTCGTGGGGGACGCGCTCATGTTTCGCCGCATCCTTGTTCCCTTAGACGGGTCCACGTTTTCGGAGCTGGCGCTGCCTTGGGCGCGGGCGCTCGCTTTGTGCAACGATGGCGAGATCGTGCTCGTGCGCGTGGACGAAACCTACGAGCCACCACCAGGCGTCTTCGTGCCCGCCACCGTGCTGCCTGAAGTGCTTAGCCTTGGCGTCGGCGAGTATCTCCAGCAGCACGAAATGCGCCTGCGGCAGGCGGGCATCCGCGCTAGCAGCGCCGTGCTCGAGGGGCGGATCGCCGATGCGATCGTGCGCCACGCGCGCGAGGTCGGCGCAGATGTGATCGTCATGTGCACCCATGGGCGCACAGGGTTGCAGCGCATTTTGCTCGGCAGCGTAGCCGAATACGTCGCCAAGCATGCGCCTTGCCCCGTGATGCTCGTGAGACCAGCGGAGTGGCAGAATGGGAGTTAACCGAGCGGCACGACTAGCTCACGGCTGAGGGTGGTGAGCCGGTGGAGTTGACCTTGCGCATCGAACCAGTAATCGTCTTCAACGCGCACACCCCACCCGCCGCGCGGATCGTCAGGGTCGTATAGCCCTGGCTCTGCACAAAAGACCGTGCCAGGTTGCAACACTTCTTCTGCACGCCAGCCCCGCAGGCTCATGCTCGGTGCTTCATGCACCGCTAAGCCGAACCCATGCCCTAAGCTGTGCACGTAACCGCGCGTCGTCGTCGGGTCCTGGCGCAAGGTGGGGAAACCGTTTGCCTCAAAGAGCTCGCACACAGCCTCGTTGTAGGTATAGGTGAAATCGCGCGTGTTGAAGCGTTGCTCCGCCAAAGCGAGCGCTTGAACCACCAGCTCATGAGCAGCCTGCACGTGAGGCGGTGCGTATCCCAGACACCACGTGCGCGTGATATCGGCGTAGTAGCCGCTTGGCCCGCGCGGGTAGATGTCGAAAACAAGGGTGCAACCCAACGCGATGGGCATGGCAGGATCACCTACGCTGTGAGGCACACCCGCGTCACGTCCGATCGCAAAGATGAAGTCCCCAAGCTCCAGCCCAAGTGCAGCTGCCTCGCGGCGCACAAAGCGCTTTACATCCGCCACGGTGAGCCGCTGACCATCCTCGCGGATGAGGTGCGCATCTGCCACGCGGTGTGATTGGAGGAAGGCGCGCGTGGCCTCGATCACCTGCTCTGTGAGGCGGCATGTCTCGCGGATTGCCGAGACTTCCTCTTCGTCCTTCGTCATGCGTGCCACACTCAGCACGTCCTGCTCGTACTCCGTCACAACTTCGCACACACCTCGCTGCTGCAAGGCCTGGAGCAGCGGCACCACGCGATTGATCGCCTCGTAGCCATAGAACGCCACCCGCCCCTTCACCCCAAGATCGGTGAACAGCCGCTGCAACAGGGCAACATCAGCCGCAAAGCGATCGCCACCATGCTGCTGGAGCAGCTCAGCGTAGCGGTAGGCACTGCGATCCACGAGGCGCAGGCCCGTCTTCGCTGCTTCGTCGCGCTCCATGCTATGGTGCACAAGGTAACGCTCCCCTGCAGCCGTCACCACGACAAGACCGCTGCTTACGTGTGCCCCACCGACGAAATACGTGAAAGGCGCATTCGCGCGCCCCAGTCCATCGCTCCCAAAAACCACCAACGCATCAATGCCGCGAGCTTGCATCAGCGCTGGCAAATCCTGCTTCATGCAGCGCGATTCTAGTGCAGCTTGCGCGCTCAGCAGCTCACCCAGAAAGAGGTTGCCGGATCAGCATTCCACGCCTGTCATCCGTCTCGCGCTCTCCCCAGGACGGTGTGATAATCGGCGGGGCGTGTTTCAACGAATGATCCGCAAGCAACCTTCTTCGGCACACGCAGCGGCTTCGCCTTCAGCCCCGGCCCGCCCACGTGCGCCCATCGCAGCGCTGCTCATCGCGGTGCCACTTTGTCTGCTCCTTGCCACGGCAGGAATTGCTGCTTTCTTCGGCGCGCGCGCGGGTCAACACGAGGCGCAGGTGCGCTACACCGCAACCATCGCCGCCGCGATCTTCGAGCGCTTCGATAAGGGCGTGGTGCTGCTGCGACAAGGTCAGTATGCACTAGCGCAGGCGAATTTCGAGTACGTGTTGCAGTACCAGCCAGACAACTACGGTGCGCGCAGCTTGCTCGCCACCGCGATCGTCGCGCAAACGCCCACACCTACCCCACCCCCAACGCCTACCCCACAGCGCCTCGTGGACAAAGAAGCGCTCTTCCGCGCCGCTCAACAAGCCATCGAAGCGCAGGATTGGGACGCAGCAATTGTCCAACTCGAGCAGCTCCAAAGCATAGACCCGAACTGGCAGCGCAGCGACGTTGAAGCGCTGCTCTATCGCGCCCTCCTCACGCGCGGGCTTCGGCGCATCCGCAGCACTGAAATCGAAGCAGGATTGTTCGATCTCGACCGTGCTGCGCGCATCCAGCCTTTGCCCGAGAATGTGCTCGGCGAGAAGCGCCTTGCAGCCGCTTATCAAGACGCTTTGTACTACTTCGGCGCCGATTGGGATCGCGCCATTGAGAAGCTCGGCGCGCTCTACCGGGCTGCGCCAAGCTACCGCGACGTTGGATCGAAGCTGCTTGAAGCTTACGTGCGCGCTGGGGATGCGCTCAGCGCTGCTGGCGCCTGGTGCCAAGCGGTGGAGAAATACAACGGCGCGCTCGCGCTCGCCGCAAATACCCTCGTCGAGCAAAAGCGCGTGGACGCCGAAGCGCGTTGCCTCTCCGCAGGCGTCGAGCTGAGCGCTACCAACGGCGTCACGCTCGTGATCCCCAACGTCGCAGGCATTCAGGGACGCCTGTTCTTCAGCCGGTTCGACGCGGAGCGCGGCATCTACCGATACTTCCGCTACGAGAGCGCGCAAGGCATCGCCTATGAGATCGGCGCAGGCTACCAACCGGCGAGCCGTCCAAGCCTTTCGCCTGACCGCCAGCGCGTCACCTATGCGCTGCTGCTTAACGGCGCGTGGACGGTGGTGATCGCGCCTGCAAGCGGCGGCACGCCAACGCCACTAATCGCTGGCAACATGCCGAGCTGGGGCAGCAGCAACCTGATCGCCTTCCAAGGGTGCAGCGACGCCTGCGGCATCCACATCATCAACCCCGATAACCCAACGGAGCTGCGCCGCCTCACGAACTCCGCCAACGACATTAACATGCAGTGGTCACCCGACGGGCGCACGCTCGTGTACACCTCCAATGTGTATGGCTCGTGGGAGATCTACACGGTGAGCCTGGGCGGCGAGTTCCGCCAGCTAACCGGCTTCGGCGCGACCAGCGTTGCGCCTACTTTTTCACCTGACGGCGCACGCATCGCGTTCCTCTCCAACCGCGACGGGGCATGGGGCGTGTGGGTGATCAACAGCGACGGCAGCGGCTTGGTTAAGCTAATCGATCTCGGCGCGCAATTCCCCGCCTGGCAATCCGAGCGCTTGCAGTGGACGCCATAACGCCTAAAGCAGGCTTAACACACATGCAAGTCGCGCTTAACGCACAGCGCCTAGCCTTCGTGGCGTTAAAGCGGTGTGCATGGTATCTTTCTCTGCTTCCACGCTCGCGCGCGAGGCTGCCCAACTCGATGCTCCCCTCCTGCCGCGTCATACGCTCGTCCTCAGGCGATTGGCCTATTGGGCTTCAGCGATCACCCAGCCGCCGTTCACTGCAACGGCGGCGATCTTGCTCGTGCTCATGCACGGTGCAGAAGCCATCGCGTGGCAATGGGTGGTGAGTCACCTTTTGCTTGCGGTGGGCGTGCCCACCGCCTACGTCGTCTCGCTGCGCCTGCGCGGACACATCGCAGACATCCAGCTCCCTGAGCGGCGGCAGCGCCTGCGCCCGTACCTTTTCGCCATCGCCTGCATGCTGTGCTCAGCGGCGCTGATGCATCTCGGGCGCGCGCCACGAGTGCTCCAGAGCATAGCGCTCGCGGGGAGCGCACAGTTCGCGCTCATGTGGCTAATCACGCTGCGCTGGAAGATCAGCGCGCACACCGCATCTGCAGGCAGCTTGTTCGCCATCGCCCACGGGCTGCTCGGCAGCTCAGCGTTGCCGCTGGGTTTGCTTTTACCATTGGTAGGGTGGTCGCGCGTGTATTTGCGCCGACACGACGTGATGCAGGTGATCGCGGGCAGCTTGCTCGGGATCGCCGTCACGCTCGCAGCACTCACCTGGCTGCATTGAACCACGCCATGCGCATCGCGCTGTTCACCGAGACCTTCCTGCCGCGCGTTGACGGCATCACCAACACCCTGTGCCACGTGTTGCCGCGCTTTGCTGAGCGTCGAATCGAGACGCTGCTCTTTGCTCCTGCAGGCGCGCCCGCCTCGTTCGCACAAACGCCGATCGTTGGGCTGCGTGGCGTCCCCCTACCGCAATACCCGGAGTTCAAGATCATCCCGCCCTGGGCGCGCTTCCGCGCAGCACTGCGCACGTTCAAGCCCGATCTCATCCACGTGCTCAACCCTGTCACGCTCGGCGCAGGCGCCATCTTTTGGGCAAAGCGCGCTAGCGTACCCGTAGTCGCCTCGTATCACACCGACGTGCCGGGGTTCATGCGTCGTTGGGGCTACTGCACAGCCGCTGAGCTGATGCGGCGCTACATGCGATGGGTACACAACCACGCCGATCTCAACCTCGCACCGTCGCGCTTCACGCTCCGCACGTTGCAACAAGAGGGCTACCGTAACCTCGCGTTATGGGGGCGCGGCGTGGATGTGCAGCGATTCAACCCTCAAAAGCGCTCCGAACACTGGCGGCGCCGGCTGAGCGCCGATCAACCCGAGAAGCCGCTGCTGCTGTTCGTCGGTCGGCTCTCGTACGAGAAGCGCGTGGATTGGGTGCGCAGCGCGCTCGAGGCGTTGCCCGACGTGCGATTTGCCGTTGTGGGCGATGGTCCTGCGCGTCCACATCTCGAGCGCGTCTTCGCCGGCACCCTCACCGTGTTCACGGGCGCGCTGCGCGGCGACGACCTTGCAGCTGCCTACGCGAGCGCCGATGTGTTCGTCTTCCCCTCGCCGAACGAGACGCTCGGTAACGTCGTGCTTGAGGCGATGGCCTCGGGGCTGCCGGTTGTCGCGCCCAACTCAGGGGGGTTGCTCGATCATGCGCAAGAGGGCGTCAACGCGCTGCTCTTCCCACCCGAAGACCGTTCTGCGTTCGTGATGCAGGTGCAGCGCATCGTCAAGAACTCTGGGTTACGCGCCCAGCTCAGCAGAGCAGCGCTGTTGCACGCGCAACAGTGCACTTGGGAACGTTCCGTGGAAGCGCTCCTCCAAGCTTACGAGCGCGTGTTGCGCACACAGGCACGATTTGCGCCCCTTGCGTTGCAGTGAATCGCTTGCCTACCATTCGCTTGCTCGGGCTTGTCGTCTTTGCGCTTGGTCCCGCGCTGACGCTCAGCGTTTTAGAGCCGGCGCTGTTGAGCTACCACTTCCTTCGACTCGGCTTACCTGCCGAAGCACGCCCGGCGCTTTACGGCACGCTCACGTTCGCGGGTTTGGTCGCTGCGTCGATCACACAACCCATCGTTGGGCGATGGTGCGGCAATGCCCATGCTTTGCAACGCCGCGCCACGTTCATGGCGCTCGGCGCAGTCAGCGCCATCGGCGGCATCGCCACACTCCTCTCGACCTCAACGCTCGCCGGATTGTTTGGCGGTGCTGTGCTCACGCAGGTGGGCGCTAATGCCGCCATTGCCGCATGGCAACCTGTGATCAGCGAGCGCATCGCCTACGCGCAGCGCGGATTAGCGGCAGGGTTGCGCAATGGTGTCGAATTGCTCGCCGCTGCGACGGGTCGCTTGATCGCCGCTGAGATCACCGCACAGGCTGCGATGGGGCATCACGTGATGTTGACCTTGTTGCTCTTCTTGCCTGCGTTGGGCTTCGCCACGACGTTTCCCATCGCGAGGCGCTTGTTCCAAACAACGCCTGTGCTCGCTGAAGGCAAAGCGCCCTCCTCGCGCGTTCAGCCGCAGCCTCTTTCCGCATTGATGCGCAACAAGGTCTTTCGCTGGTGGTTCATCAACCGCACAACATTTTGGTGCGGGGCAATCGCAAGCAGTGCCTTCTTGTTTCTCGTTGCGACCGACCTGCTTCGCCTCTCAGAAGCGGATGCGCAGCGCTTCGTCGCCCAGCTCATCCTCGTCGCAGGCAGCTCCACCGCGCTCACCTTGTTGCCTACAGCCTGGCTTGCTGACCGAGTGGGTCGTCCGCCCTTACTGGTGATCGCTGGGGTGCTCGCAGCACTCGGCGCAATGAGTCTTGTGGTCAACCGCGCGAACGTCGTGCTCGCCACGCTGTGCATCGCTGCCGCGACGAGCCTCTTTCTCAGCGCGAGCTTGGCTTTGGCAAGCGATCTCGCGCCAAAGCAGAATGCCGCTCCTTTCCTCGGCTTTGCGAACCTTGCCACCACACTCGGCAGCGCGATGGGTCGTCTTGGTGGCGGCACGCTGGCGAGCCTCACCAACGCGCTCACGCAGACCCGGGAAACAGGCTACTTGCTTCTCTACGCAATTGCGGCTGCGCTCTTTGCAATCAGCGCCTTAAGTGCGTGGCGGCTTTGCTCAGGTAACCCCACACCACAGCGTTGACGACCGTTTGACACAAGCTTTAACCCCTCTTAAACTTGCCGCAACACTGCATCGCTACTTTCTCTGTCGCAAGGTGATAACCATGTACCGCAAAACCCCGTTCCTATTTTCAGCAGTGACCCTGGTCATTCTGCTCGCCGCTTGCGCAGTGCCCTCTGCAACGCAACCACCTGCGGCGCAACCGCCCGCCGAGCAACCCACCACACCGCCTCAGGAAGCGGCACCGACACAAGCGCCACAAGCAGAACTTCCGCCCGCCCAAGCTCCAGAAAAGCCAAGCACCCTCACCGTGCTCTGCACGCCGCAGGAGGATTGGTGCCAGGCTATGACGCGCGCCTTTGAAGCGGAAACAGGCATTAAGACAAGCTACGTGCGCCTTTCCAGCGGCGAAGCACTCGCGCGCCTACGCGCAGGAAAAGACAACCCTGAGTTCAGCGTCTGGTGGGGCGGCCCCGCAGACACCTACGTTGCTGCAAAAGCAGAAGGCTTGCTCGAGCCCTACATCTCACCAAACGCAGCCGCGATCCCCGATTCTCAGAAGGATCCAGAAGGGTACTGGACAGGTGTGTATGTTGGCGCGCTCGGCTTCTGCTCAAACCGCGATGTTCTTGCCAAGTTGGGCGTCGAGAAACCCGATTCATGGGACGACTTGCTCGATGAGCGTCTGAAGGGGCAAGTGGCTATGGCGCACCCTGCAAGCTCAGGCACGGCTTATACCGCCGTCTGGACTCAAGTGGTGCGCTTGGGCAGCGTGGATGCTGCATTCGATTACCTCAAGAAGCTGCACAACAACATCTTGCAATACACCAAGAGCGGCGCTGCACCTGGGCAAATGGCAGCTCGCGGTGAGATCGCAGTTGCGATTATCTTCTCTCACGATTGTGTGAAGTTCGCCGACGAAGGGGCACCCATGCTCGAGGTCTCCTTCCCCAAGGAAGGCACAGGCTATGAGATCGGCGGTGTCGCCTTGATCAAAGGCGCGCCCGAACCAGAAGCTGCCAAGATGTGGATTGATTGGGTGCTCACAGCGAAGGCACAAGAGATCGGCGCGACGGTGAAGTCTTACCAGCTCCCCACCAATCCCGAAGCTAAGGTCTCTGAGCGCTCGGTGAAGCTCTCTGAAGTCAAGCTCGTGGATTACGACTTCATCGAAGCAGGCAAGAGCCGCAAAGCGATCACGCAGCGCTTCGAGGACGAGATCACTGTAGCGCCAAAGTGATCCCTGAGCGCGCACGGCTCAGTGTCTGCGAGGCGCATTGCAGCACTGCTCGCTCAGCGCTGCAATGCGCTTTTTGTGTACAGTAAGCTACCTGAACGATGGATGCGTCCCTCGGACCTAGTCCGCTCTCGCGTGCGCGTTTTCTCAGAAGCTTCACCCACTCGCTGCGGCTTCTGCTGCGCGATTCCAGTTTGTTGATCGCGTTTGGGGTAGCTGTTGCCTTCGTCGGCATTGCCGTGCTTTACCCGTTGGTCGCCACGCTGAGCCGCGCTTTCTCTGCCGAAGGCGCAGCGGTGCTCGCCAACGTGCTTGCGCGACCCGTCTTTCATCGCATCATCCTGAACACTCTTGCGCTTGGGCTGACCGTTGCCACTGCTGGAACGCTTGTGGGCTTTTTGTTTGCGTGGGTGCAGGTGCGCGTTGCCGCGCCTCAGTGGATCAAACGCTTCATCCACACAGCGGCGCTTGTGCCTGTGGTCAGCCCGCCCTTCGCGGTTGCAGTTGCCGCGATCGTGCTGTTTGGCCGCAACGGTCTGCTCACGTATCAACTTTTTGGGCTGCGCACAGATATTTACGGCTTGCCTGGCTTGACGCTCGTCATGACGCTTTCTTTCTTCACGGTGGCATACTTAACGCTGAGGGGGCTGCTCTACGGTCTCGATCCCTCGCTCGACGAAGCAGCAGCCAACCTGGGCGCTGGGCGCTGGCATCAATTCCGCACCGTCACGCTGCCCATGCTGCTGCCGGGGATCGCCAGCGCGTTTCTGCTGCTCTTCGTAGAAGCGATCGCCGATCTGGGCAATCCGCTTGTGCTCGGCGGCAACTACACAGTGCTTGCCACCCGCCTCTACCTCGCCATCATCGGCGAGTATGACTTAACAGCGGGCGCTGTTCTCTCCGTGTTGTTGTTAGTTCCCTCGCTTGCGCTTTACTTGCTCCAGTGGCGCTTAGCGACATCTGCCTCTGTTGTCTCAATCACGGGCAAACCTTCTGGACGAGGACGCTTGATCACAGACAAACGCGCCACGATCCCACTTGTTGGCGGCGCGCTGCTGATCGCCGCTTTGGTCTTTCTGATCTACGGCACCATCCTCGTTGGGGCGTTTGTCGTCTCGCTGGGGGTGAACAACGCCCTCACGCTACGCAACTTTGAGTTTGTGCTGGTGGGATACGGGGCAAAAGCCATAATAGACACCACTTTGCTCTCCCTCCTTGCAACGCCTGTTGCCGCGCTGCTTGGCATGGTGATCGCCTTTCTTGTCGTGCGCGGAAAGTTCCACGCGCGAAATGCTTTGGACTTCGGCACCATGCTCGGCATCGCAGTCCCAGGCACCATCTTCGGCATTGGCTATCTACTCGCCTTTAACACCCCCACAGAGGTCCTGGGGATCACGGTGTTGCCCAAGCTGACTGGTGGCGCCGCTGTGTTTGGCGGCGCGCTTGCCATCGTGATGGTGTACATCATTCGCTCCACACCCGCTGGCTTGCGCTCAGGCGTCGCTGCGCTTCAGCAGATCGATCCATCTATCGAGGAAGCAGCGGTGTCCCTAGGCGGAAGCCGCCCCACCACCTTTCGGCGCATTGTGCTCCCGCTTATTCGCCCCGCGTTCTTCTCCAGCTTGATCTACGCCTTCGCCCGATCTATGACCACCGTAAGTGCGATCCTTTTCCTGACCACTCCCCAAACGCGGATCATGACGCAGCAAATCTTGAACGAAACAGACGCTGGCCGCTTTGGCAACGCTTTTGCCTACGTGGTGATCTTGATCGCGATTGTGCTCGTCGCGATCGGTTTGCTCAGCATCTTTGTCGGCACACGCACTGGCGCAGAGCGGGAGGCAGCATGAGTGAGCTTCAGGACCTGCTCGTCCTCGAGCATGTGACCAAAGTGTTCGAGTCGCGCGAAGGGCGCAACGTCGTCGCGGTGAACGACGTCTCGCTCAGCATCCGCAAAGGCGAACTCATCACCTTGCTCGGCCCTTCGGGCTGTGGCAAAACCACCACGCTGCGCTTGATCGCGGGCTTCGAGCTACCAACGCGCGGGCGCATCCTGCTCGAAGGGCAAGATATCGCCTACTTGCCTCCTAATAAGCGCGAGATGGGCATGGTGTTTCAGTCCTACGCCCTCTTTCCTCATCTCTCTGTGTTCGAGAACATCGCCTATGGTCTGCGCTTGCGGCGGCTAAGCAAGGAGGAGATTGAGCAGCGCGTGCGCACCTTCATGGCGTTGGTCAACTTGACCGGGCTTGAGCAACGCAAGCCAGCAGCGCTCTCAGGGGGGCAACAGCAGCGCGTTGCGCTCGCACGCGCGATGGCGATCCGACCGCGCGTACTGCTCTTCGATGAACCCCTCTCCAATCTCGACGCTAAGCTGCGCGTCGCGTTGCGCGCCGAAATTCGGCAAATTCAGCAGCGCTTGGGCATCACGAGCGTGTACGTCACTCACGATCAGTCGGAGGCGATGGCGCTGTCGGATCGGATCGTGGTGATGAACGAAGGACGCGTGGAACAGGTGGGGACACCAGAGGAAGTCTATCACCGCCCGGCGACGCTCTTCGTCGCCGACTTTGTGGGGCGCGCCAACTTTCTACCCGTCGAAGTGCTCCAGCTTGAAAACACGCACGCCATCGTGCAGTTCGCGGGAAAGCGCCTGTGCACGCCAGCCCACCCCGACGTGCGCCCGAACAAGCCTGCCGTCTTGATGGTGCGCCCAGAAGCCATCCGCCTCACATCACACGCGCTCGAGAGCAACGACGCTCTCGATGGTGTCGTGCGCAACGTGGCTTTCTTAGGGCACTACGTCGAGTATGAGTTGACGTGGGACCAGCATGTGCTCAGCGTGGAAGATGAAAGCTTGCCTGGCAGGCTCTTTCGCCAAGGCGAGCGCGTCCGGTGGTACTTTGACCCCGAACGCGCTTTTGTGCTCCCAAAGCGCTGAAGACGGGAGCACGCCTGCATCACGACGGGGCAGGTGCATCTGCGTGCTTCAACGTCGGCAAGTGCCTCAGCGAGTCCCAATGCTGCGCGACAACACGGGCGATGCGGTCAAGCTCAGCCTCCATGCGCGCCGACCAATCTTGCGCTTCGCCGCGCCAGCCCAGCATCGAAAGCCACCACTGGCGATAGGCGGTGTCCTTGAAGAGATCGTGAAGATACACGCCGATCACGTTATCCTGCTGCCAGCCCAGATTCTCGCTTAAGAGGAGCTTGGCCTGTGCTCCTGCCTGTGTTTCGCCGAGATGAATCTCGTAGCCACACACGACGCCGCCACCCACCCAGTGCACACACCGCTGATGTACCGACTTGTTTGGTGTCAGCACCGTCTCCACATCGAGCAACCCCAAGCCATCCACATCGCCTCCTTCGAGATGGAACGGATCACGCACGGAGTGACCCAGCATCTGCATTCCGCCGCAAATGCCATATATCATCGTGCCGCGCCGCGCTGCGCGCGTGATCGCCGCTGCTAATCCTGATTGGCGCAGATAGTGCAAACTCGCCGCTGTGTTCTTGCTGCCTGGGAGAATAACAGCATCGTAATCACCGGCTTCAAGCGAAGCTCGATCGCGCACCACGTCTAACTGCACGCCGGGCTCTATCAGCAGGGGGTCAAATTCATCGAAGTTGCTGGCGTAAGGATAGGCAATCAACGCAATGCGCACTTTGCGTTCCACATGCTGCGCCCGCTGCTGCGCCCGCGCTGTCAACACCGCGATGTCGTCCTCCTCAGGTAGCAGATGTTCGATCATCGGGATCACGGCAACTGTCGGGACGCCGGTGCGTTCGCGCAGCCAATCGATCCCACGCGCAAGCAATGACGGATCACCGCGAAATTTGTTGAGGATAAACCCCTTGACGAGCGCGCGCTCAGGCGGCTCTAGGCACAGGAACGTGCCCAGCAGATGCGCGAATGCGCCACCGCGATCAATATCGGCAACGAGGTACACATCAGCGCCCGCCTCCAGCGCGACGCGCATGTTCACGATGTCGCTCTCGCGCAAGTTCACCTCTGCGGGGCTGCCTGCGCCTTCGATCACAACAAGCTCAAAATCCCTCAACAGGGTGTACAAACTTTCTCGCACGATCTCCCACAGTCGCGGCTTGCGCATGAGCCAAGGCGTCTGCGTGAGCTGTGCGTCAAATTCACCAAGCACGATGACCTGCGAGTGCGTCTCCGCTTGCGGCTTCAGCAGCACAGGCTGCATTCGCGCCTGTGGCACCACGCGTGCAGCAAGCGCTTGGACGTACTGCGCACGCCCGATCTCCTTGCCGT
>JAUQQA010000039.1 GCA_030550095.1 Chloroflexota bacterium | reverse complement strand
TCAGAAGCACCACCGCTCACCTTTGAGCCTGTGCCGTTCGATCATCCATTGTGGGTGCTGTATTCCTCGGGCACCACAGGTCTGCCCAAGCCGATCGTCCAATCACACGGCGGTATCCTGCTGGAGCATCTGAAGGCGCTGGCGCTGCACCTCGACTTGAAGCCCGCTGATCGCTTCTTCTGGTTCACCAGCACCGGATGGATGATGTGGAACTTCCTCGTCAGCGGCTTGCTGCTCGGGAGTACTCTTTTGCTCTACGACGGCAGTCCAACGCTTGACGAGATGCGCGTGCTTTGGCACTTCGCCGAGCAAACCGCAATGACCATCTTCGGCACAAGCGCTGCGTATCTCACCGCGTGCATGAAAGCAGGCGCGGAGCCAGGGCGCGATTGCGATTTGCGCGCGTTGCGCAGCATCGGCTCAACAGGATCGCCGCTCAGCGCGGAGGGCTTCCAGTGGGTGTACGCGCACGTAAAGCGCGATGTTTGGCTGGCGCCGATCAGCGGCGGCACCGACGTTTGTACTGCTTTCGTCGGTGGGTGTCCTTGGCTGCCTGTGCGTGCAGGCGAGATGCAATGCCGATTTCTCGGCGCCGATGTGCAAGCCTTCGACGAACACGGACAACCGCTCGTGGACGCCGTAGGCGAGCTGGTGGTGCGCCAGCCTATGCCCTCGATGCCGATTTACTTCTGGAACGACCCCGATTTCAGGCGCTACCGCGAGAGCTACTTCGAGACCTACCCCGGCGTGTGGCGGCACGGCGATTGGGTGAAGATCACCGCCGAAGGCGGGGTCATCATCTACGGGCGCAGCGATGCAACGATCAAACGTCACGGCGTGCGCATCGGCACGAGCGAGATTTACCGCGTCGTGGAAGCGCTGCCGCATGTGCAAGAGGCGTTGGTGGTGGACTTGGAGGGCTTAGAGGGCGAATCGGTGATGCTGTTGTTCGTCGTGTTGCGCCCGAATGCTGAGTTGGACGAAGCTTTGCGACACGCGATCTGCGACGCCATCCGCGAACAACTCTCGCCGCGTTACGTGCCCGACGCAATCATCGCTGTGCCCGACATCCCGCGCACGCTCAACGGCAAGAAGATGGAAGTGCCAGTGAAGCGGCTGCTGCTCGGCGTGCCTTTGGAGAAAGCAGCCAACCTCGGCTCGGCGGCAAACCCCGAGGCGCTCATGTTCTTCGCGGAATTTGCGCGGCAGCGCGCGCAGCAACGCGCATCAGCCGCAGGCGGTTGAGCAGGCGCGCCTGATGCGGCGCAAGCAACGTCGCCGCGTCGGGCGTCATCATGCCGAGCAAGAGCAACGCGCTCCCGATCAACGCCGTTGTGGTGAACGTCTCGGCGGCGAAAAGCACGCCTGCCACCATGCCCCACACAGGCTCCGTGCAGAAGATCAAACCAGCCACTGCAGGCGGTGTGTAGCGCTGTGCCCATGCCTGCACTGCAAACGCCAGCGCCGTGCAGAACACGCCCGTGAACGCCGCTGCAAACCAGGTGAGATCGGAGAGCGCCAAGAAGTTCGTGGGCGTGCCAGTTGCCGCGTCCATAGCCCACGCGCCTATACCACACGCAAGCGACTGCACCAACGCCATCGCCGCAGGATCGAGATCGCGGCGGAAGAAGCTCACCATCACGATCTGCGCCGCCCACGCCACCGCCGCCAACAACACGAGCGCATCCCCAACGCTGATGCTCAACGAAAGGTCTTCCCAGAACAACCCACCCAGCCCGAGCAGCGCCAACACCATCGCCAGCACCACAGGTTTAGTGATCGCCTGCCGACCGACCAGCGCCGCGAGCACAGGCGTGAGCGGTCCGTAGAAACCAGTGATGAACGCCGCGCGCCCTGGCGGGATGGTCTGCAAGCCTGCCACCTGCAACACGTAGCCCGCGCCCAGCACCAACCCGCATGCAAACCCGTACGCAACCCAACGCAGCGGCAAGGCGCGCAGCCCACGCCACGCCAAAGGCAACAGCGCCAACACCGCAATCGCCATGCGCAGCGCGACGAAGCCCGCCGCCGAAACCGAAGCAGCGCCGTCTTTCACCAGCGGAAAGGTACCGCCCCAAACCACAGCAACGCTCAAGATGGCAAGGTTTGCTAGCCAAGTTTGGCGCGTCATGACCCAAGCAGCCAAAGGCTAACGCCCGAGGGAGAACGGCAACGTGATCAACGAAGTGCCGAACAGCAACATGACCAGCGCCGCGGTGCACAACACGCCGATACACGTCGCCAAGAGGTTCAGCGCCCCCAACACGATGCCCGCAACGGCAAGACCGTCGCCCGTCTGCATGCCGCCGCTCGCAGCGATCTCGCGCCGCGCGACGATGCCGGTGATGATGCCGACGATGCCACCGATGCCGAACAGCCCGAGCCAAGCCAAAATGCTCGACACGAGGCTCACAATCGCCCACGGGTTGGTCTGCGGCACAGGAGGATAAGCGGGAAGCGGTGTTTGTTGCTGCATGACTATTCGGAGATATGCGGCATGGGCGCCACAGGAGCGCTGTTATACACCAGCGGCAAGAAAAGCGTGCGCAGCACGGCACGCGGGTCGATCTCGGCACGTACGGCGTAGCCTTCGCGCCAAGGTTGCGTATTGCCAGCCGCATCCGTGGCGCGCACGCGGAACTCATACGTGCTGCCGGGCTGCCCAAGGAAGATCGTCTCGGTGGTGCGCAAGCCGCTGGCGATAGTGATCCACACTGGGTTGGTGATCGGCACAAAGGTCACCACAGGCACCACCGCAGGCAGCTCAACCACCTCGGTCACCACTACGGGCACGGTGACCTCGCGCGCGCCGTCGAGCACCAGCTCGTATCTGGTGCGCGTGATGGCGTGCTGCTCGACGGTGAGCGTGTAGTGCGTATGCGCGCGGACAAGCTCGCGCGCCTGCACATCGTAGGTGAGCACAGGTGGGTCGTTGGGCACATCGCTGCCCCACCACCGCAGCAACACCGCTGGCAGGCGCCCAAGCGACGCCGCAAGCGTGCGTTGCTCGAACGCCGCTTGCGCCTCTGCTGCTGAAGGCAGCACGTCTGTTGACGCCTGCACCAGCATATTGCCTTGGGCATCAGTGACCACACGCAGCGCGTCAACCGGTATGATGGGCAAAGGCTGTTCCGCCTCGCTCGCGACAAGCGCGGCTTGCATCTGTGCCCAAGGCACGCGGCGATCCACGATGAATGTCTGCGTGGTGCTTGGCGCGCTGTTGGCAAGTCCGTCGGTGGCGATCACGTGCCACTGGTAACGCCCTTCAAGCGGCAGCGCCGTGGTCCATTGCGTCTTGCTTATCCAGCCGCTGCTTGCGCGCCAGCCGCTCTCGTGCCAAAGCGTGACGAAGAAGCGCAGCGCTTTGCCATCGTTCACCTCGTCGGGGTCGCCCGCGTCGTGCCATGCGAGCGTGAGGGTTGGCGCATTGGTCCACGTGATGGGCATAGAAATTGCGATGGGCGCGTTGGGCGGCAAATTGCCAAACCGAAGCTGCGCGCGGTCGCCACGCGCGACGAAAGCGACTTCTACGCGATGCAGGCCGGCAGGCAAAGCGAGCGTTTTCTCGTAAGCGATCAACACATCGCTAGTCGCGTCCCAAGCGTCAATCAACAACTGCCCATTCACCCACACGCGCACCCCACCGAGCGCCTCAACGCGGAAGGGGAATTCACCCTCCGTGAGCGCGAAGTAGCGCACCCAACGCACGGAAAAATCGCGCGCGCCTACGCCATCTGCTGGTGATTGTGCATCCCAGCTAAAGCGCAAGGCTTGCGCGCCTTGCAACGCCACAGCAGGCGGCGAGAGCAACGTGTTGTTGTAAAACACCCCCACCCACTGCCCCATCACCGAGGGCAACCGCTCAGCAAGCGGATACTGCGCAAGCGCCAGCGGCGAGAGCTTGCGCACCCAAGCGCGATCAAGGTTGAGCGCCTCGAAGGTTTGGGGATCAGGGATGAAATAGCGTCGTCCTGCGAGCACGAGCGCGGGCGGTGTTTCCCCGAGTTCGTCTTGCACCACCAGCGGCGCGCGCCAGGTGAACTTCACCGCATCAGCCCAGAGGGCGTGCTGCACGTCTTCACCTGTGAGGTTAGTCAACCGCACACGAGCCGGCAGTCCGCGCGCGAACGGATATACGCCGAGCGAGAGCCATCCTGGCTTGGCGTGTCGCTGCGAGCGGCGCACGAGGTGCATGCCTTCAGCGTGCACGATGTGATACGTGGCGATCCAGGTCGCCTCTTCGTTTGCATCCTCGCGCGGGATCCACACCGAAACTTCCCACAGCCCGTCGAAGGGGAGCGTGGGCGTCCACGTGATGCTGGCGGTCTCCTCCCCGCGCGCCGTGTGCGTTGCATCGGCAGTTAAGGTGTAGCGCGAGGTACCAGCAAAGCCCACGTCGTATGACTCCCAAATGCCGCTCGTGCTCACGCCTGGGTCAGCATCATCCACCACCACCTCGTAGCGCTGCATGGGCAAAGTGCCCTCACCGCCCTGCCGTGGGCGCACGAAGATCGCGCTCATGTCGCGATAGCCCTCGCCCCACACCATCTCGGCGTCGGGGCGACCGAGCCAGTGTGGGCGAAAGACGAACATCTGCCGCCCGCTGGTGGTGTCGTAACCGATGATCGTGCCAGCGTGACTACCCCACGGCGACTGACCGAATGCAGCGATCACAGGGCGCCCAGCGTCAATCTCGGCGACGATCTGCGCGAAGGTGGGGTTGGGCACAGCTTGGACTTCAAACGCATAACCGCGCGACTCCACAAAGCGGCGCAGACCAAAGGCAGCGTCGAAAACATCATAGCCTGTCTCGCCGGGCCTGCCGTCGTCGTCGCGGTTGTTGTAGCAGAACAAGTTTGGGAAGAAATCGCGCAGGCGTTGCAAGGTGCCTAGCTCATCACCATCCCAAAGCAAACTGTAGCCGCGTTGTGCCCAAAATGCGAGCACGTTGGCTGATGCGACGATGAAGCAGCCAGGCCAACAGCCATCAGTATCGCAGGGACAAGCCCAAACGTTGTAGGCGCGCGGCAGAAACGCATTGGGCGCCTCTGCGAGCACCACACGGCGTTGCGGAAGTTCCTCCTGCGCGTGCACACGCGGCAGCGGCTGCGTGAGCGCAAGCGCAAGCACCCCACACAACCCCAACACAGCCAGCAAACGCGCTACTGCTCTCATGCGCCGAGATAACACGTCGCGATTATAGGGTCGCGCGCTTCACGCAACACAACCTGTCAACACGCGCCTGCCGCTCGGTTTGATGCGGCGATTGCGGCTTGCATCGCCCCGGCGGTGAGCATGAAGGCGTAGGCAAGCTCGACGAGGAAAAAGGCGTGATCCACCACGCCATGCCCGAGCATCGCGCCCAGCAAGCCGGCGCATCCTACCGCCAGCGCGCGATCGCGCGTTCGCACGGCGCGGATGAGGCGCGCGTAGCCCCCAATCAACCCGACCCCCACCACCATGCCAAGCAACCCCAACCGCGCCGCGAAGTCCAGCGCGAGGTTGTGCGGATGCGAAAGATTCGGCTCCTGCCACGCAGCAGGCAAGATGTAAAAGCTGCGGTAGGCGTACAGGAAGTTATCGGGTCCAACGCCGAGCCAGAAGTGATCGCGCCACATGACGAGCGCGCTTTGCCAAAGGTTGAGGCGGAAAAAGCCCGTGCTGCCTTGAACGTCGAACGCGCTCGCCAAGCGCGCAAAGCGCGTCTCCGCAAGCCACGGCGTGAGCGCGCCGCTAACAAGCAGCCCCATCCCCACCGCGACGGCGATCAACACTCCAACGCCCAATCCGCGCCAACGCCCGCCCGCCGTGAGCGCCATGCTCACCACCATGAGCGGGATGCCCAGCAGCAGCGCACCGCGCGAGAGGCTCAACACAATCGCCGACGCGATCACCGCAGCCGCCAGCGCGTATGCCCAGCGCTGCCGACCAACGCCAAACAACGCTGCGCCCAGCGCAAGCGGCAACGCGCGCTCTAGGAACAGCGCGTCGTTGTTAGGCGAACCGAAGACGCTTTTGATGCGCGGCAAGCCGAACTCCGCAGCGAACGTCTCGCCGCGCAAGTAGTTCGTCAAGCCGATGAGCGCAATGGCGACTGCGCCGAGCATCAACCCGTGCACCACCGCGTTGCGCGTGTGCGTTGCGCGCGCTGGGTGCAAATGCGCCCACGTGCGAACCATTGCATATGCCAGCGCTGGCTCAGCAATCACCAAGCGCAACTCGCGCAGCGCCTCGACGCGAAACGCTGCCTGCGCCGCAGAAAGCGCAGCCACCACAACCAACGTCAACGCGCTCCAGTCGAACACCGTGAGCGCGCGCCACGGAACGCGCAACGTCCGCGTGCGCCACGCGCGCCAAGCATGGTGCATCATGTGCGCGCCCCACACCACTGCACACCACAACACGAGCAGCTCCACCATCGCAAACGCGCGCTCGAACAGGCGCTGCGGCACAAGGTAGAACGGCACGAAGAACGCCAGCAGCAACAACCCAACCTCAAGGCGCACCGCGATCAGCGTAAACAACACGACGAGCGCCAGGATCGAGATCGTCATCGCTGGCGCCCACACCATCAACGCCGAGGCAAGCGCTGGGAGCACGACTTGCGCGCCAAGGTTCAGATGTTGATATGCCGTCGCGGCGTGCTGCGCCCACGCAAGCGCGCTAGTGAGCCAAGCCAGCGCACTGAGCATCGCCGCTGAAATCGTTGCGCGCCGCAGCGTCAAGCGCCGCAGGCGCACCGTTACGACGCACAACGCCTCGCGCCAACGCGCACGCGGCGCACTCCACGCCAACACCCCCGTGCTCAGCACCATCATGGCTGCGAAGGCGCCTTGCAACATACCCCACGGCGGTTCATCCGCACGCGGCATCGGCGACCAACCGATCAACGCCCACTGGTTCCAGCCGCGATCCACCCGCAGCTCCGCCACGTGTTCGCCCTCGCCCAACCCATCCGCGACGCGAATCGCTTCAATCACGGGATACAACCCTGGCGAGGTCATCACCAAGTAGGCCCCGCGCGGTTCGCGCGGCAGGCGATTTGCCGGCGCGCCGTCCACCGTGACGAACGTGTAAGCGCGGTAGTTGCCACGACGCACGATGAGTGCAAGCGCGTCGCCGTGAAACCGAAAAACCACGCGCGCGTCTGTGCGTTCAGGCACGTCGGCGCCGAGCTGATCAAAGCGCCAGCCCTCACTGAAACGCGCGCGCGGGTTAGGCGCTTGACAATCCGGCTTGGCAGCGAGCACCTCGGGCATGGCAGTGGTCACGTTGTCGAGGTTGAGCGCGCGGTACAAGCTTTGGGGCGAGCGACAGGCTGCGAAAAGTTGCGGTCTTGGCGCACGCGCGGCTTCGTCAGCAAGTTGCGCAAGCGCCAGGTAAGCAGCACGCGGCTTTCCCGACGGCTCAAGCAACGCAAAGCCCCAACGCGCATCGCGGTCGGGCCATTCAGCACGCGGGCGCGGCTGCAAGTTCTCAACAAACATCGCGCCCATCCAGGGCCATTCGCGCGCAGCGCGCGCTACTGCGCGCTGCAAAAACGCCACCTGCTGCGCTTCGCTCACCTGCCCCCAGATCGAAGGCTCGCCTCGCCACTCTGGCGGCAACGCGTTCCAGCCAAATTGCGTCGCCCAAATTGCTTTGTGCCCCTCGTTGTGTGCCACCATCATCTCGCGCATTAGGATCACATGCGAGAAATTCAACACGTTGGGGTCCACGCGGCGATCATCGGGCGAGAAGCTGAAGCCGTAGGGCTTTGCGGCAACCACATCGAACGCTTGATGTCCGCCGAGTTGATACAGCTTGAGCAAGAACAGGTGCGGCGCGAGGTTAACGTTGCTCTGCTCGACGGTGGGCGCAAGCGCTGCGAGCACGATCAGCGCATTCGGATTCACGCTGTGGATCGCGTTGCGCGCAGCGCGCAGCAGCTGCAAGTAGTACGTCGGGTTGATCAGCCCGTTGCCCCAGGCAGCGCTGAGGTTTGGCTCATCCCAAATTTGGTAGGCGAGGATCGCCCCTGTTGCATCGTAACGCGCG
The DNA here is from genome assembly GCA_030550095.1 of Chloroflexota bacterium. Lineage (GTDB taxonomy): Bacteria > Chloroflexota > Anaerolineae > J036 > Brachytrichaceae > DRWP01. Next base: position 11,569 of record JAUQQA010000039.1, on the reverse strand, counting down.
GCGAACGCGCGCGCAAAGCGCGCGAAGTCGTCCACGTCCGCGGGTGGCGCGGTGGCGATGGGTGGCACCGCGTCATTACCCGTGGGTTGGCGCGCCCACGGGGGCGTCGTCCACAACACGGCGAGCAGTTGAACGCTGTGTCGCCGAGCTGCCTGCACAATGCGGTCGCTTGCGCGCCAATCGAATTGTCCGCGCTGCGGCTCGATCTCATCCCAGCGGAACTCTTGGCGCACGTAGCGCACGCCTTGCGCGGCGAGATCAGCAAGCCGCGCGTCGAGGGTCTCGGCGTCGTATTGCTCCAGCGCGGCGTTCACGCCGAAGCGCAGCGTTTCAGCGCCGAAGACGGGCAACGGCGGCACTCCTGGTTGCGGCTTGCCGCGCTGCTCGAAGGTCTGTGCTTGTCTCACCGCGAGCAACGCAAAGCCGCTTAGAAGCATCGTCAAAGCCGCAAGCACAGCGATTAGCCGCGTACGGCGCGCCTGTGCTGCGGCGCTCGTCGCTTGGGCGTTGTTCACGCTACCAAGCTTATCCCACTCCTCCTCAACGCCTCACGAGGCGCGCGCTTTGCGTTGCGCTTCGACAACCGCAAGCGCTGCCAGGTTCACGATGTTGCGCACCGAGTCGCCACGTTGCAACACGTGCACGGGCTTGCGCATCCCGACGAGGATCGGGCCGATCACCTCGGCGCCTGCCAGTTCGCGCATCAGCTTGTAGGCGATGTTGCCCGCCTCGAGGTTCGGGAAGATCAGCACGTTGGCGGGCGCGTCCAGGCGGCTGAAGGGATATTCGCGCATCAGTTCTTCGGAGAGCGCCGTGTCCGCCATCAGTTCGCCTTCGATGCACAACTCCGGCGCGCGTTGGCGCACGATCTCGGTGGCTTGGCGCACCATCTCCGCGCGGGGGTGGCGCGTGCTGCCGAAGCTGGAGAAGCTCAACATCGCCACGCGCGGCGTCACGTCGAAGCGCTGCGCCAAATCTGCCGTGAGGATGGCGATCTCCGCCAGTTTCTCCGCGTCGAGGTCAATGTTCACGGTTGCATCTGCGAAGAACAACACGCGGTCTTTGATGGTGACGAGATAAACGCCAGCGGCAATCTGGTGTCCGGCGGCGACGCCGATCACGCGCAGCGCAGGGCGCATCACGTCGGGGTAATGCAAGCTTAACCCGGAGATCATCCCGTCTGCGTCGCCCAGCTCAACCATCGCGGCGGCGAAGTAGTTGGGGTTCAGCACAAGCTCGCGCGCCTCGGTCATCGTCACGCCCTTGCGCTGGCGCAGCTCGAAGATGCGCTGCGCATAACGCGGCGCGTCGGGCGAAGTGTGCGGGTTCACGATGCGCACACCGCGTAGCTCCAAGTTCAACTCCGCTGCGCGGCGTTGGATCACGTCTGGGTTGCCGAGCAGGATCGGCTTTGCGATGCCCTCGTCCACAAGCTGGCGCGCGGCGCGGATCACCTTGGGATGCTCGCCCTCGGCGAGGACAATGGTGCGCGGGTCGGCGGCGGCTTTGGTGTAGATGATGCGCATTAGCTCGCGGCTCTTGCCGAGCCGAGCTTCAAGCTGGCGCCGATATTGGTCCAGGTCAATGCGAATGCGAGCCACGCCGCTCTCCATCGCAGCTTGCGCTACTGCGGGCGCCTCCCACAGCAACACACGCGGGTCAAGCGGCTTGGGGATGAGGTACTCTGGCCCGTAGGTGAGATGTTCCACGCCGTAAGCACGCGCGACCTCATCGGGCACGTCTTCATGCGCCAACGCAGCCAACGCGCGCGCGGCGGCGATCTTCATCGGCTCGTTGATCTGGCGCGCGCGCACATCCAGCGCGCCACGAAAGATGAACGGGAAGCCAAGCACGTTATTCACTTGGTTGGGGTAGTCGCTGCGGCCGGTCGCCACAATGGCATCGGGGCGCACCTTCTTCGCCAACTCGTAAGGGATCTCGGGATCGGGGTTCGCCATGGCGAAGATGATCGGGCGCGAGGCCATGCGTTTCACCATCTCTGGCGTGAGCACGCCCGCCACGGAAAGCCCGATGAACACATCAGCGCCCTCGATCGCTTCTGCAAGCGTGCGCAACGGCGTATCCGCGGCGAAGCGCGCCTTGTAGGGGTTCATGCCATGCGTGCGCCCTTGGTAAATCACGCCCTGGCTATCGCACATGAGGATGTTCTCGCGGCGCGCCCCAAGCGCGAGATAAAACTCAGCGCACGCGATCGCCGAAGCGCCTGCGCCGTTGATCACGATGCGCGCGTCTTCCAATTTGCGCCCTGTCAGCTCGCAGGCGTTGAGCAGCGCCGCGCCGGAGATGATCGCTGTGCCGTGCTGGTCGTCGTGCATGATGGGGATGTTCATCTCGGCGCGCAGACGCTCCTCGATGTAGAAGCATTCCGGCGCTTTGATGTCCTCGAGGTTAATGCCGCCGAAGCTCGGCTCCATCAATTTCACCGCAGCGATGAACGCTTCGGGGTCCTCTGTGTTCAACTCGATGTCAATGCTGTCCACGTCGGCAAAGCGCTTGAACAGCAAGGCTTTGCCTTCCATCACGGGCTTGGCTGCTGCGGCGCCGATGTTGCCCAAGCCAAGCACGGCAGTGCCGTTGCTGATCACCGCGACGAGGTTGCCTTTGGCGGTGTACTCGTACACGTCGTTCGGGTTGTCGCGGATCGCCAAGCACGGTGCAGCCACGCCGGGGCTGTAGGCAAGTGTGAGGTCTTGCTGCGTGGTGCAGGGCTTGGTCGGCACCACGCTTAGTTTGCCGCGCGGCGTGCGGCGGTGATACTCCAGCGCCTCAAGGCTGAGGGCATCCCACTTTTCACGCATCGCTGTGTCGCTCTAGAGAGGGAAAATGATGTTGCCACGAGCGCTCACCTCCACAGGTGAGTAAGCGCTCGACGAATACAATCGCCTGTTCCAATGCTTGCTGCGCAAGCGGCGAGAGCGACTCGCCTAAGTCGAAGCGCTCTCCTGGAATGGTGATCAGCCAGGCAGGAGGATGATAGCCATAGAGCGCTTGTGCAAGCGCAAGCAGCGCGCGCGGGTCACCATGGTGAAGCAGCGAAGACCACGTCGCTTGTGAGGGTCGCAGGCGCGTGATCCCGAACAGGCGCCAGGGCCGATGTGCGCGTGGGGGGTGCAAACTCGCGTCCGCAAAGATCACCAAGCGGCTATGCGCGATTGGCTCAGCAAGCTCTGGCACTAGCTGCGTGACGGTGAGGACGTGTACGTTGGGATAAGCGCGCGCAGCGATGCGCTCCGCAAGATGCAGCCCTGCTGCGTCGTCGCTGTGCAACGCGCTGCCGTAGCCGATCACGAGCGCCGGTGCTGTGCGCATTTGCCCTCCTTGGGCTAGTCGCGGCGCACCTCATCTAGCAATTGACCATGCGCGTCGAACAAGCGCACGATTAAGGGCATTTGCCCCACCGCGTGTGTGGAGCAGCTCAGGCAAGGGTCGAACGCGCGGATGCCCGCCTCAACGCGGTTGAGCAAGCCTTCGGGGATCTTAGCGTCGCGCGCGCCGTGAATCCAATGTTGTGCGATTTGCTTCACGGTGCGGTTCATCGCCAAGTTGTTTTGTCCCGTGGCGATGATCAAGTTCACGCGGCGCACCATCCCGTGCGGGTCCACTTGGTAGTGATGCAGCAACGTGCCGCGCGGCGCCTCGCTCACGCCGACGCCTTCAAGCTTGTTGATCGCACCGCCTGCGCGCACGTGCGGTGAGAGGATATCGGGATCGTGAAGCAGCAGCTCGATGCGCTCCGTCGCGGCGAGGATCTCGATCAAGCGCGCGTAGTGATACATGAACGAGGAGAGCACCACACCGCGCGCGTTGCCGTGCTGCCGAAACTCCGCCAATTCGGCATCTGCCAACGGCGTGCCGATGCGTGTGCACAGGTTGAGGCGCGCCAGCGGACCGACGCGGTAGGCGCCCTCGGGATAGCCCCACGGCTTGAAGTAGGGTGACTTGAGGTAAGAATGTGGCTCAACCGCCTCGCCGATGATCTCGGTGTAACGGCGTGGGTCATGCCCATCTACAAGGATGTTGCCCTCGCTGTCCATCACGCGCAAGTAGCCGTCGTAGTGCTCCCACTGCGCGCCGTCTTTGCTCACCAAGCCGAGGAACAAGGTGGGGAAGTTGCCGAAGTGCTCCACCTCTTCGCGGTGTTCGGCGATGTAGCGCTTGAAGAAGGCAAGCGCATCGAGCACTGTTTGGCGCGCCTCGGGCACGCGGCTGAGGATATGGTCGCGCTTCTCAGGCGCGAGCGGCTCGCGCACACCGCCGGGCACTGCCCAGGCAGGGTGAATCTTGCGCCCGCCGAGCAGCTCGATGATCTCTTGCCCAAATTGGCGCAAGCGAATGCCGCCGCGCGCAAACTCAGGATGCTGCGCGATCAACCCAAACAAGTTGCGCTGCGCGGGATCGCTATCGAAGCCGAGCAACAAATCTGGCGAGCTGAGATGGAAGAAACTCAGCGCGTGCGATTGCACGATCTGCCCGAGGTTCATCAGCCGCCGCAGCTTCTCCGCAGCCGGCGGAATGTCCACAGCGAAGATGTCGTCGCCTGCCTTAGCGCTTGCCAAGATGTGGCTCACAGGGCAGATGCCGCACACGCGCGCGGTGATGCCCGCCATTTCAGCTAGCGGTCTGCCCTCGCAGAACTTCTCGAAGCCGCGAAACTCCGTCACATGGAATTGCGCGTCGCGCACTTCGCCGTCCTCGTCCAGGAAGATCGAAATCTTGGCGTGTCCCTCGATGCGCGTTACGGGGTCAATCACCACTCTGCGCGTTGTCATGCGCTCCTCCTCGCAACACGTTAGCCAAACTTGAGCATCTCTCGACCGATCATCTCAGGCGTCTTGCCCTCAATCAGCGCTTGTAGCACAGCGCGAATGCGCGGTGCTGGCGGCGGGCAGCCCGGCAAAAACACATCCACAGGGATCACCGCGTGCACAGGCAAGACGCGCTCTAGCAGCGGTGGCACAATGCCGGCTTCGTCAGGGATGCGCGGGTTGTGCGTGGGCAACTCACGGTAGGCGCGGTCGAGCACAGCTTCTGCCGAGTTGCCGATCACGTTGCGCATGGCGGTGACGTTGCCAGTCACCGCGCAGTCGCCAAACGAGACGACCAAGCGGCTGCGCGCGCGGATTGTGTGCACCAGCTCGAGGTGTTCCTCGTTCGCCACAGCGCCCTCGATCAGCGTCACGTCCACGCGCTCGGGGAAGTGCTTCAGGTCAGCGATAGGGCTATACACCACCTCCACCGCTGCCGCCAGGTCAAACAACCACTCATCCAGGTCCAGAAACGACATGTGGCAGCCCGAGCAACCGCCGAGCCAAACCGTCGCAAGCTTGATCTTCTCCATTCACACCCTCCATTCGCGGCGCTCGCGCGCTGTCTTCAAGAACGCGAGCTTTTCTGGATGATGCACCATCTCAGCAACGGTTGAGCCTTGCTTGAAGATCGCCCCAGTGGGGCACGCCATCGCGCACTTGCCACACGAGGTGCATGTGGGCGACTCCCCCCACGGCATGTTGAGGTCGGTGACGATGCGCGCCTTGGCGCCGCGTCCGAGCACATCGAGCGTGTGCGCGCCCTCGATCTCATCGCAAGCGCGCACGCAGCGCGTGCACAAAATGCAGCGGTTGTGGTCCAAGCCGAAGCGCTCGTGCGTCAAGTCCATGCCGAGCGAGGGGAACACGTAGTCATAGCGCACGTGGTCCATGCCGACCTCGATGGCGAGCGATTGCAACTCGCAGTTGCCGTTCGCCACGCACACCGCGCACACGTGATTGCGCTCAGCGAAGAGCAGCTCGATGATGTGTCGGCGATAGGTTTGCAGGCGCGGCGTGTCGGTGTGCACCTCCATGCCCTCTTGCACGCGCGTCGTACACGCAGGCAGCAAGCGGTTCACCCCCGCCACCTCCACTAAGCACAGGCGGCACGCCCCCACCGCCGACAAGCCCTCCAAGTAACACAGCACGGGGATGTGAATGCCTGCTTCGCGCGCAGCTTGGAGCACGGTTGCATCGTCGCGCGCGCTGACATCCTGACCGTTGATTGTGAGCGTAACAACCGACATGCGCGATCCTCCGGAAGACTAGCTGTGTGTGACCCTTTCTTTCGCTGCACCGTTCGCGTAACCGTACCCTGCGCCATCACGCCGCAGCTTCGCTTCGTACTCATGGCGGAAGTAGCGCAAGGTGCTGAGCACAGGATTTGGCGCCGATTGACCCAAGCCGCACAAGCTGGCGTGTTTCACCACATCGCACAGCTCCTCCAGCAGCTTCAAGTCGCGTTCAGTGGCGCGCCCGGTTTGGAACTTCGTCAGGATGTGATGAATTTGCGCCGTGCCTGCGCGGCAGGGGATGCACTTGCCGCATGACTCCTCCATGCAGAAGTCCATGAAGAAGCGCGCCACCTCCACCATGTCTGTGGAGTCGTCCATCACGATCAAGCCGCCAGAACCCATGATCGAGCCGAGTGCCGTGAGTGATTCGTAATCCACCGGCGTGTCGAGGTATTGCTCGGGGATGCAGCCGCCTGAGGGGCCACCTGTCTGCACGGCTTTGAACTTGTGTCCGTTTGGGATGCCACCGCCAATGTCGAAGACGATCTCGCGCAGCGTGATGCCCATCGGCACCTCGATCAAGCCCGTGTTCTTCACCTGTCCCGTGAGCGCGAAGACCTTCGTGCCTTTGCTCTTCGCCGTGCCGATGCTGGCGAACCAGCTCGCGCCTTTGTTGATGATCGGCGCGATGTTGGCGAGCGTCTCGACGTTGTTGATCAGCGTCGGGCACCCCCAAAGCCCATACTCGGCGGGATACGGCGGGCGCGGGCGCGGCAAGCCTCGCCCGCCTTCGATTGAAGCGATCAGGGCTGTCTCCTCGCCGCACACAAACGCACCCGCACCTAGGCGGATGTCAATGTTGAACGAGAACGCCGTGCCGGCGATGTTGTTGCCGAGCAGGCCCGCGCGCTGGGCTTGGCGGATTGCCGTGCGCAGGCGCTTGACGGCGAGCGGATACTCCGCGCGCACGTAGATGTAACCCTGGTTCGCGCCAACAGCATAGCCAGCGATGATCATGCCCTCAAGCACGCGGTGCGGATCGCCTTCCATCACGCTGCGATCCATGAACGCGCCGGGGTCGCCCTCGTCGCCATTGCAGATCACGAACTTCTGCGACTGAATGCCAGGCGGCACGTAGGTTGGATAACGGCGCGGGTCAGCTTTGGCGACCGTCGCCCACTTCAGGCCTGTGGGGAATCCAGCGCCGCCGCGCCCGCGCAAGCCGCTGCGCGTGATCTCGTCGATCACCTCGCTCGGCGTCATTTCGGTCAACACTTTCATCAGCGCCTGGTAGCCACCGCGCGCGATGTAATCCTCGATCCGCTCAGGATCGATCTCGCCGCAGTTCTCCAGCACGATCTTGAGTTGCCGCGTGAAGAAAGGCTGATCGAGCGGCGTAACCAGACGCTCGACAGGCTCTCCGTCTAAGTGCGAGATGATCTCAGAAGCATCTTCAGGGCGCACGAACTGATACAGCGACCGCTCGTGATCACCGTTGACAAAGCTGTGGACTTCAACCAAAGGTCCCAACGAGCACAACCCTGGGCATCCCACGCACTTGACGGAGACCTCCCCTTGCTTGCCCTGCGCTTTTGCAGCTACCTCCAACGCTTGCGCAATGCTTTCGCTGTTGAGCGCTTGGCATGCTGTGCCCGTGCACACGTGTAGGTGATGGCGAAAGCGTCGAGCGCGCTCTTGCTCCTGCGCCATGACGTGCAAAAGTTCCTCTCCGTTCATTGCGTCGCCTCCTTGCTCGGTGCAACTTGCGCTAGACCTTGCAACCGTTGCAGGAGCTGCTCCGGCTCGACCTTCCCAATCAGCTCACCATCGAGCGTGACCACAGGCGCAAGCGCGCACGATCCGAAGCAACGCGCTGTGAGCAACGAGAGCGAGCCATCAGGCGTGGTGCCCCCCGACTTGATGCCGAAGCGCTCCGCAACCGCATCCAGCAAGGATCGCGCGCCCTTGATGTAGCACGCCGTCCCAAGACACACCACGCACACGTGCGCGCCTTGGGGCTTCAGCGTGAAGTAGTTGTAGAACGTTGCCACACCATACACCTTGCTGTAGGGCAAGCGCAGCTGTTGTGCGATGTAGCGCAGCGTGAGATCGTCGAGATAACCAAACGCTTCCTGCGCCGTGTGCAACGCCTCGATCAACGCGTGCCCTTGGTAGCCATAGCGCCGCATAGTCGCCTCGAGCAGCTTGTAGCGTTTGTCGTTCAACACCGCTGCTGAGACCTTCCCCTGTTGTGATGCTTTCACACTCACCGATCCGACCACAGCGATCCTCCTTTTGTGCAAACGCCTTTGCTGGATTGTGTACGATTTTCACGATTTTGGCGCCAGCGCGGCTGGCTCATCGCGCCACGACTGCAACACCTTCATGTAGTTGGCGCGCTCGAACGCATCGGGGTTTGCCACCGAGCGCTGGCTCAGGCAACCGCGCATCTGCGCAATCGAGCTGTATTCGTGTTGCTCCATCCATTCGCGCACGTCCCGCACAAGCTGGCGAATGCGCCCAGGGCCGTGGATGAGCAACTCCGAAGCCACCATCGTGACCGAGGCGCCCGCCATGATGCCTTTGATCACGTCCTCATGCGTGTGCACGCCGCTGCTGAGCGCCAGCGAGGCTTTAACACGCCCGTAAAGGATCGCGATCCAGCGCAACGGCAGGCGTAGCTCATCAGAGGTGCTCAACACCACACGCGGCACCACCTCCAGCGCCTCGATGTCGAGATCGGGCTGGTAGAAGCGGTTAAAGAGCACCAAGCCATTAGCGCCCCCCTCAACGAGGCGCTTCGCCATGTTCGCCATCGCGCTGAAGAACGGACCGATCTTGACCGCAATCGGGATGCTCACCGCTTGGCGCACCTGTGCGAGCGCGTCGAGGTATCGCTGTTCCACTTCCGCGCTGCTCACGTGAACGTCTGCGGCAACGTAGTAGATGTTGAGTTCGAGCGCATCTGCGCCCGCCTGTTCGATCTGGCGAGCGTATTCCGTCCAGCCGCCGCTGCTCACACCGTTCAGGCTAGCGATGATCGGGATGTTGGTTTCCGCCTTCGCGCGTTGAATGAGCTTGAGATATTCCTCAGGGCCCTGGTTGTACGTGCCGAGGTCGGGAAAGTAGCTCAGCGCCTCGGCATACGCCTCGGTGCCGTAGTTCAGGTAGTGATCGAGGATGACGCTCTCCTGCTCAATCTGCTCTTCAAAGAGCGAGATGAGCACGACGGCTGGGGCACCCGCATCCTCGAGGCGCTTGATGCGGTCAATGCGGCTCGTCAGTGGGCTTGCTGAGGGCACAATGGGATGCGCGAGATGCAAACCAAGATAGGTTGTGCTTAGGTCAAGCATAGTTCTTACAAAAGGCCGCAGGTCATTGGGTTCAGGTCGCGCGCAGGTCGGTCGCGCGTTTGAGCCGGCCGAGTCATTCGTCAACGTGTTGACCCAGACTGAGCCACTCACTTGCTGCGCCGACCGGCCTGCGCGAATCTTTACGCTTCTTTGCCAGCAAGGGCTGCGAGTTGCTTCCAGCGCGCCTCCACAGCCTCTTGGGCATCGCGCATGAGCGCTTCAGCGAGTTCAGGGTTGGCCTGCGCGAGCATGCGGTAGCGCGTCTCGTTGTAGGCGTATTCCTTGAAGGGCACTTTAGGCGCACTGCTATCAAGCTGGAAGGGGTTCTTGCCCTCGCGCGCAAGCATGGGGTTGTAGCGGTAAAGCGGCCAGTAGCCCGATTCCACAGCGAGCTTCTGCTGCTGTAGCCCCTTCGCCATGTCAATCCCATGTGCGATGCAGTGGGAGTAGGCGATGATCAGCGCGGGACCGTCGTAGGCTTCTGCTTCGAGGAAAGCTTTGATCGTTTGCGCTTCGTTCGCGCCCATCGCCACCTGCGCCACATACACATGCCCATACGCCATCGCCATCAAGCCGAGGTCCTTCTTGCGCTGGCGCTTGCCTGCTGCTGCGAACTTTGCGGCTGCGCCAAGCGGCGTTGCCTTAGACGCTTGCCCACCCGTGTTGGAGTACACCTCGGTGTCGAGCACGAGCAGCTTCACATTGCGCCCGCTGGCGAGCACGTGGTCGAGTCCGCCGTAGCCAATGTCGTATGCCCAGCCATCACCGCCGACGATCCACACGCTCTTGCGCACAAGCACGTCAGCGATCTCCAGCAATTGCTGTGCTTCTGGCGAATCCAGCGTTTGCAGGCGCGCCTTTAACTCAGCCACGCGCTCACGCTGTGCGCGCACACCCGCTTCGGTGCTCTGGTCTGCGTTCAGAATCGCCTCACATAGCGCCCTATCCAGCGAAGCGCTCAAGCTACGCAACAGCCCGCGCGCCTTCTCCGTCAGCGCGTCCAACGTGAGGCGCATGCCGAAGCCGAATTCAGCGTTGTCCTCGAAGAGCGAGTTGCTCCACGCCGGGCCGCGCCCCTCGCGGTTGAAAGTCCACGGCGTGGTGGGCAAGTTGCCGCCATAAATGCTCGAGCAGCCCGTGGCGTTGGCGACGTAGATGCGATCGCCGAACAAGCGCGTGAGCAAGCTGAGATAAGGCGTTTCGCCACAGCCAGCGCATGCACCGCTGAACTCAAACAGCGGCTCGAGAAGTTGAATGTTCTTGGTGTTGTTGAAGGTCAAGTGGTTGACGCGCGGATACTCCGGGAGCTGCTTGAAGAACGCCCAATTCGCCGCCTCTTTGGCGCGCAAGGGGAGCTGTGGCGCCATGTTGATCGCTTTGCGTCCCGCTTGGGACTTGTCCTTCGCTGGGCAAGCCTCCACACACAAGGCGCAGCCTGTGCAGTCCTCCACAGAGACTTGCAGCGTGTACTTCATGCCTTGCAGCTCTTTCCAGCGCGCATCAGCGCTCTTGAAGCCCTCAGGCGCGTTGGCAAGCAAGCTTGGCTCATACACCTTGGCGCGGATCACGGCGTGAGGGCAGACCATCACGCACTTGCCGCATTGGATGCACAGATCAGGCTCCCACACGGGCACTTCCTGGGCGATGTTGCGCTTCTCCCACTGCGTCGTGCCGCTTGGGTAGGTGCCATCGGGTGGGAAGGCGCTCACAGGGAGCAGGTCGCCCTTGCCGGCGATCATCATCGCCGTCACCTTTTGCACGAACTCCGGCGCTTCGGGCGGCACTACGGGGGGCAGTGGCTTGCCGTTGATCGGCGCGTTCTCTGGAATCTCCACGCGATGCAAGTGCGCCAACGCGGCATCAACTGCCTCGAAGTTCTTGCGCACCACGGCCTCGCCGCGCTTGCCGTAGGTCTTGCGAATGGCTTCTTTGATCTTGGCGATGGCCTCCTCGCGCGGCAGCACGCCACTAATGGCGAAGAAGCACGTTTGCATCACCGTGTTAATGCGGTTGCCCATGCCAGTCGCTGCGGCGACCTTGTAGGCGTCAATCACGTAGAGTTGCAGCTTCTTGCTGAGGATTTGCTCTTGAACTGGCTTCGGCAGGTGATCCCACACCTCATCTGGACCGTAGGGACTGTTCAGCAGCACCA
>JAUQQA010000001.1 GCA_030550095.1 Chloroflexota bacterium | reverse complement strand
ACCTACATCACCACTGCCAAAAGCGAGCTTTGTGCGGAGAGGAAGACGCGCTGGGGTGCCCGACATGGACGGCAGATAGCCTGCGCGTGCTCTCATTCCCAGCCGCGGTCGTCAGCCGCAGCGGTCCGTGTCGCCTCTGGAATGTTGCGCACGTATTCAAGAACGGTTTGCTCAGTCAACGGGGTAACCTCGGGTTGGTTGCTCATCGGGTCTCACCAGTGCGAGCGTTTTTTCGATTTTAACCCTCGCCGACCTGTCGCACAGGGCAGAGGGAAGCCTACCGCAGTTCTTGTTTCACCGCTTCGTAGAGTGCATCAGCGTGCAGCTCGCGCAAGGACAGGCAGCGCGCGTCCATTTGCTCCGCAAGCTTGCGCGCCAAGCCTTGGTCAAAAGCTGCGTGTTCCATGTTGATCACCACGGCGCGGATGCAGCGCTCGCGGATTTGGTTGGCGATGCAGTGCGCCTCGACCTGCGGCGGCAGGTTGCCCATGCTCACGTTGCCCGCGCCATCGGTGAGGATGATCAGCAGAGGCATGACTTCAGGGTGCAGGCGACGTTCGCGCTCAACTACGTGCAGCGCGAGCGCCAACCCTGCGCTGAGCGGCGTCTTGCCGCCGACGGGGATCTCGCGCAACGCTTTCTGCGCTAGCTCAACAGATGAGGTGGGTGGCAACACCAACGTTGCGCTGTTCTTCTGGAAGACGACCAAACCGACGCGATCGCGGCGCTGATAGGCGTCCGTGAGCAGCGACATGATCGCGCCCTTCGTCGCTGCCATGCGCTCGGCAACTGCCATGCTCCATGAGGCATCTACTACGAAGAGGATCAGGTTTGCTGCGCGGCGCACCCGCACTTTGCGATGATAGTCCGAGGGTCGGATGAAAAACGCAGGCAGCGGCGCGCCGTTGGTTTGCATGGCTTGTGCTTCGCGGCGGCGTGCTTGTTGGTGGAGCGCAGCCGCGCGCAACGTTGCATCGAAGGCAAGGTCTTCCACGCGCCCTTTGAGCGGCACGGCTTTGATGTAACGCCCGCGCTTGCGCGTGGTGCGCGTCATGCTGCGCTTGCCGGCAAGATTGCGCGTGAGCTTGTCAAGCGGCGTGTTGAGCTTGCGCGCGCGGAAAGCGGCGCTGCTCTCCACACGTTGCCCACCGACCCAGTCTTGACCGCTCTGGGGGGTGGGGGGCACCGTTTGCTGCATCGGCTCCAAGGGGCTGTCCGACGTCTCCGAGCCGTCGTTCAGCCCCGCCTCGCTTTTTTTGCCATTTCATCCGCGTGGGGCGGAAGTTGCTCTTGAGGCTTTTGGTTGTTTTGGATTTGCTGCTCGATCTGCTGGAGCTTTTCGCTGAGCATCGCCATGGCTTGCTCTGTGTCTTGGAACGGATGGCGCTTTAGGCGATGCGGCAGGGCGAGTTCGGCAGCAAGCAAGATGTCTTGGTCGGTGATGTGCTCGCGCCCCATAAATGCGGCGTGGGCGCGCGCGGTCTTCAGGATCACGAGGTCGGCGCGGTGACCGTCCACGCCAAGCGAGGCGACGAGGTTGGCGATCGTCGCCAGGTCGCGCTCGGTGTGTTGCACGCGCGGCAGGCGTTCGCGCGCCTCGGCGATCTCCTGCGAGAGTGCTTGTTCGTAGGGCTGCCACTGCTGCACGAAGCCCACAGGGTCTGCCTCAAAGGCGAGATGGCGCTCAAGGATGGTCATGCGCGCTTTGGGATCGCGGATGCCCACCACGTCCACGCACAGCGCGAAGCGGTCAAGCAATTGCGGGCGCAAGTCGCCTTCCTCGGGGTTCATTGAGCCGATCAGCACAAAGCGCGCCGGATGCGAGAAGCTCACCCCTTCACGCTCCACGACGTTCACGCCCATCGCCGCAACGTCGAGCAGCAAATCCACGATGTGGTCGTCGAGTAGGTTCACCTCATCCACGTAGAGCACACCGCGGTTTGCCATGGCGAGCACGCCTGGCTCAAAGCGCTTTTCGCCCTTCTGGATGGCCTTCTCGATGTCCAACGTGCCCACTACACGGTCTTCTGTGGCGCTGACGGGCAGGTTTACGAAGCGTGTCTTGCGCTTGATGATCTTGGGTATGTCCCCAGCAGCGATGCGCTGCTTGAGGTCCTCGGTGTAGGTGGCGGGGTTGTGCGGATCGCAGGAGAAGGGATCGTCCTCAAAGACTTCGATCTCGGGCAAGAGAGCAGCTAGCGCGCGGGCTGCTGTGCTCTTTGCTGTGCCGCGCTCGCCACGAATGAGCACGCCGCCGATTTGGGGGTAGATCGCGTTAAGGATCAGCGCGCGCTTCATGCGTTCTTGGCCGACGATGGCTGTGAAGGGGTAGATCACCGTCATAAGCGGTGCGTATGCTATCACACGCTCAGCAGGCTCTAGAATGCTGAAGAGTGTGGATGACTGTTGCAAAGAAAAAGCGCTGCATAGGCTGAGTACCTATACAGCGCTCACTGCTGAGAGCAGTTTGTCTTTAAGGGAGCGTGGTCGAGCAACGCTTGCTACCAGCTATTAACTTAATCGCGTCGGGTATCGTTCTTGGTGCTCTGAGCACGGGTCGGGTGATGGCTTTCTTGGTGTCAATGCGGCGTCGGTCTATCCTCCCATCGCTCTGCACAAACCACTGCTCAGGTCCTAAGGATATGGTGCCTTTAGGCGAGATAAGCACGACGGAAGTCGCGAAAGGGATAACGAGGGACACCTTTTCTGTAATTTTGCCCTCGCGGAGCAACTTTTGATACTCAGGGTGACTCTTCGGCGCTGTCACCCAAGTACCGTACTTTTGGGCAATTTCTATTTGTTGTTCTGCTACGATGCTAAAGGGATTGCCGTACTGATTGGCAAACCCGCGGACTTTATCCATTTCCTCTGTGAGCGGCACGCCGATAAAGACGACGCCTTGATCGCGGAAGGTTGGATACACTTCAGCAAGCTTCGCCATCAAGGCATGGCAGCTCCCACAATCTGGGTCGAAGAAGAACAAGAGCACCCCACACTCGCTGAGCTGTTGGCTGTAGACGATCTCCCTTCCTTCGAGGTCACGGGTCTCAAAGTCGGGTGCTTTCCTCACCTGCTGGGCTGTAGCAGGCGCAGCAATGGTTAAGGCAAGCACGAGGCTTAGGACAAAGGTGATGCCTTTGTAGGAAAAGGAAACAATCTTAGACACTCGCATTGCAGTCCCTCCCGCACATGGGTTGCTCTTGTTATAGCAAAGCTGTCTCAAAATGCAAATTGAGGTTCAGCGGACAGAAGGGCTCAGCAAGTTGCTGCGTTAACCCTCCCGGAGCAAGGTGAAGTAGAACGTTGTGCCTTTGCCCAGCTCACTTTCTGCCCAAATCTGCCCGCCATGTGCCTCGACGATGTGCTTGGCGATGGAGAGCCCAAGCCCAGTGCCGCCTTTGCCGCGCGCGCGATCCACTTTGTAGAACCGCTCGAAAATGCGCGTGAGTTCCTCTTTGGGAATGCCGATGCCCGTGTCGCGCACGCCAACGAGCAGCACCTCTTCGGGCGGCGGCAGTTGCACGTCGGGTAGGCGCTGCGCGAGCATGCGCAGCCGCGCGGCGGTTTCCTCGGGTGTGCCAATGAAAACCGTCACGCTGCCGTGCGGCGTGAACTTGATCGCGTTGTGCACGAGGTTGGTGAGCACACGTTGAATCTGCACGGGGTCAAATAGGCCGTACGCCTCTTCGGGCACCTCGTTGATCAGCGCCAACTGGGCGCGCGCGGCTTGTGGTTCCAGCTGCTCGAAAACTGCCTGCACGACCTCGCGCAGTGGAGCGCGCACCATGCGCATCGGCATTTGCCCAGATTCGATCTGGCTCAGGTCGTAAAGCTCTTGCACCAATTGCGTGAGCAGCGCCAGTTGCGTGTTGATTTGGTCGAACGTCCGTTGAACTTCTGTCGGCGGATGCTTGATCTCTAACGCAAGCGAATCCACTAGCAGCCTCAGCGCGGAGAGCGGCGTGCGCAGCTCGTGCGAGATGTTAGCGACGAAGTCGCGGCGTGCGCGCCCAAGCCGCTGGAGTTCGCTGATGTCGTGCAGAAACAGCACCACCACATCGCGCGCGCGAACAGCGTGAGCGCGATAAAGGCGCTCGTTCAGCGTCACGTTGCGCGTGAGCCACTCGCGCCCCGCGAGCGCGTCGGCAACCAGCGCATCCAGCTCATGGGAGCGCGTCGTCTCGATCAGGCTTGCGCCGAGCTGCTCTAGGCCGAGTGTTTTGGCGCGCCCATTGCACGCGATTAAGCGCTGACCCTCATCAAGTAGCACGATCGCGTCGAAGGGATGCTCGAAGAGCGTTTGACGGACAACCTCGGCGTGCTGAAGTTGGTGTGTGAGGCGTGTGATCTCGAGCCGCGCCCGGTAGGCTTGGGCGCTCAGCTCGTTGAGCGCCTCGCGCGCGCGGTAGAGCTGCACCAGCGTGATGAGCAGCGCCGCAAGCGCGATCAGCAGCACCACGATGATCACAGCGGACAAGCTGCTTAATTCGGTCATCGGTCATTGTGGTCGCCGAAAGAACCAAAGCGCAGCGACGAGGGAGAGCAACGCGAGCACTACCGCGAGCAGTACCGTGGGGTTAAAGGCGCGCGGTGGCTTGGGGCGAGCAGGGGCATGGAGCAGCCGTTGACGGGCATCAGCGATGAACTCCGCGCGCGGCACGACGGGCGTAAACGCCTCGCGCAAGCGCGCCTCCAACCATGCAATATCGGCGTCGGTTAATCGGGCAGCGGGTCTCATGGCTTGCTGGTCGAGATGCGATTTTCTTGTTCGACTTGTGCCATCAGTGTGCGCAACTGGAGCAGCGTGCGATGGTAAAGTGACTTCACTGCGCCCTCGCTGCGGTTCATGATCATGCCGATCTCGGCGTTCGAAAGCCCCTGCACGAACTTGAGCACGAGCAAGTGTTGCCGGTCTTCGGGCAAGCGGCGGATGGCACGCAGCAACTGCTCACGCGCGCGCGCGGCGTCGAGCGCTTGGTCAACGGCTTCTGGGTCACCTTCCGAGTGTTGTGCAGGCGCTGGGTGGCGCTCTGGATCTTCGGCGACTGCTTCGAGCGAGAGCAGATGGTGTCGGCGCTGATCGCGGTGGAAATTCACCACAACGTTGTGCGCGATGCGATACAACCACGCCGAGAAAGGTAAACCGCGCTCGTCGTAGCGGTGGATGTGGTTGAGCGCGCGCAAGAACACGCGCGCTGTGAGGTCCTCAGCGTCTTCGACGTTACCGACGCGGTAATACACGTAGCGGTAGATCGCCGTGACGTAGCGCTCGTAGAGCACACCGAACGCCTCGCGGTCGGTTTTAGCACGGCGCACCAGCTCGCTTTCGTTCTCGCTCACGGGCAAGCGTGCATTTTAGGCTGCGCTGGGCGGCACGCGCAGCGCGAAGAAGCACAACAGCGATTATCATGCTTCGCATACGATGGATGCCATCGCACGAGCGCTTCGCTTCAATGGGCTGCTGCTGCGCGTGTTTGGGGGGATGGTTGTTGTGGTTGTTGTGTTGGGCGGGGGATGGTTGGGCACATGGGCGTTTGCTGGCGTGATGGGGGTTGCGTTGATCATCGCAAGCTGGGAGCTGTGGCGCTTGCTCGTGCAGGCGGGTTACGCAGCCTCGCAGGGCGTGATCGCGTTGACGAGCCTCGCAGCGGCGTTAAGCCTACAACTCAGCACGCCGTGGAGCGCGTTGGTGCTCTCGCTGTTGCTGCTCACCTCGTTGGCGTGGCAGCTGCGCCGTTGGCGGCAGCGCACGGTGGGTGATTGGGCAGTGAGCTTTGCTGGCGGGTTCTACCTGGGTTGGACAGGTGGGCACTTGATTTTAGTGCGGCAAGGGGATGAGGGTTGGCACTGGTTGCTGCTCACACTGCTCGCCGTTTGGTTAGCCGATAGCATGGCGTATGCAGCAGGGCATCTCTGGGGACGTCACAAGCTCGCGCCGCACATCAGCCCGGGCAAGACATGGGAGGGCTACATCGGCGGGGCGCTTGCTGCGCTGATCACGGGCGCGGCGGTCGGCGCGCTCACGCCCATCGGTTTGCCGCTCGGTTTGGTCACGGGCGGGCTGATCGGCTGTTTGAGCGTGCTCGGCGACTTGGTAGAGTCCATGCTCAAGCGCATCGCACATGCGAAGGACTCGGGGCACCTTATCCCAGGGCACGGCGGGGTGCTCGATCGCCTGGACTCGATGCTGTGGGCGGGCGTGATCGCCTACTACGTGCGCGTGATCGCTGCGCAGTTTGCGGCTTGAGCCTCGGCAGTTGCCCGTTCACTTGCGCCTTGAGAGGGTCTCACTATACTCCTGCATTAGCCCAACAGAGGCGCGGGAGGTTTAGTGATGAAGCGTTCCACTGTTCTTCCCTTCTTGAAGGGCGTCGCTTTTGCGCTGAGTGTGGTTCTAGCATTGTCGGCTGCTGCACCGGCGGCGGCGCAGCGCGGACGCAAGGCGCCAGATTTCCACGTCCTAGACATTGACGGGCGCGAGATCTGGCTCAGCCGACAGCTCAAAGGCTGCGGCGTGGTGTTGTTTTTCTTTGAAGCAAACCCCGAGTCTTGTCCCGAATGCGCTGAGCTCGCGCGTGCGCTTGTGCAGGCGCATCAACAACTGCGCGACCAAGGCGTTGTGTTCATCGGGTTCAACACTGACTTTGAGGATCCAGAGGAAAGGGCACGTGAGTTTGCAGTACAGAATGAGGTGCCTTTCAGCATTGTGACGCAGGATGTGGATGCCATTGTAGAAGCATATGGGATCCAAGTTGAAGTTCCGAAGACACATCCTGTCTACAAACGTGAGGCGGAACGAGCAGCAGCAGCAGGCGAATCACTGGGCTCTCTCTACTACGTTCTGATGCCAGGCATTGTCCTTGTTTCTCCAAGAGGGACAATCCAACTCGGTCCCGAGCAATGGTATTTCATAGGCGACTTTCTGCTGCGTCAAGCAATCAATCGCCGAACCTTTGACTACGTTCCCGTTTCTGCGCCCCCATATGATGTGATCAGCGCGATCAAGACCATCGCCGGTAGCAAGACCTGCAAGGTCGGGCGTGACGTGCTGCCGTAGTGCGGAGGCACTCCTTGCCTAAGAGCGCGCCGTGCTGAGGCGCACGCTTCGCCACCCAGCACGGCGCGCTTTTGCTTTCAGCACATGCTGCTGCGCAGGCTTGTTGTGGTAGAATCGGCGAGCGCAACCTAACTTGTGGCCCCTTCGTCTAGTGGTCCAGGACAGAGCCCTCTCAAGGCTCAAACACGGGTTCGAATCCCGTAGGGGTCAATGCAGGGGATTCAAACGCGACGCACCTCGTCTTTGATCTCACCGTCGGCAACCGTTACCGCGCGCGTTACGCGGCGAGCCAAGTCTTGATCGTGCGTGACCATCACGATCGTTTTGCCTTCCTCAACAACCAGCCGCGTGAAGAGATCGAAGATGGCGTTTGCTGTTTTGGAGTCGAGATTGCCTGTGGGTTCGTCGGCGACGATGATCGGCGGGTCGTTCGCCAGGGCGCGCGCAATGGCGACGCGCTGTTGTTGTCCGCCCGAGACCGCGCTTGGTAGTTTGTGCGCGTGATCCGCCATGCCGACGTGCTCCAGCAACTGCATCGCGCGCTCGTAACGCTCGCGGCGCGGGTAGGTGTTGCAAAAGTCCATCGGCAGCATCACGTTCTCCACCAGCGTCAGTGTGGGCAGCAGCTGGAAGAACTGGAAGATCACGCCGACGTGCTTACCGCGCCAAACCGCCATCTCGCCTTCGCTCAAACGGTGCACTGCGGTATCGCCGACGTAAATCTCGCCTGAGGTGGGGCGGTCAATGCCGGTGATCATGTTGATCAGCGTGGACTTGCCGCTGCCGCTTTTGCCGATGATGGCGACGAACTCGTGGGTGTCCACGCAGAGGTTGATCCCCTTCAGCGCGTGGAACTTGCCAGCGGGTGTGTCGTACACCTTCACCACGTTGCGCAGCTCGATGAGGTGACAGTTGCCATGCGAGTAGGGATTGGCGCAGAGCGCCTCTTGAGTGGCTGAAAGCGGTTGTGGGGCGCGCATCAGCGGCGCGGCGCGAAAGAACAGCGGGCGAAGCACACCGATCATGGTGCGCGAATCGTAGCGAGGCGCTGGGCGCACGTGAGCATGCGCTTAGAGGCAGCTCAGCGCATGAAAAAAGCCCTGCTGCTCAAACAGCAGGGCTTTTGGTTTGTTGGAAGAGAGCGTTCCTCAGCGCGACATGTAGTAGTAGTCGAGGAAGTACACCGGGTTGTAGATCACGTCATTCAGCTTCGCCGAGGCGACGATCTGCACCTTGGGCTGGATCAAGCCGATGAACGCCGCATCGTCCAGCATGATCTCTTGCACCTTGCGGTACATCTCGGCGCGCTTGGCGGGATCGGTGATCTTGGCGGCGTCGAGCGCTAGCTGCTCGGCTTCCTTGTTCACGTAGTACACGCGCTTTGCCGCAGAGGCGCCCTCGACGGCAAACGCTGGTGCCCAGCCGTGTGGGTCGAGGAAGTCCGGCGTCCAGTCGGCAACCGTCGCCACGAGCTTGCCAGCGCGGTAGTCGGCGCGCCAGGTGGTGGCGTCGCGCGGCTCGAGGTTGAGCTTAATGCCCACCTCGGCGAGGTCCTCTTGCAGCTTTGCCACCAGTGTATCGGCGAGGATCACGTTGCTCATCTTGCGCTCGCCGGGGTACACCATGGTGAACTCAAAGCCGTTCTCGTAGCCAGCTTCCTTCAGCAACGCCTTGGCTTTCTCCACGTCGCGCTTTGGCGCGAGCGCAGGGTCGGTGCCGAGCAAGCCGAGCGGGATGATCGTCGGCAAGTGTAGCGCGTTGCCGCCGAGCAAGTCGTTGATGATGCCGTCGTAGTCAATGGCGAACTTGATCGCCTGGCGCACGCGCTTGTCTGAGAGCGGTTTGGATAGCTCAGGGTTCATGGTGAGCGCCAGGTAGGTCATATCGAGCGTGTTGCCGACGATCACCTTGAGGTTGGGGTTGCCCTCGAGGCGCTTGATCGCGTCCACGTCCAAGCCGACGGCGATGTCAATGTCGCCGCGTTCGAGCGCTTGCTGACGCGCGGCGTCGTCGGGGATTTCGCGGAAGATGATGCGGTCGAACGGCACGTTGCCGCGCCAGTAGTTGGGGTTGCGCTCCAGCACCACCTGCTCGCCGCGCTTCCACTCCTTGAGGATGTATGGACCACTGCCCGCGGAGTTGTTGTCGAGCCAGTCGGTCGCCTTGTCGGCTTCCTTCGCGTTCTCGGCGTCGGTGCCGCCCTGCTGGCGCACCACTTTGGAATCCACCACGGCGAAGTTCGGCGAGACGAGCATCGCCAAGAAGGCAGCGTTTGGCTCCTTCAGCGTGATCTTCACCGTGCGCTCGTCGGTCGCCTCGATCGAGGCAACGTGGTCGCTGAACAGCCAAGCGGGGTTGTCCTGCAGATTGCCGAGGCGCTTGAACGAGAACACCACGTCCTCAGCCGTGAGCGGGTTGCCGCTGGCGAACTTCACATCGCTGCGCAGCTTGAAGGTGTACACCAGCGCATCGTCGGAGATCTCGAACGACTCCGCAAGCAGCGGCTCGACGCGGTCGATCGTCGCGCCTTTGTCGGGCAACGTCACGAGCGTCTCGTACACCGCGCGCATGATCTGCGGCGGCGTGATCTCGTACTGGCGATGTGGGTCGAGCGTGCGCGTGTCGGCTTTGGGCAAGCCGATGACCAAAACGTTCGTTGCCTGCGCTGGCTGCTCAGCAGGTGGTTGTTGAGGCTGAGGCTGCTGGGGCTGGGCAGGTGCCGCGGGTGTGCTTGGCGCGGCACAAGCCGCCAATGCCAAGCTCAACACGAGCATGAATGTGGCGGGTCGCAACAACCGATTGCTCTGCATGGGTCACCTCCACGGCGTGCATCTTACCCGCAATTTTTTGTCAAATGTTCAACCTCGCGCGCTGGGCGAGCGTGAACAGGCGATGCGCAAGCGCGTCCAGGTCGTAATCGGGGTTGGCATTGCGTAGCTGCTCGATGAGCGCGCTCGGGATCGCGTCAACGCCGCGCCACGCGCCGCAGATCGCGCACGCGATCGCGCCGATGGTGTCGGCGTCGCCGGAGAGCGCTGCTGCAAGCATCGCGGCGCGGTAGGGATCACCCTCAGCGAGCACGATGATGCCGAATGCGCTGGGCACCGCTTCGCTGGCGAGCAGCGAGGTGCCCACGAGATCGGCGAGCGCTTGGAGGCGCGCGTCCTCGCTTGTGGTCGTGTCGCCGGCGAGTTGCACGGCGAGCGCAATGCGGCGCGGGACGGAAGCGCCGTGCCAGGGCGCGCCAAGCTGCTCACCGATGGATGCGGCGTGCAGCGCGGCTTGCACAATGCTGTGGAGGTCGGCAGTTGGTGTGAGCGCGTGGGCAATCGCACCAGCGACTGCAGCCGCAGCTGCGCAAGCTTGGCGTGTGTTGTGCGTGGGCAGGGCCGTGAGCGCAGCATCGCGCGCAGCGGATTCAACCTCGCCGGGATGGATCAGCCCGACCACGGAGACGCGCATGGCAGCGCCGTTGGTATCGCCGCCTAGGCCTGTGCGCGTGAGCGGCTCGCCCGCGCGGATGCGCTGCACCGCGCGGCGCGTGCTCGGTCCGATGAAGACGCAACGATCCCCGTCCACCGCGTCGTACCAAGTGAGGATCGCCTGCGCGGCGATCTCGGCGCTCACCACGCCCTCGTGCGCGATGATCGCCTGCGCGAGGAAGAACGCCTGCTCGGTGTCGTCGGTGAACTGTCCCGCGCGCAGCCCCGCGTGCACGGGATGATCCTCTGGCGGCGCGACAAAGGTTGTGAGGTGCCCAAAGCGTTCACGTGTGCGTTGGGGCGTCTCCAGCGCCGGCGTGCAGAAGGCATCGCCAAGCGCTTGCCCGAACACACCACCGCGCACACGCGCGAGGAGTGCGGCATCGTCGAGCATGAGGCGAGGGGTATGATACCCGTGCACAACGAGACGACCAACGCGAGGAACACACCATGCCCATCACGGTTTTGCTAGGCGTGCAATGGGGCGACGAAGGCAAAGGGCGCATCACCGACGCGCTTGCCGCGGAAGCGGACATCGTCGCGCGTTACAACGGCGGCGACAACGCGGGACATTCGATCACGGTGGGGCAAAGCGTTGTGCGCCTGCACTTAGTGCCCTCAGGCATTTTCCATGCGCGTTGCCTGAACATCATCGGCAATGGAACGGTGGTGAATCCCGTGAACCTGCTCAAGGAGATCGCCGAGATCCGCGCCGCTGGCATCGAGGTCTCCCCTGCGCGGTTGCGCATCAGCCGGGCGGCGCATGTGATCTTGCCCGGACACCTCGCGCTCGACGCGGCACGCGAGGCGCAAGGCGGCATCGGCACCACCCAACGCGGCATCGGACCTGCATACAGCGATAAAGCTGCGCGGGTCGGCATCCGTGCTGGCGCGATGGATGATCCGGAAGCGTTTGCGGCGATGGTGCGCGCACACACAGAGCGTGTGAACCGCGTGTTGACGCACGAGTTCGACCGCCCACCCCTGGATGTGGAGGCAGCAGCCGCCAGTTACGCCGAGGCAGCAGCACAGCTGCGCGCCTACCTGGACGACACCACGCACTTGCTGCGCGAGGCGCTGCGCGCGGGCAAACACGTGCTTGCCGAAGGTGCGCAGGCTGCATTGCTTGATCTCGATCACGGCACGTATCCGTTCGTCACGGCGTCGAGCCCTACGATCGGCGGCGTGATGACGGGGTTAGGCGTGCCGCCACAGGCGATCTCGCGCGTTGTTGGCGTCGCCAAGGCGTTCACCACGCGCGTAGGCGGTGGTCCGTTCGTCACTGAGTTGCAGGGCGAGATGGCGTTGCGGCTGCGCGGCACGGGCGCAAATCCGTGGGACGAATACGGCGCCACCACGGGGCGACCGCGGCGCGTAGGATGGCTCGATGCTGTGGCGTTGCGCTACGCCGTTTGGATCAACGGCGTGACTGAACTGGCGCTCACGAAGCTCGACGTGCTCAGCGGCTTGCCTGAGATCAACGTATGCGTGGCATATCGCTACAAGGGGCGCGTGCTTGAGGACTTCCCACAAGACACCGCGATCCTGAAGGCCTGTGAGCCGATCTACGAGACGTTGCCCGGCTGGTCGGAGGACATACGCGGTGTGCGCGCGTGGCATGCGCTGCCCGCCAACGCGCGCGCGTTTGTGCAGCGCGTGGCGCAGCTTGCCGGCGCCCCGGTGCGCCTGCTCAGCACAGGTCCAGCGCGCGACCAGATGATGTGGCTCGAGGGCGTACAATCCTAGAGCGCGTCGCTGCGTTTGGGTTACAATTTAGAACAGTTGTTCAAACTGGAGGTCAACAGCACCATGCCACTTGCAGACGGCAACAAGAAGAAAGCGTTGGACATCGCGCTTGCGTCCATCATCAAGGCGCACGGTGAGGGCGCCGTGATGCGGCTGGGTGATGCTTCGCGCCTACAAGTGGACGTGATCCCCACCGGCAGCCTAGCGCTCGATATCGCCATCGGCGTCGGCGGCATTCCGCGCGGGCGCATCACCGAGATTTACGGGCCGGAATCTTCGGGCAAGACCACCATCTGCTTACACGTGGTGGCGCAGGCGCAGAAGCGCGGGGGCATGGCGGCGTACATTGACATGGAGCACGCGCTCGATCCTGCCTACGCCGCGCGTTGCGGCGTGAACATCGAGGAGCTGTTGATCTCCCAACCAGACACTGGCGAGCAAGCCTTTGACATTGCTGAGCAGCTTATCCGCTCGAATGCGATTGACGTGGTGGTCATTGACTCTGTGGCGGCGCTGGTGCCGAAGGCCGAGATCGAAGGCGAGATCACCGATCTTCAGCCCGGCGTGCAAGCGCGCCTGATGAGCCGAGCGCTGCGCCGGCTTGCGGGCGTGATCAAGCAAACCAACACTGCCGTGATCTTCACCAACCAGCTCCGCCAAAAGATCGGTGTGATGTTCGGCAACCCCGAGACCACCACGGGCGGCATGGCGTTGAAGTTCTACGCCTCGGTGCGGCTCGACGTGCGTCGGGTGAACGCGATCAAAAGCGGCGGCGAGGTGATCGGCAACCTCACGCGCGTGCGCGTGACCAAAAACAAAGTCGCGCCACCTTTCCGCGAGTGCCAGTTTGAGATCCTCTACAACGAAGGCATTAGCACGCTGGGCGACTTGCTCGATGTTGCCGTTGGCATGAATTTGATCGAGAAGCGCGGCACCTTCTTCCTCTACGAGGGCAACCGCATTGGTCAGGGGCGAGAGAACGCCAAAGCGTTCCTGCGCGAACATCCTGAGGTCGCTGAGGCGATCGAGAAGCAGATTCGCGCGGCGATCGCCAGCGGCGTCGCCGAGAAATTCGCCACACCCACGCGCCCTGAGCCAGGCGAGGACGACGGCGAGGAACCGCTCGACCTCTGACCTGCCGCCTCGCCCGACGAACTCTGATTCGCCTAGTAGCGCAGCACCAGCGCGATGCGCCCGTGTTGGCTGAGCATGCCGTCGGGCACGAAGATCACGCGCCCGTTCATCTTGATGACGGTTTCGATCACGTCGTCCACGGCGTCGTCCAGCACATCGGGCGCGGTGGCGTCTTCGGCAGGCACGAGGTGGTATCCTTCGGCGTCAATGCGGGCTGGCGCGTGATAGCTTTGCTCCACAAAGAGCGTGTCGCCGCGCCCCTCGTGGGCATAGCGCCACACCTCGCCAAGCGTCGAGACGCTGCGGCGCGCGCCGACCGCGGCTTCAAGCTGCGCCAGGGCTTTCACGTTGCGCTCGAGGATCGCCTGCTCGATGCGCGGACCGATCAGCTTGCCCAGCTCGTGGGGCGGGGTGGTGTCGTGGTTGCCGCGGATCTCCAGCACGATCTCGTCGGCGAAGCGCGAGTGCTTGCGAAACAGCCCGATCAGCCGTTCCACGCCGATCACCACCAGCGGCAGCGGCTCGCGCTGGTGGAACGGCGCGAAGGTGTCGTCCACGTCTTGCACCAGGCGCAGGTCTAGGTCTGGCTTCTCGCCCACGCGCGGGCTGCTGCCCTGTAAACGCGCTAGGGTGCGCTGACTCAGCTCGCTTGGGGTGAGCGGAAACCCGCCCTCGCTGACCTCGGTGAGTGCGTCGTTGGTGCCCTCGAAGAGGCGTGTGGGTTTCTCTGCCAGCGCGAGCGCCCAATAGTGTGCGGTGCGGTTCAAGGCATACACGAGATCGCGCGTGGCGAAGGTTTGGTCAACAATCACGCGCTCGGGCACCGCAAAGGGCAGGCGGTAGAAGCGCGCGAAGTCGCGGTTGACGAAGATCGCCAGCCCATCGAGATTGTGCTCGTGGTCAATCTCGCCTGCGATCTGTTCCAGCCTGTGCAACAACGGCTCGACCTCCCGCTTGCCGTAGTCGCGCACAAGGCGCTCGGCGGCGCCGTTGATGAGGTTCTTCAAGCGGATGGGGTCTTGCTTGTTGTCTGGCGAAGTGCGATGCGTCGGCAATGTGATGGTGACGCAGGGGTTGCTCGTGATGTGCTGCAAGAGCTGGATTTCACGTCGGTTCATAGGGTGCGGCAATCATAGCGCAGGGCGCACCGTTGCGGGCAAGGCGGGGCTACAATCGCAAGCAAAAGGAGAGGACCCATGAGCCTGACTGCCGAGGAAGTCATTCGCCTGAACAAAGAGTACACCCTGTTCGAGTGGACGGCGCAGGGGAATTTCCTACCAATGCCCATTGATCGCGCAAAGGGCGTTTATTTCTGGACAACCGATGGCAAGCGCTACCTTGATTTCAACTCGCAGTTAATGAGCGTGAACATCGGTCACGGCGATGAGCGCGTGATCCGCGCCATCTACGAGCAAGCCTGCAAGCTGCCTTACGCCAACCCCTATGCCGCAACGGAGATTCGCGGTCGCTTGGGCGAAGTGCTCGCGCAGATCACACCAGGCAACCTAAAGAAGTCGTTCTTCACCCTGGGTGGCAGTGAAGCCAACGAGAACGCGATCAAGATCGCGCGCATGGTGAGCGGCAAGCACAAGATCATCGCACGCTACCGCTCCTATCACGGCGCCACGCTCGGCTCGGCGACGCTCACGGGTGACCCGCGCCGTTGGGCAGCGGAGCCGGCGATCTCTGGCGTGGTGCGCGTGCATGACCCATATCACTATCGCTGTCGCTGGTGCCAACACGAGGAGGCCTGCAATCTCAACTGCCTCAACCACGTCGAGGACGTGATCCAGTTCGAGGGGCCGCACACCATCGCCGCGATCATCATGGAGACGATCACCGGCACCAACGGCATCATCATCCCGCCGAAGGAGTATTACCAGGGCTTGCGCCAGCTCTGCGACAAGTACGGCATTTTTCTCATCCTCGATGAGGTCATGTGCGGCTTTGGGCGCACGGGCAAATGGTTCGCCTGTGAGCACTATGAGATCGCGCCCGACATCATGACCATGGCGAAAGGGCTGACGAGCAGCTACGCGCCGCTCGGCAACTGCATCGTCTCTGAGGAGATCGCGGAGTACTTCGACGACCACGTGTTGTGGTCGGGGTTGACCTATGGCGGTCATGCGTTGAGCTGCGCAGCAGCGCTTGCGTGCATCCAGGTTTACCAAGAGGACAACCTGATCGAGCGCGCGGCGGAGATGGGCAAGTTCCTCGCCGAGGAGGAGGACAAGCTCAAAGCCAAACACCCGTGCGTGGGCGAGGTGCGGCACATCGGGCTGTTCAGCATCTTTGAGCTAGTGAAGAACCCCGAGACGCGCGAACCCATGGCGCCCTTCAACGCCAAGCCCGAAGAGATGAAGGTGATGAACGAGATCAGAAAGTACCTGCTGGACAACGGCGTGTTCACGCTGTTCCGATGGAACAACTTCTTCGTCAACCCGCCGCTGTGCATCACCAAAGAAGAGCTAATGGAAGGGTTGCAAGTGATCGACCGCGCGTTGGAGATCGGCGACCGCTACGTGGAGTAGGGGCGGCTCTCATGCGCAGCTTATGTGCTTGCGCTAGCATGGGCGCATGGAGGTTGCCATGAACGCGACCCGCAACGATCTCCCTCAAGCGACGCGCGAGCAAATGGTGGCGCTGCTCAACCGCCACTTAGCTGACCTCACCGACCTTTACACGCAGACCAAACACGCACACTGGAACGTGCGCGGCGCGCAGTTTGCAGCGCTCCATAAGCTCTATGATGAGCTGGCGGAGGCGCTTGAGGATTACATTGACGAAGTCGCCGAGCGCGCGGTGCAGCTCGGCGGTGAGGCGCGCGGCACGGTGCGCATGGCAGCCGCTGCCTCGCGCTTGCCCGAGTATCCCGATGGGCACTACGAAGGGCTGGCGAGCGTCGCGGCGCTCGCTGATCGCTACGCGGCGGCTGCGAAGCACGTGCGCGCCGATGTTGATGTCGCCACCCAAGCAGGTGACCACGACACCGCCGACCTCCTCATCGAGGTCTCGCGCGGTTTAGATAAGTGGTTGTGGTTCTTGGAGGCGCACCTGCGTTGAGGTGTGCCTTCGTCTGGGTGAGGCGCGCTGTTGGCTGAAACCAGCAGCGCGCTTTTTTTACCTCACGACCACGTGCGCGAGGTCGTGGAAGAAGGTGGGATACGTCTTGCGTACGCAGTCGGCGCCGACGAGGGTGGTGTCGCCCTGCGCGATCAGCGCCGCAACCGCCAGCGCCATCGCCACGCGATGATCGTCAAGCGTGTTCACAACGGCGCCGCGAAGCGGTGTCGGGCCTTCGACGATGAAGCCGTCGGCAGTGGTCTCGATGCGCGCGCCGAGCTTGCGCAGCTCACCCACAAACCCCTCAAGGCGGTTGCTCTCTTTGACGCGCAGCTCCTCGGCGTTGCGCACGATCGTGGTGCCGTGGGCTTGGGTCGCAGCGACGGCGAAGATGGGGAACTCGTCAATCATGCGCGGCACCAGCGCGCCGCCCACGGTAATCCCGCGCAGCTCGGCGTGTTGCACTTCGAGGTCGCCGACAGGTTCACCGCCTTCCTCGCGCAGGTTTTCGATGCGCACGATTGCGCCCATTGTGCGCAGCGCGTCGAGCAACCCCGTGCGCGTTGGGTTCAAGCCCACGTCCGCAAGGCGCAGCCGTGCGCCTGGCACCAAGCACGCGGCGACGATGAAAAACGCTGCTGACGAAAAGTCGGCAGGCACTCGCACGTCGAGCGCGCGCAAAGGCACGCGCGGGGGCGTAAGCACGATCGTGGGTGTGGTGTCCTCTGCGCGCACATCGAGCGCCACGCCCGCCGCGCGGAGTAGGCGCTCGGTGTGATCGCGCGTCGGGGCAGGCTCGTGCACGACGACGGGCGCGTCGGCATACAGCCCGGCGAGCAACAGCGCGCTTTTCACCTGGGCGCTGGCGATGGGCAATGCGTAGGTGATGCCGTGAAGCGGTTGTGTTGCGGCGTGAATACGCAACGGCGCGCAGCCGTCGGTATCCTCGATGCGCGCGCCCATTTGGCGCAGTGGCTCGGTGACGCGGCGCATGGGGCGGCGGCGGAGCTGGGCGTTGCCGTCGAGCACGCTATCGAATGGCTGTCCAGCCAGCATTCCCGCCATAAGGCGCAGCGTTGTGCCCGAGGCGTTGCAGAACAACGGCGCGCTAGGCGCGCGCAGTCCGCGCAGCCCTAGCCCACGCGCTTGCAGGCTAGGTAGCGCGCCGGCATCGTGGAGCGGCGCAACGTCCACGCCGAGCGCGCGCACACAGTTCAGCGCGGCTTCGGTGTCGTCGCTGTTTAGCGGCGCGTGGATGCGGCTGATGCCTTCAGCAAGGGCGGCGATCAGCAGCGCGCGCACGGTGATGCTGCGGTCGCTTGGCACGCGCAGCACGCCGCGCAACGTGCGGGCGGGGGAGATGATTTCGTTCATCGGAAGTGAGCGCGGCGCGCCTCGGCGGCAGCGGAGAGATACGCGCGCAAGCCTTCTTCATCGCGGCGTTCGAGCAGCGCAGCGAACTGGTCGAGCGCAAACTGAAAATCGCGCACAGCGCCGAGCACGGCGTCGGCGTTGGTGAGCAAGATGTCGAGCCACATGGTCACGTCGCTGGCAGCGACGCGCGAGGTATCGCGGAAGCCGCCTGCCGTCACCGTCCACACTTCCGGCGCGTTGAGGCTGAATTGGTCGGTGGCGCTCACGAGCGCGGTCGCGACGGCATACGGCAAATGGCTGGCAAAGGCAAGCAGCGCGTCATGGTGTTCGGCGCCGAATTCGCGCGGCACGGCGCCCACGCGCGTTGCGAGCGCGCGGACAGTTTCTAGCGCCACCTCATCGGTGCGCTCGGTGCGCACGAGCAGCCACGGCGCGCCTTGGAACAGGGCTGGGTCGGCGGCGTCAATGCCGCTCGTTTCCTTGCCGCACATGGGGTGTGAGCCAATGGCGCGCAGATGTGCGGGCAGCG
Organism: Chloroflexota bacterium; assembly: GCA_030550095.1. Taxonomy (GTDB): domain Bacteria; phylum Chloroflexota; class Anaerolineae; order J036; family Brachytrichaceae; genus DRWP01. The sequence continues at coordinate 208,529 of JAUQQA010000001.1, read as the reverse complement.
CGTTCATTGCGCGCACAATGGCGGCTTTGGTGCTGCCCATGTCGGTGATGATGGCGCCGGGGCGCGCGAGCGCCGCGAGCGCCTCAAGTTGCGCCACGATGGTGCGCACAGGGGTGCAAAGCACGATCACATCTGCCTCAGCAGCGACGCTGAGGTGATCCGCGGCGCTGTCCACCAAGCCGCGCTCGGTGGCTTTGCGCAGGGTCTCCGGAGTGCGCGAAATGCCGATGATCCGCCCCTCAAACCCTTGCGTGCGCAGTGCCCAGGCGAAGGACGCGCCCATCAAGCCGAGTCCGACGATGCAAACAACCATCGTGGTGGAGTGTAACCGAGCGCGCCGATCACAACGTGCGATCAACGGCAGCAGCGACGCGGCGCACTTGCTCTACGAGCAGGCGGTAGTTCTCTGGTGTGAGCGACTGGGCGCCATCGCTAAGCGCTTCGGCAGGGTTTGGGTGCACCTCGACGATCAAGCCGTCGGCGCCAGCGGCGATCGCTGCGCGCGAAACGGGGATCACGTATTCCCATTTGCCCGTGCCATGTGAGGGGTCCACGATCACGGGCAAATGCGAGAGCTGCTTCAGCACGGGCACGGCGTTGATGTCCAATGTGTTGCGCGTGTATTTCTCGAAGGTGCGGATGCCGCGCTCGCACAGCATCACGTCGTAGTTGCCGTGTGAAAGGATGTATTCCGCTGCCATGAGCAGTTCTTCCATCGTGGCGCTTAGCCCGCGCTTGAGCAGCACTGGCTTGTGCGCCTCGCCCACCGCGTGCAGCAGGGCGAAGTTCTGCATGTTGCGCGCGCCGACCTGCAAAATGTCGGCGTACTTCGCCACCAGCGGCACCTGCTCTGGCGACATCACCTCGGTCACGATCGCAAGCCCGTATGCCTCGCGCGCTTCTGCCAGCCATTCCAACGCGATCTCGCCGTGTCCTTGGAACGAGTAGGGCGAGGTGCGCGGCTTAAACGCGCCGCCGCGCAGGATCGTCGCGCCTGCCTCTTTCACGAGGCGCGCGGTCTCCAGAATTTGCTCGCGGCTCTCCACGGCGCAAGGACCCGCCATCATGGCGATCTCGCTGTTGCCGATGGTGAGGGTGCGCTGCTTGACGCGCAATTGGATCACCGTGTTTTGCTTTTTGAAGTCGCGGCTGGCGAGCTTGAACGGTCGCAGGATGGGCAGCACGCGCTCCACGCCGCTGAGCAGCTCGAGGCTGCTAGGGTCAATCGGGCGCTCGTCGCCCACCATGCCGATGATGGTGCGCTCCTCGCCCTCGGAGAGGTGCGCGCGGAAGCCGAGCGACTCGATGTGCTTGATCACGCCGGCGATCTCAGCCGCGCTGGCGCCAGCTTTCATCACGATCACCATGCTGTTCACCTCCATGTTTGGCTAGCTCATCGTGGTTGCGCTGAGTGGTTCGTGGACATGACCGTTTTGGGCAGCGGCGCGCAACGTGCGGCGGGCGCGCACGGCTTCGGCAAAGCGTTCAAGGATGCGCTCGGTGTCCTCCCAGCCGATGCAGGCGTCGGTGATGCTTTTGCCGTACTCGAGCGTGCAGCCCGTGCACAGGTCTTGTCGCCCGGCGACGAGGTTCGATTCGAGCATCACGCCCATGATCGCGGATTCGCCCTCGGCGATCTGCTGCGCCACGTCCTCGGCGACGAGCAATTGGCGTTCGTGGTCTTTGCCGCTGTTGCCGTGAGAACAATCCACCATTACGCGCGGGGGCAAGTGGTGTCGGCGCAACATCTCGGCGACGGCGCGCACGCTGGCGTTGTCGTAGTTGGGCGTCTTGCCGCCGCGCAGCACCACGTGGCAATCGGTGTTGCCGGCGGTGTGCACGATGGCGCTGATGCCGCCTTTGGTCACGGAGAGGAAGTGATGCGGATGCCGCGCTGCGATCACCGCGTCCACTGCGATCTTCACGTTGCCGTCGGTGCCGTTCTTAAAGCCCACCGGGCAAGAAAGCCCGCTGGCGAGTTCGCGGTGCACCTGAGACTCGGTTGTGCGCGCGCCGATGGCTGCCCACGAGATGAGGTCGGCGACGTATTGCGGCGCGATGGTGTCGAGGTATTCCGTTGCGGCGGGCACACCGATGGCGTTCACGTCGAGCAGCAGCTTGCGCGCCAAGCGCAGCCCTTTGTTGATGCGGAACGAGCCGTCGAGGTCTGGGTCGTTGATCAAACCTTTCCAGCCGAGCGTGGTGCGTGGCTTCTCGAAGTACACGCGCATGATGATCTCGAGCGCGTCGCGCGTGCGCTCGCGGACGGCGCGCAGGCGCGTGGCGTACTCAAAGGCGGCGTCCACGTCGTGCACACTGCACGGACCGACGACGACGAAGACGCGGTCATCCTCGCCGTGGATGATGCGGTGCACGGCGCGGCGCGTCTCGTACACCAGCCGCTCGATCTCCGGCGTGCTGGCGAACTCGCGCATGAGGTGCATGGGCGGCGCAAGCTCTTTGATCTCCCGAATGCGAACGTCGTCAACAGGATAGCGTTTCATGGTGTGCATCACTCCGTTTGATAAAAACTGAAAGCGCGGAGCTTACCTGCTCCGCGCTTCTCCACCTCACCTAGCGTTCAGCCTGCCTCACGCGCTGGCTGTGGCGAACCCGCGGGGCGGTAAGCTCCCTTTGCCGCCGGCAAAGTAGCTAAACCAGAAGTAAAAGAACCCGCGAATCGCCATACGTGTTTTGTTGCTGCGATCATAGCCGAAGCGCTGAGGGTTGTCAACAGCGAGGTCGCTTGGCTCTGGCGTTGCGCCTGATAATCAACGCCGATGCGCGAGGAGACGGCGACCGTAGAAGCACCCGATTACCGCTTCTTCGACGTGCAAGGCAGCCACGCTGCGCTCGGGTTTACGCTCGGCAACGCTGACCCGCCTTTTCGGATGCAGTTTTGGTGGTGGGCACCACCACCGCTTGCGTTTGCGCGCGCGTGTCGCGCGGTAGTGCGCGAGCTGCATCCGCATCTGCTGGATGAGTGCGATGCTTACGCGGATGCGCAGCGCATTCCCGCGGATCAGTTTTGGCAGCAGACGTGCCGTGTCAACCTTAAGGCGCGTGTGCGCGCGGCGCATCTGTTGGCCACCGAGATAGGCGAGGGCTGCTCGACATTCGTTTGGTTCACGCCACAGGGCTACGTGGTGGTCGGGCGCAACTATGACTATTTGCCGCAACAGGCGCGCCGTCAGCGCATTCGCTTCACGCCTGATTGCTGCGCCTTGCCCTCGCTGGGTGCGCGCGGTAGCGTGCCGTGTGGTCGTTACGATGGGATCAACCGGCATGGCGTCTTCGCCTCGCTGCACGTGGTCATGACTGATACGCCAAGCCTCGGCACCATTCGTCCTGGTGTGCCGTTTCACCTTGTGCTGCGTTTGGCGCTCGAGCTGTGCTGCACGGCGCGCGAAGCCGCCGATCTGCTCAGCCGCATCCCGCACCTAAGCAGCCTGAACTATCTCGTCGCGGACGCGCGCGAGGCGTTCGTGATCGAGGCGGACCCGCGCCGCGTGCGCGTCTTGCCGCAAGAAGGTGATGTGCTCGCCGCCACGAACCACTTTCGCCACCCCGACATGGTGCCGCTGATGGGCGCGCGGCAGATTGAGCACTCCGCCTGCCGCTGGTCGTTCCTCATGCGCGCCCCAGGCGCGCAGCAATTCCGTAGCGCGGATGAGGCGCTCGCGTTTGCGCAGCAGGTGATGGCGGATCGCAGCGCGCCAATGTGCGGCACAAGCGGGCCGTTGACCACCTTGTGGTCGTGCGTTGCCGAGCTGACCACGCGCCGCATTCGCTATGCGCCCGGCGCGCCTTGTCGTACGCCGTACGGGGAACTACCTGCGCCATGAGCTGTTCACCGTTCGCGCGCGTGATCGGCATTGATTACTCCGGCGCCGCAACAGCGGACGACCCGCTCCCAGGCCTTCGCGTGTACCTCGCGGACAACAATGCGCCCCCACACGAGGTGCGTCCGATGCCCAACCAACGCCGCCATTGGACGCGCCGCGCGCTCGCGCATTGGCTTGTGGCGCAGCTCAGCGATGGCTTACCGACCCTTGTCGGCATTGACCACGCCTTTTCGTTCCCCTTGGCATACTTTCAAGCGCACGGCTTGCCGCTGCGTTGGCACGTTTTCCTCGAAGACTTTTGCGCCCATTGGCTGACGGATGCGCCAGGCGTGCGCGTGGACGATGTGCGGCGTGGTCGTGTAGGCAACGGCACAGCGCGCCAAGGCGATGCGCGTTGGCGACGCCTCACCGATCAGCGCACGGGTGCTAAGTCCGTGTTTCACTTCGACGTGACCGGCTCAGTGGCCAAGTCCACCCACGCCGGCTTGCCGTGGCTGCGCTTTGTGCGCGTGCAGCTTGGTGCGCGCGTGCACGTGTGGCCCTTCGACGGTTGGCATGTGCCGAGCGGCGTGAGCGCGCTTGCAGAGGTTTATCCCTCATTGTGGCGCGATCAATTCCCCAGCGAGGGGCGAACGCCCGACCAACACGATGCGTTTGTCGTCGCAGCGCGGTTGTGGCAGGCGATGCACAGCGGTGAGTTGTGCGCTTGGCTGGCGCCGCCGCGCGATCCCCAGGTGCGCGCACTTGCCGCGCTGGAAGGCTGGATCTTGGGCGCGTGATCAATCTGCGAAGAAAGGATTTGCGCGGCGCGTCTCCAGCTTTTGGCGCACAAGTGGTTCGAGAGCGGGCTCGGCGATGATGAGCAGCACATCACCCTCCTCCAGCACCGTGCTGCCGTTGGGCACGAAAGCCTCTTCGCCACGCACCACTTGGGCGATAAGCGCAGCGGGCGGCAAGTGCAAGTCCACGATTTGCTGCCCAGCAGCGACGCCGCCGCGCGGGATGGTGACCTCTACTAAGCGCCGGCGCAGCAACTCGAGATGACGGCGACGAGAGGCTTCGTCTATCGTTGGCTTTGCCTCGAGCTTGAGCCAACGCGCGATGGGCACGATGCTCATGCCTTGCAAGAGCACAGAGATCACCACCACGAAGAACACCACGTCGAAGATCAGAGGTGCGCTGGGGATGCCTGCTGCCAAGGGGAACGTCGCCAAGATGATCGGCGCTGCGCCGCGTAGCCCAACCCACCCGATCAGCAATTTCTCGCGTGCGCTTAGGCGCGCACGCCACAGCGAGAGCCATACACTCACAGGACGCGCAATGAACATCAGGAACGCAGCCGCCGCCACACCGATCCCCAGCACGCTCACCAGACGCGCAGGCGTGACCAGCAAGCCAAGCGTGAGGAACATGGTGATCTGCATCAGCCACGCCAGGCTGTCGTGGAAACGCTTCACCGTGTTCTTGTGCACGAAGTCAAAGCGATTCATCACCAAGCCCGCAAGGTACACCGCGAGGAAACCATTGCCGTTGAGTGATGTCGTTAGCCCATAGGTGAGCAAGGGGATGGCGATCGAGATCACTGAATACAAACCGTCGTAGCGCAAGCGCACGTGGTTGATGAAGTGCACAGCCGCGTAGCCAATGCCGACGCCAAGCGCGCCCCCAAGCGCGAACTGCGCCACGAGCCATAGCGCAAGCTGCTCCGCTGCGGGTGGTGATGGCGTGAGCAGTTGTAGTGCGCCAAGCGTGAGCAGCACGGCGAGGGGGTCGTTGCTGCCCGATTCCAGCTCGAGCGTCGGCTCGAGCGGTGGCTTGAGGCGTACGTCCTTCGAGCGCAAGATGCTGAACACGGCGGCGGCGTCGGTCGAGGAGACGATCGCACCGAGCAGCAATCCCTCAAGCGGGTGCAGCCCAAGCATCAGGATGGCGAATGCAGCCATAAGGAGGGCGGTGAGCAGCACGCCCAACGTGGAGAGCGCTAGCCCAATGCCGAACACAGGTCGCACGCTGCGCCAATCGGTGTCCAAGCCGCCTGAGAACAAGATCACGACGAGCGCCACCACGCTGACCGACTGCACCAACAGGAGATTGCCGAGCACAGCCCAGCCGGTTGCTCCTGGTCCGACCAGCACGCCGAGCAAAAGGAAAAACACGAGCGCGGGCACGCCGAGCCGCCCTGAGGCTTTGCTCGCCAGCGCGCTGAGCAGCAGCAGCAGCGCGGTGAGGATCAGCGTGCGCTCCAACATGTTGCGTGTGGATCACCGCACGCGCTCAAGCCAAGCGGCGATGCGCAGCGTGGTTTCATCTGCACCAAACGGCGCGATGATCTGCGCGCCGAGCGGCAGGCCGTCTGCCCATGCGAACGGCAACGACGCTGCGGGCACGCCTGCAAATGCGGCGGGCAGGGTGAAATGCAAAATGGCTTGGCGCAAGGGGGTCGCGCCGCGCTCAAGCGCGATCACGCTCGTGCCGCGCAGAGGCGCTGCTCCTGGCGCGGTGGGCATGAGCAGCGCTTGCGCGCCAGCGCGGCGCAAAGTGTCTGCTATTGCATGGCGCAGGATGTGTTGTGCCTCGCGCGCGCGCAGGTAATCTACCGCAGGCACAGCGTAGCCTTGCTGCAACGCCGCGCGCACGAAGGGCGAGAAGAAGCTGGGCGCGCGCGTTAGCCCTTCATGATGCACCAGCGCCGACTCGGCGCGCAGCGCAGGAAAGTGTTGCTCAGCGAGCGCAAGCGGCGGATGCGCGCTCACGATCTTGGCGCCTTTGCGTTGCAGGCGAATCAGCCACGCTGCAAACGCAGCGCGCAGCTCGCGTGTGAGCCAACCTTCGAGGTAGTCGAACGGCACAGCAAGCACAGGCGGCGCATCGAGCGGTGCAGCGTAGGTGGGTTGCTCCGCAAGCACGCTGAACAGCAGCGCAGCATCAGCGACTGTGCGTGCTAGCGGACCAGCATGATCGCAGCTTGGCACAAGCGGCAAGGCGCCCTCAAGCGGCACGGCGCCGAACGAGGGCTTAAAGCCGACCACGCCGCAGAATGCCGCTGGCAATCGGATCGAGCCTGCCGTGTCGCTGCCGAGTGCGCCGTAGCCGATCCCCACCGCCACGGCTGCTGCGGCGCCTGAGGAAGAGCCGCCTGCTTGGTGCGCAGGGTGATGCGGATTTTTCACGTCGCCAGTCCAAGGGTTCTCGCCCGTCAGCCCGAGCGCGATCTCTTGCAAGTTCGTCTTGGCGAGGATCACTGCGCCTGCGGCGCGCAAGCGCGCGACGGCTGGCGCTTCTTCAGGTGTGAGGCGTGGCAGCGGTGCGCGCGTGCCGCCGCGCGTGGGCATGCCACGCACGTTGAACAGATCCTTCACGGTGATCGGCACGCCATGCAACGGCCCGCGCCAGCGCCCCGAGCGCGCCTCCGCATCGCGCTGTGCTGCTTCAGCGAGCGCGGCTTGTGGATCAACCCACGCAAGCGCGTTCAAAGCCTGGTGCATCTGCGCGCGCTCCAACGCAGCCTGCGTGAGCGCTGTTGCGGTGATCGCGCCTTCGCGCACGGCGCGCGCGGCGTCAATGAGCGTCTCGGGCAGCGACATGCTCAGCGCGTTGGCGCAATGCGGCGCGGAGCCGCTCCGGTGTTACGGGGAGATCGTTGATCCACACACCCGTCGCCGCGTGAATGGCAGCGACCACAGCCGGCGCCGTGACCAAGAAGGGCATCTCCGCCATGCCGCGGATGCCCCATGCACCTTGCGGGTCAGGCGTCTCGACGATCACTGAATCGAGACGTTCGGGGATGTCGAGCACCGAAGGGATGAGGTAGGTGCTGAGGTGTGCGGTGAGCACGTAGCCGTCGCGAGTGATGAAATGCTCGAGCGCGGTCCAGCCGAGCGCCTGCACCACACCGCCTTCGATTTGCCCCACCACCAACTGTGGATTGACGGCGCGACCCACGTCGTCGGCGCACACGATGCGGTGCACGTAGATTTGTCCCGTCTCTAGGTCCACCACCACATCGGCTGACTGCGCGACATAGCCATAGGTGATGTTGGGGTCGCAGGCGCCGGTCTCCTCGTCCATTGGCGTAGTGGGGCGTGGGCGATAGACGAAGTGAGCGATGGCAGGGCGCTCCTCGTCGCGCCAGCGGCGCAGCGCCTCTTCGGCTGCGCCCTTGATGCTGTGCGCCGCCATGAACGTGAGGCGCGAGGCAGAGGCGCTGCCGCTGCTACCACTGGTTGCCGTATCGCTCAACACCAACTCGATCTTCTCGGGCGGGAGTTGTAACGCCTCAGCAGCGAGCTGCAAAAACGCCGTGTGTGCGCCTTGGCCGCAGTCCGCGCCGGCGTATTTGATCACCGCGCGCTCGATCTCGGCTGTGCCATGCAGTTCCACGGTTGCCTCGGAGCGCTCGGGGAAACCGAAGGAATACCCCACGTTCTTAAAACCGCAGGCGAACCCGCGCCCAACCGCCTCGTGCCGCGCGCGCGGCTGAGGCAGGGGCGATTCGTCGGTCTTCGCGGCGCACTGCTCGATCACGGTGGCGATCGAACACCCTGGCGTGATGGGCGTTTGCGCCACGGTGAGGCTGCCCTCGCGCAGCGCGTTCTTTAGGCGCAGCGCCACAGGGTCCATGCCGAGTGCTGCGGCGAGCTTGTTCATTTGCGTCTCGGCGACGAACAGCGCTTGGGGCGCGCCGAAGCCGCGAAACGCGCCGCTCGGCACGTTGTTGGTCGCCACCACCGCGGCGTCAATCCACACGTTGGGGATCGCGTAAGGGCCTACGCACGTCATCACGGCGTTGCCCATCACCTTGGTTGAGGTGTAGGCGTAGGGTCCTGCGTCGGAGCGGATCTCCACTTGCGCTGCGAGCAAGCGCCCATCGCGCGTGGCGCCGAGCTTGGCGTGAAACCACATGGGGTGGCGCTTGTGGTGTCCGATGATGCTCTCCTCGCGCGTCCAGACGATCTTGACTGGGCGGCGCAGCTTCCACGCTGCCAATGAGAGCACGATTTGAATGCTCATGTCCTCGCGCCCGCCAAACGCGCCGCCGATGGCGGGGTAGATCACGCGCACTTGTTCTGGCGGCAGCGCCAGCGCGTGCGCGATTTGATGTTGATCCTCGTGGGTCCATTGCCCAGCGACGATGATCGTCACGCGCCCTGCCTCGTCGAGGTAGGCAAGCCCTGCTTCGGGCTGGAGGTAGGCGTGTTCCTGGGCGCCAGTGGTGTAGGTGTCCTCGATGATCACGTCGCATTGCGCAAACGCCGCTGCCACGTCACCCTTGCGCACGCGGTAGCGCTGCATCACGTTGCCGGGGTAGTGAGGATGAAGCTGAGGTGCGTCGGGCTGGAGCGCGCGGTGGATGTCCACGAGCGGCGGCAGTGGCTCTAGCTCGACGCGAATGAGGTTGCGGGCGCGTTCGGCGATCGCCTCGCTCTCGGCGACGATGAGTGCAAGCTTCTCGCCCACGTGGCGGATCACGCCGTCGAAGGGCTTGGTGAGCGTGCAGCGGCGCTCGCCTTCGGGCAAGCGCAACACCTCGGGGGTGACCATCACGGGCGCATCGAAGAGCACCAAGCCGTATTCGTTGTTGGGCACGTCGGCGCCTGTGAAGATCGCCACCACGCCGGGCACGCGCAGCGCTTCGCGCAGGTCGAGCGCCTTTAGGCGCGCGTGTGGCTGGCGAGCGAAGAGCACCTTCGCGTGCAGCATCCCCGGCATAGAGAAGTCGCCAGGGTAAAGCGCTTTGCCAGTGACTTTGGCGAGTGCGTCAACGCGTGGGAGCGATTGACCTAACATCGTGCAAGGGATTGTAGCGGCTGCGTTGCGTTTAAGCGAGCGCGTGCAGGGCCGAGGTTTCAAGCGCCTCTAACGCCGCGCGCCAAAGCGCAACATTCGCATCGCTGGGCATGCGCCAATCGCCGCGCGGCGAGAGCGCCACAGACCCGACCTTGGGACCATCGGGCATGGCGTTGCGTTTGAATTGCTGCGAGAAGAAGCGTTCGTAGAACACACGCATCCACTTTAAGAGCGTGGTTGCATCGTATGTGTCGGCGAAGGCGTGCTGCGCCAAGAAGAAAATCTTGTGCGGTGGAAAGCCGTTGCGCACGTGATGGAACAAGAAGAAGTCGTGGAGCACGTAAGGGCCGATCACCTCCTCGGTCTTTTGCTGAAGTTGCCCCTCCTTGAGCGGCAACAGCTCTGGCGTGATCGGCGTGGCGAGGATGTCGTGCAGCACGTGCGCGATTTCGCCGCTGAAGACTTCATCAGCGCTCCACTCGATGAGATAGCGCACAAGCGTTTTGGGCACGCCCGCGTTGACGTGATACATGCTCATGTGGTCGCCGTTGTAGGTTGCCCAGCCCAGCGCCAGTTCGCTTAGGTCGCCCGTGCCGACCACCAGCCCGCCGATTTGGTTCGCCAGGTCCATCAGGATTTGCGTGCGTTCGCGCGCTTGAGCGTTCTCGAACGTGACGTCGTGCACGTTGGGGTTGTGCCCGATGTCGGCGAAGTGTTGCATCACCGCGTCGCGGATGGGGATCTCGCGCATGCTCACGCCGAGCGCGCGCATCAGCGCCAGCGCGTTGTGATACGTGCGATCGGTTGTGCCGAAGCCGGGCATGGTCACTGCCACAATGCCCTTGCGCGGTAAGCCAAGCATGTCGAAGGCGCGTGCGCTCACCAACAGCGCCAAGGTGGAATCCAGGCCGCCGCTGATGCCCAACGTGATGCGCTGCGTGTTGGTGTGGCGCAGGCGGCGCGCCAAGCCTGTGCTTTGGATCGCAAACACCTCGCGGCAATGCTGCGCGCGCGCAGCACGATCGCTAGGCACAAAGGGCAGCGCGGGCACAGGGCGCAACAGTTTGCCTTGGAGCGCGCTCTCGGGCAAGCGCACATCAAGCGCTGTCACAGGAGACGAGGGCGCTTGGGCGAAGGCGGTGTTGAGCAGGCGCTCGTGTGCGAGCTTTTGCAGGTCCACGTCAGCAACGACCCAGTGCGTTTCAAAGGAAAAGCGTTCGCCTTCTGCCAAAAGCTGCCCGTTCTCGGCGATCATCGCGTGCCCGTCGAACACAAGGTCGCTGCTGCTCTCGCCAGGGCCTGCGCTGCTGTACACGTAAGCCGCGAGGCAGCGCGCCGATTGTTGGCGCACAAGCTCGCGGCGGTAGGCAGCCTGCCCGAGTTTTGCAGGACTGGCGGAGAGATTGAGCAACACCGTCGCGCCGTTTAGCGCGAGGTTGCCGCTGGGCGGCTGCACTGCCCAGAGGTCCTCGCAGATCTCAATGCCGATCACGCAGCCGGGGTGCGTTGCGTCGCGGAAGATGAGCGCGCTGCTGAAGGGCACGCGCGCGCCCTCGAGGAACACATGATCCACGGGCGCGTTGAGCGCTGAGGTGAAATGGCGACGTTCGTAGAATTCGGCGTAATTCGGTAGGTAGGTCTTCGGCACAACGCCAACCACGCGCCCCTCAGCAAGCAGCGCCGCGCAGTTGAACAACCGCCCTTCCACGGCAAGCGGCAACCCAACCACCGCTGCGATGTCCAGCGCGCGCGTCGCCTCGGCAAGCACAAGGAGCGCGGCTTGCGCTGCATGGAGCAGCGCTGCCTGGCGGAAGAGGTCGCCGCAGGTGTAGCCCGTGAGGCTTAGCTCGGGAAAGAGCGCCAACGCGCAGCCTTGCTCGCGGGCTTGTTGCATGGCTGCGCGGATCGCGCGCGTGTTGAAGTCCACGTCCGCCACGCGCAGCTCGGGCACCACCGCTGCTACGCGCAGAAGACCCAACGAGGGAGCTGAGAACAACGCAGATGTCATGTGAGGAATTATTCACCGCGCGCCTGTGCACAAGGGCGCATAAGTCGCGTATAATCCCGCCGCTTTCTTTAAGGGAGCGCTTGCCATGAAGGTGTTGTTGTTGCAAGACGTTTACAAGCTGGGACACGCGGGCGACGTGCGCGAAGTCGCCGATGGATACGGTCGAAATTACTTGTTGCCGCGCGGGCTTGCCGTGCTTGCGACGCCAAGCGCGTTAAAGCGCGCTGAGCGCATTCGTCAATTGGCTGCGGAGCGCCGCGCGCGTGAGCTTGCTGACATCGAAGCCACGGCGCAGTTGTTGAAGGGCGCGACGTTTGTCTTTCATGCGCGCGCTGGCGAGAAGGGCAAGCTTTACGGCTCGATCACCGCGGCGCAGATTGCCGAGGCGATTAGCGCAAAGCTGGGGCGCGAGTTCGACCGCCGCAAGGTGGCGCTGCGCGAGCCGATCCGCGAGGTCGGCACCTATCACGTGCCAGTGCGTCTCTCCGCGGATGTCTCGCCTGAGATCATCGTCACGGTGTTGCCTGAAGGCGTGGGCGAGAAGGGCGCACCTGCTGAGGCTTCGGAGCCTGTGGGCTGAGAACGCTCGTGTGTGTGAAGATGGCGGTGCTCGCTAACGTCCAGCCGCGCGATCACGCGCTCGACACCTTCGCGTCTCAAGCGCTACTCGCACCCGAACGCCTCGGCGTCCTCCGTTGCCCGATCTGTGGCACACCATACGACGCCGAGGCGATCCGTTTCGTCCGCACTCACGGCACACACCTCACACTCGCTGCCCAGTGCGACCACTGCTACACGGGGGCACTGCTGACGGTGGACACCGAGCCGCAAGCTGAAAGCGAGTTGCTGCCCGCCGAGCAGGTGTACTTTGCCGCGCAGCCGCGGCTTGCGGATGCCGACGTTGAGGCGCTGCGCGTCCACATCCGCGCCCTCGAGGACTTCGGCGCGCTCACCGCGTGACGGCGCAGTGCGGCGCGGCGTAGCTGGCGCGCTAGGCTGCCTCATAACCGCCCGCAAGCGTGGCGACCATGATCGCCTTGATCGTGTGCAGGCGGTTCTCGGCTTGATCGAACACAATCGAAGCGGGTGACTCAAACACCTCTTCGGTCACCTCCAGCCCGTCCAAGCCGAACTTCTGAAAGATCTCCTCGCCTTTCTTCGTCTTGCGGTTGTGGAACGCTGGCAAACAGTGCATGAACTTGGCGTTCGGGTTGCCGGTGAGCTGCATCACGCGCGCGTTGACCTGATAGGGCAGCAGCAGCGCGATGCGCTCCTGCCACACGGCGTCTGGCTCGCCCATCGAGACCCACACGTCCGTGTGCACGAAGTCGGCGCCGCGCACGCCTTCTTCGACTGACTCGGTGAAGGTCAATCGCGCGCCAGTCTGCTCGGCGATCTCCATGCAGCGCGCGCGCAGCCACTCCGCAGGCCAAAGCGCCTTTGGTGCGACGATGCGCACGTCCATGCCCATCTTTGCGCCGCCCACGAGCAACTCGTTGCCCATGTTGAAGCGCGCGTCGCCCAAGTAGCAAAACGTGATCTCGCGCAGCGGTTTGGCGCTGTGCTCGCGCATTGTGAGCAAGTCTGCGAGCACTTGGGTGGGATGAAACTCGTCCGTTAAGCCGTTGTACACCGGCACACCTGCGTAGCGCGCGAGCGTCTCGACGACTTCTTGCCCGAAGCCGCGATACTCGATGGCGTCGTACATGCGCCCGAGCACGCGCGCGGTGTCCTCGATGGATTCTTTGTGCCCCATCTGCGAGCCGGTCGGTCCGATGTAAGTGACGTGCGCGCCTTGGTCGTAGGCGGCGACCTCGAAGGCGCAGCGCGTGCGCGTGGAGTCCTTCTCGAAGATCAGCGCGATGTTCTTGCCGCGCAGCGTTTGTCGCTCGGTGCCGGCTTTCTTCGCCGCTTTGAGCGTGCTGGCGAGGTCGAGCAGGTAAGTGATCTCCTCAGGCGTGAAGTCGAGCAGCTTTAGGAAGCTTCGGTTGCGCAAGTTGACTGTCATGGCTAGGGCTTGAGGCTACCACGAAGTGTGGTCACCACATGCGCGTTGCCTCGAGCGCAGGCAGGTTGTTTTCGGCTTCGGCTGTGCTCAGCACGCGCACCGCGCGCGCGAGCACGCGCCAGCTCTCGCAACGGTGCATGAGCGCGGGGTCGGTCGTTTTGCGGTGTTGGCGCAGCGCAGCTTTAAGCGAGGCACCGCGGCTTACGGCAGCCGCAAGCGTAGCAACGAAGGGCTGCGCATCCGCGGGGAGGTCGAGCGCCATGAGAGCCAACGCCGCTTGGTCTGGCGTGCGCAACAGGTGTTGCCCAATCCGTGCATCTGCGACCACGACGCCGACCAGCTGCGACCACTCCGCTGTCGTGGGCGCGCGCAGCCAAAGCTCCAGCGGGCGATCCATGTCAAGGTCGCGCACAAAGACGACGGGTTGCTCGCCGAGAGGTGTCAAGCCCCAAATCTCCGCGCGCGGCTGCTCGATGTAGTTGTCTTCTAGCCAGGCAAAGAGCGAGACTTGTTGAAGCACGCTGCTGCGCTCTGTGAGCACGGCGCCGACGAAAAGCGGGAACGGGGCACCCAGCAAAGGCAAGCCGAACCACAGGCGCTGCTGAGTGTGGCTCACAGAGGAGTGCGCGCGGCTGGGCAGCGCGGCGGCAAGCGATGCTGCTTGCTCGCCTACAACAAGCAGGGCCGCGCCCTTGCCGAGCACCCATGTGCCGACAACGTCGAAGTGCAACAACTGGTCAAACGATTGAAAGTTCATCGTCGCGTCATTTGGCAGATGCCGCGCGTGAATGATACTTGCGCGCGAGGCGCCGACGCAGCACTTCGTCGCGCGGCTCAGGCAGAAGGTTTGGTATGTTTGTGCTCGTGCAGAACGGTCGAGATCGCAAGACGAAGGGCGTGCCTCAGTTGCAGCGTCTTCGTCAGGTGAAGGGTTTGGGTCCGTTTGTCGAAGGCGTGATTGACAAAGCGTTCATGAGCACGGCGCTTACTGCGCCTGCAGCGATGGCGGCAGCATGGGGGGCTTGGCGCAAGGGGCAAGGCACTCAGGCGCTCTTCTGGGCTGCGGTTGCCGCGGGTGCAGGGGTGGGCGCGTATGCGCGGTTTGTGGCGCCGTTCCGGCTGCGTGTGCAGCGCGTGCACTTGCCGCCAACGCAGGGGAAGCCGCTCGGGATGCGCGTGTGTTTCTTTTCCGATCTGCATCTTGGGCGGTTTAAAGGTGCTGCTTGGGCAGAGCGCGTGGTGCGTCTTGCAAACGCCCAAGCGCCTGATCTTGTGCTCATCGGCGGCGACTTTGTTGCGGATGTGGCGCGCGCGCAGTTTGCGTCGCTCCTTGCGCCATTGCGCCAACTGCGTGCGCCTTTAGGTGTCTTTGCCGTGCTGGGGAACCACGATTGCGGCTTGCATGGTCCTGACCACAGCGACGTGCTGATCGAGCTCCTGCCGCGCCTTGGCGTGCGTGTGTTGCGCAACGAATGTGTGCAGGTAGGCGCGCTGCGCGTGATCGGTGTGGACGAGCTGTGGGCTGAGCGCGATGACTTTGCTGCTGCGCTCAAGCAGTGCGCGCCTACTCCTGCCGCAGAGCGCACGCTGGTCTTTTGCCACAACCCCGACCTCATGGTGTTGATCGAACATTTGCACCCTGAGCTGCGCGGCAGCGACTGGGTGTTTTTGTTTGGGCACACCCACCATGGGCAGATTCACGTGCCGTTGTTGACCCGTCTTGGGTTGCCGGTGTCGTCGCATTACTACCGCGGCTTGTATCGCACAC
Organism: Chloroflexota bacterium; assembly: GCA_030550095.1. Lineage (GTDB taxonomy): Bacteria > Chloroflexota > Anaerolineae > J036 > Brachytrichaceae > DRWP01. The sequence continues at coordinate 193,113 of JAUQQA010000001.1, read as the reverse complement.
CGTTCGGCGCGGTGTATGTCTCCGCTGGCGTGGGCGAGCACACCACCGCAGCGCGCCTCAACGCGCCGCCCGAGATCGTCGTGGTCACCTTGTGAGCGCGGTGCTCACGAACCGACGATCACCGTGAGCGTGATGCCAGGTGTTGGTGTGTCCGTCACGGGTGTTGGTGTGTCCGTCACGGAGGCGGTGGGTGAAGGCGTTGGTGTTGGGGTGGGCGTGCTCGTCGGGCTGGGGGTAGGCGTTGCCGTCGGCGTGCTCGTGGGAAGTGGTGTAGCGGTGGGTGTAGGTGTGTTGGTGGGCGTTGGCGTTTGAGTCGGCGTGGGGGTGTTGGTGGGCGTGGGCGTGATGGTGGGCGTCGGGGTCGGTGTTGGCGGCAGCAGCTGGAGCGTGAAGCGAATGCGCGCCGGACCCGTGTAGTGTGCGTATTGCACCTCGAAGAAATTGGGACCAGCGGGGAGCGTCAGCGTCGCGCTGAGGGTGCGCGCGCCTTGCACGGTGTAGCTATCAATCACGAGCTGGTTGTTGACGAAAAGCCGCACGCCGTCGGTGAGGTCGAAGCGCAGCACGTAAGTGCCGCCCGGCAAATTGAGCCGGCGTTGCCAACTCACCGAGAAGAAATCGGGCGAGACTTCTGGGGCAGGCGAGCCTAAGCCCCAATCGAAGTTGATATCGGGGTCATCGCGCTTGAGCGCAATGGGGCCATCGCGGTTGATCGAGTTGTAGTAGCGCCCGATCCAGCCGCTATAGTTCACGCGCCAACTGAGCGCAAGCCGCGCGGTTGCGCCTGCCTTGAAGTAGTCCACGCGCAGCGTGTGCGTGCCTGCTGAAAGCGCGCGGTTGAAGGTCACCGTGCGCAGCCCCCCAAAGCGCCACTCGTCGAGCACAAGCTGCCCGTCAATGTACACGCGCGCGCCACCATCCACCACCAGCGTGAACAGGTAGTTGTCGGGCGCAGGGATGTTCTCCAAGCGCTGGAAGCTTGCAGACCACGCCTCGCGCGGGACCCCAGGCCCTGGCGCGCCCGTGCCCCAATTGACATTCAGCACCTGCAAGCGCTGCTCGAACAGAGGAGCGCCGAGGAGGTCTTGATTGCCAAAGTACTGTCCTAACCACACCCCTGGGGTGTTGGCGTCTGGTGTTGGCGAGGGAGTCGCGCGGCTGGGCGTGGGTGTGCACGGCGGCGGCAGCGTGGGCACAGCAAGCGGTCCGTTGAACTCCACGGGTTGGGTATTGGCTTTGGGCACGAGATTGCTCGGGTCCACGATCACGCGGTTGGCGCCTGTGAAGAAGCCAGGCACCCACAGCGAGACGGATTGCCCGGGCAACAACCCCTCGCGCACGAGGAGGTCGCGATCGTTGATGCGCACCACAAAGGGCGGTGCGTAACCGCCACCGCGATTCTCAATCACGACACGCACGCCGAGTTGGGTTGAGGTGTAATCGCAGCGGTTGCCCGTCTCAAGCTCGATCGAGACACGGCTGATCACGAGGAAAGGGAGTAAGGCACTGCCAACGGGCGTGCTGGTTGCAAGCTGTGTGGCGGGCGTGGCTGTCTCGGTGAACGTGGGTGGAAGCGGCGCGACAATGAAGGCGACCACGCGGCTCAACCCGCTGCGCTCGCCGCGCCCAAGCAAAATGTAGGTGCCGGGGGTTTGAGGTGCTTGCAGGTCTTCGACGATGAAGTTCCCAAATCCGTCGGCGCGGGCAATGCCCAGGCGCACATAAGCGCTCGGGTCGGTCGTCGCGCTGGGTGCAAGGAAGATCTCCACAGTTTCGTTGGGCAGAAAACCGCTGCCGCGAGCTGCAAACCGCGTGCCAGGCTGAACGCTGCCCGCTGGCTCGAGGCGCGCTGTGCTCACGGCTTGCGGTGTGGGAGTGGGTGCAGTGGTGACCAGCACGCGCGTTGCAAGCCAAATGCTGACAGCGCACAAGGCTGCAAAGAGAAAAGCCCCAACCAGTGCAAGCACAGCGTAGCGCGCTGGCGATTGGGCTAACAGCGCCTCGGCGGAGGCGGCTGAATCAGCATCGGGAGGCTGCTGTGGGGTGGGATTCGTCATTAGCTCGCGCGACATGCGGTTTCCCTCACAGGTAAGATTATCGCCGAACGCACACAATGGCAGGCGCCCAGTCCGTCTCTGCTTTGTACGATGCCCTCGCTGAGGTGTACGACTTGCAACACCGCACCTACCTCGACGATTTGCCGATGTACTTGCGTTTAGCGCGCGAGGCTGGCCCATCGGCGCGCATTTTGGAGATCGGCTGCGGCAGTGGGCGCTTGCTGGTGCCCTTGGTGGAGGCGGGGTGGCGCGTGGTGGGCGTGGATGAATCGGCAGCAATGCTGCGCCTTGCCGCGGCGCGGCTTGCTGCTTTGTCGCCGTCCCTCGCGCAGCGCGCGTTGCTCATCCGCGCCGATGCGCGCATGCTTGCGCTCAACGCGCGTTTCGACCTCGCCGTGATCGCGCTGAACACATTTCTGCACAACCTCACGCGCGAGGCGCAACTCGCCATGTTGCGCGCTGTGCGTCAGCACCTAAAGCTGGGGGCACTGCTCGTGGTGGATTTGCCGCCCAACGATGAACTAGCGTGGCAGCCCGATGACGGGCAATTTCAGCTTGAGGCGACGCTGGTTGATCCTGCCACCGAGCGCACCATTCGCAAGTACGTTGCTAGCCGGGTGTTTTGGTCCACGCAGGAACAAGAACTCATGTATCGCATCGAGACCCAAACGCGCCATATGCCGCCAACAGAGCAAATCTTCACCATTCGCTTGCGCCACGTGTTCCGCTTTGAGATGGAGCTGCTGATGATGAACAGCGGCTTTGAAGTGCAGAAGTGGGTGGGGGATTATCACCTTAGCCCCTACGGCGAGGGCAGCCCTCGCATGATCGCATTGGCGCGCGCGGCATGAGCACAGGGGCTGAGGATATACGCGCGCTGCGCGGCGTGCCCTCGCTTGTGTGGCGCGCGGGTCAAGAGCGTCGCTTAGCGTTGATCAACGCCGTTGCGCCGCTGGCAGGAGCGCGCGTGCTGGTGGACGGGTGCGGCATTGGTTTATACGTGCGCGCGATTGCGCGCTACACACCACACGTGATCGGTCTCGACATCGAGGAGGAATACCTGCGGCGCGGCGTCGAGGCTGGGATCCCCAATTTGCTGCGCGCAGCAGGCGAACATTTGCCGTTTCAAGATGCAGCATTTGATGTGGTGCTCAGCCACGAGGTGCTCGAGCACGTGCAAGATGATCGCCTTGCCTGTCGCGAGATGGTGCGCGTGTTGCGACCCGGCGGGCGCGCGGTGATTTTCGTGCCTAATCGGCTATATCCCTTTGAGACGCATGGCATCTATTGGCGTGGGCGCTACTCCTTCGGCAACAAGCCGTTGGTGAACTGGTTGCCCGACCCGCTGCGCAATCGCCTTGCGCCACACGTGCGCGCATACACGGCGGCGCAGTTGCGCGCTCTGTTCGCGGAGACACCCGCGCGCGCGGTGTTGCACACGCAGGTTTATCCCGCCTTTGATAACGTGATCGCGCGTCGCCCGCGGCTTGGGGCGTGGGTGCGCGCGCTTATGCACATGTTAGAGCGCACGCCGTTGCGCGTGTTTGGCGTCTCGCACTTGCTCGTCGTGGAGCGCGTGGCATGAGTACCGAAGGCGCTACGGCGTCGGCGTTGCTGCAAGCGGCTGGCGCCACGTGAAGCGCCGCGCAGCACTGGGAGGGCTGAGAGGGGTGTAGCGCTGCTCAGGGTTTACGATCTCGCTGCTCAGCCGGCGCTTGACTTGCACCCACCACACCAGTGTGCGTTCGGGCTGCTCGCCGAGGACGTCGCGGTTAAGCTTGAGCGAAGTGGCTTTGGTCTCGAAGAGCAACGCTCGATCGCCATCCTCAGGTTGCACTTGCACCACGTACCACTCATTGGGCTGAAGCAGCCCAACAGCGAGCCATTGCAACGTGATGGTGGTCTGCTCGGCCTCTACGCGCGCGCCATCAGCGGGCACCAGGAGCACTGGCGCAGGGTAGCCGCTGCGCGGCGTCGGCGTTTGCATCACGATCGGCGCAGCGGCTGCCTCTTCGGGCTGGGGCGCGTTGCGCGCGATGATGAGCGTTTGACCCACGCGGATGATGCATTGCTCGTCGAGGTTGTTTTGCGCGCGCAGCGTCTCAAGCGGGATGTTGTAACGGAGCGCGATCGCAGAACACGTCTCGTTGGGCTGCACCACATGTGTGATCGGCGCGGCGGGCGCGGACGGCGCAATACTTTGCGCGAGTGCCTGCGCAGTGCTGGGTGTGGGCGTGGGCAAAAGGATTTTGAGCGTTTGCCCCACGTAGATGGGACAGTTGTTATTGAGGTCGAGGTTGTTGACGAGGGCAAGCGTCTCCAAGCTCACACCGTAGCGCAGCGCGATCGCGCTACACGTCTCGCCTGAGGCGACCACGTGCTCGATCACAACGGGCGTTGGCATGGGCGCAGGCGTCGGCGGTGCGGCGAGGGTGGGAAGGGCGCGCGTGGCATCCTCGGCGGCTGCTGGGAGCGCAGGCGCTGGCGCACCGTTGGGTAGGGTGGGCAAGGGAAGCGGCTGCGTGGTGGCTGCTGGGGAGGAGGCATTGCCCGTGAGGTTGGGCAGCACGAGCATCGCGCCGATCACCAGCGCCGAGACCCCAGCAGCGATCGCCACCAACCCCCAAGCTGACCCACGACGCGATGAGGCACGCATGCGCTGTGTCAACGAGTGCCGTCTAGCCCGAGCAGGGCAGCGTTGGCTTGCATCGCGTTGAGCACAATGGTGATGTGCTCATCAAGCGGGACGCCGAGCGCAGCCGCGGCGCGCTCGATCTCATCTCGATGCACGCCTGCTGCGAATGCCTTCTCCTTCCACTTCTTCTTGATGGACGAGAGCTGCACATCGGCGATGTTCTTCGAGGGGCGCACGTAAGTGACAGCCGCAATGAACCCCGTGAGTTCGTCCACTGCAACCAGCGCTTTCTCCATCGGCGTTTCGGGCTGGATGCCGGTGATCTCAGGCGCGTGCGCTGCGATGGCGCGCACGATCACCTCGGGCCAGCCCTGCTCGCGCAGCACGCGAATGCCCACCAGTGGATGACCACTGCCGTCGAGGTTTGGATAGCGCTGATAGTCGAAGTCGTGAAGCAAGCCGACCACTCCCCACAGCTCTGGATCGCCACCAAAGCGTGGCGCATAGGCGCGCATGGCGACCTCTACAGCGAGCATGTGGCGCAGCAAGTTTGGCTCGGTGGTCCATTCGCTGACCAGCGCCCACGCGGCGTTGCGGTCGTATGCAGTCATGGGGGCGATTCTAGCGCCGTCGCTTGTGCGTGTTACCATAGCGCGCAAGCGCTCATGGTTGCCGACATCCTTGCGACTATCTTAGAGCACAAGCGCACGGTGGAGCTGCCCGCGCGCAGGGCGCGCGTGCCGCTTGCCGCGCTCCGCGCGCAAGCCGAGCAAGCACCCGCGCCGCGCGATTGGGTGGGCGCGCTCCGCGCTGGCGAGCACGTCGCGTTGATCGCGGAGATCAAATGCGCTTCGCCTTCCAAAGGCGTGTTCGCGCCGCAGCCGTTCGATCCACTGCATTGGGCGCGCGTGTACGACGCCAATGGCGCTGCCGCGATCAGCGTGCTCACCGACGAGGCGTTCTTCAAAGGCGCGCCGGCGCACTTGCAAGATGTGCGGCGCGTCACCGAGCGCCCGTTGCTGCGCAAAGACTTCGTGATAGACGCTTATCAGGTGTACGAGGCGCGCGCTTGGGGAGCAGATGCTGTGCTGCTCATCGTGGCTGCGCTGGACGAGGTGCAACTGGCGGATCTACACGCGCTCGCGCAATCGCTCGGGCTAGCGCCGTTGGTGGAAGTGCACGACCCGCATGAGGTGGAACGCGCGTTGCGCGTGGGCGCGCGCGTGATCGGTGTGAACAACCGCGACCTGCGCACCTTCCGCACCGACCTAGCCACAACGGCGCGTTGTGCTGCGGCACTGCGCGGCGTGTCGGGCATCACCCTTGTCTCTGAAAGCGGCATCTTCACTGCGGAAGACGTGGCGCGCGTAGCAACGTTTGGTGCTCATGCGGTGCTCGTCGGTGAGGCACTGATCACGGCGGCAGACCCTGCCGCGCAGGTGCGCGCGCTCGCGCGCGTGCGGCGTGTGGGTTAAAGGCTACGGAAGCGGTCTGAAGCCTTCTTGTTACCAGCGCACGTGACCGTCGCCTTCGCACACCCACTTGTAGCTTGTGAGTTCGCGCAGCGCCATCGGTCCGCGCGCGTGAATGCGTTGCGTGCTGATCGCTACCTCTGCGCCAAGCCCGAATTGCCCGCCGTCGTTGAAGCGCGTGCTGGCGTTGATGAATACGGCGGAGGAGTCGATCGCGTTGATGAACTGCTCGATCACCTGCGGGTCTTGTGCACAAATGCCGTCGCTGTGCTCCATCGTGTGCGCTTGGATGAAGGCGATCGCCTCTTCGGCGGAGTCCACGATGTGCACGCCGAGGATCAGCGCTAGCCATTCGGTGTCCCAATCGGTGGCGTCATCGGCGAGGCGCGCCAGCGGGTAGATAGGCTGCAACAGGCTCAGCGCGCGCGCGTCGCAGCGCAGCTCCACTTGCCGCTCGGCGAGCCGCTGCGCGAGGCGCGGCAGGAACGTCGCAGCGATGTGTGCGTGTACGAGCAACGTGCTCAGCGCGTTGCACACGGTTGGCTTGCTCACTTTGGCGTTGAAGACCACTTCAACGGCTTTGTCCAGCTCTGCCGAGGCGTCCACGTAGATGTGGTTGATGCCCATGCCGCCTGTGATCACGGGGATGGTGCTGTGCTCACGGCAGAAGCGGTGTAGGCTTTCGCCGCCGCGTGGGATGATCAGGTCCACGTACTCGTGCAGCCGCAGCAGCTCCAACACACGCGCGCGGTCGGTGTCGGTGATGAGCTGAACGGCGTCGGTGGGGATGGCGTTTGCTGCCAGCGCGCGGTGCACTGCGGCGACCAGCGCTTGGTTGCTGTTCAGGTTGTCGCTGCCGCCGCGCAAGATCACTGCGTTGCCGCTCTTCAGCGCCAACGCGGCGACGTCAGTGGTCACGTTCGGGCGTGCCTCGTAGATCACGCCGAGCACGCCGATGGGGATGCGTCGTTTGTGTAGGCGCAGACCGTTCGGCAGGGTCGTGTGGTCAAATTGCTCGCCGATGGGGTCGGGCAAGGCAGCGACGGCACGCACATCGCGCGCCATGTCTGCGAGGCGCTGCGGCGTCAGCGTAAGCCGGTCGAGAAACGCGGGCGAGACGTTTTTCTCGCGCGCAGCAGCGACATCGCGCGCGTTTGCGGCGAGGATCGCTTCTTGGCAGCGCAGCAACTCGTCGGCGATCGCCAGCAGCGCGGCGTTCTTTTGGGCTGTGGGCAGGCGTGCAAGTGTTTTGCTTGCTGCGCGCGCGCGTTTGCCGATCTCGACCAGCGCGTTGGGATGCTCGCTCATGGTGACGCTGAGTGTAGCGCATCAGTCCTCATAGCCGTTGGGGTGGGCGCGGTGCCACTCCCACGCGCTGCGCACGATGGACTCGAGGTCAGGATATTGCGGCGCCCAGCCCAGCTCACGACGAATGCGCTCCGACGAGGCAACCAACACGGCAGGGTCGCCAGGGCGGCGCGGACCGATCACAGCAGGGATGGGGTGCCCAGTGATGCGGCGCGCGGTCTCGATCACTTCTTTAACGGTGTAGCCGGTGCCGTTGCCCAGGTTGTAGTGGCGCGCGCCGAGCGTGTCGAGCGCCTCGAGCGCCAAGATGTGGGCTTGGGCGAGGTCGGCGACGTGGATGTAATCGCGCACGCATGTGCCATCGCGCGTGGGGTAGTCGTCGCCGAAGATGGTGATGTGCGATCGCTGCCCAAGCGCCACCTGCAGCACGAGCGGGATGAGGTGCGTTTCGGGGTCGTGATCTTCGCCGCAATCGGGCAGCGCGCCAGCCGCGTTGAAGTAGCGCAGGCTGACGTACTTCAACCCGTGCGTGCGGTGTAGCCAATGCAGCACGCGCTCCACGAAAAACTTGCTTTCGCCGTAAGGTGAGCCGGGGATGATGGGGAATTCCTCGGTGATCGGCTGATCCTGGTGCTCGGGCGGCAGGTCGAACAAGTTTGCCGTCGAAGAGAGGATGAAGCGCAGCACGCCGTGCTCGAGCATCACCTCCAGCAGGTTGCAGGCGTTGACGAGGTTATCGCGCAGGTATTTCAGCGGCTGCGCCATGCTCTCGCCGACGAGTGTGTAGGCGGCGAAGTGCATCACCGCGTCCACGTCGGGGTGCTGTGCGAAAACAGCGCGCAGCGCGTTCTTGTCGGCGAGGTCAACGCGTGCCCAATGCGCCTGAGGGGGCACGGCGGCGCGGTGGCCTTGGTATAGGTTGTCCACAACAACAACGGCGTAGCCAGCGCGCAACAATAGACGTGCGGCGACGCTGCCGATGTAGCCTGCGCCGCCCGTGACGAGAACTTTGCGGATCGTGCCCATGGTGACAGCGCCGCGATTGTAGCGATGCCTGCGGGGTTATTACGTGGGCAGGGCGCTCAATCGCGCGCTGTGGGCATGTAGTCGCCCTCGACCCAGGCGCTGCCGTCTGGACGTACCTCTTTTTTCCAAATGGGCACGATTTGTTTCAGGCGGTCAATGCCGTAGCGTGCTGCCTCGAAGGCGCCGTCGCCGCGATGCCCAGCGCTCACTGCGACCGCAACGGTTGGCTCACCCACGTCCATGGTGCCGATGCGCTGCACGAGCGCAATGCCGTGAATGAGCGGGAAACGCGCGCGCATTTCCTCGGCAACTTGCCGCAATTTGGCGAGCGCCATCTCGGTGTAGGCTTCGTATTCCAGTTGCACGGTTTCCAGCTCGCCAGTTTGCCCGCGCACCGTGCCTGTGAAGAGGACTACAGCGCCGTCGCGTGGGGTGGTTATGGCGCGTTGCAATGCGTTCAAGTCAATCGGCGCGTGCGTGATCTCGATGAGTGTGGGCGTCTCCGCGCTCATGCTGCACCTCCGCTCACAGGTGGAAACAGCGCGACTTCGTCCTCTGGGCGAACGGGGTCTGCATCGAAGGCGAATTGATGATTGACGGCGACGATGGAGCGCGCCGCCAGCGCGGCAAGGTGGGGGTATTGCTCGGCGATGCGCTGGCGCACTTCGGCAACGGTGGAGACAGCGCCTTGCAACACAATCTCGGGCGCGCCGGCTTTTTCCTTGAGCGTGGCAAACAGCTTAACTCTCATCTCTCCTCTCCTGTGGCGATCCACTCGCCTGATTTGCCGCCGCGCTTGGCGAGCAGCCGCACATGGCGGATCACCGTGCCGCGGTCCACGCCCTTCACCATGTCATAGAGGGTCAGCGCGGCAATGCTTGCTGCGGTGAGTGCTTCCATCTCCACGCCGGTCTTGCCCACGCACGCCACGCGCGCGCGCACGCCCACAGCGCCGCGTCCCTCGGTGATCCCCAACGGCTCTAACGCGACCTCGACGTGCGTGAGCGGCAGTGGGTGGCAAAGGGGGATCAGCTCACTGGTGCGCTTTGCCGCCAGAATGCCGGCGATGCGCGCGACGCTGAAGGCATCCCCTTTCTTCAGGTTGCCGCTGAGCAGCGCTTGATACGCTTCTGCGCTCATCTCCACCACGGCTTCGGCTTCGGCTTCGCGCGTGGTGTCGGGCTTGGTGCCGACGTCCACCATGTGCGCTTCGCCCTGCGCGTTGAGATGCGAAAGCGTCATGGGGCGAATTGTCTCACCCGCCGATCTCGCTCATGATGCGGTTCATGGGGATCACGCCCTCGGCGAGGTCATGTCCCCAGGGCTTGAGCCAGATTGCCTCGCGGATGATCGCCTCGAGGTCGTCCTCGCGCGCGCCGCGGCGCAGTGGCGTCTTGAGGTCCACTTCGCCATCTTTCAACAAGCACAGGCGCAGGGTGCCATCGGCAGTGAGGCGCACGCGGTTGCAGCTAGCGCAGAAGGGCGCGGTGACGGGGCTGATGAAGCCGATCACGCCACGCGCTCCTGGCAAGCGGTAGAGGCGCGCTTCGCCGTCGAGCTTGCCGCCGTTCTCGATCTCCAGCGGCCCAAGCGCCGCTTCGATGCGTGCCATCATCTCTTGCGTGGTGACGATAGCCGCTTGCTGAAACGCGGCGACATCGGCGAAGGGCATGACCTCGATGAAGCGCACCTGCCAATCGTGCTCGAGCGTTAGCGCTGCTAATGGCACCACGTCGTCCTCGTTGAAGCCGCGGATCACCACTGCGTTGAGTTTGATCGGCGTCAGACCCACGCGCTCAGCAGCCGCGATGCCTTCAAGCACGTCGTGCAGGTTTCCCCAGCGAGTGATGCGCTTGAACTTGTGCGGGTCGAGCGAGTCAATGCTGATGTTGACGCGCGAAAGCCCAGCAGCCTTAAGCGGCGCAGCCAGCCGCGCCAGCTTCAGCCCGTTGGTGGTCATGGCGATCTCGCGCGTGGTGGGCAATTCGGCAATGGCACGCACGATCTCCACTAAGCCGGGGCGCACGGTTGGCTCGCCACCAGTGAGGCGGAACTTGTCAAACCCCAAGCGGCTCATCACGCGCAAGATGGTGAACAGCTCTTCGTCGGTGAGCAACTCCTCGTTGGGGCGGAAGACAACCTGCTCGGGCATGCAGTACACGCAGCGCAGGTTGCATCGGTCGGTGAGCGAGATGCGCAGATAGTGGATGTGTCGCCCGAAAGCGTCGAAAGTGCGGGAAGGCTGGCTGGGCGCGCGCGTTGCCACGTCCGTCGTTCTCTCAACCACCCTTAGCGGCGCGCTTGCCAGCAGCGGTTCTCGAAACATAGCCCATCTCCTCTCCAGAAGCCCATCCGCTTGCACACAGCGGGTATGGGGAATGATAGCAACGATGCAGAAATGTGCACGCGCTATTCCTGAGCGCGGCGCAGCGGCTGCTGATTGGCCACTTGTCGCCTTAGCTGCTCGAGTCGGCGTTGGCGCTTGAGGAGCTGAGGGTCGGGCTTAGGCGGAGGCGGTGGGGGCGTGGGCGGCTCAGGGAACAACGTGAGCCACGCTTCGACCTCGTGCTTGCTGAGTGTCTCTGGCTTGGGAGGTTGTGTTGTAGCGAAGGCGCGGCGCAGCTCGTCGGCAAACCATTCTGCTGAGCGCACATGCTGCAAGCCGCATTGCCGCGCAAAGTGCGCCACGGCACTGTCTGAGGTGATGAGGATCAGCCCTTGCTTATCGCGCGCGTGGGCAATCCGCTCGCGCAGCACGTCGTCAGCTTTGCGTCCAGCGGGTGCGAAGATGACCTCGAGCTTGCCCTCTCGGTGGCGGTTCTCGCCCCACAGCGACGGCGTTGCTGCGTCGCCTGGGTCAAAGACGACCACCACCTGCCGCCCCGTGCGCGCGACGTACGCGCGCAACAGCGCCACCAGCCGCGCTTCGTCGTCGGGGTCGGCGAGCGAAAGCCCCGGCAGCTTGCCGATCAGGTTGTGCCCGTCGATCAGCAACGGCATGTGTTCACGCATCGTATCACGACACGATGTGTGGGTGCCCGGGCTTGCGGAGAAGATTCTCTACAACACATCAAGCACGCAGCACCCGATCTGCCTACAGTGCATCGCAGCACGCGATCTCACACACGACGAAAAGGAGGCAAAAGCCATGGATCTAGGACTTGTGCTTTCCCGTTCGTTTCATGTCGCCATCAAGCATCGTCGGCTGTGGCTGATTAGTTTTCTGCTCAGCTTTGTCTATCTGCCGCTCGTGCTGCTGTTTAGGGCGCCTGTGCCCAGGGAGATGAGCACCCTATTGCTTTTGTTGATTCCTGTCTTCGGCGTTTTCGGCGTTTTGCTTCAGTTTCTGCTGCACACAAGCCTGATCATCGAGACGCGCAACTTCGAGCAGAACCGAACGCCACAGCGGTTAGGGGCTACGCTCTCCATGGCACTGGTGTATCTGCCGCGTGTGGTTGGCGTGGCGCTTTGGTTGCTGGCGCCGTTGGTGGTGGTGACCATGCTCGTGTTGTTTGCCTCGGGGCTAGAGCTGAGCGCGTTGTTTGTGCAGATGCAGAATCTTGAGACTGAGGTTGATCCGCTCGTGGGGTTTGGGCGGCTGATGGAGCTTGCTGGCGACACGCTGGGCACGTTTGGCAACATGCTGAGCGCGATGCTGATGTTGCTGTGCTTGCTGGTCCCTTACCTCGCCGTTGCGCTTCCTGCGCTCTCGTTTAGCGAGCGCGCGATCGTGCTGAGCGGAGCGCCGACGGCACGCGCGGCGTTGGGCGAAGGGCTGCGCTTCATGTTCAGCCACCTCGGTGCTGTGCTGGTCTGCGCTGTAGTGGTGGGTGTGCTTGCCTTCGTCGTGGGCTATCTCGATGGGCTGATGAGGAGCATCACGATCTCCATTGCAAACATGATCGCAGGGGGCAAGTCGCCGTGGCTGGTGCAGACGCTGATCTCGTATCTGACGAGCGCGTTTGTGTATGCAGTGCCGACCGCCTTGTTCTCCGTGGTGTGGACTGAGTTGTTCCTCGCGGGCGCTTACAGCCAGTTAGCGCCTGTGGGCGTTGCGACGATGGGCCGATAGTCGGCAACGCGCGCCTGCAAAAGAACTTGGGCGAGGAGCGCTGCAAAGTGCACAGCTCCTCGCCCAAAATTCGCGTTAGTTCACAACTTCACCGCTCACGGGGATCGCCCAGCCCTTCCGAAGATAGACGCGCCGACCGTTTACCAAGCGCACCCAAAGCCAGCCTAGAACTCCTAAAAGGAAAAGCGCTTTCACGAAGCTCCAGAAGGAGCTGGTGCGAGGCAACTTGAGAAGCTGATTGATCACAAGCATCGCCATCAGAATTGAGATGCTTAGCTTGAGCAAGCCCACGGCGATGCCGATCGGCACACTGCGATTGTATTGGATCGCATTGCGAAATGTCATGACTGTGCCGCCCAGTGCTCCAGCAAGGCTGAGCAGCCCCACAAGGCTTGGAAGCAGGTTCCGAAGAAGGCTAGGTTGGCTTGTGGTTGTGCTTTCGGATGGCGTAAGCGTTATCAAAATTGCTGCTCCAAGCAAGAGCGACGCGAAAGGAACGAGCGACCACAGCACGTCCCGTGTGTCGAAGAAGATCACCACTTGGTCTCTAAGACCAAGCACTAACAGCACTATGAGCGCGCCCAGCGCGACCCAACACGAGAGTGTGGTGAGCTGGTAGATAAACACCTCTAGGTCGGAGGGCGGCGTGGATTGTTGTAGTAAGCGTGAAAAAGAGACGGATAACGCGAGATACAAGGCCTGCATGTCTCTTTCCTCCCCTTTCCTGCTGATTATCTCTCCCCAGCGTTTTAAGTTGGCCTAGGCGTTCAAGTTGATCACCATGAGCTTCGGCTCAGTCATCTCCTCGATGGCGTACTTGACGCCTTCGCGCCCCATACCGCTTGCCTTCACGCCGCCGTAGGGCATGTGGTCCACGCGGAAGGTGGAGACATCGTTGACCTGCAAGCCGCCTACTTCAATCTCCTCGTATGCTTGCATCACGCGCTTCAAATCGCGCGTGAACACGCCGCCTTGCAAGCCGTACTCTGTGCTGTTGGCGATGGTAATGGCTTCCTCGAAGGTGTCGTAGGGGCTGAGGGTGAGCACAGGCGCGAACACCTCTTGGCAGCTCACCTTCATTTGTGGTTGAACGCGGTCGAGCACCGTGGGGGGCAGCAACGCGCCTTGGCGCTCGCCGCCGAGCAACAGCCGCGCGCCATCTTGCAACGCCTCTTGCACCCACTGCTCAGCTTGCATTGCCGCGCCTTCGCTGATCATCGGGCCGACGTCTGTGTCCTCGAGCCGCGGATCGCCCACGCGCAACGCTTTGATCGCGTCGAGCAGTGTCTCCACCATGTCGTTGTAGATCGGGCGGTGGATCAGCACGCGCTGCACCGAGATGCAGTTTTGCCCTGCGTTGGTAAAGCCGCCGAAGGCGATGCGTTGCGCGGCATACGCCTGATTGGCGTCCTCGTGCACGATCACCGCGGCGTTGCCGCCCAGCTCCAGCGTGGCGCGCTTGCGCCCGCAGATGCTCTTGAGATGCCAGCCCACGGCGCTGCTGCCCGTGAACGAGAACATAGCGATGCGCTCGTCGCGCACGAGTTGTTCTGCTTGGGCGCCGCTGCACGTGAGGATGTTCACCGTCTCGGGGGGTGCGCCGGCTTCGAGCAGTAGCTCGCCGAGCAGCAGTGCTGAAAGCGGCGTTGCAGTGGCGGGCTTGAGGATGAACGCATTGCCCGCTGCCAGCGCGGGCGCAACCTTGTGGCAGGCGAGGTTGAGCGGATAGTTGAACGGTGCGATGCACAAGATTACGCCGAGCGGAAAGCGCCGAACAATGCCGATGCGGTTCTCGCCGTCTTTTGTCCAGTCAATGTTGACAACTTCGCCAGGGATGCGTCGTGCTTCTTCTGAAGCGACCAACACCGTTTGTTTGGCGCGCGCCACTTCAGCGCGTGCTGCTTTTTTGGTCTTGCCACCCTCAAGGACGAGGGTGTTCACAAGATCCTCGGTGCGTGCTTCCATGAGCGCGTGCAGCCGGCGCAGGATCGCGGAGCGCTCGTGGGCGGGCATCTTGCGCATGATCTGCGCGCCGCGCTGTGCCGCGCGCACTGCAGCGTCTAAGTCTTCGTCGCTGGGCTGATACACCTCGGCGACAATCTCGCCTGTGTAGGGGAACCGCACAGCGAAGACCTTGTTGCTCGTGCGCTTCTCACCGCTGATGAAGAAAGCGTGCGAGGTCATTTGTCGCTGCCTCCTTAAACTTACAGCATACACCTGGTGCTTACATGCAGGAGCGCTGGGGGCTGCGTTCCTTGCAGCAGTAGCGCGGAGTGCCACTGCGGTGGTTGTTGCCATACTTGACTCGTTTTGTGCTTTGCGCAGTGCGGGCAGCGCATTACGCCGCGCAGCGTAGCCACTCCCTAGCTCAATACTTACAGTTGCTTCGTGCTACACTGCTCGCACACATGAGCCGCGTGTGCGCTGTGGTGCTCACGTTCAACGAGGCGCGGCACATCGCCGCCTGCCTTGAGAGCGTCGCTTGGGCAGATGAGCGGCTAGTGTTTGACTCCTTCAGCACCGACGAGACCCCGCTCATCGCTGAGCGCCTCGGCGCGCGCGTGGTGCAACACCCTTTCCACAACTACGCGCAGCAGCGCAACGCAGCGCTTGCTGCCGCGGAAACGCCATGGGTGTTCTTCATCGACGCGGATGAGCGTTGCACGCCGGAACTCGCGCAGGAGATCCGCGCCGTGCTCGCAGCGCCGGAGCATGATGTCTATGCTGTGCCGCGACACAACTACCTCTTCGGCAAGCTCACCCTTGGCGCGGGCTGGTACCCTGATTACCAAGCGCGGTTGTTTCGCGTGGGATATGCGGATTTCGACCCCGTGCGTGAAGTGCACGAAGTGGCGCGTTACCATGGCACGATGGGCCGCCTTCAGCACGTGCTCATTCATTACAACTACGATTCACTAGCGCAGTTCCACGCGAAGCAGCGTCGCTATGCCGAGCTGGAGGCTGGCATTTGGTTCAAGCAGGGCATTCGTCCGAAGCCGCACACCTTCGTGCTCCAGCCGCTGCGGGAGTTCCGCAGGCGATTCTTCACCCTGCGCGGCTACGTAGATGGTTGGCATGGGCTACGCCTCAGCGCGCTCATGGCGTGGTACACCTTCGACACTTACCGCCGACTCGCGCGCCTATGGCGTGAGGAGCGACAGCGCAATGCAAACGGATCTGCATGAAGTCCGCTCGCAACGTTGGCTGCGCGCTAGCGAAGTGGGGCAATTTGTGTATTGCGCGCGTGCGTGGTGGCTCGGCAATGTGCGCGGGTTGCCCTCGGCAAACACAGAGGCGCTGATGCGAGGCGCGCAAGCGCATCGCCGCCATAGCTGGCGCGTGAGGGCGGCGCGTGTCTTCGCGGCCTTGGGGCTGCTGCTTGTTGGGGTGGCATTGTGGCTGCTGCTGATGTCGTGAGCAGCCTCACACCCCTGCGCGTCGTCGCACCGCGCGCACGATCGCAGGTGGCGTCACGGTGCCCAACAGCACGATGGCGCGGTTGTGCAGGCCAGGGATGCAGATCACCTCACCGCGCCCGAGTTGGTTAAGCGACGCCTCGACGACCTGCTCCGCAGTTTGCCACAGGAAGGGCGGAATCACGTCTCGGCGAAAGCCCGCAGCGCGATAGGCGGGTGCGTCGTGGAACTCGGAGTAGGTGAAGCCGGGGCAAAGCGCCTGCACGAACACCCCGCTGCCTTCTAACTCAGCTTGCAGCGACTGCGAGAAGTTGATCAGGTAACGCTTGCTCGCGCCGTACATGGCGTTGCCAGGCATGGGAAACCAGCCCGCGATAGAAGCGACGTTGATGATGCCGCCGCGCCGCCGCCGCAAGAAACCAGGCAGCGCTGCGCGCGTGAGCTGCACGCTTGCTTCGACGTGCACCGCCAGCATGTTCATTTGCTCGCTCATCGGCACGTCCACGAAGTGGCCGACGGTGCCAAAGCCGGCGTTGTTGATCAGGAGATCGAGCTGCCCATCGTTGGCAAGCCCTGCCACCATGTCTGCCACGCGGCGGATATCCTCCGCGCGCGAAAGATCAGCGACCACCGCTTGCGCAGCAATGGTGTGCCGACGCTTGAGGTCTTCAGCCAGTGCTTCCAAGCGCTCCTTGCGCCGCGCAACCAGCACGACATCGTAGCCTTCGCGTGCCAACCGCCTTGCAAACGCCTCGCCGATCCCAGAAGATGCGCCTGTGATCAACGCCGTGGCGCGCAGAGGCGCTGTGGAGAGAAATGGGGAAGGGGCACGTTGCCAAAACTCGGGCGCGAACAGTCGCCACGCCGCCCACCCAACCGTTGCTCCGCCGATCGCTGTGAGCCACTGCTTGAGCGTTTTCATGGTGCCTTGGGCATGGTACCACGAGCAAAACGGTTGCGCGCACAGGCTCGGAGCCGTGTGACCTCAGGGCGCCGGCGTGGGTGTGGATTCGGGCGTGGGTGTTGTGGCAACCTCGCTCGTGGGCGTCGCTTCTAAGGTTGGCGTCGGCGTGGCAGGTTGTTGGATGAAGTCCTCGCGTCGGGCGTTGACGATCTCCTCGAGCACGAAGGCATTCACGCGCGCATACCAAGGCGACTGCGACGACTTCACCACATAGGTGCTGTCTTTGTCGTCGCGCGCGCCGATGGTGAGCACCAAAGGCGCCAAGCTCGAGACGTCCGACTTCAGCGTGAGCGTGAGGATCGCGGTGGGCTTATCCATGCCGTACTCGGGCTTGGGCGTCTTGCCGAGCGGGCGCACCATGTAAAGCGAGGCCACGCGCGAGAGGATGGTCTCAAGGCGGCTCGGGTTGAACGTCTCGTTGCTCGCCAAGCCGTCCATTTGCCACGTGTCTGTTGAGACGCGCTGGAAGGTGAGCGTGTCAGTGATGGTGGTGATCGCCACCTTGCTCACAGATTCTTGTGTGCTGGTGAAGTAGAGGGTGTTGATCCAGCTCGAAACGTCGGCGGAGATGTCGAACGTGGCGATCTGCGAGGTGAGGAACACCTCGTCGCTGCCGCTCAGGCGCACGTTGGCGTTGCTGCCAGCGGCGCCAAAGAACAGGGTGCGCTCACCTTGCGGTGTGCTCAAGCTTACGCGGCGGTTGAACGTGTCTTCGCCCACTTGCAGGCGCGCGTGGCTGGCGGCTGTGGTGGCGATGGGCTGACCAACCTTAATGCCAGTCACTTTCTCCAAGAAGCTCGTGACGCGATCGGCTTGTGCGGGGAAGTCTTCTAGCTCTGGCAGTACCCAGTTGCCATCTTTCTTGACGAGCCGAATTTCTTTGTCTTGCTGCTCACGCACGGTGAGCGCGCTGATGTCTTCTATCTTCAAGTCGCCCAGCAGCGGGCGCGTTGCTGTGCTGCTGGCTTGTTGGGGCAAGGCGAGCACCAACACAGCAACCACAAGTTGCGCGACGAGCAACGCGATGAGGAGTTGATTGCGTCGGTTCATGGCTGGCTTCTCCTCCGAGACGTTACGCAGCGCGGTTGGCAGGGCTGCGCGTTGTGGAGACGGGCACCAGCTGCATCACTGGCTCTGCTTGCTGGCGCAGGCGCCAGATCACGCCAATGGCGAACAACGCCACAACCACCACCGCGTAGTTAGCAAACTCGAACAGCCGCCGATCGTTCTCCGAGAGCGGGCGCAGCGCGCGCGAGACTGTGCCGCGCGAGCGAATCTCCAGCAGCGCCAAGTCCTCCACCGACCAGTCCACCACGTTTTGGATGAACTGAAGGTTGCTGAGGTAGCGCTCGCCGATGAAGCCGGCGAGGATGTTGAGCACCGCATCGTTGAGGAAGTCGGCGCTGCCGATCACCACCAAGCGCGCCGTGTCGGGCGATTGCTCAATGGTGCCAGCGGTACGAATTTGCGGCGTGGGGGTGGGCTGTGGTGTGGACTCTGGCGCAGGCGTCGGCGCGGGTTGATCGAGCGGCGAGGGCTTGCCTTTGTAGAAGCTCTCGAACACGCCTTGCACGGCGACGGCAAGCGGATACGCCGCGCGCTCACCTTCGACGGGGAAGCCAAGCTCGGGGTACTGATTGAAGTTGGGCTGCGTGTTGGTGTTGGTGGTGAGCCAGGCGTTCGGGCTGGAGCGCAGCAACACGCTCACCTTGCGGTTGGCGTTCTTCTGCTCGTCCACCACCACGGGCGAAGCAAAGCTCATGATCGCCTCGGGCAACTGCGACACGATCGGGTTCTGGCGATCCATGCTGTCGGGCAGCACGTTCACGAAGAACGGGTAGCTGATCAGCAAGAAATCGCGGATGAAAGCGCCACCGACGTTGCGCGAGACCTCCACAGGGAACAACGTGTTGCGTGGGTCCATCACCAGTTTTTGCTCAACGGTGATGCCGTAATGGGCGAGCAACTCGCCGATGCCGTTGCTGAGCGGCATTAGGTTCATCCCGCCGAAGCCGAATTGCACCGCGTAGTTGCCGCCAGCGACGATCACTGAGCCACCGCGCATCAAGAACTGGTCCACGGCGTAGCGCGCTTTGTCGTCGAGGTTGCTGGGGTTGAGCAGGATGAGCGTGCTCACATCGGGTGGCACTTGCCCGCTGCTCAGATCCACGCTGCGCACGGTGTACTCGCGCCCGAGCTGCTCGCGCACCACGTTCCAGTTGTTGATCGGGCGGTTGCTGAACATGTCCATCTCCGGCGCAGGCGTCCACAAGCCGACCACGTTGAGGAACCCGCCGACGTTGCGCTTGATTGCCGACTCAATCGCTGCGCGCACTGAGGACTCAGTGAACTCGCGCTCGGGGTAAACGGCTTGTGTCTTGTCGTTCACCTGGAGCAGCATGTTCAGGTAGAACGACTGCGTGCCGAAAGGATCTGCCAAGATCGGGCGCAGCCCGAATTGCTCCACGAGTATCTTGCGCGTGATCGGCGCGTTGGGCTGGTCGGGGTCAATCACGCGATACTCGAACTTGCCGCCAGATTTTTGCTGAAGCTCTTTGGCGACTTTCTCGATAACCTCGGGCACGTCCTTCAGCGCCTCGGGCAGCGCTTGGCGCGTCACGATGATGTCCAACCGCGCGGGGGATTGCAGCGAGGCGAACACGGCTTCGACGGTGCGGAAGCCGCTGGTGACGCGCTTGATCGCGCGCGTGAGGTCATACTCGAGGTTGCGCAGGCGCACGTCAATCGTGCCGTCGCGCCGCTGCTCGATCTCGATCAGGTCGCGGAAGCTCAGCGTGGTGTTCTGGTCGCCATAGCGCACGAGGATATCGAAGTACGTGTTGATGATGGAGGCCTCGTAGCGCCCCGCTACTTGCAGCGGCGTGGGCTGAATGCCGTACACGCGCGAGGCTTCTGCCTCGATCTCAGGGTCAGTGGCCGGGTCCACCACTTGTGCGGTGACCTTGCCGCGCCCGGCGATCTGATACTCGCGCAGCAAATCGCGCACGCGCGGCGCTAGTGGCGCGAGCAAGGGGTGCGTCTTCTCGCTGATGTAGGCGCGCAGCAACAGCGGCTCTTGCAGCTCGTTCAAGAGGCGCAGTGTCGCTGGCGAAAGGCTAAACTCGCGCTGCGCCGTGAGATCAGCGCGCAGCACTTGCAACGGCGCCATCCAGACGTTGACCACAACGAGGTTCAAGGCGATGAGGGCGCTGGTGAGGTTTGCCGCGCGGCGGTAGCTCGCGGTTTGCGCCCCGAAGCTCCAGCGCTTGCGATCGAGCGACCAAGCGTTGAGTGTGAGGAACAGCCCGGCGAGCGCCGCATAGTAAACCAAATCGCGCAAGTCAATCACGCCGCGCTCGATGCTCTCGAAGCGGCTGCCAGTGCCGAGCAAGCGCAAGAACTCGGCTGCTGAGGTGCCGACGAACCCTGTCAGCACCGGGCTGCCGATGAGGTAGAACGCGCCGCCGATGATCGCCGTGAGGATCAGCGCGACGATCTGATTATCGGTGCGCGAGGAGACGAACAACCCGATCGCGGCATAGGCAGCCGCGAGCAGCAGCGCTGCCAAGTAACCGCCAATCACGGGTCCCCAATCCAAATTGCCGAGCAACGAAACGCTCACCGTGAGGGGCAGCGTGAGCGCAAGCGCAAGCGCTACCAGCCCCATCACCGCGAGGAACTTGCCCAGCACCAAGTGCCATGTGGGAACAGGGAGCGTGAGCAGGATCTCCAGCGCACCGCTGCGCTGCTCCTCGCTCCACTGGCGCATTGTGAGCGCTGCGACCAGGAAGATGAGCAGCACGGGCATCCAGCGGAACAACGGGCGCATTTCCGCCAGCCCGCGCGCGAAGAAGGTCTCCACCCAGAAGAAGACAAACAAGCTCGCCACGAGGAAGACGCCGATGAAGATCAATGCCTGCGGCGAGCTGAAGTAGTTGTTCCACTCCTTGCGCGCAGTCGCCAGAATGGTCTTCATCCCTTCACACCTCCCCAGTTACGCGGCTTGCATCGCAAGCTCGTTGAACACGCTCTCCAACGTGCGGCGGTCCTCGCGCAGCTCGCGCAGGGGCCAGCCGTTCTGCGTAGCGGCGGCATAGAGCGCTGGGCAGAGGTCGGCGTTGGGCGCGCCGTACACGCGATAGCTCAGCCCGCCGTCGCTGGCGATGCGCTCCACCTTTTGCACGCCGGGCACAGCGCGCACGGTGCGCTCAAACTCGGCTACCGGGCGCTGAAGCGTGAGGATCGCGTTGTTGGTTGCCGCGAGGTCGCTCAGGCGCGCGTCGGCTTTGATCTCGCCGTTCATGATGATGATCGCGCGGTGACATACCGCCTCGACCTCTGGCAAGATGTGGCTGGAGAAGAGCACTGTGCTGCGCTCGGCGAGCGTTCGGATGAGCTGGCGGATCTCGACCAGTTGCGTCGGGTCAAGCCCAATCGTCGGCTCGTCGAGGATCAGCAGGCGCGGCTTGTGCAGGATTGCCTGCGCGATCCCCACGCGCTGGCGCATGCCTTTGCTCAACTTGCCGATGGGGCGGTTGAGAAAGCTGGCGATGTCTGTGGCATAGACCGCTTCTGAGATGTATTCGCGTTGCTTATCGGGCGGGATTTGGCGCAGATCGGCGATCCACTTCAGGTACGCCTGAACGGTCATGTCGGGGTAGAGCGGCGTGGTCTCCGGCAAGTAGCCAATGCGCGCTTGCACTTCGAGGCGATGTGTGACCACGTCCAGCCCATCCACCTCAGCAACGCCCTCATCGGGTTGTAGGTAGCCCGTGAGGATCTTGATGATGGTGGATTTGCCTGCGCCGTTCGGTCCGAGCAAACCGACGATCTCGCC
Organism: Chloroflexota bacterium; assembly: GCA_030550095.1. Classification (GTDB taxonomy): domain Bacteria; phylum Chloroflexota; class Anaerolineae; order J036; family Brachytrichaceae; genus DRWP01. The sequence continues at coordinate 171,326 of JAUQQA010000001.1, read as the reverse complement.
TGCGGCAACGTGGAAGCTCACACCGCGCAGCGCTTGAATCGTGCCGTAGGACTTTTTTAAGCCTTCGACGCGAATCATGGCGTGCTCCAGATTGTGACCAAAGAACGTTGTGCTGCCGCGCGGCTGCCCGCGCGAAGCCGCGCCGAGTGTGCCAAAGGAAAATTAGAGCGATGTTGGCAGGGCTGCGCGCCGGGTTTATGCAATCAGCAAGGCATACTCCATGGAGTCGGCGAGTGCCTGCCAAGAGGCATCCACGATGTTCGCCGAGCTGCCAACTGTGGTCCAAGTGCGGTGTCCGTTGGTGGAGTCAATCGTCACGCGCGTGGTAGCGCCGGTGGCTTGGTCGCTGTCGATGATGCGCACCTTGTAGTCCACCAGGCGCACGCGCTTGAGCTTGGGGTAATGCGGGATCAGCGCTTTGCGCGTGGCGAGGTCCAACGCGTGGATCGGCCCGTTGCCCTCGGCGACGGTGTGCGTCACCTCGCCGTCCACACGGATCTTGACGCTTGCCTCGGCGAGGACGCCGCGCCCTTCGCGGTGTTCCACCACGACCATGTAGTCCAGCAGCTCGAAGAGCGGCGCATAGCCCGGCTGCGCGCGGCGCAGCATCAGCTCCAAGCTGGCATCTGCGCCCTCGAAGAAGAACCCGCGGTTCTCCAGCTCTTTGATGCGCTGCAACACTTGGCGCACCTCGACGCTGTTGGGGTCTAGGCCGAACTCCTTTGCCTTGTAGGCGATGTTGCCGCGCCCGCTCAGCTCGCTCACGAGCACGCGCTTTTGGTTGCCCACGCGCGCGGGGTCAATGTGTTGGTAGCTTTCCTCAACCTTGAGAATGGCGGAGACGTGGATCCCGCCTTTGTGCGCGAATGCGGCTTGGCCCACGTAGGGTTGGCGAATGTCGGGCGTGAGGTTAGCGACCTCAAAGACAAAGCGCGAAAGTTCCGTAAGCCCGCGCAGCTTTTCATCGCTCACGCAGTCGTCGTTCATTTTGAGCTTGAGGTTGGCGAGCGTGGTCACGAGGTCGCAGTTGCCCACGCGCTCGCCGATGCCGTTGATGGTGCCCTGCACCTGCTCACATCCTGCGCGCACGGCGGCGAGGCTGTTTGCCACCGCCACGCCTGCGTCGTTGTGCGCGTGGATGCCAAAGCGCAGCGGACGGTTGGGCGCCTCAGCGCGCAGCGTTTGGATGGTGTAGCGGACGATCTCTTCGACCTCCCACGGCATGGTGCCGCCGTTCGTGTCGCACAACACGAGCCAATCCGCACCGGCGTCGCGCGCGGCGCGCAGTGTAGCGAGCGCATACTCCTTGTCTAGCTTGAAGCCGTCGAAGAAATGCTCGGCGTCGTGCATCACTTCCTTGCCGTGCTGCTTGAAGAAAGCGACGCTGTCGCGGATCATGTTCAAGTTCTCCTCGAGCGTGGTCTCCAGCACGTGAGTGACGTGCAGGGTGCTCGTTTTTGCCACGAGCGTGACCACAGGCGTGTTCGCCTCGAGGAGCGCGCGGATTTGAGGATCATCCTCGACGCGCGTGTGTGCTTTGCGCGTGCTGCCGAACGCTGCCAAGCGCGCATGTTTCCAGCGAATAGCCTGCGCGCGTTGGAAGAACGTCGCGTCTTTGGGGTTGCTCCCAGGCCAGCCGCCTTCGATGTAGTGCATGCCGAACTCATCGAGGCGCTGAGCGATGCGCAGCTTGTCTTCAACCGAGAAATTGACGCCTTCGCCTTGGGCGCCGTCGCGCAAAGTGGTGTCGTAGAGAAGGGTGCTCATGGTTGACCTCGTGCCTCAACAAAAAAGCCCTCCGAATCGTCGGAGGGCTTTCTGCTGCGCGTCTGGTGTGCTCGGCTCAGCTCGCCATCCGCGATTCGGGCGCGCGTCGTTCACCCGCAATAATCGGGCAAATCACCCCAATCGCGTATGTGGCGAATGTAGCCTGCATGGTTCTGGGCGCAGAGTGTAACGGGTGCCTGCTCGCCTGTCAAAGGTGGGTGTCGTATAGGTCGCGCCCTACATTGTGCGCACGATCATGCGGAAGATGTCGGACTCGGTGATGATGCCGACGAGTTTGCCGTTTTCCACCACGGGCAAGCCGCCGATCTTGTGTGTGAGCATCAGGTTAGCCGCTTCGCGGATGGGCGTGTCGGGGGTGACGGTGATCACGTTGCGCTTCATGATCTTCTCGACTTTCATCTCCGCCAGCAGATAGTTGATCTCGTAAATGCTCAGCGTCGTAGCGCTGGAAGGTTCTGCTTCAAGCACGTCGCTCAACGCGACGATGCCAACGAGCTTGCCGTTCTCCAGCACAGGCAAGCGGCGCACGCGCTTTTGCTTCATGATGCGGTGCGCCTCTGCGAGCGAGGTCTGCGGCGTGATCGTCACCGGGTTGGTGGTCATCCAGTCGCGCACCTTGTATTGGTCCATAGCAGCCTCCTGTGGTCTGTAGGCGATTGTAGCGAGCGAGAAGCGAGTTGAGCACGTAAGTTGTTGCAGTTTTGTACTGGTCGCGTGGGTAGTGCTCATCTGCCCGTCTGTCTGGTGTTGGGTGCAACGAGAATGCCTACATCAGAGAGCGTCGGCTCAGTCGCAAAGAAAGATGTTTGCAGTATCCTAGGACGAGTTCAGGAGTGAATTCCATGCGAGAGCAATCTCCAATGCCCCCCGTTGACGAACGGGATGGTGAGCACAGTGGGTTTCAGCCCCGCGGGATTGTGCTCTTCTTGTTCGTCATGTTGCTTGGTTATGCCCTGTACTGGGCGTACTTGTGGTTCCTCACGGTGATCGAACGAGGTGCAGGTGGGTAAGTTCGCAGAAGGAGGCTGAACGATATGGAGCTTAATCGCATCGAACGTTACTGGTTGCTTGCTGTGACCTCAGTGTTGGGTGCGTTTGCTGCTGCCACCATTGTGGCGGTGGCGTTCTTCGGCATCCGCCTGCCCAGCCCCGTGGATCGCATTGATCCGCGCAACCTGGAGCAGACCGAGTTCGCACGTCCTGGCATCCGCCAACTCGCTGGCAATCGCTACGAGGCATACATCATCGCAAAGTCGTGGGCGTTTGAGGCAGGCCCTGGGCTGGGCACGCCGCCAACCCTGCGTTTTCCGGTTGGCTCTGAAGTGACCTTCTACGTGACCAGCATTGACGTGATGCACGGCTTCCAGATCGAAGGGCACACCGCGAATCTCGAGCTAGTACCTGGGCAGATTGCGCGCACCACGGTGCGCTTCAATCGGCCGGGTAAGTACAGCATCATTTGCAACCACTACTGCGGTGCTGGGCATCATGTGATGTATGCCACCGTGCAGGTGGAATGACCACACCCCCATTTTGTTGTGTAAGGAGTTGTGCTCATGGCTTCGATCAGTCTGACCCAAATCGAAATGCCCGCCTCGCCGCGCACCCTGAAGTTGGTGAGGCGTGAGCGGCTGCTCGTCGGCGCGCACATCCTGACGGCGTTCTTCGCCCTCATGATCGGCATCTTCATGGGGCCGTTCCAGACTTTTCACCGCTCGCCGACGTTTGTGCAGTACTTCCCGACCATCCCCGTCTTCAGCTACTACTACCAGGCAGTGACGGCGCACGGGGTGATGAACGCCTTGTTCTTCACCACGTTCTTCATCATCGGCTTCATGTATTTCGTCACCGAGCGCAGCCTGCAGCGCCCGTTGCGCTTCCAACAAGCGGCTTGGGTGGCGTATGCCTCGATGTTCGTGGGGCTGGTGACGATGTTGGCGGTGTTGCTGCTTGAGCCGCAGCGCTCTGCGGTGCTTTACACGTTCTACCCGCCGATGATCGCGCCGGCGCCGTTCTACCTTGGCTTGGTGCTGCTGGTGCTCGGCTCTTGGATCGCCTCGGCGATCTTGTTCTTCACCTACCGCGACTGGAAACGCGAACACCCCAACGAGCGCGTGCCGCTGGCGGTGTTCATCATGTTGGTCACGTTCATCATGTGGGACGTGGCGACGATCGGCGTTGCGATTGAGATTTTGTTCATGCTGCTCCCTGCTTCGCTAGGGCTGCTGCGCACGGTTGACCCGCAGCTTGGGCGCACGCTGTTCTGGTTCTTTGGTCACCCGCTGGTCTATTTCTGGCTGTTGCCAGCCTATGTGAGCTGGTACACCATGCTGCCCAAGCAAGCAGGCGGACGTTTGTTCAGCGAGCCGTTGGCGCGCGTGGCGTTCATCATGTTCTTGCTGTTCTCGGTGCCGGTGGGTGTGCATCACCAGTTCAGCGATCCTGGCATCAGTGCGTCGTCGAAAGGCTTGCAGGCGTTCTTGACGCTCGTCGTGAGCATCCCGAGCTTCATGACGGCGTTCAACGTCGGCGCTGCCTTGGAGAGCGCAGGGCGCAACAACGGCGCAAAAGGTTTGATTGACTGGGTTTGGAAGCAGCGCTGGAGCGACCCCGTGGTTGCCGCGCAGTTGTTCGGCATGTTGAACTTCATTGCAGGCGGCTTCAGCGGCATCATCAACGCCTCGTCGCAGCTCAATGCGACCGTGCACAATACTTCGTGGGTGCCCGCGCACTTCCACCAAACCCTGGGCAGCGCGGTGACGCTCACCTACATCAGCGTGTTGTATTGGATGCTGCCCGCCATCCGCGGGCGCGCGCTCTTCAGCAAGCGCATGGCGGTTTGGCAAGCCGCGACATGGTTTATCGGCATGACGCTGTTCGGCTTGGCGATGGGTGAGGCCGGCTTGAACGGCGCGCCGCGGCGCTCGATCACAGGCACTGCACCTTACGTCACAGAACCGATGCGCTTCTGGTTGGACGTCACCGCCGTCTCGGGCGTGATCTTGCTGATCAGCTCGATCCTGCTCTACGTGAACATCTTCGGCACGCTCTTCCTCTCGCGGCAGCCTGCGCCAGAAGGCGAGGTGCCGATCACCACGAAGAGCGGCGACACCACCTCGCCGCTGTGGTTCGAGCGTTGGGGCATTTGGCTCGGCGTGCTGGCGCTGTTGCTGCTCATGGCGTACGGTCCTGTCTTCGCCGAGACGCTGGACTTCCAGAGTGGTTGGAACATCCAGCGCTACGTGCCCTCGAGCAACGCGCCCATGCCGTGAGGTTGTGATGCAAGGAAACGGGGGCGGGTGTTTCAAACCCGCCCCTTACTTTGTGGCTTAGCCACAGTGAGGAAAAGCAATGCACGAGCCTACGATGAACGCGCTTGCTGCGAAGGAAAGCAAGGGCAAAGGAAGCTTCGGGCGTCTCTTGCTTGCTTCAACGCTGATCGGGTTTGGCGCCGTCATGGTCTTCTTCGGCGCGGTGTACTTGCAAGACCTTCGACTGCTCGCCGAAGCACCTGAGGCGCTATGGGCGTTCATTTGCGGCGCGCCGCTAGCTGAAGGCATGGGTCCGGCGCTCATGTTCATCTTCGGCGCACTCAGCGTTTTGATCGCGCTGGCGCTCATGTGGATTGGTGGTTCAAAGGAGCGCCGCGCATACAGCCTAGTGATGTTCGTGAGCGTCGCTGCAATTGCCATCGTTGGTTACCTCTACGGCCAAACAAACCGCGAAGCGCGCGTCTCAGCGACCGACAACATCGCCTACGTCGAGCCGCCGCGCCTCATGCCTGACTTCACGCTCACGAGCGACGCAGGCACGCCGTTTCGGCTGAGCGACCTGCGCGGCAAGTTCGTGGTGATGTTCTTCGGCTATACGCATTGCCCCGATGTGTGCCCGCTCTCGCTCTACGAGATGCGGCGCGTGAAGCAAGCCCTGGGCGAAGAAGCAAAGCACGTCCAGTTCGTCTTCGTCAGCGTGGACGGCACGCGCGACACACCCGAGCGATTGCGCACCTATGTACGCAGCTTCGACCCCACGTTCATAGGGTTGACGGGTGCTGAAGAGGTGGTGCGGCAAATTGCGTTGGAGTACGGCGCGCGCTTCCGCGCTGGTCCGCCGAAGGCAGATGGCTTCTACATTGTGGACCACAGCGCCAGCACTTACGTGCTTGACCCACAAGGTTACTGGCGCATGATGTGGGGGCTTAACGCGAGAACAGAGGATGTTGTTAAGGCGCTGCGCGCGTTGATTCAAACGTATCAACCGATTGCCAGGCAGCAGTAGAATCGCGTGCTCGGGGTCAACGCGCCATGTTTGACTTCGACCACGCGCCAGAACGTCGGAACACGCTGAGCTTCAAGTGGACGACTTACCCGTCTGATGTGATCCCGATGTGGGTGGCGGACATGGACTTCTACGCAGCGCCGCCCATCCGCGAAGCGTTGCAGGCGCGCATCGCGCACGGCGTTTTCGGCTACGACTTTCCCACGCACAGACACGCTGAGATCATCGCTGCATGGCTTCAGCGGCGGTTTAACTGGTCGGTTGACGCGCAAGCTATCGTGTTTCTGCCGGGCGTGGTGAGCGGCTTCAACCTGGTGCTGCGCGCGTTTGCCGCTGTGGGCGATGCGGCTGTGATGTTCACGCCAGTGTATCCGCCTTTCTTGGATGCCCCGCGCCAGCAAGGATTGCAACGCATCACCGTGCCGCTAAGCGAGCGCGAGCAGTGTCCGCGCTACACGATAGACTTCGATGCGTTCGAGCGCGCGCTTACGCCACGAGCGCGCGTCTTGCTTTTTTGTCACCCACACAACCCCGTTGGTCGAGAGTGGACGCGCGAGGAGCTGATGCATCTTGCGGCGATCTGCGAGCAACACGATCTGCTCATTTGCTCGGATGAGATATGGGGCGACCTGACGCTTGGGGCGACGCAGCACCTGCCGATTGCCATGCTCGACGAGCGCGTTGCCGCGCGCACCATCACGTTGATGGCGCCGAGCAAGACGTTCAACATCCCGGGCTTGGGCTTCAGCTTCGCGGTGGTGACTAATCCAGCGTTGCGCCATAGGCTGGAGCAAGCCGCACACGGCACGCTGCCGCATCTCAACGCGCTAGGACTGGTTGCCGCGGAGGCGGCTTACACGCGCTGCGATGATTGGTTAGACGCGGCGCGCGCATACCTCACCGCAAACCGCGATGCGCTGATGCAGTTCGTGCAGGCGGAGATGCGGGGCGTGCGCGTTTGTCCCACTGAGGCGACGTATCTCGCATGGCTCGACTTCCGCGCGGTGCTCGGCGATCGAAATCCGCAACGCTTTTTCCTCGAGAAAGCGCGTGTGGCGCTGAACGATGGCGCAAGTTTCGGACCTGGCGGCGAGGGTTGGGTTCGCTTGAACTTCGGCTGCCCACGCGCGCAGTTGATGGAAGCGCTCGAGCGCATGCGTGATGCGCTACAGCGCGTTTGAGGCAGCGCCATTGCTGGGCGGCTGCATCGGCAGGTACACGTCGAACGTGGTGCCCACGCCAACCTTGCTGCTCACGACGATATGCCCATGGTGCGCCTGCACGATGGTGTTCGCGATCGAAAGCCCAAGCCCCGAGCCGCCGCGTTCGCGTGAGCGCGATTTATCCACGCGGTAGAAGCGCTCGAAGATGTGCGGCAGGTCTTTCTCTGGGATGCCGATCCCCGTGTCGCTCACAGTGAGGCGCGCGAAGCCGTTGTAGTGTGCTGTCGCCTCAATGCGCACCTCGCCGCCTTCGGGCGTGTGCTTGATAGCGTTGTCCACGAGGTTGAGCAGCACTTGCTTGAGGCGGTCGTAGTCGCCGTAGAGCTTCAGGTTTGGCTCAGCGCGCGCGATGATGGTGAGCTTGCCTTCGGCGAGCATTTGCGCGCTGCGCTCCACGTCGGCGATGAGCCGCTCGGCATCCACAACGCCGAAGTTCATGGAGAGCACCCCTGCATCCGCTTGCGAGAGCAGCAGCAGATCGCGCACCATGCGGTTCATGCGGTCGGCTTCGCGCGTGATGGCGCTGAGCGATTCTTCATCGGTGCAGCCCATGGCGCGCAGCAGGTCCACATTGCCGCGGATCACCGTGAGGGGCGTGCGCAGCTCGTGCGAGACATCGGCGATCAGCCGCTGCTGCGCCTGGAAGAGCTGCGAGAGGCGCTCGAGCATTGCGTTGAACGCGCGCGAAAGCCGCGCCACCTCGTCGTTGGTTTTAGGCTCGGGCACGCGCTGGTCGAGGTTTTCGGCGCGGTAGATCGCCATTGCCGTTTGGGTGATCTGGTCCACGGGGCGCAGCGCGCGCCGCGCGATCAGCACGCCGATCGCGCTGGAGAACGCCAGCGCAAGCACCCCCGAAACTGTGAGCGTGAGCAGCAGCACTTGCTGGGCAAGGTGCACGCTCTCCAGCGAGGTGGCGACTTGCAAGTAGCCCACGAGTTGGTTGTTTTGTGTGTGCATGGGGCGCGTGAGCACGCGCAATGGCGGGGTGTTGGCGCTGTGCCTCGCCTCGCCGAAGAGATCGGCGCGCGGATCGGCGGTGCTCTCTCGGCGTGCGTGTTGTTCGAGGATCTCTTGGTGGCGGCGCAGCGCTCGCGCATCGAGCGGCGCGTTACCCAAGGGCGAATCGAACAGGTTAGGCGAAAGCCCTGCCACCTCGCCTTCGGTGCTGATCACCTGCACGTATATCTCGGAGGCGCGAAAGGCATCCAGGCGCGTGAGCTTCACCACCAGGCGCCCGTCGCGTTCCACAGCCTCGAGGCGCTGCCCTGCGACAAGAGGAAGCACGGCGTCTGCTGCTTGCACAAGCCGCGCGTCCACCTGCTGCACCATGAGCACACTCACCGCGGCGTACACACCAAGCCCAAACACCAGCAGTGCCAACAGCAATACGCCGCTATACCACAGCGTCAACTTCAGACGAATGGGCATGAGCAAGCGGTAGCTTAACGGGAGAGCATGAGACGCGCATAAGTGCTTAAAGCAATGGCGGTCGCGTGTGCAGGCGGGTGAGTTCGTCGTAGAGGCTCAGCCACTCAAGGATTTCCTGGTAGCGCTGCTCCGCCTGTTGGCGTTGTGCGCGCGCGAGCGCTTGCTGGACGCGCTCGTTGATCGCTGCTTGAATTGCCGCGGGGTTCCACACGCGGTCGAAGAGCAGCTCGTTCTCCATGCCTGCAGTGCGGATGGAGACATCGCCGATGTTGAACAGCACATCCACAAAGCCGCGCGTGGTCACGGTCGTGTTCTGCACATTGCGCAGGTCGGCGGCGCGTTGGCTTGTCCCAAAAAGCCCAAAGGGCGTGCGTTTGACGTAGAGCACACGCTCGGGGGTGAGGATGAAGACGTCGTTGCGCCAATCCTCATATCGCCACACCCACCAAAACGCCAGCAGAAACAAGCCGACGAGGGCGATGACGGAGAAGGGAGGGGTGAGGAGCGCCGCAAGCAAGCTCGGCGCGAGCGTAAAGCTGAGCACGAGTGTGCCGAGAGCAGCAAGGAGCGCTGCACTGGGCGGTGCGATCCCCTTCAGCAAGATAAGCCAATGTCGGCGATAGAAGATGGTGTTGCCTTGCACAAGCTGCATGCGTGGGAGAAGCTCTTGACGCGCGCGGCTGAGCCATGCGCGCAGCCGTTGTTTGTGTTTGGGCGGGGGAGGGACGATGGGAGCAGGTGCGGGGGCAGCCTCTGGCGCGTGGCCAATCCCAAGATGAGCGCGCAGCTCAGCGCGTAAGCGAGCGCGTTCCCCTGCGGAGCGTTTATGCCGCACGGTGTTCACGTTGTCGAGGATGAGCCGGGCAAGCGCCTCGGGGTGGCGCACGTGGTCGAGGCGCAACGTGGTGTTGCTCCCTTGTGCTGTGACCAACACGTCGCCGAGGTCGAAAAGCGAATCGAGAAAGTTTCTGCGCTCGACGTCCACATGTTGGACGCGGTCAAGGCGCAACTCTTCGCGGTGATTGTAGAGCAGCACGATGCGCTCGCGGTGCACCACGCGCTCGTCGGTCACCATGAAGTAGTCGTTGTAGTAATCGAGCACTTGCCAGACGAGCGCCAAAAGCGCCGCGAAGCCCAAGATAAGGCTCAAGAGGCGCAGCGCAGACCCGAGCGGGCATTGCGCAGCAGCGAGCAGCAGAAAACCAGCAAGGCTAATCGCAAGTATGAGCGTGGGCAAGGCGATCTTGCCGAGGAAGAACAGCTCGTGTCGCCTGCCGAACCAGAGGACCCGCTCGCCTGCTTGCGCTTGGTTGCGTGCGATGCGCGGCAAGGTTCGGTTGTGGTCTGGGGTGAGCGCGGCGATGTGTGCGCGCAGGCGCGCGTTGCGCTGGAGCGCGTCTTGGAAGGCTTCGCGCGTGATGAACCAAAGCGTGGCCTGGGTCAACGCTTCGACGCTTTCCTCGTCGGCGTGCCCTGTGAGAAAAGCGTGCTCGTTGAAGATGCTCCCTGGCTCGAGGAACTGCCGAATGGGGTCGCGCCCGTGCTCATCGGGGATGCGCAAGGCGAGCTTGCCGCTGCGCACGATGTAGAGATTGCAGTCGTGATCGCCCACTGTGAACAACGTTTCGCCTTCCCTCAATCGGCGCGCTCGCAGGAGCTTGATCACCTCAGCGAAGGTGGCGTCGTCGAGCGCGGCGAACAGAGGGTGCTTGCGCAGACTGCTCAAAACGTCCGTGGGCGATACCGCCATGGCGCGCTATGGGGATTGTAACGAAGGAAGCACCTTACGATTGGAGACAGTCGCCTTCTAGAACGACCGTGTGCGGCGTAGCCATAACACTGATCATAGTTTCACTTCCTCCCGCAGCACCCGCCAGACGAAGTGCACGAGTGCGCGTTGCCGGCGCCAACGCCATGGTTGGCGCACCAGCCGATAGAACCACTCCAGCCCAATGCGCTGCACCCACTTTGGCGCGCGTCGTTGCACGCCTGCGATGAAGTCGAACGCGCCGCCGACACCCATGCCGATAAGCCCTTGCTCGGGCGTTTGCAGCAAAGGCAAATAGGTGGCGAGCCAAAGGTCTTGCGCAGGTGCGCCGTAGGCGACAAAGAGCAAGTGCGGCGCTGCCGCGCGGATGTACTGCACAATTTCAGTCGCCTCTTCGGGACGTGGCGAGCCTGCGAAAGTGCCGCACACGCGCAGCGAAGGATACCGCTCACGCAGCAGCGCTGCTGCACGCGCTGCAACGCCAGGCTGCGCGCCAAGCAAAAAGACGCGCCACCCACGCTGCGCAGCGAGCGCGCACAATCGCACCATGAGGTCTACTCCCGCCACGCGCGCGCGCAGAGGAGCGCCTTTTCGGCGCGCAGCCCATAACACGCCGATCCCGTCGGGCACGTTCAGCGCGGTGTGTTGCAAAACGTGCATGAAGGCGGCATTGTGTTGTGCCGCCATGATGAACTCAGGATTCACCGTGGCGAATTGATGCACGCCCCCGTTGGCAAGGCAGCGCTCGGCGAACGTACACGCCTCCTCTTCGGTCACATCGTCCACTGGGACACCGAGGATGAACACACGACGCAGCGCTGTTGCACTCATGATCGGCTCACCTGACGATCCTAGAATGCTGCTTGTGAGACGTGATCCCGTGTATCTCGACTACGCAGCGACGACGCCTATCGCTGAGAAGGTCCTCGCCGCGATGCTGCCTTATCTGAGCGAGCGCTTCGGCAACGCTTCGTCGCTGCACACCTTCGGGCGGCGCGCTGCGGCAGCGCTCGATGAAGCGCGCACGACCCTTGCATGCGCGCTTGGCGCGCGCAGTGGCGAGATCGTCTTCACGGCTTCGGGCACAGAGGCGAATAACCTCGCGCTGCGTGGTGTCGCTTTTGCTGCGCGTCGGCAAGGCAAAGGGAATCATCTCATCACCTCTGCTGTTGAGCATCAAGCCGTCGCCGCGACAGTCGCGCAACTGCGCGACTGGTTCGGCTTTGAGGTGACTGTTCTGCCCGTGGATCGCTTCGGGCGAGTGGACCCCGACGACGTACGGCGCGCGCTGCGCCAGGACACGGTGCTTGTGAGCGTGATGTTGGCGAACAACGAGGTGGGCACGCTGCAACCTGTGCGCGAGATCGGCGCGCTGTGTCGTGAGCGCGGCGTGCTTTTTCACACAGACGCGGTGCAAGCGCCTGCATATCTGCCGCTCGACGTGAACGCACTCAACGTGGACCTGCTCTCCATTGCGGCGCACAAGTTCTACGGTCCGAAGGGCGTCGGCGTGCTTTACATCCGCGAGGGCACGCCCTACATGCCGCCGATCACGGGTGGCGGGCACGAGCGCGGGCGTCGCCCAGGCACCGTGAACGTGGCGGGGGCAGTCGGTGCCGCAGTGGCGTTGCGCGAGGCACAACGGGAGCAAGAGCTGCACGTCGCGCGCCTTGCCCGACTGCGCGATCGCTTGATCGCAGGCGTGCTTGCGCGTGTGCCTGAAGCGCAGCTCACAGGTCACCCGACGCAGCGCCTCGCCAATCATGCCAGCTTTGTGTTTCGTGGCATTGATGGCGAATCGTTGCTCATGGCGTTGGACGTAGAGGGGTTTGCGGTGAGCACAGGTAGCGCGTGCAGCAGCGGCAGCCCGGAACCCTCGCCAGTGTTGCTCGCGATGGGCTTCTCGCCAGAATGGGCGCTGGGCAGTTTGCGCGTCACGTTAGGTTATCCAACCACCGAAGCAGACATAGACGCGTTCCTCGACGTGCTCCCCACATGTATCTCGCGCGTGCGCCTGGCGTTGGCAGAAGCCTAGGCGGCATAGGCAGCGTTCATTTCATCGGCCCAACGCAATAGCAGGCGCAGCGCTTCGTCTGCGGCGTCTTGTTTGTTGTGGCGCCGGTCTCCAAGCCAAACGTTGCGTGCGACGCGATCGCCTTCGGGTGTGCTCAGCGCTACAAAAGTCAACCCCACTGGCTTTGTTGGTGTTGCGCCGCTTGGTCCAGCAATACCTGTGGTGCTGATGCCAACATCCGCGCCGAGTGCCCGTCGCACGCCCCGCGCCATTTCCAAGGCGCACAATGCGCTCACGGCGCCGAACTGCGCGAGTGTCTCGGCGCGCACGCCGAGCACGTGCTGCTTCACGGCGTTGCTGTAGGCGATCACGCCGCCGATGAAATAGGCTGAGCTGCCGGCACGGTCGGTGAGCACATCGCCCACCAGCCCACCCGTGCAAGACTCCGCCGTTGCGAGCCTCCAGCCGCGCGCAGAAAGCGCAGCCGCAATTCGGTCGTTCGCGTGCGCGCGCCAACGGAGGCGCAAGTCCTCGAGCATCAGCGGCAAGGCAGCGCGCGCCGCATGCACGATCTCGGCGGAGAGTGTGGTGTGCATGGCTGCAAATTCATCCTCGTCCAGCACGATCACACGCCCTTCTGGATTCATCCAGGCGTCCATAGCCAGGTCGAGCCAATCCAGTTCTGCATCGGCGATGCGCGGCGGGCGTGTGATGTTGGCGTACCAGCCTTTGAGCGTGCCATCTGCTGCGCGCACCTCGAACACGTTGTACCAGCGGTCGCGGTAGAACGTCTCGATGAACACATCGCCTGGCTCAAGCGTGACGTAGGGCAGGTGTTGACGTTCGCGCGTCCAAACGGCGCGCACGATCACCGCTGCATCGTCGGCTGCGATCACCTCACCGGGGTAGGTGAGCAATCGCTTGCCATGGGCGTTGCACTTGTGCACGTTCATCGCGGGATTACCTCATCTCGGGCAAGATAACGCGCCACAGCAGATAGACGTTCAGCGCTGCAAGCCCAAGCGTTGCGCCAAGCCAGCTCTGCTGCGCCAACACGCGCCACCGCCTGAGCACATGCGACCAGCCCAACGCGACGGCAAGGCTGATGGGCAAAAGCGCGGGGTAAAGGTAACGCCCCTGGTGTTGCACAAACTGGAGGTTGTACCAGGCGAACGCGACTAGCGTGAGCAGCGCGAGCCAAGCGAGCGCGTTGAGCGCGCGGCGCTGTCCTCTATCGAGTCGGTCGCTCGCTTGAACCCACCACACGCCAAACGCCGCCGCTGAAAGCAACGACAGCACGAGCAACGCCTGATACCCGCGCTCGCTCAGCGGGATGCTCATCCAGCCAAATTGCCCCCAAAACGATTGGAAGGTGGTGCGCAATCCACGTGTGATCACCTCAGCTAAGCCGTATTGCGCGATCCAGGCTGCGGTGGTGGGTTGCCCAGTGACAGCAGCGTTGTGCGCTTGCAAGCCCAGGAAGTCCAAGCCGCCATACAGCGCCATGTTGCGCGCCCACCAAGGCAAACCGATCATCCCGGCGACAATTGCGACGTGTAGCGCGTTCTGCGCGCGGCGTTGCCACGGCAGCGCGCCTGCAACCCACGCAGCGAACAGCGCGAGCGGCAGCGTGAGATAAGCCGTGGCTTTAGTCCAGAACGCAAGCCCGACGAGAACACCGAGCAGCGTGAGCGCAGCGCGCGAAGGCGGCGCGCTCATGTGCAGCAGGCGCACCGCTTGCCATGCCGTTGCGGCGATCCACACCTCAGCAAGCGCGTCGTTGTTGTAGCCAGAGAGAATGAACAGATGCTGCGGCAGCAAGCCGATCACCGCTGTGCTAAACGCTGCGAGCCAGGGTTGTTGCGGAAAGATCGTGACCACCGCTTGGTGGGCGAAAAGCAGGCTCAAGGCGCCTAGAAGCAACGCAAACACGCGCAGCGCGATGAGGTCGCCGCTGCTGAGCCAGAAAATCGGCAGGGAGAGCGCGTAGAACAGCGGCGGCTGGTGATCTTCGTAGGTGAGGCGCTCGACGGGCACAGCGCGCAGGCGCGGCGGGATCGGCACTAAGCGGGCGTCCCAGTCGGCAGGCTCAATCACGGGCAGCGTGCCAGCGGCGAGCTGGCGCACGTAGTTGTAGTGCGCTGGTTCGTCGGGGTTCTGCCAAGCAGGGACTTGCGTGGCGAATGCGATCCCCAACGCAAGGTAGAGCGCCAACACCACCCCTAAGCGCCATGCGCTCACGGATGCGCATCCTCCGCGGGCGGGGGTTGGATCAGCACGCCGCTGCTCGGCTCATAGCGCTCCGTTGTGAAGATGACGGCGTTCGCGTGGGTGTGCGCGCGTAGGTCGTCCACGGGCGTTGGCTTAAGTTGCTCGCGCCAGCTACGCAGGCGCTCCACTTCGGCAGTGTCCAGCGCGTACGCCTCGCGGCGCGCGATGAGGTGTTCAACCAGCGCGCGCAGCACTTTGTAGCGCAGCTCGGCGGCCGTGCTGAACTTCTGCCAACGCGTGAAGCGCTCCACCTCGCTGATGAAGGCTTGGGCAGCTTGCGTTTGGCGTGTCGCTGTGTTATAGAACGCCCACACGCGCGCGCCGGCGCGTTGCGCCGTGTTCCACTCTAGCCCCACAGGGGCTTGGATGTCGCGCCCGAGCAGCAAGATGAATGCGTCTGCACGGCGCACAGCGCTGAGATCGGGTTCGCGCGCCTCGTTCGGTGTTTGGCGAATGAGCCAGCCGAGCGAGGTGGGAATTTCGGCGACGGCGCGCGCCAACACTGCGCGCTCGAAGCGAAGGTCGGGTGCTGAGGAGAGGTATAGGCGCAGCTTCTCCATAGCTCCGGTTTATCCTATCTCGCCGCGCGCTACAGCGATCACGTAGTCCGCCATGGCGCCGGGGATATCCACTCCCGTTGCTGGCACACTGTTGCGGAACTCCATGGTGTGGTTTACTTCGTTCACCAGCAAACCGCGCTCGGGGTCTTCAAAGATGTCCACAGCGACGATGCCACCGCCAACCGCTTTTGCCGCGGCGACGCTGATCGCGTCCAACTCGGGCGTGACGGGGCAGTTACTCGCCTTGCCGCCGAGATGGGTGTTGGTGATCCAATGCTCGGAGGTGCGGTAGATGGCGGCGATGGTGCGGTCGCCGACGACGAAAGAGCGGATGTCGCGCCCGGGTTTGCGCACGTGCTCTTGGATGTAGTAGATATGCTGCGCGTAGCCGCCCAGCTCATCGCGCAAGGTCACGACCGCCTCGGCGGCGTCGCGATCGTTCACGCGCACCACGCCGCGTCCCCAGGAGCCGATCACGGGCTTAAGCACGCAAGGGTATCCCAGGCGTTCGATCGCTTCGAGCGCGCTGGCGGGCGTGAACGCCATCATCACGCGCGTTGTGGGCACGCCGTGCTGCATGAGGAGTTGGGTGGTGATGAACTTGTCGCCGCAGTTTTCGATCACTTCGTGCGTGTTCACGGTGCGCACGCCCGCGAGCTTCATGATGCGCTGGATGTACAGCGCGCGGCTCTGTGAGACTGTGCGCTCGAAGCACACGTCGTACTGCCGCCATGGCGAGAGATCGGTGAGGTCGAAGACCACTTTGCGGTCGTCCACCACATCCACCTCGACGCCGCGCTTGTGAAACGCCTCGAGGAGCATTTTCTCCTCGGGGCGCACGAGGCTACACACCAAGCAGATGCGCATAGCTTGCTCGCAAGTGTGGAGCAAATGTGCCGCTCACTCGCGCTCACTCGCCCCAATCTTCTTCTTCAATAGGGGCAGGCGCGAGCGTGAGGGGATCGAGGGAGACGACCTCTAGCTCTGCGCCGCACTCTGGGCAACGCACAAGCTCATGGAGCACAGGTTGCGACTGAAGGGTGAGGGTTGCGCCGCATTCAGGGCATTCAGCAGTGTACATGGCACTGCATGGATACCACGTTGTGGGAGAAGTGTCAATGCAAGCGATGCGCTACTTATAATCCTTGCGTATGGACCCGCGTGTGGCGCTTGACCTCGGCGTGATCAAGGTGCATTGGTACGGCGTTTTGGTCACGCTGGGCATCTTCCTCGGCACGTATATCGCGTCGCTTGAGCTGCGGCGGCGCGGCTACAGCCCTAACGTGGCGTGGGATGGCGTGTTGTGGGTCGCGGGGTTGGGGATCGTCGGCGCGCGCTTGTATCACGTGTTCTCTGCGCCCAACGATGGCAGCGGCAGCGGCTGGGCGTACTACAGCCAGAACCCGATCCAAATCTTAGCGATCTGGAATGGAGGCTTAGGCATCTTCGGTGGGTTGCTCGGCGGCTTGATCGGCGTGTTGATCGTCGCGCGGCGGTATCGTGTGGGTTTGCGCGCGCTGTGCGACAGCATCGCGCCAGGGCTGGCGTTGGGTCAGGCGATCGGACGTTGGGGCAATTACTTCAACCAGGAACTCTACGGAGGGCCGACAGGCTTGAGTTGGTGGGGGATAACGATAGACCCCCCTCACCGCATCCGAACGCCGAGCGCAGACTTCACCGATTTGCAGCTTTATCCGCCCGAAACGCGCTTTCATCCCACGTTCTTCTACGAGTCGGCTTGGAACTTCGTCGGGTTTCTACTGTTGCTTTGGCTCAGTCGGCGTGGCGCGTCGCTCAAGCGCGGCGATGTCGCCGCGGGCTACTTCATTTGGTATGGGGTAGGGCGTGCTTGGATCGAGCTATTCTTCCGCCCTGACGCGTGGAGGCTTGGCGCTTTGCCCACCGCAGTGCTCATCAGTTTAGGCCTCGTCGGCGTTGGGCTTGCGATTCTCGTGGTGAATCACCTTATCCTCGCGCGGCGCGCGCCTCAACCAAGGCTTGCATGACGTTGCGATGTCGCGTTATCTGCCCCCAAGCTCCACCTTCTCTGAAGAGGACTGGCTCGACGACGAGGGATGGGGATTTGCGCGGCGCAATCGCTCGCTGGCTGCACGTCTTGCGGCGTTGGGCGTGCTTGCTCTGATCACAGTTGGCGTTGCGCTGGGCAGCGCAGGTGCTGTGCTGGAATGGCAAAACGATGACCGATCGTGCTTGAGCTGTCACACGCCACAACATCGTGCCTACGTTGAGCGCGCTGAAGTCGCGCTCGGGGGCGCGATCGCGCCCGACCTCGCTAGCTATCACGCCCAGCACCTGCACGGCATCGGCGAGACGCTGCGCTGCATTGATTGCCATCGCGGTGATGGTGGTGTGCGGGCGCGCGCGGAGACGCTTTGGCTCAGCGCGCACATGGCCGTGCGCTGGCTCGCTGGTGTGGACGATCGGCGCATCGAGAAGACGACCCTCACCACCACTATCGTGGGCGGCGTTACGCGAACCGTTGCCCCAACCACGCTCGCCTTGTTCACACCCCACCTCTCGAACGATGGCTGTGTGCGATGCCACGTGGATACGCTCCTGCGCCTGGGGATGGACAATCACATGCACAACATGCTGCCTGCTGCGTATGCGCTTTGGCGTAGTGGCGCAGCGTTGCGTTTGCCACGCGGAATGAGCGAGACCGAAGGCGCGGCGTTGATCGCGCGCGGCTTAGCCTCCTATGAGACGACGCTCCAGTGCTCCAATTGCCACCAAGCACATCGCAGCCTGGACACGGCGCGCTATCTCGATTGGCAGAATGTCGTCAAGCCGGCGTGCGAACAATGTCACCGCGAAGTAGGCGCTGGACCTGAGGTCGTGAACGTTCCGGAGGAGTGAGCCTCTAGCGCCAATCCGCAATGAATTCGACGCGCGCAAATCCTGCGCGCAGCAACATGCGCTCGATCGCAACTTGCGCGTTGCGCTCGGCTTCCTCGAGCAGCCCTGTGTCAATGGCAACTTGTTGGATCGCCTCGATGGCTTTCTCGCGTGCCTGCGATTCCAACTCTTTGGTCTCTGGCAGAATGAGCAAGTTGGTGCGGTCATAGACGCGCGTGGTGCAGCGTTGGCTGGCGTCGTCAATGAGATAAGCGTCCAGCAGCACAGGTTGTGGTAGGCGCACGCGGATGGTGGTGCCATCCTCGCTTATGGCAATGTCGTCCTCGCTTAGTTCCTCGAGTCGCACCCCTGCTTTCACCCGTCCGCAAGCCACCAGAAGCAGGCGCTCGTACACAAGATTGCCGACGCGTGCTTTCTCTGCTTCGACGACTGTGGCGACGACGGTCTGGGCCGTGGCAAGCTCGCTCAATGTGCGCAACTGCATCACCACAGAGCCGCGGGGGGTGATAGTTGGCGTCGTCGCTGCGACAAGAGTGGGAAGAATCCGCAGGGGGTTGACTTGCGCCACGCGCTCTGCTGTCGCGCGCAGCGCGCTGCTGACGATGACAGCGCTCGCGATCAAGCCGAGCACGACAAGCGCAACCATCGTGCCACACCCGATGAGGAAAGGCGAGGGGGCGGCACGAGCGGCGCGTTGTGTGCTGGGACGTGCCTCAGACATCCACTGTCTGTGGGGCTGCGATCAGCCCGAGCTTGCGCGCGTGTTCCTCGAGCTTGCGCGTGCTTGGCTCAACCAAGATCGAGCCATCGGCAAACACGATGGTTGGGATGCTGCGCATGCCTTGGTTCACCGATTTCACAAACGCCTCGGCTTGGGGATCTTTATCCACGTCAATCCACTCGTAGGGGATGTTGTTTTTGTCAAACCACGCGCGCGCGCGGCGCGTGTCGCCACACCACATTGCGCCGTAGAACTTGATCACACCTTCGCTCATGCTGCTCAACTCCAAACAAGAGATAAAAGACGCGCACGATTATACGGACGCGCTTTTTGCAAGTGTGTGTCGCTCATCTTGCAACAAAAAACGCGCGCTGCACTGAAAAGAGCAGCGCGCGTGCCCGCACGTGATTTCATGTAAGCAGCCTGGGCGTGGCGTGGCTACGCCGACTTAGGCTGCTCGTCTCGCTTCTCGGTTGCGTGTTGAGGGAGTTTGCTCTGGGCGACGGCGTCGTTATCTGTGAACGCGAACAGCACGAAAAGCCCCACAGAGCCCATCAACAGCAACACGATGCACAACAGCGACTCAAGCGTTGGGATGAGCGGCATGTGACTTCACCTCTCTTTTCAAAAGCGAATCAGTTGCCAGGGATCTCCGTCAGACCGGCGAATGCCGACCGCCCTTTTGTGCGCGCAGCAAGCAACTCGCGCGGCACGAAGACGAACAACAACAGGGTTACCGCCAACAGCGCCATCTCTGCCACATACACAGTGGTGTAACTCTGCGCGATGTTCCCTGTTGTGCGGATCACCAAGTCGCGCAGGTTGCTGCCCCCGAGGGCGCCTACGCCTGAAGCCGTGGTTTGAACCAATCCCCACATGCCCACATACAAGCCTGCCGTTTTCACATTAGCGAGACCCACCACCCACGAGAGCGTGGAGATCAAGAACAAACCGCTGGCGACACCCACCGTGAAGGTGCCCGCCACGAAGGGCAACACCTGCTTGGAGAGGCTGGCGCTGCTGATCAACCCAAAGCCCGCCATGCCCAGAAGGCTTGCCACGAGCGTCACAGGCAGCGGCGATTCCAACCTCGGGATCACGCGCCATGCGATCAACATAGCGGTGAGCATGCCGATGCCCCAAACTGCGGTGAGGCGCGCGGTTTCGCTTACCGCCATGCCGAGCACTTGCCCGCCATACGGCTCCAGCAGCACGTCCTGCGCCGTGAGCCCCAACGTGCCGATGAACAGTGTGGCGAAGAACCAGCGCATGCGGCGATCTTCAAACAGCGTCCAGACCTTGCTCGAGAAGTCGTCTATGTCGTCCTCAAGCTCGATGGGCTTCTCCTGGCCCCAGATCGCAGCCACTGCGAGCACGAAGAACACCACTGCGCCGGTTTGCATCACCTGCACCAGCTTTGAGGGATGGTAGTCCTCGAGCCACGCGCTCACGATGAACGCGCTAATGATTTGCCCAATGATGAAGGTCACCCACAGGTAGGCCATCGCGCGGCTGCGTTCGCGCTGCGGTGTGAGGTCGGTGACCATAGCTAAGTAGCCCGTCTGCCCGATGTGCAAGCCCACCGCGTAGAGCAAAAAGATGAACGTGGACATGCCGAAGCCGACGGGGAAGGGCACGTGGCTGTTCAACTCCGAGGCTTTGCTGAGCAGCAGCAGTGAGAACGGCGCTGAAGAAAGTGCGAGGAAGATGAAGACAGTGCCGAACCAGGCGTAGGGGAAGCGTCGGTAGCCGAAGGTGCGCTTCTCGCGGTCGGACATGAAGCCCATCAGCGCGCGGATGGGCGCTACGAACAGCCCAAGGCTCAGCAACCATCCCACTACGCCGGCGGGGATCTGCTCTTCGGCGATGAGGACGCGGTTGAAGGCGCCGTTGAAAACGACCACGCTGAACCCCAATCCCAACTGGAAGAGGCTTAAACGGAGCAAGCGCTTGTTGAGCTGCATGGCGCGCATTTTAGAGTGCAGCGCCCGCTGCTGCTTAAGCAGGGGCGCTGCACGCATCAGGCGACTTCACCGACCTGCGCTGGTTGGCAGGATGGGCTTCGGCAAGGGGAGTTCGACCAGTGGCTTGATCTCTGGATCGGCCACCTTCACTGGCGTCTCGGGGAACTCCGCTGCGCCTGGTGGCACCACGTAGCCGCGGTGGCACATGTAGCAGTTGGGCTGCGCGTAGTAGTTCTGCGCCTGCGTCACGTCGTTGACGTTCGGCATTTGCGGGAACCAGTTGAGCGCAATGTCCAACATCATGGCTTGCATGTGCCGCGCTTGCGCCTTGGGCCACTTGAACACGCCGTCGGCGGTCACGTAGCTCTTGAAGTAACCGCCGTAGTGGCAGAAGTCGCACCCTACGCCCAGCGCCGTGTTCTGGTGATACATGGCGTACTGGTTGCGGTAGGTATCCACCAAGCCAGCCGGCGTGTCCTTATTCGCAGTAACTTGGTAGAAGTTGTAATTGCCCTCGGCGTCGGGTCGCGTCGCCAGGTAGCGGTCGTCCACCACTTCGTAGCTGCTCGGCACCTTGCCGTTCAGCGTGATGCCGTTGTTCTTCATGTCATACGGCGTTGGGTTGCCGCCACCAGCCACGCCGAACAGCTCAGGGTTGCTTGCCTTCAGCTCCTGGTTCCAGAACTTCGCCTGACCGTAGTGGCAGGTGTAGCACTTGATCTGGTACAGCGGCTGCCCCTCAGGCCGTGGGATGTTCTCGATCCACTTGGTCTGCAGCTCGAACTGCATGATCAGCATTGCCTTGGCGACAGTCTTTTGCGGCTTTGAGTAGTCGGCGAAGTTCTGCAGGTTGTGGCAATACTCGCAGCTCTGCCCCACGCCGGGCGTGAAGTAGGCGCTCATGTAGGCGAAGACGTTGTTTGTGTCGTTGTACTTCTCGCCCAGGTATTTGTTGAGCACCTGAACGTTCACCGTGCGCGGGTTCTTAGCGACCCATTCTGAGTACGCCTGCAGCGCCTCAGCGCTTGGCTGTGCGATGGGGCGACCGATGCGCTCCATGTACTGCTGGAAGTTCACCGTTTGCACGCCGGCGTAGTTGTAGGTGTGCTCGGCGCGATAACCCATCATCTCGCGCGTCCCTGCGAATGCCATCGAGAGCGCGATCACGCCGCCCAGCGCCAAGATGGTGAACGCCACCAGCCCCACCAGCTCGCCGCGCAGAATTTCGCGCTGTCGCTCGTCGTACTTTGCGACTGCTCCTGGAGGAGCGCCTTCGTGGACGGTCATGATGTCACCTCCTGCTGAGCATTACGGACAAGCGGCTTGGATGCCGGGCGTAATCCCTGCGCGGCAGCCCCACAGGTACCAGTTTGGCTCGAGCCAGCCGCTGGCGATCACGCCGATAGCGCCGGCGATTGCCGTGAGGGAAGCGAAGCCCAGCGCCCACACGTGGATCGAGTGCGCCGTGGCGTTGAAGCCCATCACCCAGCGCCAGAAGAGCTGTGCGCGATGGGTGCCCTCGTCGCTTTTCTCGATCTCGTCAATTTCCTTGTGGGCGTTATACGCCAACGTCGCCAGGATCGTCGCGCCGTGCATCGCCAGGATCACCGCGCTGCCCAGCAACCCGAAGATCGAGACCATGTGGAACGGGTTGTAGTAGAAGTTGCCGTACTTCACGCTGAAGTGGTTGGTCCACAACAGGAGTGCCGCCAACCCGTGTCCTGGCGCCTCGTTCCACGAGTTCACCGAGATCGGGTGGATGATGTAGATCGCCGCGTAGAGGAACAGCGCTGCTGTGAAGGCGATCGCCACCGTGGGGCGCAAGCCGTTGGCCACGGCGCGCGTCCACGCGCGGAACGTCCACGCGATTAACGACACAGTGAGGAAGAACGTGGCGATCTGCCAGTAGCCGCCCTCTTGCAGTGGGGCAAGCTGCAAGCCATACGAAGGCGGCGGCGGGTAAAGCGTGAGCACAGGCAACTCACGTACGAAGCGGATCGGGTTCCAACCCACTTGCTCGCCGAACCCAACCGCTGTGATGAACGCGCTCAGCAGGTAGGAGAACAGCGCCACCGTGCCCCACATGCCGAGGAAAATCGGTCCTACCTGCGTGTCAGCCAGCCCTTCAAGGAAGCGCAGGTACCGCACCGTCTTGGTGCGCCGCTCGAAGGACTCGCGATAGACTTCGGTCGTCATAGCACCTCCTCTGGCTTAGTTAAAGCCGAACCCGCTCCAGAACGGCAACTTGTTCCAGAAGTCCCAGAAGGCGTTCCAGTCTTGCACCACCGTCCCAGAGAGCACGAAGCACAGATTGCTCACGAGCACCGCAAGCACTGCCGTCCACAGCGCCAGGCGGTGGATGCCCACCTCACCGATGGAGTAACCTAGAAAGTCCCAATAGAACTGGTTGACGTTCTCCTCGGTGACCCCTTCGGCTTTCTTGCCTGAGGCGCTGAGGATGGTGGCGCCGTGCAGCGAAAGCACGAACGCGCTCCCGAACAGGAAGGTGATGCCAAGCGCGTGGAAAGGATTGAAGAAGAAGTTGTAGTAGCGGTAACCGAACGCCGAAAGCCAATCCAAGTGCGCCATCACGCCGAGCGGGAAGCCCTCCGACCAGTGCCCAAGCAGCACCGGGCGCAGAATCTGGATCGTGATCCACGAGGAGAACACCGCCGCGTAAGCAATGGGCACCTGGTAGCCCATCTTCAGCATGCGCGAGATCTCCACCTGGCGCATCATCCAGGCGAAGAAGGTGATCGTCGCGCAGAAAACCACCACGATCCACCACAACCCCTTCTCCCCGTCAAGCGGGATCGAGAGACCGACTTCTGGGGGCGGGGGCTTGATCTGACCGCGGATGAAGTTCAGCAGCGGGTTATTGGAGTTCAATGGGTCCACGAACAACACCCGCCAGAACCACACTGAGGCGCCGATCAGCCCGAAGAAAAGCGCCACCAATCCCCAGAAGCCCACGTAGAAGCGCCCAATCCAGAAGCGGAAAATGCCCATCCCGAGCCACGGAATGGGGGGCACTTCGAGGGCTTCACGCCGATACTTTGCTTCAAATGACAGCATGAGCCGATCACCTCACTTGCGATCTTGCGCACACCTTGACCTGCACCCCTCTCGTCTTGTGCTGGGACTGATGGGTATCAAGCGATAAAGGGAATGAGTTCTGCTTTCTCAGTCCGTCTGCCTTGTGTGAGTAGGAGCGCATGGGTGTGCTGGTTCACGGATTAAGAAGCCGGCGACTTGCATTCCATTGCGCACGCCTATCTGCTCTTGCAGAGTCTTCGCGCTGGAATGCGCCTCGCCGGCTTCAGGATAAAGCCTTAACTGCTCACTTGAGCCAGAAGTCGTTCCAGCTCGAGCTGTACACCACGAAGTGCAGCAACAGCGCCGTCAGCACCATCGCGGTGACATACAGCGCAAGCGCTGTCTTGAAGTCGATGAACTTAGGGTCTCGCATCGGTCTTACCTCCTTTCACTCAGATCACCGCCCGGGGGTCAGGTCAATCCAGGGCTTGTACAGGAACAGGATGATGTGGACGATGCCCGCCAGGATGTTGAACATCCACAGGGCTGCCACGACGAGCTGGTGCTGGATCCACTCTTCGTTGGTGAAGATGGGCCGCCAGCGCTCTGGGACCTTGTCGTTCATTCGGTTTCACCTCCTTTTCGGTCACAGGTTGCTCTGCTTAGCTGTTTGCCAAGCGCGAGCAGATAGGCGTTGCACCCCTAATTATTCACGGCTTTGGAAAGTTGTCAACTAGCCGATCAGGCAAGTGCAAAGCTTAGAACAAGGCTTGTTCAAGCACAGGGTGGGTGAGGATTACCCCGCGCGTACGCGCGTGATCTTGGCGCCGAGGGCACGTAGTTTCTCGTCGAAGCGCTCGTAACCGCGATCGATTTGCTGCACGTTCGAGATCACGCTGGTGCCCTCGGCACATAGCGCTGCGATCACCAGCGCGACGCCGGCGCGAATGTCTGGGCTTTGCACTTCTTCGGCGTGCAGCTTGCTTGGACCTTGCACCACGCAGCGATGGGGATCGCAAAGCACAATGCGCGCACCCATGCTGATCAGCTTATCCACGAAGTAAAGGCGGCTCTCGAACATCTTCTCGTGGATCAGCACGCTGCCTTCGGCTTGAGTTGCTGCGACGACGGCGAGGCTCATTGCGTCGGCGGGGAAGCCGGGCCAAGGCATGTCGTCAATCTTTGGGATCGCGCCGTCGAACTCTGGCGTCACCACGAGGCGCTGATGACCAGGCACGAACACGTCGTTGCCGTGCGTCTCAAAGCGAATGCCGAGCCGCCCGAGCATGAGGCGCGTCATGATCAAGTGCTGGGGATCGGCGCGGCGTATCCAGATGCCGCTCTCGCCGCCGCACAGCGCGCCGATGACGATGAAGCTGGTCACCTCGATGTTGTCTGCGCCGATGGTGTATTCTGCGCCGTGCAGACGCTCCACGCCGTGAATCACAAGCGTATTTGAGCCGATGTTTTCGATGCGCGCGCCCATGCGGTTGAGGCAGTGGCAGAGGTCTTGGACGTGTGGCTCACTCGCTGCGTTGCGCAGAACAGTGGTGCCTTTGGCAAGCACCGCCGCCATGATCGCGTTCTCGGTCGCGGTGACGCTGGCTTCGTCCAGCATGATGTCTTGACCGGTGAGCTGCTCGGCTTGCAGCCAGAAGTGCCCATTGGCGGTGATGCGCGCCCCGAGCGCGCCCAGCGCCAAAAAATGCGTGTCGAGGCGCCGACGACCGATCACGTCGCCGCCGGGTGGTGGCAGCTCGATTTGCCCTTGCCGTGCCAACATGGGACCAGCGAGCAAGATGCTGGCGCGGATTTCGCGGCACAGCTGCGGGTCGAGCTGACGTGCGCGCACCTCTTTGGCGTGCAAGCGCACGCTGTTGGTGTCCAGCCATGTTACGGAGACGCCCAGCGACTCCAACAAGCGGATCATCGTGTGCACGTCGCGGATGCGCGGCACGTTGTGCAACACGAGCGGCTCGTCAGTGAGCAAGCAACTGGCGAGCAACGGCAGCGCGGCGTTCTTGTTGCCAGAGGCGATCACTTCGCCGTTCAGCCGTGTGCCGCCTTCGATGATGAATTTCTCCATAGCTCACGCTTGCATCATGAAACGCACCAGGTCTCCCATCGAAAGCACACCTACCGCCTCGCAGGGATTGTCGGCAGCGACCACTACAAGGCGGTGGATGCGATGTGTCACCATCAGGCGCGCGGCTTCGCTCACTGGCGCCTCGGGGGTGATGGTGATCACGTCGCGCGTCATGACGTCAGCAACGGTGAGCGCGCGCCATGCCTCCCCTATGCCGTGTTGCACAGCGGCGTTCACAAGGTCGCTTTGGGAGACGAGCCCCTTCAAGCCACATTTGGGGTCGAGGACCACAAGCGCGCGCACGCCGTGCTCGGTCATGAGGCGCGCAGCTTCGTGCAGATGCACGTGTTCGGCGCAGGTGTACACGCCGCGGTGCATGATCTCGCCAACCGTCTTCATCGCGGAAGCAGGCTTCTCCGTCATACGGGCGCGCGATTCTAGCGAAGCCGGCTCGCGTTCAGCGATACTGCAAGCCTTGCTGTGGGAGCAGTGCTGACTCGGGCACGCCGAGCGCGATCAACACCCAGCGCGCCACACGCACGCCCAGCAGCGACGAGAATGGCGTCTGCTTGCGATACTCCACCACGCGCGGCTCGCCTTCGATGCCGCCGAGTTCTGCGGCTTTGCGCACGGCGTCCTCGAAGTAGCCGAGTTCGTCCACCAGCTTCGCCTCGAGCGCTTGGCGTCCTGTGAGCGGGCGGCCGTCTGCCAAAGCGCGCACGCGCTCCACGCTTAGCCCGCGCCCCTCGGCGACGATGCGGATGAACTGCTCGTAGGTCTCGTCAATGACGGCTTGCCAAAGCTTGCGGTCTTCCTCGGTGAAGGGCGAGGTGGGGTTGCCAAAGTCCTTGAACTCGCCAGATTTGATGACAATGCTTTTGAGACCGAGCTTCTCGTAAAGCCCTTCGATGTTGGTGAACTCGCTGATGACGCCAATGCTGCCTGTGAGCGTGTTCGGATGTGCGACGATGTGCTTGCCCGCCATGCTCACGTAGTAGCCTCCAGAGGCGGCGGTGCTGCCCATGTACACCACAATGGGCACGCGCACCTTCGTCTTTAGCGCGTGATAAATCTCGTCGCTGCCGATCACGCTCCCGCCCGGTGAATCCACAAAGAGCAGCAAGGCCTTCACCGCTTCGTCGGTTGCCACTTCTTCGAGGATGCGGATGATGTCGCGCGAGGCAGCGATGGACACGCCGCTGAGGTCGAATTGCCCCGCGCTGCCGCTCACGATGGGGCCGTTGATCGAGACCACAGCGACCGTCGGGCCTGTGCTCGGGCCTGAGATCTGCACGCGCTCGACGCTGGTCGTTGTGACGACGTTGCCCAGCGCTGGGCCAGTTACGGACGAGAATGAGGCGCTCAAAAGCGCCAGCGGTGCCAAAGCGACGCACGCACAAAGACACACAGGCAATGCGAACCCAACCAGCACGCCGATCAGCGCCCATGAAGCAGCGCGCGTCTCCTGTGAGTTGCTCATGGCTCGTCCTCCTTTTTCGTGCGCGCTCTTCGATGCACATGAGTGCGCACAAGCGCAGTGTAGCATTAGGCGCTACAGCGGTGATGCAAGCTCCTGAAAGCCTTGTGCGCGCGCTGCGCCGACACCTTGCCGGCGAGCTGCGCGTGGATGCGCCCTCGCGCGTGCTCTATAGCACCGACGCCAGCAACTACCAGGTCATGCCGCTCGGCGTGGTGTTGCCCAAGAACGAAGAAGACGTCGTCGCAACCGTTTCGCTGTGTGCGGAGCACGGCGTGCCGATCACCGCACGCGGCGGCGGCAGCGGGCTGTGCGGTGGCGCGCTCGGTCCTGGCATCGTGATTGACTTCACGCGCTACATGGATGCCGTGATCGAGCTCGACGTTGCCGCGCGCCAAGTGCGCGTGCAGCCGGGCGCGATCCTCAGCCAGCTCAACAAGCGCCTTGCGGCGTATGGGCTGCAATTCGGCCCAGACCCCGCAAGCGCTGAACGCGCAGCCATCGGCGGCGTGATCAGCACCAACGCGACTGGTGCCCACTCCATCCGCTATGGCATGGCGGCGGATAACGTGCGCGCACTGCGCGTTGTGCTCGCAGACGGCACCGTCGCAGACTTCGCGCCGAACACCGCGCACCCGCGCGTGCGCGCACTCGAAGAAGCCGTGCGGCAGCTTGTGCAGCGCCACGCAACCGCGATCCGCGAGGACTTCCCGCGCGTGTGGCGGCGTGCCAGCGGCTACAACCTCGATTTCATCCTCGAAATGCTGGAGTACGACCCCGCCGACCCCACGCGCTGCCTCACGTTTGCCAACGCGCAGCGGCGCGGCAGCAACTTGGCGCTGCACTTGCAACAGATCGCGCAGTTTCACCTCACGCCGTTGTTTGCAGGCGCAGAGGGCACGTTGGGCGTGATCACCGAGGCCACGTTGCACCTCGTGCCAAAGCCGAAGCGGACGGTGTTGGTGATCACGCGCTTTGAAGATTTGCTCGACGCCATGCGCGCCGTGCCTGCTCTGCTCACCGTTGAACCTGATGCCATCGAGCTGATCGGCGGCGACTTCATCCGCATCGCGCGCGACCTGCCCGAAAGCCGTGGGCGGCTTGGTTGGCTGGATGGCAACGGTGTGCCCGAGGGCTTGCTCGTGATCGAGTTCGGTGCCGAGGATGAAGCGGCGCTGCGCGCGGGTGTGGCGCGGCTCCAGCAGCTTGTCGAGCGCGAGCGTTTGCCGTGCACGCTGCGCCCATTGTTCGAGCCTGCGGCACAGGCGGATGTTTGGTTTGTGCGGCGCATGGGGCTAAATGTGCTCACCAGCGTGCGCAGTCCAGCAAAACCCATCAGCGTCGTTGAGGATGTCGCTGTGCCTGTCGAGCGGCTTGCGGAGTATGTCGAGCAGCTCAACGCGATCTTTGCGCGCTACGGCACGCGCGGCACGTACTACGCGCACGCGAGCGCTGGCGTGCTCCATGTGCGCCCGCTCGTCAATTTGCGCACGGAGCAGGGCGTGGCGCAAATGCGCGAGATCGCCGAGGCGGCGCTGGCGCTGTGTCGCTCGCTAGGCGGCGCGATGAGCGGCGAGCACGGCGACGGTTACGAGCGCTCACACATGAACGAGGCGCTGTTCGGCGCGCGCGCCTACGCAGCGTTCTGTGAGCTGAAGGACCTCTTCGATCCGCGCGGCGTGTTGAACCCCGGCAAGAAGGTGCGCGCTGTGCCCATGGAAGATCACCTGCGCCTTGGCCCAGACTACGCCGCGCGTGATCTGCCCTCGGTGTTTCACTTCGGGCAAGATGGCACCTTCGCTGCGTTGGTGGAGCAATGCAACGGCAACGGCATTTGCCGCAAGCTTGAAGGCGGCACGATGTGCCCCTCGTTCCGCGCCACGCGCGAGGAGATGCACAGCACGCGCGGGCGCGCTAATCTGCTGCGCGAGTTTCTGCGTATGCGCCGCTTGGAATCTGCCGAAGCAGTGCACATCTCTGCCGAGGATGTGAAAGCTGCGCTTGACCTGTGCCTTTCGTGCAAGGCATGTGCCACAGAGTGCGTGGCAGGCGTGGATATGAGCAAACTGAAGAGCGCCTTCCTCGCGCGTTATTACGCAGAGCGCGGCGTGCCATGGCGCGCGTGGTTGCTTGGGCGCATTGGGCTGTTTGCGCCAGTGGCTGCTGCGCTGGCGCCGCTGAGTAATTGGGCGATCAACCTGCCGCTTGCCAAGCGGCTGCTCGGCATCGCGCCACAGCGCGCGTTGCCCCGCTTCACGCGCAACACCTTCATGCGTTGGTGGCAACGCGAAGGGCGCGCTTTGCAACCGCGCGAACCGCGTGGGCGCGTGGCGCTGTTTGTGGATACGTTCGCACGTTATCAACATCCCCAAGTCGCCATTGCGGCGGTGCGCGTGCTCACGCGGATGGGCTACGCGGTGATCATCCCGCCGTGGCGTTGCTGCGGAAGACCGTTGATCTCCCAAGGTCAGCCTGAGGCGGCGCTGGTGCTCGCGCGCTTCAATCTCGCGCAGCTTGCGCCGCTTGCGCAACAAGGCGTGCCGATCTTGGGCTTAGAGCCGAGCTGCATCAGCGCGCTGCGCGAGGACTACCCCGACTTGTTGCCTGGTGAGGCGTCGCACTTAGTTGCGCGCATGACGCAAAGCGTTGAGGATTGGCTTGCGGCGC
Source organism: Chloroflexota bacterium (assembly GCA_030550095.1). Classification (GTDB taxonomy): domain Bacteria; phylum Chloroflexota; class Anaerolineae; order J036; family Brachytrichaceae; genus DRWP01. The sequence goes on along the minus strand of JAUQQA010000001.1, from coordinate 141,168 downwards.
AAGATGTGCCGCTGCCAAGTGTGTCCTCGGCGCCGCGCACTGCGCTGCTGCATGGGCATTGTCACCAAAAAGCGCTGTGGGGAACAGCACGCACGCGTGCGTTGCTTGAACGCGCAGGCATCGCCGTGCAGGAGATTGACACCACCTGCTGCGGGATGGCGGGTGCCTTTGGCTATGAAGCCGAGCACTACGCGCTCTCAGAGCGCATTGGCGAGTTGGGACTGCTCCCTGCCGTGCGCGCTGCGCCAGCTGACGCGCTCATCATTGCGCCAGGCACCTCGTGCCGCGAGCAGATCGCCCACTTCACGGGGCGCGCCGCGTTACACCCCATTGAACTGATTGCGCGGTGCTTGCCCAGCGCGAATGAGTAGTGAGCAAGACGCGCGTTTATCGCTACAATCCCTCGTGTACCTTGCGCACAAAAAGGAGTGGACATATCGGGTAAGCATGCGGAGACCGCGCATCACGCACACGACGGCGCCTGAAAAACAGCGCGCCTTCCTTGTCGGCGTTGAATTTCGTGACCCTGCCTATCGCGCCAAGCACGCCCAGCTTCCCCTTGAAGCATCGCTCGAAGAGCTTGCCCTCTTGTGTCAAACCGCAGGGCTAGAAGTCGTTGGACAGACGACGCAGCACTTAGACCGACCAAACCCAAACACCTTCATCGGTCCAGGCAAGCTTGAGGAGATCGCGGCTTGGCGCGATGCGCTGGATTTCGACGTGCTCGTGTTCGACGATGAGCTTTCGCCGCGACATCAGCGCGAGATCGAGGAGTTCATGGGCGAGGGCGTGACGGTGATTGATCGCACGGCGCTGATCCTGGACATCTTCGCGCAGCACGCGCGCACGCACGAGGGCGCCTTGCAGGTCGAGCTAGCGCAGTACGAGTATCGCAAGCCGCGCCTCACGCGCATGTGGACGCACCTCGCGCGGCAAGCGGGTGGCGCGGCTGGGCGCAGCGGCACGGGCGGCGTTGGGTTGCGCGGTCCTGGCGAGACGCAGCTCGAGGTGGATCGCCGGCGCATTGACGAGCGCATCAGCCGCCTGCGCCGCGAGCTAGAAGAGGTGCGTCGGCAGCGCGCGCTGCATCGCAAGCAGCGCAAGCGCAGCGAGATCCCCACCATCGCCATCGTGGGCTACACCAACGCCGGCAAGTCCACGCTGTTGAATGCGCTTTCGGGCGCCGGCGTGCTCGCCGAGGACAAACTCTTCGCCACGCTGGACCCCACCACGCGCCGTGTGCGGCTGCCGCATGGGCACTACGTGTTGTTCACCGACACCGTAGGCTTCATCCAGAAGCTGCCCACACAACTGGTGGCTGCCTTCCGCGCCACGCTTGAAGAAGTCACCGAGGCGGACGCTGTGCTGCACGTGGTGGACATTGCGCATCCCTTCGCGCAAGAGCAGGCGCAGACGGTGATGGATACGCTGAAGGAGCTAGGAGCGGGCAATAAGCCGATGATCATCGCGCTGAACAAAGCCGACAAGCTCGCGCCTGAGCAGCGCCAAGCCGCTGCTGTGGGCTTGCTGAGCGAGGGCATTTTCATCTCGGCACTGCATCGCCAAGGTTTGGATGAGCTTCTTGCAGAGGTTGAAGCTGTGTTGTTCGAGCGCCTTGTGCCGATCCGCGTGCGCTTGCCCTATCGCGCAGGCGAGCTCATGGCGCTGCTGCGGCGCGAGGGCTTGGTGGAGAGCGAATTTCCAGAAGAACGCAGCGTGGTGATCAGCGGGCGCGTGCCAGGTCGCCTGCTGGAGACTTTCCTGCCGTATCGCGCGAGCTGAGCGGCAAAGCTGAGTGCGCAGGCGCGTTAAATCGTCGCTAACGTTGCGCTTGCGCAGCGCCAACGCAGCGCCGTTAATGTGAGCACGCGCAAAAACACACGCGCTAGAGGCTTGAGAAAAAAGGAGCTCAAACGATGAATTGGTCCTTTCGCATTGCACAGGTGCGTGGCATTGACATCAAGGTGCACGTCACCTTCTTCTTGATTTTGCTGCTGGGCGCAATTCAATGGGCGGGCATGACGCCTAACGCGCCGGCTGAGGGCGCGCTCTTTGGCGTGGTGCTCATGATCTTGCTGTTCACGTGCGTCACGCTTCATGAGCTGGGGCACAGCATCGCGGCGCAGGCTTTCGGCATCCCAGTGCGCGAGATCGTGCTGCTGCCGCTTGGCGGCGTAGCGCTGATCAGCAAGAACCCCGAAAAGCCGCTACACGAGCTGATCATCGCCATCGCTGGGCCGCTGGTGAACGTCGCAATCGCCATTGTGCTGTTCTTTGCAACTGGCGCCACGCTCCGCGCCACGCTGCTGGACGGTCGCGGCACGCTCGGCGAGCTGATCATGCAGCCTTCGTTGGAGACGCTGCTGCTGTGGCTGCTGGCGGCGAACATCACGTTGGTGGTCTTCAACATGATCCCGGCGTTCCCGCTGGATGGCGGGCGCGTGTTTCGCGCGTTGCTGGCGTTCTTCTTGGGCTTCCCGCGCGCCACGCAGATCGCGTCCACGGTGGGGCAGGTGCTGGCTATCGGCTTGGGCTTGCTTGGGTTCGTCAGCGGCAACTTCATCCTTGTGCTCATCGCCATCTTCGTGTTCTTCGGTGCGGGTCAAGAGCAAGCGCATGCGATGTCTAAGACCGTGCTGCAAACGCGGCGCGTGGGCGATGCTTACAACAAGCACGCGCTCAGCTTGCAAATTGGCGATCGCGTCAGCCGCGTGGTGGACTACATCCTGACAAGCTACCAGCCGGACTACGCGGTGATGCAGGGCAACATGATCATCGGCGTCGTCACGCGCGATGATGTGATGCGCGCGCTCGCCGAGCGCGTGGATGATTGCTACGTGACCGAGATCATGCAGCGCGAGTTCCTGCGCGTCGAGGCGACGCGCACCCTGGACGAGGTGCGCCAACTGCTCAACGAGCAGGGCGCGCGCCTTGCGGCGGTGTTCGACGGACCGCGTTATCTCGGCTTGATCAGCCTTGAGGACATCGCCGAGGCGTTTGCTGTGTTGAGCTTTCTGGAGCGCCAGCGCCAGCTGCGCCAAGAGCGCGGTTGGCTCAGCTAACGCGCTGCGGTTTTTGAGCACGGCGCGGCGGCGAACGCAGGTTGCCGCTTGCGCCGTGTTTGTTTTCAGCGCCCTGCCGTCGCGCTAGTGGAGGTGCTGAAGAAGCGCTCGCGCAGCTCCGCGATGCGCGCGCGTTTGGGGATCACCACTTGGTAGCCCTCGGGCGTGGTGGCGAATTCGGTGTAGCGCTGGTCGAGCACCTCGGTTTTGATCTTGTCGGGCGTGATGTTGCGCGCCAGCACGGCAAGGCGCTGCATCTCCTCGAGCGTGAGGTTAGTCTTGATCGAGTCGCTTAGCTCGACGAGGAGATCGGGCGCAGCAGCGATGAGCGAGGCGAGCACGCGCGGGTCTTGCAAGCGCTGGCGCACGGCGAGGATCACCTGCTGTTGCCGACGCGCGCGGTCGAAGTCGCCGCCGGGGGAGTGGCGCGTGCGCGCGTACTTGAGCGCCGTCTCGCCGTCGAGCGTGTGCACGCCTTTGCTGAGCTGGAACACTTCCGTGCCGTAGTTCTCGGTGGGGTACTCGGGGTCGTAGATGTCCTCAGGTACCTCGATCGTGATGCCGCCGATGCGGTCAATAAAGCTCTCGAAGGCAGTGAAGTTAATGCGCACCACGTAGTGGATGGGGATGCCGAGAAATTGCTCGACGGTCTTCTTCGCCAACGCGATGCCGCCGCCAGGATAATCACGCGTGTCGCCGATGAAGTTGGCGGTGTTGATGCGGTTGTTCTCGAAGCCGGGGATCGGCACCCAAATATCGCGCGGGATCGAGAGGATGCCAGCCTCCATGCTCACCGGGTCGAGCGTGAACACGATCATCGTGTCGGTGCGGTAGCCTGGTTCACGCTCGCCAGCGCGTTGGTCAATGCCGAGCAGCAAGACGTTGACGCGCTCGCGCCCATCCCACGGTTCAGGCAGGGTGATTAGCTCGTCGGGGCGCGGAGTAGCGGCGATCGGCGGGCGCGGGTTTTGCAGCAGCTCAGGCAGGATCGTGAGCCGGTTGGCGAAGTAGTCGTACGCAGCGCGATAAGCGGCAAAGCCCACGGCTGCTGCAGCGACTGCCCAAACCACCACGCCGATCAGCAAGGCACGGCGCACACGCTCGTTCATCGCGCGAATGTTAGCACGAGGCTACCTTGGCAGCCCAATCTCGAGATCGCCTTCGACAAACTCGAACCAATCCACCAAGAGTTGCACTTGGCCATCGCCGCGTTGTTGCGCAACCCACGTGCGCGACATCGGCAAACGCAGGTGATCGGGCAAGCCCGGCTCTGGCTCTAGCGGCAACACCCCTTGCACCAACACCGTCCTGCCGGGCAATGTGAACGTGAATCCGCCGAACGTCACTGTCACGCGCGTGCGCCGATATTCGCCATCGTGCGCGACGAGGGTGCCGTCTTCGCGCCGCGAGAGCAGCACGAAGCCATCTTTCCAGCGTAGGTAGCCGGGGCCGAGCGTCACAACGCTGCCTGCGGGGTGATAGATGAAGCGCGCGCTGCGCCCTTGTTCGTCGAGCAGGCGCACGCAGCTCTCTGCGCGCAGCAAGCCGAGCGCAGATGGTCGCTTGGTGCGCTGGTCCACGTCGGCGATGTGCAGCACAAAGCAGCCTGTTGCATCGGTCGGTGGTGGTTCTGCTTGCCAGTTGCAACGCGCCCAGCCGCCGCGCTTGGCTTGGCGCGCTTGATCTTCGAGGGCACGTAGCGCCGCGTCGTAGCGCGTGTTGGGGAGTTGCGTCATGACGCGCGCCGCGCCTTGCCCGATCAGCGCCGCGTTCACCATCTGCCCGTTCGGCAAGTACACGTAGCGCAGCGCGACGCCGTCAACATCCGTGAGTTGTTCATCCACCTCGAGAAACACCGTTTTGCCAGCGACGAGCGCTGCGTTAGCTCGTTGGGCCTGAGTGCCAAAGCATTCGTTGATCTGCGGTGCGTGCGTGCCGATGTAGCGCACACGGAACGTTTCGCCCTGCGCTGCGACTTCGATGGTGTTGCCGTCGAGCACGCGCAGCACCTGTGCGCGCACTGCGTTGCTCAGCACAAGGTCAGAAGGGCGTTTGTCTTGTGCTTGTGCTGGCGTAGCCGCGAGCAGCAAAAAGGCACTTGCGAAAATGAGAGCGCGCTTGGTGATCATGCCGAGCACCATAGCGCGCCGAGGTTAGCCGTTGGTGAGCGCGGCTCAGTAAAGGAACATCGGCTTGCCCTCCACGTCGCGGATGCGCGGGCGATACTGCTCCACGTCGTAAAACGCGTCCACGTCCACGGTGCGTGGCCCGCCGCCGACTTCAGGAAGCGGCACACTGACGTACTTGCCGCCTTGCAGCGCCACCATCCGCCCGTAGCGCCCCTTCAGCACGAGGTCAGCAGCCATCGTGCCGAAGTTGTTGGAGACCATCACGTCCAGCGCGTCTGGCGCGCCGCTGCGCATCAGGTAGCCGAGGCTTTGGTACATCGTATGCTCGCCCGTGAGGCGCTTGATTTGCTCGCTAATGTAATCGCCGATGCCGCCCAGCTTGCGGTGTCCGTAAGCGTCAGCTTCGCCGCGCTCGATCACGCTGCCGTTTACGGGGCGGGCGCCTTCGGAGACAACGAGCATGGCGTAGTTGCTTGGGTTGTTGCGCTTGTCGGCAAGCAGCAAGTCGCACAGTTTTTCGATGTCGAACGGCACTTCCGCGATCACGCAGCGATCCACGCCGCTGAGGTAAGCCGAGACGAGCGCCGTTTCGCCGCTGTTGCGCCCAAACAGCTCGATCACGCCGATGCGTTCGTGGCTGCCTATGCAGGTGCGCATGTTCTGGATGAACTCAAGCGAGCGCGTGATCGCTGTGCTGAAGCCGATGCAGTAATCCGTGCCGCGCACGTCGTTATCCATCGTTTTGGGGATGGCGACGATGGGCACGCCCTCGTTGTGCAGGCGTAGGGCGTAGCTGAGGGTGTCGTCGCCGCCGATCGCGATCAGCGCGTCAATGCCGAGGAAGCGCAATGCGCTGAGCACATGGGGCGTGAAGTCGTAGCGGTCGGCGAGGTTGTTGCCGAAAACCGTAGTGTGCTTGAGGAAGTCAGGCACGTCTTTGGCTTTGACGTTCGCTGGGTTTGTGCGGCTGGTGTGGAGGAACGTGCCGCCCGTGCGGTCCACCGTGCGCACCACGCCGCGATCGAGCCGCAGCGTGAGCCGCGCAACGCTCTCGGGGTCGTCCATGTTAAGGTGTAGCAGACCATACCAGCCTCGGCGGATGCCGATCACCTCGTGTCCGTGTTCGATCAAGCGTAGGGTCGCGGCTTTGATCGCCGAGTTCAGCCCCGGCACATCGCCGCCGCCAGTGAGGATGCCGACTTTCATGGTGACTCCTTTGATGCTGAATGTCGTTTAAGCCTGTGTGAATGCATGGAATTCGAGGACGCGCTGTGCTAGGTGGCCAGCAAGGCTTGCAAGTGGGTTTTCACAGCGGGCCATTCCTCATCGAGGATGCTGTAGATCACGGAGGAGCGCGCATGACCGTCGGGCAAGATCATGTGCTTGCGCAGCACGCCTTCGCGGATGGCGCCGAGCCGCTCGATGGCGCGTTGGCTGCGCACGTTGCGCACATCGGCTTTGAGCTGTACGCGCACGCAGCCGAGCTGCTCGAAGGCGTGGCGCAGCAGCAAAAACTTGCTCTCGAGGTTCACCTTCGTGCCGCGATATGCACGTCCGTACCACGTGCCGCCGATCTCAAGGTTGCGGTTTTTCAGGTCAATGGCTAAGTAGCGCGTCATGCCGATTGGCTCGTTGGTTGCTTGGTAAAACACCGTGAAGCACAGATCGGTTGCGCGCGCCTGGCGTTCGAGCAGGTCAGCGATCAGCGCGCGCAGCTTATCGGGGGTGTCCACGCGCCCGTAGGGCATGTAACGCCAAATGTCGGGGTCGTCGGCGTGTCGCCAAAGCGCTTCAGCGTGGTCGAAGCGCAGCGGCTCTAGCCGCACGATTTGCCCGAAGAGGGTGATCGGTTCAACCTTCATCGCAATGCCTTTTGGTTTCACCAAGTGCGCAACAGCGCGCTCAGTGTGAGCACGAGCAAGGCGAACGCGAGCAAGCCGTAGTCGCGCGGCGTGAAGCGCAGCGTGCGCAGCCAGGTTCGCGGTCCGCTGCCGAAAGCGCGCAGGTCCATCGCGTTGGCGCGGTCTTCGGCGTCGAGCACGGCGCGCACCACGACTGGCACGATCAGCGGCGCGAGTCGTCTGCCGACGGTGAGCAGGTCGCGCACCCCGCGGCGCGGTTCCAGCTCGTAGCCGCGCGCGCGTTGCGCGTCCATCGTCGTGCGGAAGTCACGCGCGAGCATGGGCGTGAAGCGCGCGGTGAGGTCGAGCGCGAACGCCCAGCGGTCGGGCAGCCCGAGGCGACGGAAGGTGATCCCGAGCAGCGCAGGGTCGAACGTTAGCACCACAGCGAGGGGTGCGCCGAGCATCACCACAGCGCGCAGCGCCTGTTGGGCTGCCTCGGCGGGCGAGCGGGCGATGAGGTTGACGCCGACGATGAACGCAACGACCAACACGGCGCCGCGCCAGATCAGGCGCAGGCGCGACCACGGCACGCGCGCCACCACCAGCAGGCTTAAGCTCAACGCCGCCAGGCCGGCAAGCGTGCGCCAGCTTTGCGCGATGAGCGCCGCGAGGCTCATCGCCACCAACAGCACAACGCGCGTGCGGGGGTCGAATCGTTGCCAGAAGTCGGACATGGCGCAGTGCGGATTGTGCGGCTACCGTTTGGCGCGCCTACAAGCGTGCGATGGACAAGCGGCGCAGGCGCGAGCGCTTCTTGGACTGATGCGCTGCCATGCGCTCCAGCACGTTGCTGAGGAAGCGCGTCGCCTCAACGATGTAGGGACCTTTGTTCAACATGACGCACTCAGCACGTCCGCTCATCACCGCATCGGAGACTTCTGCACGCGAGGGGGCACCACTTTTCGCCATGGATTCAAGCACCTGCGTTGCCCAGATCACAGGGATGTGCGCTGCTTCGCAGATCCACAAGATCTCCTCTTGCACCTCGGCGAGGCGGTCAAAGCCGACCTCGACGGCGAGATCGCCGCGCGCCACCATCACGCCGAGCGAGTGCATTTGCATCCCCGCGAGCAACAGGCGCGGCAGGTTCTCAAAGGCGCAGCGCGTCTCGATCTTTAACACGACGGCAACGTGTTGCGCGCGCAACTGTTTCAGCGCCTCTGCGAGCATCGTCACGTCCTCGGGTTGGCGCACGAACGAAAGCCCCACCATGTCCACGTGGTGCGCCAACACGGCCAGGTCTTCACGGTCCTTCTCGGTGAGCGCGGGGATGGCGCTTAGGTCGGTGTTGGGCAGGTTGATGCCCTTCTCGGCGCCGAGTTTGCTGCCGCCAGGGCGTGCAAAGGTGATCTCGACTGCGATCTCTCGACCATTGTTGCTCAACACGCGCCCGCCGATCTTGCCGTCGTCGAACCAAATAGGCTGCTCAGGTTGCACCGCATCGAACGCCTCGCCAAGCGTGCAGCCGATGCGCGCCGGCTCGAGCAGGGCGCCAGTGCGGCTGCGGCGTGCGGGTTGCCCGGGCTGCTCATCGCGCGTGAGGACGAGCTTATCGCCGACGTTGAGCACGAGCGGCTCATACTGCGGCGGCAACGCGCCGATGCTGCCCTCTGCCGGCAGCCAGGCGTCACCACGGCGCAGGCGCAAAGGGGTGCCTGTCTCGAAGTAAACCGTGCGGTCGAAGCTGACGCCGAGCAAGCCCCGGCGCCGCGTCTCCACGACGAGGCGGCGTTTTCGCCCACGCGCGTCGCGCAAGTAGATCACGTCGCCTTTACGCGCCTTGCGCAGCAGGTCGCCCTCGATGGGGATGATCGGCGCGTCATCTGGCGGAGCTGCCTCCGCGGAGGCGGCGAACCAAACGCGCGCTGGCGCGATCACCTCGCCGCGCAAGTTGCGCTTGGGGCGCACCTTGCGCACAAAGATCGGCGGCAACGAGCCGGTGCGGAGCTTAGGACCGGCGAGGTCGGCGTACACCTTGCACGTGCGCCCAACGGCGCGTTCTGCTTCGCGCAGGTTGGCGATCATGCGCAGCCAATCTTCGGGCGTGTCGTGCGCGCAGTTGATGCGCATGATGTCCATGCCAGCAGCAAGCAGATTGCGCACGAGTTCAGGATTGCGGGCCGCTTCGCTGGGCATGGTGACCATGATGCGCACGGGGCGTTTGCCCGCAGCTTCGCCGAACAAGCGATGGGTGTGTTCGTCGAGCAGCAGGGCGCCTGTGCGGAATGTCACTGGGACAATCGTGTCGTCGAGGTCCACACTGTGACCTGCCAGGCAGTGCAGTGCGCGCAGCACGCCGTGCAATGTGTGAAGGGTGTGCGACTCGCTGCGCCCTAACGAGCTGAGCCCAAGCGCTGCCAGCTCGTTTTGTAGATCGCGCAAATCGCGCTGCCGCAGCGCGAGGTAGTGCATCAAGTTGCGCGCGCTGTTGCGGTAGTGCTCGGCAACCTGTTCGAGCAGGTGTTGATGCGCCGACTCAAACGCGAGCGCTTGGTCGCGCAGGTGCATGACCTGGTCGATCAATCTCTCCAGCGCAGCCGTCATCAGCACACACCTCAAAGCAGGATTATCGCCACCTCGCGCAAAGGGCACAAGTGCGCGCAGGATGCGCGATAATCCAGCACACCGAAGTTCACCAGGGACGGGAGGAGCGGTCATGCCGCATCATTCGAAGCTCACGTTTGTGCCGCGTAGCAGTCGCGGGCTTTCGTATGAGGTCAAAGACTCGCAAACGCCTTGCCTGATCGGGCGCGACCCCAGCGCGCAAATTTGCCTTCTGGATCGCAGTGTGTCGCGTCGGCACGCTACGCTCCACTACGAAGCGGGGGAATGGATTCTTGAGGACCACAGCCAGAACGGCTCTGTAGTGAACGGCAAGCTTGCCAAGGGGGCGCGGGTCACCCTCAAGCATGGCGATACCGTGCGGATCGGCACCTTGCTCGATCACACTGTGATCATCGTGAGCTTGGGGGAGAGCGAGACCACCTTGACGCAAACCACATTGGGCACGCAGAGCACCGTCGTCGCCTATCCGGAGGATCAACTGCGCGTGGTCAATGCTGGAGAGATTTGGATCGGTCACAAGCGGCTCAACCTCTCCGAGCAGGAAAGCAAGTTGGTGCGCCTGCTTGAAGCCGCGCGGGGCAGACATTGCAGCAATGAGGAGATCATCAAACACGTGTTTGACGGCGTCGGCACCAGCAGCAATGTGCAGGAGCTGGTGAAACGCGTGCGCGAAAAAATCCGCGCCCAAACTGGGCAGGACGGTAGCAAGTACATTGTGGGCTACCACGGTGGCTATGTGTTGCACACGCGACCAAAACGGTGAGCGATGAGCGAGACACCTGTGCTGAAGCCCGGGGAATCGTTGGGGCGCTACGTGATTCGGCAATACCTCAAAGGCAACATGGGCCAGATTTACGTGGCGGAGGATCCCGTGTTGCAGCGTGAGGTGGCGATCAAGGTGCTGCCTGCACAGCGTTTGTCCGCTGAGGTGTTAATGCGGTGGCAGCGCGAGATGCTGGCGCTGGCGCGCCTGAGCCACCCGCACATCGTGAACATCTATGACGCGCACCTGGCGCAGCAACCAGATGAGCTGAACTACCTCGTCATGGAATACATGCCGCTGGGTTCGCTCCAAGACGAGCTGGAGTTTCTCGGACAGCGGGCGACCAAGATGGCTGTCTCGCAAGTGATTGATATTGGGCAGCAGATTTGCGAGGCGTTGTGCGCGCTGCACCAGGTGGGGATCGTTCACCGCGACGTGAAGCCTTCCAACATCCTGCTGAGCAAAACGCCCCCGAATCGGCTCGTCTACAAGCTCGCGGACTTTGGGATCGCCATTGCTGCGGACCTGCCGCGCGTCACCGTCACGCATGAGCGAAGCCCGTATAGCCCTTCGTACGCCTCGCCCGAGCAACATGAGGGCAAGCGCGGCGATGCGCGCTCAGACATTTACGCATTGGGTGCGACACTTTGGGAATGCCTGGTGCAACCCTACGAGAGCCTTGCCCGTGTGCGCGCACGTCGTGGCTTCAAGCAAACTTTGCCGCCGATTGCTGAATACCGCGCTGATGTGCCTCTCGCGCTTCAGCGCGTGATCGAGCGAGCCACAGCGCCAAACCCAGAAGAGCGGTTTCAAGATGCTTGTGAGATGCTCGATGCGCTGCGCATGGCGCAAGGGGAGTTGCTCGAGCAAGTAAGCGCACGCACGCAAGTGCCGGCGCCGTCGGCATCTTTGCGTGTCCCCGAGCCGCTGCGCGACGCAAGGGTGCGCGTGGTGTTGCCCATTGTGGGCGCTGCGATGGTGGTTGGAGCTGTGCTCTTGCTGTTGCAGCCTCGCGGCGAGGAAAAGATTGCTTCGCAGCCGGCCTCAAGCTCAAGCGATGCGCAGCCGACAGTCACGCTTGCTCAAACGCTGATCTCGGAGTCGGCAAGTCAGTCGCTTGCTGGTAGTCTCTCGCTGCCCGAGGGGGACTCGGTTGCCCAAGGGACACAAGGCGCAACCCGTTTGTCCCCCAGCGCTTCTGGCGACGTCGTGCCCACCTTGGTGGTCCCTTCGGTGCGCATTCGCCCCGAAGCCACCGCAACGGCAGCAGCACAGGCTACCGCTGAGGCAAGGGCGGCGTTCCTGAAGTACAGGTTCTCTCGCATTCTGAGCGCCACCGTCGAGCAAGCATGGCTTTTGGGCGGGCCGCCTTACGAGCAGTTGCGTCTTCTGCACTACAACGGCAACGAGTTGGTGGACCTCGGGGTCGCCTTGGACTCAGACATGAACTACGCGCTTCAAAACGCGCTCCTCGATAGCCAAGGCGTGCTTTGGGTGCTGACGCAGCGCAACCTCTGGCGGCTAACCGGCAACGAGTGGCAGCCCATGCTGGACACGGATGCGCTCTTCGCTGAGCGCAAGTACGAGTTCTCGAACTTCTACGTGTTCTCCGACGGCACGATGTTCCTGTTTGGTCGCTGGGCGGATAAGGATCACTGGAGCATGGACAAGAGCTTTTGGCTCTTCAATCGGGGCGCTGGGCGCTGGGAAGTGGAATTTTTTGACGATGCGGAGCACGCGGAGGTGCAGTTCGCGCGCTCCGTGGATGAGATTTGGTTCGGCAAGCGCACCCTTAACTTCGCCAGGGAAGGCAAGACACAAACGCTCGCCTGTTCCGTGAGCAACATCCAGGTCTTCAGACCGCTTCCTGGCGCAACGGAGGAAGGTTTCCTGCTCGTAAGTGGATGGGACGAGAAAATCATGCGCCTGTCCGAGGGCAAATGCAGCGAGGTTGTCCTTAACCCGGAGCTAACGCGCAACTTCCGACCGTGGACGTTGCGCGTGTTCGCGGGTAAGGTCTGGGTGTTCTCCCAGGACGGCACGTGGCTTGCCTTTGAGGACCAGCGTTGGCTACGCCAGAAGCTGGTCGCCGAGAAGGCAGAAGTGAGAGCCGTGTGGGCGGTCTCTGATCGAACGCTTTGGGTTGCAGGCGCGGATGGCTTGTTGCTCCGCCGTCATGACGGTCGCTGGCAGGTGATGCACGGGAACTACACGTTGGTGGCGAACTGAGCAGCCGCTCACGCCCGCCCCATGAACAGCGCGCGCGTGGTCACCTCAGGCGTGGTTGGGCGTTGAAGCGCTTCGCCGAGCAAGACGCGCTCTGGGTTCATAGGCAAGCGGCGGATGCGGCGCCCTGTGGCGTGGGCAATGGCGTTGGCGATTGCGGGTGCAGTGGGCACCATTGCTGGCTCGGCGATGTTCTTCGCGCCGTACGGCCCTTCCGAGTAGGATGCTTCGATCAGCCGTGCCTCGATCTCAGGCACGTCCATCGCGGTTGGGATGAGGTAGGTGTCGAAGTTGGTTTGCTGGAGGTAGCCGTTGGCGTAGGTGACTTGCTCCGTGAGCGCGTAGCCAAGCCCTTGCGCAATGCCACCGTAGAGTTGCCCGTAGGCGCCTTCGGGGAAGATCACTTTGCCCACGTCGTGCACAGCCCAGATTTTTAACACGCGCGTCAAGCCTGTGAGCAAGTCCACTTCCACCTCTGCGATTTGCACGCCGAAGTGATACGCCATGTATGGCGTTCCGCGTCCAGCGTGGTGATCCCAGTGAATCTTGGGCGCCTCCCAGCGCCCGTGCGCGGAGAGGATTAGCCCCATCTCGCGTGCATGTTCCACCACTTTCTCCCACGGCACCTCTTCCTCGCTCGGACCGATGTAGCTGCCGTTGTGGCGGATGAGCTGGCGTGGGTCGCAGTTGAGCAAGTGGGCGGCGGCGAGGTCGAGCGTTTGGCGCAGGTTGCGCGCCGCGATGCGCATGGCGTTGCCGCCAAGCACGGTGGAGCGGCTTGCGACGGTCGGTCCTGATTCGAGCGCAGTGTTGGTGTCTGGGCGCAACATGCGCACGCGCGATGGCTCGATGCCGAGTTCCTCCGCCGCGATCAGCGTGAACACCGTCCGCGAGCCTGTGCCGTAGTCTGTCAGCCCAGAGGTGATCTCGACGGTGTTATCGGGCAAGATGGTGATCGTAGCGGCTGCGTAGTCGGCGCCCTCCGCGCCTAGCGACATGCCGTGATACATCGCCGCGACGCCGATGCCGCGCCGCACTTCGGTCGAGGTCTGGCGCGCGTATTCCGCGCGCTTGCGATCCCAATCGCTGAGCTGCCGTGCTAAGGTCAAGCATTCCACCAGCCCCACGGACTCGCTGAGCTTTTGCCCGTGCACCGTCTCGTCGCCTAAGCGGAGGCAGTTCTTCAGGCGAAAGTCGATCGGGTCCATGCCGAGCTTCTCAGCCATTTCGTCAATGGCTTGCTCGATGGCAAAACACACCTCAGGGTTGCCGAAACCGCGGAAGGCGCCTGTGTAGCCGTTGTTGGTGTACACGCCGTAGATGTCCACGTCGCAAGCGTCGTAGCGATAGCAGCCCATGGCGTGGATGCTCGCGCGCCAGACGGTGAACGGCGTCTCCGAGGCGTAAGCGCCGGAGTCCATCAGACCGCGGAAGACGCAGGCGCGCAGTTGCCCATCGCGCGTCGCGCCGATGCGTACGTCCATGCTGAGTGTGTTGCGTTTGTAGCTTGCCACCATGCTCTCTTCGCGCGAGAAGAGCATGCGCACGGGCCTGCCGGTGATCAGCGCGAGCTTGGCGCATTGCGCTGAGCTTTCGTACACGATGTCATCCTTGCCGCCAAACGAACCACCAACGTAGGGTTGGATCACGCGCACGCGGTTTGTGGGCAAGCCGAGCACCATGGCAAGGTTGCCTTGGTTGATGAAGGGGCTTTGGTTGGGGGCATACACCACAATCCCACCCTCAGGCGTGGGCACGGCAAGCACGCCCTCAGGCTCGATGTAGGCGTGTTCTTGATGCCCTACCTCGAAGTGCGCCTCAACGATCACGTCGCAGTTTGCGAGCGCTGCTTCGGCGTCGCCTTTTTTGACGTATTGGTGTTCTGCAAGCAAGTTGGGATGCTTGCCGTCGGTGCGATCTGGGCCGACTTGGGGCGCGTTGGGATCGAGCGCTTGGCGCGGGTCGAAGATCGCAGGCAGCGGTTCGATCTCGCAAATGATGGCGCGCACGCCTGCTAGCGCTGCTTCGGGCGTGTCTGCGGCGACCGCAGCGATCGCCTCGCCGACGTAGCGCACTTTTTGGTAGGCGAGCATGTATTTGTCTTTGACGGGAAAGCCGTAGTTGCCGTGATCGCAGAAATCCGCGCTCGTGATCACAGCGCGCACACCAGGGACTTGCAGCGCTGGTGTCACGTCGAGGCGCACGATGCGCCCGTGGGGCACGGTGCTGCGCAGGCAACGCGCGTGCAACATGCCCGGCAGCGTGTAGTCGGCAATGTATTTGCCGCGCCCGCTCACCTTGTCCGCGGCGTCCACGCGGCGCGCCGGCTTGCCGACGTAGCGTAGGGAGTGTGTGTGCATAGGTCCTCCTCCGTGCAGGTCATGAGTGGGTCTTCAGGCGCGTGCAACCGATTCGGCGAGATGACGGCGTGCGTAGGCTGTGGCTTCGATGGCGTCCACGATTTGCTGGTAGCCCGTGCAGCGGCAAAGGTTGCCGATCAGCGCTTGGCGGATTTCTTCGCGAGTGGGGGTGGGGTGCTTCGCCAGCAGCGCTTCGGCGGCGACGATCATGCCGGGGATGCAAATGCCGCACTGCACGGCGCCGTAGGTGATGAAGTTCTCCTGAAGGTCGCTCAGGCTGCCGTCTGCGTTGCATAGCCCTTCGATGGTGGTGATCGTGCTGCCATGTGCCTGCGGCGCGAGCACAAGACAACTGTTCACCAGCATGCCGTCCATGATCACGGCGCACGCGCCGCATTCGCCGATGTCACAGCCCTCTTTCGTTCCCGTTAGTTCCAGATATTCGCGCAGGAGCTCGAGCAGCGTGATATGCGCGGGTGCTTCTACCGTGATGGGCTTGCCGTTGAGCACAAGCGAGATCTCCATGCTTCCTCCTCACTCAAACGAGCTTGGCTAGACGCCCTCGGGCGTTGGGGATGGTGCGGTTGTTGCGCGCAGCGCGCGCACAACGAGCGCCTTTAAGACGCGCGTGTCATACTCCGTTGCCCAGTGCCTCCCGACGCGGCGCACGAGCCCCTCGGCGGCGCGCGCTGCTGCTTCGGCGAATAGCTCGGGGGATGGGTGTTGCCCGATTAACAGCGACTCTACTTCCTCAAAGCGCTGGGCCACTGGCACGATGGTGCCCACTACCAAACGCGCAGTAGCGATGCGCCCTGTCGCATCGCGTCCGATGGCGGCAGCAAGATTTGCGCGCGAGAGCGTCTGGGCGATGCGATGTCCTACTTTGAGGAAAACACTTTGCACGTCGGGCGCGGGGAGCGGCAATGTGAAGTGCGTGATCAGCTCGTTGGCGCGCAGGCGCGTTTGATTTGGCGCAAGCACCAACTCGGCGACGGGCAAGCTGCGCGCGCCCTCAACGCTGCGCAGGTGCGCGTGAGCATCGAGGCAGATGAGCGGCGGGAGCGCGTCTGCCCAAGGCGCAGCCGAGGCGATGTTGCCGCCAAGGGTGCCCATGTTTGCAATCGCGGGCCCGCCCACGGTGCGCGCGGCTTGTGCTAGACAGGTCGCGTAGCGCTGCACGAGCGCGCTTTCGGCAAGTTCGGTGTAGCTCACCGCGGCGCCGATCACAAGCTGCGCCTCGCGCACTTCGATGATGCGCATCTCGGGCACGCGGCGCACATCCACCACGCGCGTGAAGGTCGGCGGCGCCTTGCGGATGTTCACCAGCAAGTCTGTGCCCCCTGCGAGTGGCACGCTTTTCTCGTTTGGATCGCTGAGCAGCGCGACGGCTTCCTCAACGGAATGGGCGCGGGCATAGGTGAAGCGGCTCATGCCGTGAACTCCATGGCTTTTGGGAATGTGCGCGCCTTGTGGGCTTGAGCGAATTGTAACGGCTTGTGCGCGGGTGCGCGCTTGTGAGTGTCGCGCGGTGATGCGGTGTCGTAGTACAGTCTGTGCGCTATGCGCGTTGTTCTGCAACGGGTTGCGCGTGCTGCGGTGCGCGTGAACGGCGAGGTTGTGGGCGCCATTGACCAAGGCGTGTTGCTGCTGGTCGGCGTGACGCACAACGACACACCCGCGCAAGCCGATTGGCTAGCCAACAAGATCGCCACCTTGCGCATCTTCCCAGCAACGGATGGCAGCTCGCACTTCGATCGCTCGTTGTTCGATGTCGGCGGCGCTGCGCTTGTGGTGAGCCAATTCACGCTCTACGGTCAGACACGCAAAGGGCGCCGCCCCGATTTCACCGAAGCCGCACGCCCCGAGCACGCGGCGCCACTCATCGCGTATTTCGTGGAGCGGTTGCGCGCTTTGGGCGTGCCCGTGCAGACTGGGGTCTTCGGCGCCAACATGCAAGTGGAACTTGTGAACGATGGCCCTGTGACGCTGATCGTGGACGCGCCTCAATAGACGTAGCTGGCTTGCTCAACGCCCTGCTCGTTGCTCAGCACGATGCGCGCGCCGCTAGGCGGCAAGATGCCTGTTGGGCTGCGGAAGCCGTTGCTCAAGCCGCAGTTCTCAGCGCCGAAGGTGAGGTTGGTGTACACGCGGCAGCGCTGCCCTGGGATCATGATGAACCCCGGCGGGAAGGTGAACTGGGCCACAAGCTCGTTGCTCGCGGGCGGAGCAAACACGCGCAGCGTCCAGCGCTCCATGAGCACGGCGCTCGGCGCGATGTTCTCCAGCGCGATGTACTCATCTGCCTCGTTGATGGCGGGATCGCCTTGTGGCTTGACCTCGACGATGCGGATGAGCGGCACAGGTGTCGCGGGAAGTGCGGTGGGCGATGGCGTAGGTGAGGGAAGAGTTGGTGTGGGTAGAGGTACGGTCGGCGCGGGCGGCGCGGTGGGTGTGGGCAGCGGCGAGATCAGCGCGGGCGGCAGCGTGATCTGCGGTAGTGGCGTGGTTGGTTGTGGCGTGAAGGTAGGCGGGGGCGTGGGCTGCGGCGGGATGAACACAGGAAGGGAAGGCGTCGGCTGAGGTGGTGCAGTGGGGGGCAAAGGCGCATCGTTGAAAGGCGGCAGGGCTGGCTCGGACGCGAGGTTCTCAGTGGGCCGCACGAAGTCGGGCGCAGGCACGTTGGAAACAGTCGGCGGCGTGTCCGGAGAAGCATCTGGCGTTGGCTCGGAGGTCATGGAGATGAGCGCTGAGACAGGTGGCGTTTCCACGCTCGGCGTGGCGGGAGTGATCGTCGCGCGCGCGTATGCTGCAGCGATGGCGCGACGGGTGCGCTCAAGATCGGGTTGCAGCAGCAGCGCAGCAGCGATTGCTGCGAGGACAACAAACCCCACCACAGAAACCGCCGTGAGCGCAACGAGCGGCGCGAGCAGCGGCGGCGGCGCAGGGGGGACGACCTCCGCGAGGGCGGCGCGCTGGAACATCTCGCGGCGCGTCAGCCATGCTGTGCCGATGGCGCGCGCGATTGGCGCATACACGCGCGGCACATAGCGCAAACGCGCGCGTCGCGTCTGCGCGTCAAACTCCAATTCGCTGCCGCAGAACGCGCATTGCCACACCTCGCCCTCCATCATGAGTGCTGGCTGTTGGCAGATGGGACACGTGTTTGGCGGCAGCTTGTGCAGGTCAGCGTCCACGGTTGCTAAAACGGCATGGGTAGGGGATTCATCAACCGAGAGGGGCGCGCGCGCCGGTCGATCTCCCAGGGGTAAACGATGTATGCATCGGTCACCGCAGCGTAATAAGTGGGACGATGGTGCGGGAAGAGCGATTGACTCGGCTTATAGTGCAGCACGGCGGTCTCCACGAGTGCGCCGCTGGCTTCGATGCGCCCGCGCACAGTCATGATATGCCGCCCGTGCGTCCAAACATCGTCCACCACCAGCACACGCTTCCCTCGCGTCAACGATTCATCTGGAAACTGCAAGAACGTGGGCCACGCAAGCAGGCGCGGCACATCGGCAGCAGGAAACTCCACAGCAGCGGTCAAGATGTTCCTGATGTCGAGCGCTTCTGCGAGCATCCCACCAGGGATGATCCCGCCGCGGGTGATCATCACGAGGAGGTCGAACGTGCCCGTGATTTGTGGGACGAGTTGATCGATCAGCATCTCAACATCAGCCCAGGTGAGGACTTCTTGGCGAGGCGGTTCTTCTCTTCGCATGGTCTTGCTCACGAGTGAAATGGGCGGTCGATCCAAAGCACAGCGCGCCTGTTGCGATCTGGTGGAGAATAGTGTACCTTAGCATCAATGCGCGCTCAGAACTTGTTGCGCGGGGCTGCGCTGAGGAGCAAGCTGGGCTTGGTGATAGCTACTGGGTTAGTTGTCGCTATCGCTGTGCCTGTGGTGTTGCTTGCGGTGCTTGCCACTCAGGGGGCGCTGAGCATCTCTTTGAGCCGTGGATTGCCCACGCCAGCCCCCGAAGTGGTTGCTCGCCTTGTGCCCACGCCGCCTCCGCCGCCCATCGTTGAACCCGCGCCGATCGTGCCGGAGCCAAGCATCACAGAGCCGCAGCCAGTGCCTGCTGAAGCTGGCGCACCTGCTGCGTTGCCAACGCCGCAGCTAGAGCAACCTGCTGCAGCCTCTGCGCCTCAGCCGCCTCCTGATGCGCCTGATCCTGTTCCTGTGGGGGCACGGGTTCCCCCGCGCACCAGCGCGCGCGTCGGCTGTAATCGGCGGGTTGTTCACGTCGTGCGCAGCGGCGAAAACCTCTTCCGCATCGCGTTGCGCTACAACACTACGATCGCAACACTCATGCGCCTAAACGGCATCAGCGACCCACGGACGTTGCGCGTGGGGCAACGGCTGACGGTGATCACGTGTGCAGGGCAGAGGAGCAGTCGCGTGCGCACCTACGTCGTCCAGCCGGGCGATACCCTGTTCCGCATCGCCTTGCGCTACGGCACAACGGTTGAAGCACTGCGCGCAGCCAATGGCTTGTGTTCCAACCTCATCGTGCCAGGACAAGTGCTGCGCATTCCGTAGCGGAGTTCAGCGTGTGTTCACAGGCACCTCGCCCGTGATCGGCACGACCTCGATCCACGTCGCGCCCGGCTTCAGCGGAATGCGCGCGCCGCTGCTCTCGCGGAACTCGAAACCGCCCACGCGCGTTGGGTCGCGCACCCATCGCCCGCCGATCTCCACGCCATCACGGAACACGCGCAGCGGACCTTCGCCCCAAATTTGAATTTGGATCGAGCGCGCGCCGGTGACGTCCTCTTGAATGTCGGTCACCTGATGGTGCGCGTAGAGCACCACGACATTTGCTGCAACGATGGGTTGGCGGTTGAGCGCGTCCACTTGCACCTCTTTGCCTAAGGCGCGCGTCCAAACGCCGTTGCTCGGGTCGTAGCTCCAGCTCACGGTGCCAGAGGCGTAAGCCACCTCAACGCGCGTGGTGGGCTTGCCCTTAGACGGCGCCTCTGTGAACGACCAGCCGCGGAACGTGCTCGGCGTGTTCTTGCCGCGCTTGTCCAGCTCGCGCCAAGCGTTCAGCGTGTTGGCAAACAGGTTGTGTGGCGCTTGGCGGTCGCGCGTGCGGAACATGGGGCAGGTGGGGCACTCAAACGGACCGAAGTCGCTGATCATCGTCAAGTTGTTTTGGTGCGCCCACGAGCGCCGTATCAGCGGCTTGACGCCGGGGCTGGTGCCCGAGCACACTAACGCTGCGTCGAACATCTGCGGCAGCTCAATGTCAATCAAGCGACAACTGCGCACCGAGCCTACCTTCTCAGGTGCGTTCGTGAGGTAAAGCGCGGTGAAGCGCGTGATGCCGCCCTCGGAGAGGTGCTCCACGACTACGTCGGCGCTGCCCAAGCCCGATTGCGGGCGCACGACGGCAGTGTTCGCCACCTTGATCAGCAGCGGTCGGCGCTGGAGCGCAGCGGGGTCTTGCGGGCGCAGCCCCGTGAAGGGATTGGCCTCGGCGTCGAGCACCAGCGGCGCTGGCGCAACATCGCCAACCGGTCCAGCCGCGCGAGGCTCAGGCGTGTCGGTCGGCACAGCAGCGGTGAATGTGGATGGCGGCGTGTCTGTGGGCGACGGCGCGAAGATGGTCACGAGCACAGGCGCTTGGGTCGGCTCTGGCGCAGCAAGACCACCGCACGCTGTGAGTGCAAGCGCAAACCCTCCAACCCCGAGCGCCCATCGCAGGGCAAACATGCGGTTGCTGAACATCGTTGCAATTTTATGCTTTCCGCTGACGCACGGCTTCATAGACGAGCAGCGCGGCGCTGATCGAGACGTTGAGCGAGTTAATGCGCCCGAACATTGGGATGCGCACGGTGGCATCGGCTTGCGTTAACCAGAAGTCGGAAAGCCCGTATTTTTCCTCGCCGACGAAGATGGCGCATGGTTGACGAAAGTCAAACTGCGTGAACGGCAGCGGTGGCTTCCCGCCAACGAGGTTGGGCGTGCTCGCCACGATGCGCACGCCGTGCGCGCGCAGCCACTGCAACGCCTCAGTATTGCTGCACTGCGCCACGGGCACGCTGAACAGCGCGCCTTGCGAGGCGCGTACTACGTTCGGGTTAGTGATGTCGGCTTTGGGGTCGCAGAACAAGAAAGCATGTACGCCAGCGGCGTCGCACGTGCGCAACATGGCGCCGAGGTTGCCGGGTTTCTCCACCGCTTCGGCGGCGAGGATCAGCGCCGGCTGATCAGCAGGCAGTCGGATCGCCGAAAGGGCGAACGCGGGCTTGGGCGCGATCGCTAGCCAGCCGTCGGGGCCGTCGCGGTATGCCATTTTCTCGAACACGGGGCGCGTGGTCTCGATAATGAGCGCGCCGCTGGCTTGCGCTTGTTGTAACAAGCGCGTGTGATCATCAGGGGCATGGGCGGGCTTGAACAGCTCGGGGCACACAAACACGGTTTGCAAACGCACGCCACACGCCAGCGCCATCGCCATTGGATCGAACCCCTCGATCAGCATCAAGCCTTCTTCGTCGCGCTGGCGCTTGTCGCGCAGCGCCACCACGTGCTTCACACGCGGGTTGGTGAGGCTGGTGATGCGCATGGTGTTGCCCAGAGCATAGCGCCTTTTGCCATGCTGCTTGCAAAGCAAACAGCGGTTAGCGCAAATTTAGCGCTGATGATTCGGTGGGCTATAATCCAGCGCGTTTCGTGCACGAGGAGTTTAACAGCCCATGACTCAGCAATTTACGCCCGGGAGCGCCCTCAATCAGCAACCGCTTACCCTTCAAATCATTGACGTTGGTCGCGACCCTGCCTTGAAGTCCGCGTTGCTCTCGGGGCGACTCACCAACCTCACCGCGCCCTTCATGTATCACGACCCTGCCAAGCAGCTCGCTTTGATCTTGATGCCGATGGGCATTGGGTTGACCGACCTGGAGCAGCAACGCATCATCGGTCAGCTCACCCAGGCGGCGATGCGCGGGCTGCCCGAAGATGCGCCGCGCGCTTATCTGCTCCAGCCGCGCATTTTCTTCTCCATGCAGTCGCTGATCGAGGCGATCCTCGAGGCTGACGGCATTAGCCCCGAGACGCTGCGCGAGCAACAAGCGCGCGCCGACCTGTTGCGCGATCTGCTTCGCACCGCCGATCGCGAGGTGCTGCTGGAGAAGATCCGCCGTAACGATGCCCAAATTGACGAGCTGTTCTTCGAGCTGCTCTCTGCCACGATCGAAAATACGCTCGCGGCTGGCAACGAGCGCGTCGCTCAGGCGCTGGCAGGCTTGCAATCGCTTTTGCTCGAAGAGACGACCTACGGGCGTAAGGTGAAGGCGCGTGTGGACGCGCTCGAGGCGTTCCGCAAGTCGCCAACGCGCGAAACGTTGCTGGAGCAGCTCATCCAAGCGCCCGACTCACAAACGCGCGAGACGCTCATCGCGCTCGGGCGACCACTGCTCGACTATCTCTTCTTCCAGCAGCTCACCACGCGCGTGGACAACGCAAAAGACGACGCCGAGCGCGAACGCCTGATCGCGCTACGCAAGGAGATCCAAGAGATCCGCGACAAGCTCGACGCCGCCTCGCGCGCGCTCTTAGAAGCAAAAGCGGCGCTGATCGAGCAAATCGCCACAAGCCCTAACCCTGTGCAGACCGCGCGCGAGCACGCCGAGGAGATTGACGAAGCGTTGCTCTCGCTGCTGGAGGGCAATCTCCAAGCCGCGCAGCAGCGCAACGACCAAGAGGCACTGCGCGCGCTCAACGCAGCCTACGAGGCTGTGATGCAGGTGATCGCCGAGCGCCAGCCGCCCGAGCTGCAAATGATCAACATGCTGCTTGCGGCGAACTACCCTGATGAGACCGAGAAGCTGCTGCGCGAATTCAGCGAGGTGGCAGATGACCGGCTCATCACGCTCATGGCGCAGGTCGCTGATCAGCTTGCGCAGCAGGAGCGCACCGACTTGAGCGCCAAGCTCACGCGCATCATGGTGCAAGCGCGCGAGATTTTGCCGCGTTACACGCCACCGAACAAAGGCTCGGTTGCTGGTGACGACAAACCGCCGCAGAAGCCGATCATCGAGATCGCGCGACGGTAGCACGCGCTTGCTCAAGGCGCGTTGAGCGGCAAGGTTGGTCCGAGCAGCGCCAGCCGCACCTCAGCCGCCGCAAACAGCCCTGCCGTGCCGAGGATGAAGCCCAGCGTCATCGGCAAGAGGAGCACCCGCGCAGTGGTGACTTTGCCGTGCTGGTTCATCGCAACGAGCACGATCAGCCCCACCAGCACCCCGACCATCACGATCACGCCAAGCGCGCTCAGCATCACCAGCGGTCCGTAGAGCACAGCAGGGCGCCAAAGGTAAAGCGCAATCACCGCCCCAGCAGCGAGCACGGGTCGCCAAACGTCGCGCCCGCGCGCGAAAGGCGCAACGGGATCGGGCTTTGCCCATACGGCTTGGTTGAACAGCAAGACCAGCAACGTGCTCATTACGATCCCCATGCCGGCGCCTGTGATCAGGCGCAGGGTGTTGCTCGGCGCGTAGGCGATTGGTTGCCCAGTGAGCAGCGCCACGTAGGAGTTCAGCCCATCTGCTGCCCAGGCAAACGCGAGCGCAGCTAAGCCCACCCGCCAAATGCCGCTCGGGAGACGCGCAGCACGGGCGCGCGGCGATGTTGCGAGCAAGATGAGGTGGAGCAGCGCGGCGCCGAACATGCCCGTGTCGCGCGCGCAGAGCGGTAATTGCTCCCCTGCGACGAAAAACGAGCGTGCGGGGATGCGATGGCACACTGCGTAGCCGACAAAGTCAAGCGCGCGCAGCCAGGTGTGTGGCATGAACATCGCGCCGATCAGCACGAGCAGCAGGCTAAGCAAACCAAGGGGGCGCAGCGGCAGCTTCATGGTGATTGCGCGCGGCTTATCAACACAACAAGCAGCACCACAACGATCAGCCACGCAAGCGCACCATCGCGCTCGAGCAGATCGAAGAAGCGCGCAGGGAGAGCGCTAAGACGATGCAAGGCGCCTTGCGCGATCGCCACAGCAAAATCAGCGACGGCGATCGCGCGTTGGCTTGCCGCTTGCACAAAGCGCAGTCCGCTCGGTGCGCGTCGCATTAGCTGCATTTGCAGCCATCCTCCACCAAGGGCGAGACCGAGCGCCGCGAATGTCCAAGCTGCGCTCGCGGGGTTAAGCGGCGCGCTCAATGTCGTGCTTGTGAGCATCACCAACCCCGCGCCCACAAGTGCACCCACAAGCATCAAAAAGCCTGCCCAAGTAAGCACCCAAGGCGCGCGGTGCGTTTGTGGCAGCATGAAACGCGCGCCGCGCCACGCGCGCATTGCGGTGCGCGTTGAGCGCGCAAGCAGTAAAGCGACCCCAAGCGCCGTGATGCCCAGCACGACGTGTCCACCGCTGATCCGCCAGAGCGGCAAAGACGATAGCCCGAGGAGCGCGCTCGCGCCAACAAGGCGCCGCATGCCATCGAGCATGGAATTGCGTCGCAAGGGCACGTGCGTTGCGAGCGACGAGCCGACAAGCCATGTCGAAGCCACTGCGGCTTGAGCAGCGCTATCCGTGTGTGCGCCAACTGCTGCGCTCAGCGCTGCGGCTGCTACAGGAAGCATATGCGCTGCGCGTGCCCGCCCTCCAAGCGCAAGGGTGAGGCTTTGCCCGATGCTCAGCGCAGCCCAAACGCTGAACCACGACGGCAAAGCAGCCCAGCCCGCTTCAGCGAGACGATGTTGCAGCACCAGCGTGGTGAAAAGCGCAAACTGCTGAGTGGTGTCGGGGCGCGACGTGGCAAAGCGCGCGAACGGCGCAAACAGGAGGCGCAAGCCGAGCACCACAGCGCCCACAGGCGCAAGCTCGTCCGCTAAGGGGAACAGCCCCAGCTCGGCACTACGATGCGTTGTGTAGTGACCCGCGAACACCAACACCAACAGCGTTGTGCCGACCGTGCGCAGCGCAAGCGCGATGAGAGCCTCTTGGACGTGCGAAGCGGCATCGCTGCTGCGTCGCCACATCCACACCAGGTCGCTGAGCACGATGCCCATGAGTAGCACCAACAAGTTCCCTGCTGCTGCCAGCAAGCCCAACGCGCTGCTCATCAGCGCGAGCCACCAAAGTTGTGCGTGGTTCCAAGCAGAGGCGCGCAGCGCTGAGTCGAGATGCACCACAAACCAGCTCAGCAGCAGCAGCGTGGACAGCGGCGTGAGCCGCAACGCGAGCGGCGCGCCGAACGCAGAGACGGGCAACCAGCCGCCTAGCACCGCGCTCGGCTCGCGCAAAAGCAAGGCGACGAGGCTCAACGCGCCGGCGCCCGCAGCGGCGAGGATCGCAGCCCAGCGCCATGACTCCGAAGGCAAGCGCCAACGCCACGTCAGCGCAGCGGCAATGACGCTCACAAGTGGCATCCACAGCAGCAACGCAAGCACCACAACGACGTGCCACACAACGCGCCGAGTGTATCACCCTCGCGTCTATAATCCCCATGCGCGCAGGCGCTCTGCACCATGCCAAATTCTGCGACCGAGAAACTGCTCAAAATCCTCCGCCTAGAGGCGCAGACAGGTTACCAAGACAAAGCAGTCACGCGCGGCTTGCATTCGTTCGCCAACACGTGGCTCGCCTTCGCGGAGCGCGCCAACTTGGACAAGGATTGGGCGATGACGATCGCGCAGCAGATGCGCGAGTACAGCGCCTGTGAGGACGTGAGCCGCCGCCGCGCTATGCTCGACGCGCTCATGGCTCAGCTCCGCTCGCCGGTGGTGCGCCTTGCGCCTTCAACTGCGCCAGCGGCTGCGCCTTCCATCGCGGCAACGGCTGATCCGCCGCAAAGCGTGCCCGCAGCGCCTTCGCCGCCGAAGCCCGCGCCGCCTGCGCCAAGCACCTCCGCGCCTCGACGCAGCACACCGCCGCGCAGCGTGCCCAACGTGAGCCTCGACGCGCCTGTGACCACGATCGCCGGCATTGGCGAGTTCAACGCGCAAAAGCTCGCGCGGCTGGGCGTGCACACGATCCGCGATTTGCTCTACTACTTCCCGACGCGCTACGACGACTACAGCGCGCTGAAGACCATCAACCGGCTCACCTATGGCGAGCAGGTCACCATCGTTGGGCGCGTGGCTTCGGCGCGCAAGTTCCAAACGCGCACAGGGCAAGTGATCATCCGCGTGATCATCGAGGACGCCTCAGGCAGCATTGAGTGCACCTGGTTTACCACCGAGCGCTACGCCGATAACCTGCTCAAGCAGTTCGCCGTGGGCCGCGAGATGGTGATCAGCGGCAAGGTGGGCGAGTATCTCGGGCGATTGGTGTTTCAGAACCCCCACTACGAGCCTGCCGAGCGCGAGTGGATCATCGGCGGCAGCATCGTGCCAGTGTATCGGCTGACGGAGGGACTACAGCCGCTGCTCATGCGCCGCGTGATGCGCCGCGTGGTGGAGTATTGGCCTGCGCGCGTGCCGGAGCACCTACCGGCGTTTGTGCTGCGCGAGGCGAATCTCATGCCGATCCAAGAGGCGCTGCGCGAGATTCACTTCCCGCGCTCGATGCGCACCCAGGAAGCCGCGCGCCGTCGCCTCGCCTTCGACGAGCTGTTTGAGTTGCAGCTTGCCGTGCTACGACAGCGCGAACTTTGGCGCAACGAGCCGGCGCTGCCGCTGCAGCCACCGCCCGACTTGCTCGAGCGCCTCATCGCCGCGCTGCCCTTCACGCTCACCAATGCGCAGCACCGCGCCATCCGCGAGATTGCCGACGACCTCGCGCGCCCCAACGCCATGCACCGCTTGCTCCAAGGCGATGTAGGCTCAGGCAAGACGGTCGTCGCGGCGCTCGGCATGGCGCTTGCGGTCGCAGCAGGCGCGCAAGCCGCGCTGATGGCGCCCACGGAAATCCTCGCCGAGCAACATCACAAGAACCTCACGCGCTTGTTCCAGCGCTTCGCTGAGGCAGGCGCGCTGCCGCCTCTCGAGCTTGCGCTGCTCACGGGCAGCGTGAAATCTAGCGAGCGCCGTGCAGTGTACGAAGGCTTGAGCGAAGGCACGATCCCCATCGCGATCGGCACGCATGCGCTGATCCAGGAAGGCGTGGTTTTCAAGCAGCTCGGCTTTGTGGTGGTGGACGAGCAACATCGTTTCGGCGTGGAGCAACGTGCAGCGCTGCGCCGCAAAGCTGGCGCGCTCAACCCCCACACGCTGATCATGAGCGCCACGCCGATCCCGCGCACGCTTGCGCTCACGCTTTACGGCGACCTCGACAACACGGTGCTCGACGAAATGCCGCCCGGACGACAACCCGTAAAGACCTACTGGATCGCGCCCACCGAGCGTGAGCGCGCTTACCAGTTCGTGCGCCACCAGCTCGACCAAGGCCGCCAAGCCTACGTGATCTGCCCACTCGTCGAAGAAAGCGAGAAGGTGGAGGCGAAGGCTGCCGTCGAGGAGTACGAGCGCTTGCAGCGTGAGGTCTTCCCTGGCTACCGCCTCGGCTTGCTCCACGGCAAGATGAAGCCCGCCGAAAAAGAAGCCGCCATGCAGGCGTTCGCGCGCGGCGAAACGCAGGTGTTGGTCTCGACAGCAGTGGTCGAAGTCGGCATTGACGTGCCGAACGCGACGGTGATGCTGATCGAGGGCGCCAACCGTTTCGGCTTGGCGCAGTTGCATCAGTTTCGCGGTCGTGTCGGGCGCGGTGAGCACCAATCCTACTGCCTGCTGTTTGCAGATAGCAGCAACGATCTCGCTGACCAGCGCCTGCAAGCCATCGTGAACACGCACGACGGCTTTAAACTCGCTGAGATTGACCTCGAGCTGCGCGGCCCTGGCGACTTTTTCGGCACGCGCCAAAGCGGCGAGCCTGAACTGCGCCTCGTGAATGTGCACGATCGCGACTTGCTCGAGCAAGCGCGCGCCTTTGCCGAGCGCCTGCTGCAAGAAGACCCCGATCTCTCCGCGCACCCGCTGTTGAAGGCAAAGGTCGAGGTGCGCTTCCGCGCCGAAGCCGAGACCACCTAACGCTGCGCGCGCAGCCTCACAGTGGGAAAACGTCGAGCGTGGTGTAGATCGGGCCGCTCGGCGTCAACTCGCTCTTGAACAGCACCACGCTGTTGGCAACGAAAGGCGCGTAGCTCTCCTCAAAGGGCAACTTCACGGCGCCTGGGAAGGCCTCGCGCGTGCGCCCCAGTGTGATGTGCCCGTTGAACGGTTTGCGCTCTGGTGGCAGCCCAATGCGCTGTGCCAAACGCTCCGCAAGCGCAGCGAGCTGCTGCAACGCCGGCGTTGCCTGCACGAGGCACGCGATCACGCGCGGTTGGCGTGGTGAGGGGAAGAACTGCGGTTGGCTGAACTGCGCGTGGATCGGGGGAACGCTTTGCTCGCGCAACGCTGCGCTCAGCATGCGCGCAAACTGCAAACGTTGCGCGTTGGTAATCTCGCCGAGAAAGCGCACGGTGAGATGCCAATGGTTTGCGCTCACCCACTTCACCTGATGCGCCCACGGCGTTTGCACGAGCTGTTGCTGGTAGGCGCGTAGCACTTCGAGCGCGGCAGCATCGGGCACAAGAGCAAGAAACGCGCGCATCGGATGTGTGCGCGATTATCGCGCACCGCGCGATTCCTCTTGACACTCTCGAATCGAGTGTGCTAACATTCGCGCCGCGATTTAGCACTTAAATACCTTAAGTGCTAACGCAGTGCTAATGTGGATCGCGCACAATCCAGCCAGCCTGTGTGGAGGGTCAGCGTATGGCGAAGAAAGCCGACACGGTGGAACTCAAGGTCAACGTTCGCCCACTGGCGGATCGCGTCTTGGTGGAGCCAGTGGAGGAGGAAGAGGTTACCTTTGCTGGCGGCAAGTTGGTGCTGCCCGAGACGGCAAAGGAAAAGCCGCAGAAAGGCGTGGTACTGGCCGTCGGCCCTGGGCGTAAGGATGACGAGGGGAAGGTGATCCCCATGGATGTGAAGGTCGGCGACCAAGTCCTCTACGCCAAGTATGCGGGCACCGAGATCAAGATCGAAGGCAAGAAGTACCTCATCCTCAAGGAGAGCGACATCCTCGCAGTGATCGAGTGATCCCCCAATTCCTAGCTAAGCAGACGGAGGAAGGAAACCCATGGCAAAGCAACTGATTTTTAACGAAGAGGCGCGCCGCAGCTTGAAGCGCGGTGTGGATATTCTCGCTAACGCCGTTGCCACCACCCTCGGTCCGAAGGGGCGCAACGTGGCATTGGATAAGAAGTATGGCGCTCCGACGGTCACCCATGACGGCGTGACGGTGGCGAAGGAGATCGAGCTGGCGGACCCGTTCGAGAACATGGGCGCGCAGCTCCTGAAGGAAGCAGCCACCAAGACCAACGACATCGCAGGTGACGGTACCACCACAGCGACGGTGCTCGCGCAGATCATCGTGCATGAGGGCTTGAAGAACGTAGCAGCCGGCGCCAACCCCATGCTCATCAAGCGCGGCATCGAGGTCGGCGTGGAGCGCGTGGTGGAGTACCTCAAGAACATGGCGATCGAGGTGAGCAAGAAGGACCAGATCGCCCAGGTCGCCACGATCAGCGCGCAGGACCCGGAGATCGGCAACTTGATCGCCGAGGTGATGGAGAAGGTCGGCAAGGACGGCGTGATCACCGTCGAGGAGAGCAAGTCGCTGCACTTCGAGACGGAGTACGTCGAGGGCATGCAGTTCGACCGCGGCTACATCTCGCCGTACTTCATCACCAACCCTGAGCGCATGGAGGCGGAGGTCAAGGACCCCTACATCTTGATCCACGACAAGAAGATCAGCGCCGCTCAGGACTTGATCCCGTTGCTGGAGAAGCTGGTGCAGCGCGGCAAGCGCGACTTGGTGATCATCGCTGAGGATGTGGATGGCGAGGCGCTGGCGACGCTG
Organism: Chloroflexota bacterium; assembly: GCA_030550095.1. Lineage (GTDB taxonomy): Bacteria > Chloroflexota > Anaerolineae > J036 > Brachytrichaceae > DRWP01. The sequence continues at coordinate 111,307 of JAUQQA010000001.1, read as the reverse complement.
GTGCTGAACAAGCTCCGCGGCATGTTGAACGTGCTTGCCGTGAAGGCGCCGGGCTTCGGCGATCGCCGCAAGGCAATGCTGCAAGACATCGCTATCCTCACGGGCGGCCAGGTGATCAGCGAGGAGCTGGGTCGCAAGTTGGAGGGCGTGACGATTGAGGACCTCGGTCGCGCAGACCGCGTGGTGAGCACGAAGGACGACACCACGATCATCGGCGGCAAGGGCGACGAGAAGCGCATCAAGGCGCGCATCGAGGAGATCCGCGTCGAGATCGAGAAGAGCACCAGCGACTACGACCGCGAGAAGCTGCAAGAGCGCCTGGCCAAGCTCGCAGGTGGTGTGGCGGTGATCCGCGTTGGCGCGGCTACGGAGACCGAGCTGAAGGAGAAGAAGCACCGCGTTGAGGACGCGCTCTCGGCGACGCGCGCAGCGGTCGAGGAGGGCATTGTGCCCGGCGGTGGTGTGGCGCTGCTGCACGCGATCAAGGCGCTGGAGGACCTGAAGATGCCGAATGAGGATGAGCAAGTCGGCGTCAACATCCTCAAGCGCGCGCTCGAAGAGCCGATCCGCCGCATCGTGCAGAACGCGGGCCTCGACGGCAGCGTGGTGGTCCAGCAGGTGCGCAGCATGGGCAAGGAGAAGAAGTACTACGGCTACGACGTGATCAAGGGCGAATACGTGGACATGATCAAGGCGGGCATCATTGACCCCGTCAAGGTGACCCGCGGCGCCCTGCAGAACGCAGCTTCCATCGCCAGCATGATCCTCACCACCGAGGCGCTCGTCACCGACATCCCAGAGGAGAAGAAGAACACCTCCACGCCGCCGAGCACAGAGTTCTGAAGCTCGGGACACACCAAACAACAACGCGGGTGTTGGGAAACCCCAACACCCGTGTTTGCTTTGTTGGGTGCTCACGCGCTCGTTGGCGTGTTCGACGTGGACGAGGGCGCAGCGGGAGCAGCGGCAGCATAAGCCTGCGTGCCCAGTCGCGTGAGGATCAGCGCGCCAAGCCCCAGCGAAGCCTCAAGAAAGCCGATCAGCCCGCCAATGAACGGCGTGTTGCCCAACACTGCAAGCACCAACGCGCCCAGTCCTACCTGCACGGCAAGCGCCCAGCCCGTGCCTTTCAAAGCACGCGTTAGCCGCTCGCCCAGTAAAGCTGCCGAAACGACCCAGCCGAGAACGATCGCAAACGCATAGAGGAGCGCCAGCACCAGCGCCACGGGGATCAACACCAACGTGACCGCAAAGCCGAGGATCGCCGCCGGGACGAGCACCGTCGGGGAGCGGCGCGGGATCAATGAGCGCGCGTCGGTTTTCGGTTTCCGTTTCTTCGCCGCTAGCAGGAGCGTCTTCTAGCAGTGCGGGTTCATGCTTGCGCCGTCGCAGGCGGTCAATGCAGAGATGTGCAGCGATGGAGAGTAACCACGCCCTGAAGCGATACTCTGCCTGGTAGCTGCCGAGGTGAAGGTAGGCGCGCACGAACGTCTCCTGTGTAACGTCCTCGGCTTCAGCAGGGTCGCCGAGCAAGCGCAGCGCCAGGTTATACACGCTGCTCTGGTAGGTCTCCACCACCCAGCGAAATGCCTCGCGGTTGCCAGCGATCACCTCCCGCACTATCGCGAGCGCCTGCGCTTGCTCCTTGAGCTGCGCAGGGCGAGCCGCGGCAGCGTCGAACCGCCAAGCAGGCAACGCGCGTTCGCTGAGCGCTGTCATCACACGTCAAACAAGATATACGCTCGAGCTCCGACTTTGGTTTCGCTTGCTAGAATCCGCACGTCATGCCGCTTGTGCTTTCTGCGGCGTTGGTTGCGGTGCCGACAGCGCTCTACGCTGCGTTGGTGCGCAGCATCGATCACTTTGAGAAAGAGCCGCCGAAGTATCTCGTCGCGGCTTTCTTGTGGGGGATGGCGCCGGCGGCGTTGCTTGCGCTCATCGCGCAGCTCTTCTTGCAGGTGCCCACAGCACTGTTGCTCGGCGAGAGAGGTGCGGCTTCGATTGGCGCGATCCTCTACGCGCCGATCACTGAGGAAATCGCCAAGGGGTTAGCAGTCGCCATGATTTACGCGTGGCGGCGCCGTGAGTTTGATGGCTGGGTGGATGGCATTGTGTATGGCTCGACGGTCGGCTTTGGTTTTGCGTACATCGAGAACATTCTGTATCTGGCGAACACTGAATCGTTTGAGGAGTGGGTGCGGCTGTTCCTGCTGCGCGTGATCGTGTTCGGCTTCATGCACGGCTTCTGGACCTCGCTCGTGGGGATCGGCTTCGGGCTGGCGCGCTACGCGCGGCTGCCCGCGCTGAAGACGCTTTACGTCGGCGGCGGATTCGCGGCTGCGATTGTTGCGCACGCAGTGCACAACGGCTCGCTTGTGTTGGCAGACCTGATCGGTCCGCAAACGCTCTGCGCCACGATGTTGAACTACGCCGTGCTGATCGCGCTGATGGTGGGCTTGCGCTTCGTCAGCCGCCACCACGATCACGAGATGTTCCGCACCTACCTTGCGGATGAAGTGCCACACACGCTTTCGCCGCAAGCCTATGCCGCGCTCACGACGTTCAAGCGTGTGAGCGATCTGCCGCAGCCGCATCGCGCTTTTCTTCAGGCAGCTGCTGAGCTAGCGCAGCGCAAAAAGCAGCAACTGCACTATGGCGAGTATGTCATCCCCGAAGAGCTAGAACAGTGGCGCAAGGTGCTGCGTCGCTTTTCGTATCCACATCTCGTTGTCTGAATCTATAAGGAACACACGATGGATTGGTCTTTGCTGCTCAAAGCGGTCGTGATGGGCATTGTTGAGGGGCTGACGGAGTTCCTGCCTGTCTCGTCCACGGGACACCTCATCGTTGTTGGGCGCGCGCTGGTGATCCCACGCGAGGTCGAGGTGGCGTTTGAGATTTTCATCCAGCTCGGCGCGATCCTCGCGGTGGTGGTGTATTTCGCGCGCGATTTGCTAGCGCTGCTGCGTCGCGCTGCGCGTGAGGTGCAGGCGCGCGTGCTGTTGCTCGGCGTGTTGGTTGCCTTTTTGCCTGCGGCGCTGGTCGGCGTCGTATTCGACGACTGGATCGAGGCGCATCTCTTCTCGCCGTGGACGGTTGCGTTAGCGCTCATTGTCGGCGGGGCAGCGATGCTGTGGATCGAGACGCGGCAGCGCCAACCGCGCGTGCACCATGTGGAGATGGTGACGTTGCGTGATGCGCTGGGCGTGGGGCTTGCCCAGGTGCTCTCACTCGTCCCGGGCGTCTCACGCGCCGCAGCCACGATCTTGGGCGGGATGCTCGTCGGCATGGATCGCCCGACGGCGCTGCGGTTCTCGTTTTACCTCTCGATCCCCACGCTTGGCGCGGCGAGCGTGTATAGCTTGGTGCGCGCGCTCGACCGCATCCCGGCGGAGTGGGGCATGGCGTTTGGTGTGGGCTTTGGGGTGTCGTTTCTCGTCGCCTTGCTTGTGGTGAAGGCGTTTCTCGCCTACGTCGCGCGTTACAGCCTCAAGCCCTTTGGGTGGTATCGCATCGTAGCTGGGGTTGTCGTGATCGCTTTGGCTGCGGTGGGTTGGCTGCGCTAATGAAAGGTATCACCCTGAGAGATGAAAGAAATTCACTGGACGCGAAGCAGCAGGGCGTGATATAGTCGCGCGCGGACTTTCTAGGCAAAACGCGCGTTGAGCGTCACGAGGGATGTAATCCATGGCAGAGACAATGGAACCACGACCAACCAGCGCGGCTGAGAGTGCAACAGGTGCGACGCCTGAGCCGAAGCCAGCAGCACCGGCGCAGAGCGCAGCGCCAACGCCTGCGGGCGTTGCGAAGCCTGCCCCAGGCAGTGCAGCAGCGCCGAAACCCACTGCGCCCGCTGCTGCGGCGAAGCCGGCTGCGGCAGCACCCAAAGCACCTGCTGCGAAAGAAGAAGCCGCGCCTGCTGCGCCGCCAAAGGGCATCACGCGGCGCGAGTTTTTGAACTACGTCTGGGGCGCCTCGATGGCGTTGTTCTTGGCGCAGTTCGGCGGCATCACCTTCTTGTTCGCCATGCCTCGCTTCCGCGAGGGCGAGTTTGGCGGCAAGATCAGCGTGCCTGCCAGCGAGTATCCGCAACCAAACGAAGCGCCCGTCTCGAACAACGCTGGCAAATTCTGGCTCGTGCACGTGGATGAGGGCATTGCCGCCATCTACAAGATTTGCACGCACTTGGGCTGCATTTACTTCTGGAACGAAGCCTCGAAGATTTTCGCTTGCCCTTGCCACGGATCGCAATTCCAACTGGATGGAACGTGGATTGCCGGCCCTGCACCGCGCAACCTCGACCGCTTCGCGTTTGAGATCCTCGACGAGGCGGGCAACGTCATCGCTGAGTCGCCCAACGGTGACTTCATCCCATTGCCGCCCAACGCCGCCACCGTGCGCGTGAACACCGGCAGGAAGATCCTCGGTGATCCGCACTTCTGAACGAAGGAGGAGAGTGTTGCTATGGCGATTGTTGGCGAAAAGTTGGTGAAACAAATTCGGACCACAGGGCTGCGGGCGACAATTGCCCAGCGTCTAGACGACGGGTTCACGCGGTTCACCGCGGGCTTGTCGTGGAATGACGTGCGCGGCATCCTGCGCGGCGATCCGCCGCCCAAGCCCAACCCGCGCGTGAAGCCCCACACGGAAGGCTTCTGGTTCCACATTCGCCCCTCGTTCTATCACGAAGCCGTCACAACGCTGTACCCGACCTTCCGCTTGGGCTTCTTGTCGGCGATCTTCTTCATGTTCGAGATCATCACGGGCATCTTCCTGATGATCTTCTACACGCCGTCGCCGACCTACGCTTACCAGAACATGATCGACATCCTGACGAACGTGCCCTTCGGCAAGTTCGTGCGCGACCTGCACCGTCTCGGCGCAGAGGCGATGGTGATTGTGGTCACGCTCCACATGGTGCGCACGTTCGTCACAGGCTCCTACAAGAAGCCGCGTCAGTTCACCTGGTTCACTGGCGTGGTGCTGCTGGTGATCACGCTGTTCCTCTCGTTCAGCGGCTACCTGCTGCCATGGGACCAGCTAGCGTTCTGGGCGGTGACCATCGGCACCTCGATGGCGGACGCGGTGCCGCTCATCGGATATGAGCTGAACCTGTTGCTGCGCGGCGCGCCCGACATCGGTGCGAGCGGTTTGCTGCGCTTCTACTTGCTGCATGTTGTGCTGCTGCCGCTGTTGGGCGTGATCTTCGTGGCGGTGCACTACTACAAGGTGGTGCGCTACGGCATCAGCTTGCCGCCCGAGATGGAGCCAGTCGGTGAGGACAACGCGCGCAAGGTGCCGCCTGAGAAGCGCGTGCCCTTCCTGCCCGACATCCTCACCAACGAGCTGATGTACATGGGCGTGGCATTTGCCTTCATGGCGCTCTCGGTGGTCACCTGGTATAAGGGCGCGCCTCTGGAGCATCACGCGGACCCGCTCGTCACGCCGAACCACACGGTGGCGCCGTGGTACTTCTACTGGCTGCAGGGCCTGCTCAAGGTGCCGCACATGATCCCCTTCCTGCCCGGCCCCATCGCCACGGAAGTGGACAAGTTCTTCGCGAACGTGCTGGGGCTGACGCCAAAGGTGTTCTGGGGCGTGATCGTCGGTCCGCTGATGATCGGCATCCTGTTCATCATTCCCTACATTGACCCCAACCCCAGCCGCCGCTACGGCGACCGCAAGGTGATGCTCACGCTCGGCGCGCTGTTCGCAGCCGCGATCATCTATCTCTCCTTCGCGGGCATCCCGACGGGCGTGCCGATCACCGGCTTCGGCTACGTTGGCGGCGACCCAGCGTCGGAGGTGGGTCAAGAGTTCATCCCCGACGAGGGCGTTGGTCCTGTGCGCGCGCTGCCGTATGAGGACTACGTAGTCGGCACGTGGACCGTGAGCGCAGAGCCAAACACGGGCAACCCGAACTTCGACCGCCTGATCCGCGCCATCCACGCGAGCATGGAGCATCGCAAGGCGAATGCTGACCCGTTGGGGAAGAAGCTCTCGCCAGAGGCGACGGCGGTGGTTGAGGTGAAGCAGGTGCAAGAGAACTTGCGCTACGTCGCCATCAAGATTGACTACACGGACGATACGGGCCGCGCGACGCAGTTCCTGAAGTCCACCTACCTGCACGCGCTTTCTGGCTACTCCGAGTGATCTCAGAGGCGTGGGTGCGCCGTGTGTTCCTCAGGCGTGCCCACGCCTGTTTAGCTGAATGAAGCTGCATCCATGAGCATCGTCAAGAAGATCATCACCTTCAGGCCAAGTTTCACAGTGCGCATCCTTGCGGGCATCATCTCTATGCTGGTGATGCTCAGCGTGTGCACCTACGTTGCAATTAGCGATCAGACCGCGCTCAACCGCCGCGACACCAACTTCCGCGCGCGCGCGATCGAGGCAGGGGCAAAGGTGTACGCTGATCAATGTGCCCGCTGCCACGGTGTGAACGGCGAAGGCGTAGAGGGACTGGGCCCCACTTTGGCAGCGGAATCGTTCGTCGGTCGGCGCACGTTGCGCGAGGAGACGGATGGTCGTGTGACTTACCAGCAGGTCGTGCCCAGCAAGCGTCTCCAGGAGATTGGTTGGGTGGGGACGCTGGAGAGTTACATCATTGCCGTCACCGAGGCAGGCATCCCAATCCGCACGAGCAACGTGTGGGATGTCAACCACCCGCCGTTCTTGGATCGCCATGGTGGTCCGCTGCGCCCCGACCAGATCCGAGACGTCACCGCGTTCATCGTGAACTGGTCGCTCAACCCGCTGTCCGACGATCAGGCAGTGCTCCCGCCAGCGCCGGGTGAGGGGCAGGGACCGCGGCCGACGCCTGTGCCGCTCACGGAAGCACAAGAGCGAGGCAAGCAGGTCTATTTGCAAGCGGGTTGTACAGCCTGCCACGCAATCCGCGGCGTGGGCAACCAGGGCGCGGTCGGTCCGAGCCTGAGCAGGATTTACACCGTCGCGCAGGAGCGCATCGCCAGCGACGATTACAAGAACAACGTAAAGGGTCAACCACCAGCAACCACGCCCGAGGAATACATTCGCCAGTCCATCTTGTACCCCAACGCTTACATCGCGCCTAAGTGCCCGCAAGGGCCTTGCCCAGCAAATGTGATGCCGCAGAACTACGGGGAGACCATCTCGAAAGAAGACCTCGAGAAGCTGGTGGACTACTTGACCACGCTGCGTTGATGCCCTGAGCAAACGCAGGGGAGCAGGCGAAGCGCTTGCTCCCCTGTTTTGTTATCAGGACGCCGCTGCTACCACTTGCTGTTCTGTTTTCACCTTCCAACATATTGGATTTGGGCAACAGTGAGTATAGCGATCTTCGCCTAAGGCAGCCGGTGTGCAGTGTGGCATGATCAACACACATCCATCGCACAACGATGAAAGCGCCTATCACGCCGGAACATCTTTGCGATCTCGTCTTGCTCGATGATGTGCGTGTCTCGCCTGATGGTCAGCGTGTGGCCTTCGTGCGCGTGAGCGTGGACCGTGCCAACAACACCTATGTGCGCAACGTGTGGGTGCTTGACCTCACACAACCGCGCGCCGTGCCGCAGCCCTTCACAGCGGGAAACAAGGACACTCACCCACGTTGGTCGCCCGATGGGCGTTGGTTGGGGTTCATCTCCGGGCGTGGGGAGAAGCCCGCGATCTACGCATTGCCGCTCGGTGGCGGCGAGGCACGCCTTGTGATCGCTCACCTTAATGGCATCGAAGCGTTCAGTTGGTCGCCTGACGCGCGCCAGGTTGCGTTCACGGCAAAAATGCGACCCGATGAGTGTGATGCCGAAGATGCCGCTCCTGCGGCGGAAACACCTGCGCCGTTCAAGGACGCCTGGACGCTGAAGCGGGAGAAGGAGCAGAAGCAGCACGAGGAGGAGTTGCGCCTCGACCCGCGCGTGATCCGCCGCGTGCCCTATCGCACAGGCACGACTTTCATTGACGACCGCTACGCGCACGTTTACGTCGTGCCCATGCCGCAGGACGCAGAGCGCACAAACGCACCAAAGCCAAGACGGCTTACCCCGCGCGAAACCTGGCAGAACTTCGGTGCGCCACAGTGGAGTGCGGACGGCAAGACGATCTACAGCACCTACAGCCGTGACCCAGAGAGCGGCGAGTTGTTCCGCTACGTGGACCTTGTACGCCTGGACCCGCGCGGCAAGACGCCGATCGTGCGCCGTTGGGCGCTCAAAGGGTTCTCTTGTTACAACCCCTTACCCTCGCCAGATGGACGCTGGATCGCCTTTGAGCGCTCCGAGGATGACCCCGCCGCGTATCAACCAGCGACGTTGGCCATCCGAAGCACGCGCGGGGAGCGCGTGATCGATCTCACCGCCGCGCTCGACCGCACGTTGGGCGAGTTTCGCTGGAGCCCAGACGGCGCTTATCTCTACTTCACCCTGCAAAGCGAAGGCAACGTGCAGCTTTGGCGCGTGCGCGTGCCCCAAGATGGCGAGGAAACGACGCCACAGCCTGAGCAGCTCACGCGCGCTGTGCATGAGATCACGAGCTTCGACGTGCTCCCCGATGGGCGGGTGGTGTTTGCCGCCAGCACACCGCAAGACCCAAGCGCGTTGTATCTGCTGGAGCACGACGGACGCACGCGTCCGCTTTACCGCCCAAACGCGCGCTTTCTCGAAGCGCATGCAGTGGGCAGTGTGGAGCCGCTGCGCTACCGCGTAGAAGGTCGTACTATCCAGGGCTGGCTGCTCAAACCCGCGGACTTCGATCCCTCGCGGCGCTATCCGCTGGTGGTGCAAATGCACGGCGGCCCGCATGTGATGTGGGGACCTTCGACGCGCAGCATGTGGCATGAGTTCCAGACCATGCTGAGCGCGGGTTATCTGGTCTTCTTCTGCAATCCGCGCGGTTCGGATGGGTACGGGCGCGCGTTTTGGCATGCCAATCGCGGCGATTGGGGGGATGGCCCCATGCGTGATGTGCTGCGCGGCGTGGATTTGCTCTGCGAGCGCCCCTACGTGGACACTCAGCGCCTGTGCATCACGGGTGGCAGCTACGCCGGCTACCTCACCGCGTGGATCATCGGGAAGGACCATCGTTTTGCTGCGGCGTGCGCTCAGCGGGGGGTGTACAACCTCGTCTCCATGCGCAACACCACCGATGTGCCTTTCTTCAACGATCGTGAAGCAGGCGGCATCACGCCGTGGGACGATGTGCAGCGGCTATGGGCCATGTCACCCATCTCGCTGGCGCCCAACATCCAAACGCCCCTCTTGATCGAACACAGTGAACAAGATTACCGCGTGCCCATCGAGCAGGCAGAGCAGCTCTTCCAAGCCCTCAAGCTCATGGGCAAGACGGTGGAGCTGATCCGCTGGCCCCGCGAAGGGCACGAGCTTTCACGCAGCGGCGAGCCGAATCATCGGATCGAGCGCATCCGGCGCATCATTCAGTGGTTTAATACACATGCCCATGTCCGCGATCTTCAAGCACAAGCCGCAGGTGAGCCGGCTGGTGCCTGAGCCGGTCAAGCAAACGCGCCTATACGGAATTGCCCGCACGAACAAGCCTGAGGTCAAGCGCTTTGTGAAGTTTGCCATCGTGGGCTTTCTTGGCTTGATCGTGGACTACGGCTTGCTCAACCTGCTGGCGCACGGGCTGCATGTGTATGAGCCGATCGCGGTCGGCGTGGCGTTCGTCACCGCGGCGACGCACAACTACATCTGGAACCGCCTATGGGTGTACCCCGAGGCGCGCCACGTGAAGAAGCGCAAGCAGATGCCCGTGTTTCTCGCCGTGAACGCAATGGGGCTGGGCATCAACGAGGCGGTGCTGTTCCTGTTCTACGCGCCGATCAGCTTCCTGGTCGGCAGCGCGGTGATTGGCTTGAACCTCACCAAGGCGGTTTCTGCGTTGATCGTCATGGTCTGGAACTACGTCGTCAACCGCTTGGTGACATTCCGCTCAGTGCGCTGGGCGCGCCTGCCACCTACTGCTTGAACTGCGCACTTGCGCCTGTGCTGGATGGCTTTACACTGCTCCACTGCATGAAGACGAAATGGAGGAGCATCTGGGTGGGCTTGGTGCTGCTGCTCGCGGCGTGTGCAGGGGTGCCCCAGGCACCTGCACCGCCGTCGCCCGCGCCGACGCCCTCCCCAGCCGCGCGTGCACAGCCTCAGCGCACCCCAACGCCCGATCGGCGCCCGCTCATCGAGACGCCCGCCTGGTTTAACGAAGCAACGCTTTACCAAATTTTCCCGCGCAGTTTTTACGATTCCGACGGCGACGGCATCGGCGACTTGAACGGCATTCGCCAGAAGCTCGATTACATCCAGTCGCTTGGGGTGGATACGATTTGGCTTAACCCGCACTACCCGGCGACGAGTTACCACGGCTACGACGTGGTGGATTACTTCGAGGTTAATCCAGAGTTCGGCACGCTGGAAGACTTCAAGGCGCTGTTGGTGGAGCTTAAGCAGCGCGACATGCGCTTGATCGTGGACTACGTCGCAAACCACACCTCATTGGCACACCCCTACTTCAAAGACGCGTACCTCAATCCCAGCTCACCCTACACGGATTGGTTTCTTTTCAAGGATGCGCAAAATCGCACCTACGCGTCGTTTTTCGGCACGGGCTATCTTCCCGAGTGGAACCACAGCAATCGCGCCGTGCGCGAGTATCTCATCCGCGCGGCGTTGTTCTGGCTGGAGCTGGGCGTGGATGGGCTGCGGTGTGATTACGCGCGCGGCGTGGAGCATTGGTTTTGGGGCGAGTTGCGCGCAGCGGTGAAGACGCAATACCCCGATGCTGTGCTCCTTGGCGAGGTTTGGGATGGGCAAACCGCGGTGTTGCAGCAATACTTCCTCGATGGCTTCGACGCGCTGTTCGATTTCCCTTGGTACCTGCTCATGACAGGGGGCGACAACGTGAACGGTGGCGGCGTGATTAACGGTCAGCTGCCGCCGAGCGTGTTGTATGGGGCGCTGGGTGCGATGCAGCGTCTGTACCCGCGCGGCGCGCAGATTGTGCGTTTCCCCTCGAATCATGACACAAATCGCATCGCTTCTGCGGTGCAAGGCGATCCCGCGCGTATGCGTCTCATGGCAGCGGCTGCATTCCTGATGCCAGGCATTCCCATCATCTACTACGGCGAGGAGATCGGGATGCGCGGCACAAAAGGGCAGGGTGCTGCTTACGACGAGTATCGCCGCGAGCCGATGGATTGGTACGCGGCTGAAGAAGGACCAGGAATGACGCGCTGGTTCCGCCCAGCCGATCGCCACAATCGCCCGTACGATGGCGTCTCGGTAGAAGAGCAGGAGGGCGACCCAGATTCGTTGCTCAACTTCTATCGCCGTCTCGGGCGCTTGCGCCGTGAACATCCTTCGTTGCGCGCGACGAGCTTTCAATTGCTCGACGAGGTCGAAGGATGCGCATCGGTTTGCTTAGGTCTTTGGCGTTGGGATGGATCAGAAGTTGCGCTGGTGATCTTCAACTTCAGTGCAGAGCCGCAGGCGGTGCGCGTGCCAATCGAGCGCGCGCCGCGTCCTTTGCGCGGTGAGCCAACGTCTCTGCTTGGCGCAGAGGCGCAGGCGCAACATGTGCAGCTTGAACCTTGGGGGGTGAGCCTTCAGTTGTGGCGCTCTCGATGAGCGTTTAGCAAATAAAAGCCCTCACGGAGATCATCGTGAGGGCGGATGTGTTTGGCAAAAAGGCTACGAGCGTCTCTTAGTTCGGCTCAGGGATGGGCGCGGCGCCGCCAGTGGGAAAGCGCAGCACAATGTTCGCATCGAGGCGGTTTGCGAGAGGCACAAACTGCTTGACGACCGCTGCCACGGCTGGGTCAAGCAACTGCAAGCTGCTCACGGTTTCGGCGGTGTTGGTGAGCATCTCCTCGCTCCACATGAGCGTGGTCACTGGGTCAGCGTTTACCCATAGCTTGATCCCTTCGGGGCTAGTGCGGATGGTGATGTGCTGGATGCCAGCGGCGACGAGCTGCTGCACAACATCGCGCGGGAGGAAGGCAGCGCTGAGATCAACGCCGGCTAAGCGTTGTAGCTCCGTAAAGGAGACGCCAGCGAATGAGGGCACACCGTTTTCGTCGAAAGCAAGCTTAAGCCCGATAATGGATGCAGGTGCGACGTTCGAACCGCCCATCGGCAACGGCGCACGCTCATCGCGCAACGGCACTTCGCTACTGCCGGGCTGGACGGGAAATTTCAGCACAACGTTGAGCTGCAACACACGCGCTAGCCACAAACCCAATCCTGCTACCGGGTCTTCGCTGGGGTTTGCGATGCCGAAGCGTTTCACTAGCTCAGTGACTACGTTGAAGGATTGCTCGCTCAAAGTAAGCCCGGTGAGCGGTTTAGCGTTTGCCCAGAGGAACACGCCCTCAGGGCGCCAGGCAAGCTCGATGTGCTGAATGTTGGACTGCGTGATCTGCTGCACCAGCGAGGGCGCAAGCACCTGCGCGCCGAAGGTGCGCCCGCTGATGCCGATCACGCTTGGGTAGCCCTCGGCGTCAAACTCGACGATGATGCGCGGCAGCGCAAGGCGGAAATCACTGCCGCAGCCGCTAAGCAGCAATGCAGCCGCAGAAAGCGCGGCAACAAGCCGAGCCGGTGCGCGAGTGTGCATGAAGGTCCTCCTAGGTTGGGTTTCTCCTCTGGCATTGTATCGAGGGGAGAACGATTGCGCAAATACAAGCGCAACATCCAGCCTACCACTGCAGCGCCGAGGGAATGCGCCCGCGCCTTGTCCCTCGGCGCTGCTGATGTCATGCGTGAGAAGTCTTGCCGTTGGTGAGAGGCAGGGCGGCGCGTTGTTTGCCTTCGTTCTCCACCCGTGCCAGGAACACGCGCGTTAACTCCGCAAGCCGGTCCACCTCGATGAGAAAGGCATCGTGCCCGTAGTTGCTCTCAATCTCAACGTAGGTCACGTCAATGTCGTTTTGCAGCAGCGCGCGCACCAGCTCCTTCGACTGCCACGGCGGATAGAGCCAGTCCGAGGTGTAGCTTACCACCAAGAACTTTGCCGTGACCTTGCGGAAGGCATCGGCAAGCGAGGGCAAGCCATAGGACAAGTCGAAGTAGTCCATGGCTTTGCTGAGGTAGATGAATGAGTTGGCGTCAAAGCGCTTGGTGAACGATTGCCCGCGGTAGTTCAGGTAACTCTCCACCTCGAACTCGGGCGCGAGCGAGTAGCCGTAGGTGTTGCCGTTGCGCAGCCGCCGACCGAACTTTTCGCGCATCGAGGCGTCGCTCAAGAAGGTGATGTGTCCGATCATGCGGGCGACCGCCAGCCCCGCCACAGGTGGTGTTTTGTCGTAATAGTCGCCGTTGTTCCAGTTGGGGTCGGCGTAAATTGCTTGGCGCGGCACGGCGTTCAGCGCGATGGTCTGCGGCGAGAGGCGCGCTGTGGTCGCTAGCAAGATCGCGCTGCGCACGCGCTCAGGGTAAGAGACCGTCCATTGCAGCGCTTGCATGCCGCCCATGCTGCCGCCTGCAACGCACAACCAGCGTTCGATGCCGAGGTGATCGGTGAGCAGCGCCTGCGCTTGCACCATGTCGGCAATGGTGACGATGGGGAAGCTCAAGCCATACGGCTTGCCCGTGCGTGGGTTGATTGAAGAAGGCCCCGTGCTGCCGCCGCATCCCCCGATCACGTTCGAGCAAACGATGAAGTACTTGTCGGTGTCGAACGCCTTGCCAGGACCAATGGCGTTATCCCACCACCCTGGCTTGGGGTCGTCTGGGGAATGTTTCCCCGCAGCATGTGCATCGCCGCTCCAAGCATGGCAGATCAGGATCGCGTTGCTGCGGTCGGCGTTCAGCTCACCGTAGGTTTCGTAGGCGATGGTCAGCGGACCGAGCTTTGCGCCGCTCTGCAACGTGATCTCGCCTGGGTAGTGGAAGTACTGCGTCTGAACGATCAGGTCACTCATTGCAAGTCAGCAGGTCACAAGTCGGCAGCGCTTGCCAGTCAGTGAGTTTAAGTGGCGAAGGTCTTGCGTCCGTTGCCGACGATGGACACCGCAGCCTCAAGCGCCTGGTCGAGATCCCAAAGGATGTCGCGGATGTCCTCAAGCCCAATGCTTAGACGGATGAAGTCGTCGGTCACGCCTGTCGCCAACTGCTCCTCGGGTGTGAGCTGTGAGTGCGTTGTGGTCGCTGGGTGAATGGCGAGTGATTTGGCATCGCCGATGTTGGCGACGTGCGAGAAGAGCTTGAGGTGGTTGATGAACTGACGCCCTGCCTCACGTCCGCCTTTGATACCGAAGCCCACAAGTGCCGTCACGCCCTTAGGGGCGTACTTTTGCAAGCGATCCTTGTGAGGGTAGTCAGGCAAGCTTGGGTGGATCACCCACGAGACGTGAGGGTGCTTGGAGAGAAACTCGGCGACGGCGTTTGCGTTTTGGATGTGCCGCTCCATGCGCACGTGCAGCGTCTCCAAGCCGATGATGTTGAGGAACGAGTTGAACGGCGATTGGCATGCGCCGATGTCGCGCAGCAATGTAAGCCGTGCCTTCAGGATGTACGCGGCGCGCCCCAGCTCGGAATACACCAAGCCGTGATAGCTGGGGTCGGGCTTGTTGAAGTAGGCTTCGTGGCGCCAGCTTTTGCTCCAGTCGAACGTGCCGCCGTCCACGATCACGCCGCCGATGCTCAAGCCGTGTCCGCCGATGTACTTCGTGGTTGAGTGCACCACAATGTCGGCGCCCCACTCGATCGGGCGCAGCAGATAAGGTGTGGGGGTGGTGTTGTCAATGATCAGCGGCAGGCTGTTCTCGTGCGCGATCTGCGCCACTTCCTCGAAGGGGAAGATGTCGAGCTTGGGGTTGCCGACGCTTTCGCCGTAGATTGCTTTGGTGTTCGGGCGGATCGCGCGGCGGAAGTTCTCTGGGTCGCTGGGATCCACAAACGTCACTTCGATGCCCAGCTTGGGCAAGGTGTAGTGAAACAGGTTGTACGTGCCGCCGTAGAGCGAGGCAGAGCTAACGATGTGGTCGCCTGCCTGCGCCAAGTTGAGAATAGCGAACGTCTCGGCAGCTTGGCCCGAGCTGAGCACCAGCGCGCCTACGCCACCCTCCAGCGCCGCGATGCGTTGCTCCACCACGTCGTTGGTGGGGTTCATGATGCGCGTGTAAATGTTGCCCAACTCTTTGAGAGCAAAAAGGTTGGCTGCGTGGTCGGTGTCGCGGAACTGGTAGGACGTGGTTTGGTAAATCGGCACGGCGCGTGCGCCGGTCGTCGGATCGGGCTGCGTGCCGCCATGCAGCAGCAGCGTGTCGAAGTGGAACTTGTGTGGTGTGTCGGACATCGCTCTTGCTCCTTTCGCGGGCGACAATTCACCGATCAGACGCTGCGCCGCGCGTCGCCCACAACGCAGCGTGCGTCTGTTGGAAAGGAAATCGCCCTCTTGCGCTGGTAGACAAGAGGGCGATTCATCGGCGAATCGTCGCAACCTCTCATCTTCCAGCTCTTCGCTGCCGGAATTGGCACCTTGCACCCAAGGTTGCCGAGGCTTCACAGGGCCGGTCCCTCCACCTCTCTGGATAAGAGTGCGCTCAAGGGCTATTCACTTGTCCAACGACGGACAAGAATACAGAATGACGCGGATTTGTCAAGGGCTTGCGTTGCTTTTTAAGATTGTGGCGCGGGTTCACACGTTTGGCATGAGCAGTGCACCTACAAGTGCATCTTTCGCGCCTAGCGCAATCGCGGCTTCGCCGAGGGCTGCGCGCCCGTGCCGGCTCACCTGTTTTGCTTTGAGCATCTTCACGTGCCCTTTCGCGCTGATGAAGATCATGGTGTCCTCTGGCGCAGCGAGCACGCCGCCGATGAGGCGTGCGCCGTTCTGCTTCGCCGCAATCACGCCTTTGCCTGCGCGCCCTTGCACGGGGAACTCCTTCAGCGCGACGCGCTTAGCGCGCCCATCGCTCGTGGCGAGCACTAACTCGCGTGCTTTCTCCTTGGGCGGGATCAGCGCAGCGCTGACGACCTCGTCGCCTGTGCCCAACTTGATCCCCACGACACCGCCAGCCACTAGTCCCATGGGGCGCACCTCGGCTTGCGCAAAGCGGATCGCCATGCCTTGGCGCGTGAGCAGCAACACGTCCTCGTCGCCGTTCGCTAGTAGAACGCTCACCGCGCGGTCGCCTGTGCTCACGCTGATCGCGGTGAAGCTTTGTGCGTTGGCGCCGGGCAACAGCGCAACGCTGCTGCGCTTCACCATGCCAGCCGCCGTGACGCAGAGCATGAAGGGGCCGCTCTCTTCTTCGCCTTTCTTCAGGGCAGTGCGATCGACTGCGAAAGCGCCGATCACGGCATCGCCTTCGGCAAAGGGGCTGATGCTGCTCAGGGCAACGCCTTGCCCTTGGGTGGGGTCCTCTTGGGGCAAGGTGCCGATGCTCAACGCCACGCCCTTGCCCGAAGCGCCGACGATGTAGAGCATGGCGCGCGTGCTGGCGCGCACGACGGCGATGGGCGGCACTTCGGTTGTGCTCGTGAAGCGCGGTGCGTGGGCAAGGCGCCCCACCTTGCCGTTCGCGCTCACCACCACGTAGGCGGTTTCATCACCGATGGCTTCGTGCGCAGTGAGCGGGAAGTCCTCGCCTGAGACCACCTTGCGTTTGCCGCGTGTTGTCTCGCCAACAATCACGGTTCGGCGCGGGTCGCCATATCTCTGCTTCAACGCAAGTAGCTCCTCTTTGATGACGCCCAAGATTTTGATCGGGTGCTTGAGCAGGTCTTCGAGGTAACGGATCAACTTGCGTTTCTCGGCAAGCTCTTCTTCGAGCTTCTTGCGGTCGAGCTGCGTGAGGCGGCGGAGGGGCATTTCGAGGATCGCCTGCGCTTGGGCTTCCGTGAACTTAAAGGTGGTGATCAGGCCCTTACGCGCTGCCTCCGTGTCGCGCGCGCTGCGGATGAGCTTGATGATCGCGTCGATCATGTCCAGCGCGCGCACCAATCCTTCTAGGATGTGGGCGCGGCGTTGTGCTTCTTCAAGATCAAAGGCGCTGCGGCGCTTGACCACGCTCACGCGGTGCTCGATGAACACCTGGAGCAGCTTGCGCAGCGGCAACACGCGCGGCTCGCCGTCCACGAGCGCCAGCATGATCACGCCGAACGCCGTGCGCATCGCGGTGTGTTTGTAGAGCGCAGCGAGCACTTTGCGCGGGTCTTCACCTTTGGCGATGTCTATCACGATCCGCATGCCGCGACGGTCGCTTTCGTCATGGATGTCGGTGATGCCGGTGATCTTTTCGTCGCGCACCAGCTCCGCGATGCGCTCGATCAGCGCGCTTTTGTTGACGGCGTAGGGCAACTCGGTGATGATGATGTGCGTGCGCCCGCGCGTGCCTTCTTCGATGTGGGCGCGCGCCTGCACGATGATCTTGCCGCGTCCTGTGGCGTAGGCAGTGCGGATCGCGTCGCCGCCCTCGGTCTTGTCGTCGTAGCGGAAGACCAAGCCACCCGTGGGGAAGTCTGGACCCTTGATGAAGCGCATGAGTTCATCAACGTCCACTTCGGCCTCGGGCACTTCGCCCTCTTGCATGCGCTTAGCGGCGCCGCGCTTCTCCGCGATGCGGTCGAGCATGAACACGAGCGCATCTACGACCTCGCCGAGGTTGTGCGGTGGGATGTTCGTCGCCATGCCGACGGCGATGCCAGTGGCGCCGTTGAGGATCAGGTTAGGGAGCGCGGCTGGCAACACGGTGGGTTCACGGTGGGTGCCGTCGTAATTGTCGGTGAAGTCCACCGTGTTCTTTTCAAGGTCCGCCAACATCTCCATCGCCAGCGCGCTCAGGCGTGCTTCGGTGTAGCGCATGGCTGCGGGCGGGTCGCCGTCCACGCTGCCGAAGTTGCCCTGCCCATCGATCAATGCGTAGCGCATGGAGAAGTCCTGCGCCATGCGCGCCATCGCTTCGTACACAGGTTGATCGCCGTGGGGATGGTATTTGCCGAGCACGTCGCCGACGATGCGTGCGCTCTTGCGGTAGGGGGCATCAGGGCGCAAGCCCGTGTCGTACATCACGTAGAGGATGCGCCGCTGCACGGGTTTCAGCCCGTCGCGCGCGTCGGGCAGCGCGCGGCTGACGATCACCGACATCGCGTAGGAGAGGTAGCTGCTCTGCATCTCCGCGTTGATGTCGGCGAGGCGGATGCGCCCGTAGCGGTTGTCTTCTATCGTCTCAAGCGTGAGCTGCGTGCCGTTGCCTAGCGCGGCGGTTGCTTGCTTCTTGCGGGCCATGGGAAGGTTATCCGATTATAGGGAGTATGCAGCCCTAGCTGTAGCTAGCGAGCATCAATCCAATGCGGTCAGCAAAGGTGTAGAGAACTGTGCTCGGTTTTTGAATGCAACTCAAGCATCCAATGCGCGTGGCTAAATCAACGATGAGTTTTGATATAGGTGAAGCCGCGCTAAGCAGGGGGAGCAGCGCATGAAGTTTGCATTAGTTTTAGTGCTTAGTTTGCTATTGCTAGTACTTGCTGTTCCAAAGAAACACATCTCTCTTGGTGAAGCAGAAGGGAGTGGCTACACATCACCAACGGCTAAAGTGCCTGTGGGCTAAGCGCGTGCATCACCGCGAAGCTCAGAAAGCAGCGGCTGCTTCGTTCAACCTTGCAGATTTGGCTTGCGTTGCTGCTGTCTTGACCCAGTTGGCGATAGGTTGATGGTTGATTGCAACGCGCGTGCGATGCTGCGATTGCTGTGCCCGTCCGCTGCCATGGCGACAGCCTGCTGGCGCGTGGTGGTGTTGTAGCCATGCGGTTTGGGGTTAGGTATGTGGAAGCGGCAGCAGTCCTTGCAGGGGTAGCTTAGACATTTTTCACTTCACTTTCTGCGTCGCTGAGGGGCCTTCTGCCTCGCCGTAGATGATCGTCACGCCGGCGAGGGAGAGGACGTCGCCAGGCTCGAGCGTGCACTGTTGGATCGGTTCGCCGTTTAGCCGTGTGCCGCCTGCGCTGCCGAGATCAACAGCAAGAAAGCGCTGCATTTCCTCCTGCCAGCGCAGCTCGAGATGATGACGCGAGACGCGTAGATCGTCGAGAATCACGTCGTTATCCTGCGCGCGCCCGACGCGGATGCGCTTGGCAGCAAGCGGAATGTGCCGCCCGTCTGGCGTGATGATGAACGGGCGGCGCGGCAGGTTGGTGGTGGGCTTGGAGGTTGTCGCGTCTGGGGCTTCTGTGATGCTGTGTGCCTGCACACGCACAGCAGACGGTGCTACGCTTGCGTCCGCGTATAGCCACACGCGCGGCGGCAGCTCGGGTGTCCACCCGAAGTGCAGCATCACAAGCCGCGCGATTTCAGCCAGCGCCTCAGCAGCGGTTGGCTGCAAGGTGAGCAATGCCTGGTAGTCGGCGGGGTGCAGTGCGATGTGAAACGCCGTGGGGGGTGCATCGTGTGCTTCCTCGAGTGCTTGCAACAAAGCCTCGAGCACGGTTGAAGGCTGAAGACGCGCGCCGAGCACTCGGGCAAGGCTCGATTCAAGCGCACGTCGTGCGGAGATCCCAAGGCGCGGCATGGTGCAGTCACGCTTGTGCTTCGCGCGTGCGCAACGGCTGCTTGCCGTTGCTGTTTGATTCGGCAGATGGCACGTGCGTGTGGGTCTCTTTCTCGGCGGCTTCCGTTTCGGGCACGCGTGTTGCCTTGAGCTTGAGGATGCGCCGGTCCTTCACCTCTTGCACCTCGATCAGCCAATTGCCCCACCGCACCTGTTCGCCCACTTGCGGCACCCTGCCGAGCTGGTCGTACACGAACCCGCCGAGTGTGTCGCTTTCACCTTCGGGGAAGTCCACCTGCAACACTTTGCCTGCGTCCTCAAGGTTGATGCTTGCTTTGAAGAGGTAGCCGTTCTGATCGGGGAGCGGATATGCCTCAGGCTCTTCGGTGTCGAACTCGTCGCGGATCTCGCCGACGATCTCCTCGAGAATATCCTCGATGGTCACCAAGCCCGCCGTGCCGCCGAACTCGTCCACCACGATCGCCATGTGCACGCGCGCCTTTTGCAGCTCTTGCAGCAGCTCGCTGACGCGCTTGGATTCTGGCGTGAAGATCACAGGGCGCAGCATTTGCTCGAGGGGCGGCTTGTTGCCGTCGCGCAGTTGCTTGAGCAGGTCTTTGGCGTAGAGGATGCCGATGATGTCGTCAATCGTCTCGCGGTAAACCGGGATGCGCGAGTGTCCCGCCGCGATCACAGTGTCCAGGGCTTGGTCGAAGGGCGTGTTCACCTCCAGCGCAACGATGTCCAGCCGCGGCACCATCACCTCGCGCGCGATGGTGTCGCCGAAGTCGAGCACCGAGAGGATCATGGCTTTTTCTTCCTCTTCGATCAGCCCCTCTTCCTCGCTCGCGTCCACTAGCGTTTTGATCTCCTCTTCGGTAATCAGCGCGGCGCCTTCACGCTTTTGCCCGCCCATCGGGATCGCCAGCCAGTTGCTGAGCGTCACCGCAAAGCGCACGAACGGCGTTAGCCCGAGGCTAAATGCCTGCATTGGATACACGAGCGCCAGCGCGAGCGTCTCGGTGTAGCGCAGCGCGAGCGCCTCGGGCACCAGTCGCCCCACGACGAAGAGAAACAGCGCGACGATGATCATGACGCCGACAAAAGCGAGGACGCGCGCCGCGTCTTCGGGCAAGGCGAGCGCGATGAGTTGGTGGTGCAAGGGCGGCACGAACGCGAGCGTGCCCAAGCCAGCGGCGAAGACCAGGCTGAAGAGGGCGCCGATCTCAGCCGTCGCAAGTAATCGGCTTGAGTGCTCGACGAGCTGATGCACCAATCGCGCCGAGGCTAAGCCGCGATGCTCCAGCTCGATCAGCCGAGGGCGGCGCATGTTGATCAGCGCGCTGCGGGCGAGGGCGAAGAAGGCGCGGAAGCCAGAGGCGATCAGGAATAACGCAACGTCCATCGCAGCCCTAGTCCTCGTTGGGGCGCAAGCGGCGAATGGGGCGCGCCGGCACGCCAACCGCGAGCGTGTGCGGCGGCACGTCTTTGGTCACCACTGCGCCAGCACCGGTTTTGGCTCCTTCGCCGATGCGCACCGGAGCGACAAGCATCGTGTCGCTGCCGATGAAGGCGCCGTCGCCGATGTGCGTCGGGTGTTTGCGCTCACCATCGTAGTTGCACGTGATCGTGCCCGCGCCGATGTTCACGCCAGCGCCGATCGTTGCGTCGCCCACGTAGCTGAAGTGCCCCATCTTGGTCTCTGCGCCGAGCACGCTGTTCTTCACTTCTGCAAAGTTGCCGATGTGCACGCGCGGGCCGATGTGCGCGCCGCCGCGGATATGCGCAAAAGGCCCAGCGTCGGCGTCGTCGTCCAAGCGCGAATGCTCGATGACGGAGTAGGTGATGCGCACGCGGCGCCCGATCTGCGCGTCAACCAACATGCTGTTCGGACCGATCTCACACCCTTCGCCGATCACGGTGTTGCCGCGCAAGAAGGTGTTGGGGAAGATCACCGTATCTTGCGCGATTTGCACCGTCGCCTCGATGTATGTGGTGGCAGGATCAACGATCGTCACACCGTTAAGCATGTGTTGAGTGTTGATGCGCTGCCGCAGCACGGCTTCGGCGCGTGCAAGCTCGGCGCGCGTGTTGATGCCAAGCCCTTCTTCCTCAGGCACTGTTACGGCGACAACCGCGCGACCTTCTGCGTTGGCAAGAGCAACGAGGTCGGTGAGGAAATACTCGCCCTTGCGCGGGTTGGGCTGCACGCGCGCCAGCGCCGACCACACCCACGTTCCGTCGAAGCAATACGCGCCCGCGTTCACTTCGCGGATGCGGCGCTGCTCGGGGGTGCAATCCACTTCTTCGACGATGGCGCGCACGCGAGCGCCATCCTCGCTGCGCACGATGCGCCCCAGGCCCTGCGGGTTTGCGGGCGTCATAGTGAGCAGCGCAACCGCTGCGTCGGCTGCGCGGCGCGCTTGCACCAAGGCGCGGATGGTTTCGGGTTGGATGAGCGGGGTGTCTCCGTTGAGTACCATCACCTCGGCAAAGCCTTGGGCGTAGGGTTGTGCCTGTTGGACAGCATGCGCTGTGCCGAGCGGCGGCGATTGGGGAACAAGCACAACGTTCTGACCGAGATGCTCACGCAAGGAGACCAGCGCGGGGTTGTGCACCACGAAGATTGAGGGGATGCCTGCTTCCGTGAGCGCGCGCAGCGGGTAGGCGATCATCGGCAAGCCGCAGAGGGGATGCAACACCTTAGGCAAGGCAGACTTCATGCGCGTGCCAAGCCCCGCCGCCAACACCACCGCGCATGTGGCTTGCCGCAAGTCGCCGTCAGATGGTTCTGGCGTCATGGAAACAAAAACGCAGAATCGGCTTGCGCGCAATTCTGCTTTGCTGAGCCAACTGGGGAGGTTGGATTCGAACCAACGATCCCCTGATCCAGAGTCAGGTGCCTTACCGCTTGGCCACTCCCCAAATTCAATTGTGCGCTTATTTTAGCACAGATGCGCCGCTTGGGAGACCTACAAACAAAGTGCGTTACACTGCGGTGAACGATTGCTGAACATGCTTGCATGGGCGCACGTCGGGCCGGGAAGAATTGCTCAGGAGGAAGACCATGAGTGTGGCGAGCCTGATCAGCGCGTTTGGGCTAGCGGGTGCGGCTGGCTTGAACGCCTACATTCCTTTGCTCATCGTCGCTGTGTTGGCGAGAGCAGGGTTGCTAGAGTTGCGCGAGCCTTTCGATGTCTTGGCGAGCGTACCGGTCATTGTTGCGTTGGCGCTGCTCGGCGCGATCGAGTTTGTGGCGGATAAAGTCCCAGCGGTCGATCACGTGAACGACTTGATCCAAACCTTCGTCCGCCCTGCTGCGGGTGCCGTTCTCTTTGCGGCAAACACAGGGGCGGTGAGTTGGCTCGACCCGACGTTGGCGCTCATCCTGGGGTTGGTGACGGCGTTTGGGGCACATTCGGCGAAAGCCGCTGCGCGCCCTGCGATCAACGCGGCGACGATGGGCATTGGCGCGCCCGTGGTGAGCCTCGCCGAGGATGCGACTTCGGCGTTCACGACGCTGCTGGCGATCTTCGCGCCGGTGTTGCTGGTGCTCTTTGTGCTGCTGATCGCCTTCGTGGGCTACCGAGCCGTTCAGCGCGCACGGCGGGCAACGCACGCGCGCGCAGCGCGGTGATGTGGTCTGTCGTCGGTCACCAGTGGGCGGTGCGTCGGTTGCGTGCGGCGCTGGCGCAGGGCACGCTCGCCCAGGCGCACCTGTTCGTCGGTCCAGCGCAGGTCGGCAAGGCAACGCTTGCGCGCGCGTTGGCAGCCGCTTTGCTTGGTGAGACACCGCGCGCGCAACGCCTGGTGGAGACGGGAAAGCATCCTGATCTGCTTTGGTTGGAGCCAGACGGCGACAGCATCAAGGTTGAGGCAGTGCGCGCGGCGCTTCATGCGATCACCCTCGCACCTGTTGAAGCGGCACATCGCGTGTTGGTGATTGACGAAGCGCAATCCATGACCGAATCGAGCCAAAACGCGCTGCTCAAGACGCTTGAGGAACCCCCGCCTGCGGTGGTGATCGTGCTCATCGCGCCGGTAGCTGAGCTGCTGTTGCCCACGATTGTCTCGCGTTGCCAAGTGTTGGCGCTGCGTCCCGTGCCCATCGCGCAGATTGCAGAGGCATTAATCGAGCGCGGCGTTGCGCATGAGCGCGCTTGGTTCATCGCGCGCCTCTCACGCGGACGCGTGGGCTGGGCGTTGCGCGCGGCGGCAGAGCCGTCGCTGCTAGAGGCGCGCGCGCAGCGTTTGGATGATCTCCAACGCCTTGTGCAAGCGGGCTACACTGATCGCTTCGCTTATGCTGAAGCGCTGGCGCGCCTTTCGCTTGAGGAGCAGCGCGCTGTGCTTTTGGACTGGATGCTTTTGTGGCGCGATGTTGCTCGCTTGCATGTCGCACCAGAAGCTGAAGTGTTGAACAGCGATCGCCTGCCGCTGGTGCGCGCGCTCTGGGCTGCGGTGCCGCTTGCGGAAGTGGCGCATTGGCTGCGCTTGCTCGCGCGCACACTCGCGCGCCTCGAGGCAAACGTGAACGCGCGCCTTGCGTTCGATGTGTTGCTGTTGCAACTGCCGCGGCTGTCGCTGGCATCGGAAGCCGCGCTTGCAACAACGTGAGCTAAGCCGCCCTTGCGAAAGCAGGAGGAAGCAGGTACGCTTGGCAGTGCTATGACGCTCGAACAAGACGCCCTCACGCTCAACGGCACGGTGCACTGGACCTCGGAGTCGCTCATTGCGCGCGATCGTGAAGTCGTCAGCCCCGCGATCTACCGCTACACCGATGTGGCGTTTGCGCGCGGCGAAGGCGTGTTCTTATACGACTTTGAAGGCAAGCGCTACTATGACATGGCCGCAGGCATCGCCACGATGAATGTTGGGCACTCGCACCCACGCGTGGTGAGGGCGATTGCCGAACAAGCGCAAACGCTTATCCACGCCGCGGCGCATGTCGGCTACATGGCGCCCTACGTCGAGATGGCGGAGACGTTGTTGAGCCTGATGCCGGAGCCACTCGACAAGGGCAAGGTGTTGCTCGTCAACAGCGGCAGTGAGGCGGTGGAGACGGCGCTCAAGCTCGCGCGCGTCGCCACTGGGCGGAGCATGGTGCTTGCGTTCATGGATGGCTTCCACGGGCGGCCGATGGGCGCGCTCGCGGCGACAGGCAGCAGCAGCGCCTACCGACGCCATCTCGCGGGCTTGCTCACGGGCGTTGAACACGTGCCGTATCCCCATTGCAGCCGCTGCCCCTTTGGTCACGGCTCGCGCACACCGCAAACGTGTTGCGGACAGTGGAAGGCGTTCATCCAGCTCACGCTCGAGAAGTTAGTGCACCCTGACGATCTCGCCGCGATCCTCGTCGAGCCGATTGCAGGCGAAGGCGGCTACATCGTCCCGCCCGATGATTTTCTCCCCACACTGCGCGCGATCTGCGATCGCACAGGCGCGCTGCTGATCGTGGACGAAGTGCAAACAGGGCTGGGGCGAACAGGGCGTTGGTTTGCGTTCGAGCACAGCGGCATCGTGCCGGACATTGTCGCGCTCGGCAAGGCGATCGGCGGCGGGCTGCCGCTTGGCGGGGTGGTGGCGCGCGCGGAGATCATGAACCGCTGGTGGCCCGGCGCCCACGGGAGCACCTTCGGTGGAAACCCGATCGCCTGCCGCGCCGGCCTGGAG
The DNA here is from genome assembly GCA_030550095.1 of Chloroflexota bacterium. GTDB lineage: Bacteria > Chloroflexota > Anaerolineae > J036 > Brachytrichaceae > DRWP01. Next base: position 86,154 of record JAUQQA010000001.1, on the reverse strand, counting down.
ACGATCGCCATCATGCGCGAGGAGAACTTGCTCGAGAACGCTGTGCGCGTTGGGCGACGGCTGATGCAGGGCTTTGAGGCAGCGCGCGCGGAGGTCCCTATGATCGGCGAGGTGCGCGGCAAAGGGTTGATGGTCGCGGTGGACTTGGTGGACGAGCACAACCAGCCGATCAGCACCGAACGAGTGAAGCAGGTGATCAAGTCGCTGGCGAAGCACGGCGTGGTGATGACGAAGTGCGGTCCAAGCGCGCTGCGTTTCGCACCAGCGCTCATCCTCACCGAGCAGCAGGCGGATGAAGTGGTCGGCTTGGTCACCGAGGCGCTGAAAGCCGTGTGAGCGCGCGCGTGCTGACGATGCTAGCCGTTGTCAAAGAGGGACCAGGGCCAGGGTTTGCGCTGCGCGAAGTGCCTGTTCCGCAGCCGCCACCGGGGTGGGTGCGCGTGCGCGTGCGCGCAGTGGGCATCTGCGGCACCGACATCCCCATCTTCGAGGGCATCCGCAAAGTGCCCTATCCGCTGATCCCCGGGCATGAGTTCGCAGGCGAGATTGATGCGCTCGGCGAAGGCGTGCAGGCGTGGCATGTTGGTGAGCGCGTCGCGGTCGGGTTAGTGATCGGCTGTGGCACGTGTGCCGCGTGTCGGCGCGGCGAAGAGAACCTGTGCCCGCACATCACCGAGATCGGCATTCACATCAACGGCGCGTTTGCCGAGTATGTGCTCGCGCCAGAGAAAACGCTACATCGCCTGCCCGATCACCTCAGCTTCGCTGATGGCGCCTCGGTTGATCCTGTGGCGTCGTCGTACCGCGGCATTCGTCGGCTGAATCTTCAGCCGCAAGACGACGTGGCGATCTTCGGCTTGGGCCCAATAGGGCTTTACGCTTTGCAAGCGGTGCGCGCGCATGGCGTTCGGCGCGTGATCGCCATTACGCCACGGCGAGGCTTGCGCGCTGAGATCGCTTTGCGCACAGGCGCGGACGCCGTGATCGAATCGGCGCAGGCGCAAGACCTTGTCTCGGCTGTGCGCGAGGCCAACCATGGCGCGATGCCTTCCGTCGTGATTGAAGCGACGGGCAAGCCTGAGGTGTTCCACGACGTGTTCCGCGTCGCAGCGCCCGGGGCGCGCGTGTTGCTGCTTGGCATTTTTCACGAACATGCGCAGTTCGACCCCGCGCAGATCATCCGCAAGGAGCTGCGCGTCGAAGGCAGCTTTTGCTACACATGGGACGACTTCGAGGCGAGCCTCGACCTGATCGCGCGTGATCTGGTGCGCACAGCGCCCGTGATCACCCACACGCTGCCGCTGGCGCACATGGCAGAGGCGCTCAGGCTCATTCACCAGCGCGAAGCCGTGAAGGTGATCCTCGAGCCATGAGGCTGGGTGGTTAACGGGCACGCGTTTCCCCGCTTATAATCTCCAAGGCTTGAATGGGCAATTTGTATCACGGAGGGATCAAATGAAGTTCCATCATCAACCATTCGCTTGGCTCACTGCTGCTGCGTTGCTGCTCGCCGCATGTGCTGCGCCTGCCGCGCAACAAGGGCAACCCCAGACCGTTGAGGTGACGCGCGTGGTTGAGGTCACCCGTGTCGTCGAGGTGCCCGTCACGGTTGTGCCAGCGGAATCGCCTGCACCAGCGGCAACGCCCGCGCCCACTGTGCCTTCAGGCTTTGGGGCGACGCTCAAGGCGATTCGCGATCGCGGCAAGCTGATCTGCGGCGTAAACAGCCAAGTGCCCGGCTTTGGCTTTGTGGACCCGAACGGCAACTTCAGCGGGTTCGACATTGACTACTGCAAGGCGCTGGCAGCAGCGATCTTCGGCGACGTGAACAAGGTGGAGTATCGCCCGCTCACCGCGGAGCAGCGCTTCGCAGCGCTCCAGAGCGGTGAGATTGACGTGCTCATCCGCAACACCACGTGGACGCTCACGCGCGACACCGACAACGGCAGCAACTTTGTCGCCACCACGTTCTATGATGGTCAGGGCATCATGGTGCCGAAGGACTCCGGCATCACCAAGCTCGAAGATCTGAACGGTGCCACGATCTGTGTGCAGAAGGGCACGACCACCGAGCTGAACCTCGCCGACCAAATGGCGGCGCGCGGCTTGCAATACACCCCCGCGGTGTTTGAGGACGCGAACAGCACCTTCGCTGCTTACTCCGAAGGCCGCTGCGATGCTGTGACCACAGACAAGTCCGGTTTGGTCTCGCGCCGCTCGGTGCTTCCCAACCCCGACGATCACGTGATCCTCGACGTCACGCTCTCCAAAGAGCCGCTCGGTCCAATGGTGCGCCAGGGAGATGACCAGTGGTTCGACATCGTGCAATGGACCGTGTTCGTCACCTTCGCCGCTGAGGAATTCGGCATCACCTCGCAAAACGTGGACGAGGTGCGCGAGAAGGATACGCGCCCCGAGGTGAAGCGCTTGCTCGGCACCGACGAGAAGATCGATCTGGGCGCAAAGCTCGGCTTGAGCAAGGATTGGGCATACAACATCATCAAGCTGGTGGGCAACTACGCCGAGATCTATGACCGCAACCTTGGACCCAACACCAAGACCTACATCCCGCGCGGTCCAAACGAGTCGTATCTGAAAGGTGGCTTGCTCTACGCACCGCCATTCCGTTGAAGCCTTCACTTGCAAGCGCGCTCAGCCCCTGCGCTCCTCAGGCGCAGGGGCTTTTGTTTTAAGCCGCTCAACAACTCTTTTGAGCATGCTGAAAACCTTAAAAAGCAACGCGCCTAGTTGACAACTCAGTGCGGCTCAATAGAATGCTCGCTAGCACGATAAGTATGATGAATCTGAATAGTTGGATGTTTTGAGTATGCCGCGCGCGTATGAATCTGAACTTCTTGACTACATCACGAGCCGGTGCTTGAAGCCAGGCGATCAGCTTCCGCCGCTGGAGAAACTCAGCGACGAGTTAGACGTGAGCATCGGCAAGTTGCGCGAGCAGCTTGAGGTGGCGCGTGTGCTTGGCTTGGTTGAGGTGCGGCCGCGCACGGGCATCCGCGTGATGGAGTATGACTTTGCGCCCGCGGTGCGCGCCAGCTTGATGTTCGCGCTCGCCTGCAATCGTCACCTCTTCGAGGCGTATAGCGAGCTGCGCAACCACGTGGAGTTTGCCTTCTTTCACGAAGCGGTCGCGCTGCTCACCCCTGAGGATCACCGAGAGTTGCGCGAGCTGATAGCGCGCGCTTGGCAGAAGCTCGAGGAGCACCCGCCGCGCATCCCGCACCCCGAGCATCGCGCGCTACACCTCACCATCTTTCGGCGGCTGAACAATCCTTTCGTGAAAGGCTTGCTCGAAGCGTATTGGGATGCTTACGAAGCCGAGGGGCTGAGCGTGTTCTCAGACTACGACTACCTACACGAGGTTTGGACGTATCACGAAGGCATCGTTGAGGCGATCATCGCTGGCGAGGTGGACAAGGCGCACCAACTGCTCATTCAGCATACCAAGCTGCTTCAGCGCCGGCCGACGCCACGCACCCAACGACGTAGCACGGTGCCCTCATTCTCCAAAGTGGAGCAACCGCAAGTTGCAGAAAGCTAGTTGCACCTGAACCCGAGACGGTTCAAGGAGTGTAATCCGATGTTAAGAGACTTCGCTTCTCCCCTAACGCCTCAGGAAATTGGCGTGAACCCGCAGCCGCGTGTGCCGCCCGTGACCGAGCCAATCGTCAACGACTTCTCGATCATGGTCGCCACCAAGAACGGCTCGGGCAGCCAAACCGCCAACCTGGCGTTGTTGCGCGCCCTCTTCCGCATGGGCATCCCCGTGAGTGGCAAAAACGTCTTCCCCTCGAACATTCAGGGAAGACCCACGTGGTACTTCATCCGCGTCAGCAGAGACGGCTACATCGCTCGCCGCGACGTCAACGAGATCGTCGTCTCGCTGAACCCTGAATCGTCGCTGGAAGACCACGCTGCTGTCGCGCCTGGTGGCGTGTTCATTTACGCCGACGACATCGGCTTGCCGATCCAGCGCGACGACATCCACTACTACGCCATCCCTGTTAAGGAGCTGGCGCGCGCACACGAGAGCGACCCTAAACTGCGCACCTACGTAGCGAACATGGTGTATGTGGGCGCGCTGTGTTACTTGCTCGGGATCGACGTGAACGAGATCGAAGCTGCGCTCCTGCACCACTTCAAAGGCAAGCAGAAGCCGGTCGAATCCAACATGCGCGTGGTGCGCGCGGCAATGGCGTGGGCCTCTGAGCATCTCGTCAAGACCGATCCCTACCGCGTCGAGCGCATGGACAAGACCAAAGGGATGATCCTCATTGACGGCAACACCGCAGCCGCGCTCGGCGCGATTTATGGCGGTGTCAGCTTCGTCTCGTGGTATCCCATTACCCCGGCGACCAGCCTTGCCGATGCGCTGTATCAGTATTTGCCCAAGTTGCGCCTCGACCCCGAGACAAAGCGCCCCACCTACGCCATCGTGCAAGCCGAGGATGAGCTGGCGGCGCTGGGCATGGTGATGGGCGCGGGATGGGCAGGTGCGCGCGCCATGACCAGCACCTCAGGTCCTGGCATCTCGCTCATGGCGGAATTTGCTGGCTTGGGCTTCTTCGCCGAGATCCCCGCTGTGATCTGGGACGTGCAGCGCGTCGGTCCTGCAACTGGTCTGCCCACACGCACCTCACAGGGTGACATCCTCAAGGTGCACTATCTCGGTCACGGTGACGCAAAGCACCCTGTGTTGCTGCCGGGCAACGTCGCCGAATGCTTTGAGTTCGGCTGGCGCGCGTTCGACCTCGCGGAGCGCTTGCAAACGCCCATCTTCGTGCTGAGCGATCTCGACCTCGGCATGAACCAATGGATGAGCCCGCCGTTTGAGTATCCCGATCAGCCCATGGATCGTGGCAAGGTGCTCACGGAGGAGCAGGTGAACGCCACCAAAGGGTTCGCGCGCTACAAGGACGTGGACGGTGACGGGATCGGTTGGCGAACGCTCCCCGGCAACCAAAGCCCGTTCGCGGCTTACTTCACGCGCGGCTCGGGTCACAACGAGCGCGCGTTGCTCTCCGAGCGGCCGGAGGATTGGGAGAACAACATGCTGCGCCTGCAGCGCAAGTTTGAGACGGCGCGCAAGCTCATGCCGCGCCCCGTGGTGGACCTCGACCCAGAGGCAGAGGTGGGCATCATCGGCTTCGGCTCGACCGACCCCGCCATCCAGGAGGCGCGCGATCTGCTGCGCAAGCAAGGCATCCTCACTTCCTACCTGCGGTTGCGCGCGCTGCCAATGAACGAGGACACCACGTTGTTCCTTGTTGCGCACAAGCGCATCTACGTCGTGGAGATCAACGCCGAAGGGCAGTTGGCGCAACTGGTGCAGCTCCACGCGCCAAAGGAGGCGGCAAAGGTGCGCTCGATTCACAAGCTCGACGGCCTGCCGCTCTCCGCGCGCTGGATCAGCGAGGCGATTGCATATCAGGAAACCTACAAGCAGGAGGATTAGCCCATGGCAATTGCGACGACTGCAAACGGCGGCAACGGCGCAGCGACGAAAGCCGCGCCCGTGCGCGCCGCTGCGCTCAACAGTATCGGCTTGAGCAAGCTAGACTACAAGGGTTTAGAGTCCACCTTGTGCAACGGCTGCGGCCACGACTCGATCTCCTCGCAGATCATCACGGCGTGCTACGAGTTGGGGCTGAAGCCAGAGAACATTGTGAAGTTCAGCGGCATCGGATGCAGCAGCAAATCGCCTGCCTACTTCCTCAGCCGCTCCTTCGGCTTCAATGCCCTGCACGGGCGTATGCCCTCGGTGGCGCAGGGCGCGTTGCTCGCAAATCACAAGTTGCTCGGGCTTGGCGTCAGCGGCGATGGTGACACAGGCAGCATCGGCATCGGGCAATTCTTGCACGTCATCCGCCGCAACCTGCGCATGGTGTACATCATTGAAAACAACGGCGTGTATGGCTTGACCAAGGGGCAGTTCTCGGCAACAGCCGACTTGGGGCAAGAGTTAAAGCACGCTGGCGTGAACGAGTTTCCACCGCTCGACCTTTGCCACCTCGCCATTGTGGCGGGCGCAGGGTTCGTCGCGCGTTCGTTCGCGGGCGATCCCAAGCAGGTGGTGGAGCTGCTCAAGGCAGCGTTCAGCTTCCGCGGCACCGCCGTGATCGACATCATCAGCCCGTGCGTCACGTTTAACAACCACGAGGATTCCACCAAGAGCTACTCTTGGGGCAAGAGCCACGATGAGCGCATCAACGACTTCGGCTTCATCATGGCGCAGGAGGAGATCCGCGTGGAGTACGAGCCGGGCGAGGTGAAAGAGGTTGAGATGTTCGACGGCTCGAAGATCTTGCTGAAGAAGCTGGACGGCAGCCATGACCCCACCGACAAAGAAGCAGCGCTGCGCCTGTTGATGGAAGCGCACGACAAGCAGCTCTTCATCACAGGCTTGATTTACATCAACACCGAGCGCCCGAACCTCGCCGAGACGTTCCGCCTTGGCGATACGCCACTTGCTTACTTGCCAGAGTCCAAGCTGCGCCCCTCGCGCGAGAGCTTGGAGCAAATCATGCGCTCGATGATGTAGCGAGAACGATCCCTTTGCGCACAAGCGGAAGCGACGCGCTGGAAGCGCCCCAGCGCGTCGCGCTTTCATGCAGGTAAGCGAAACAAGGTGTGGGCGTTGTGCGAGGTTTGTGCTGCAAGGGCTTCGAGCGCAAGGTGCCGCATCTCCGCGATCGCGCGCGCGACGATCGCCAAGTAAGCTGGCTCGTTGCGCGTGCCGCGTTTGCCTTGCGGCGGCAAGTAGGGCGAATCGGTCTCGAGCAGCAGGCGCTCAAGCGGCACGTAGGTGACGATTTCGCGCAGCGCGTGCGCCTTGGGGTAGGTGACGGGTCCGCCGATGCCGATGAAGTAGCCAAGGTCGAGCGCTTTGCGCGCGTGATGCAGCGCGCCGCCGAAGGCGTGCATCACCAGCGGCAGATCGCGCCCGTGCGCCTCCAGCAGCGCAAGGCAGTCGTCGTATGCCTCGCGGCAGTGGATGATCACGGGCAGCGCTAAGTCGCGCGCAAGGTTGAGCTGTGCGATGAAAGCCTCGGCTTGTTGCTTAGGCGTTGCCACGTTCCAGTGGTAGTCCAGCCCAATCTCACCGATGGCGACGACGCGCGGTTGCTGCGCGAGCGCACGTAGGGCGTCGAGCGCTGTCTCGCTGAAGGTTGTGGCGTCGTTCGGGTGGATGCCGACGGCGGCAAACACGTCGGCGCGCGCCTGCGCCAATGCAACCGCGCGCCGACTGCTCTCCAGGTCGTAGGCGGGGTTGACGAAACGCGCTATGCCTGCCTCGTGCGCGCGAGCGAACACCGCCTCGCGGTCGGTGTCGAACGCGGGTGTGTCGAGGTGGCAGTGCGTGTCGGTCAGCACGTGGCGCGTCACACCTGCGCGAGCTTAGCGCCGTCCTCCAGGATCGCGCGCACCAGCTTCTTCTTGGTGGTCTCGCAGTAGATGCGCATCAGCGGCTCCGTGCCGCTCATGCGAATCAGCAACCAGCCGCCATCGGCGAGCAAGAATTTGTAGCCATCGGTGGTGTTCTTGCCAATGACTTCGACGCCAGCGATGCGCGCAGGCTGCGCTTGCGCGAGTTTCGCCTTGATCGCTTCGCGCTTGGCGGCGTCAATCGGCACGTCAATGCGGTCGTAGTAATGCGGCCCGACTTTCTCAAACAGCATCTCCACAAGTTCGCTGGGCTTCTTGCCGGTCTGCACCATGAAGTCGAGCAGGAACAGGTTGGCGAGGATGCCATCGCGCTCGGGCACATGTCCGCCGAAAGCGAAGCCGCCGCTTTCTTCGCCGCCGATCATGGCGTTGGTCTCCAGCATCTTTGGCGCGACGTATTTGAACCCTACGCCGGTCTCATAAACGGGCACGTTGTAGAGCTTGCCGAGCTTCTCCAACATGCTTGTGGTGCTCAGCGTCTTCACGATGGCGCCGCGCTTGCCGCGGATCTCCAGCAGGTAAAGCGCGAGCAGCCCATACACCCAAAGCTGGTTGATGAAGCGCCCGTTCTCGTCGCCGAAGCCGCAACGGTCGGCATCGCCATCGGTGATGCAGCAAGCGTCGTAGCCCAGTTGCTTGGTGGTGCGCAGGCCTACATCCACGTTGGGTGGGATCGGCTCAGGGCGGCGCATTTCGGGGAAGATGGGGTTGCGCGTGTTGTGGATTTCGTGCAGCACCGTTTTCCCGCCGCCGATCAGGCGCGGGAGCCAGCCGGCGCCGTTGCCCCACATCGCGTCCACGACGATCTTCAAGCCTGCGTCTTTGATTGGCTTGATCTTCACGAGGCGCTTGAGTTGCTGAATGTATTCTGCGCTGGGGTCAAAGCGCTCGATCAGGCCTTTCTTCACCGCTGCGTCGAAGTCCATCGTGGGCACAGCCTGGTTGGGCGCTGGGATGTTTGCCTCGATCTCCTTGAGGCCTTCGGGGTCCACGGCGCCGCCTGTGCTGCCGCGCACTTTAAAGCCGTTGTCTTGGGGTGGGTTGTGGCTAGCGGTGATGTTGATCGCGCCGAGTGCGCCTTTGGCGGTGACGGCGAAGGCGATGGTTGGCGTGGGCGTTGCGCCGTCGGTGAGCCAGACCTTGATGCCGTTTGCCGCGAGCACTTCCGCGGCGGCTGCGGCGAAGTCCTCGCTTTGAAAGCGCTTGTCGTATCCGATCACGACTGCGGGCTTTTTGCCCTTAGGCGCGCGGGCGAGGATGTATTGCGCGAAGCCCTGTGCGCAGCGTCGCACGTTAGCGAACGTGTAATCTTCAGCGATGCGCCCGCGCCAGCCATCAGTGCCGAACTTGATGTCGCTCATAGGGGGTTCTCCATGTGCGCGAGTTTGTTGCGATTGTACGGTCAGCGCGTGGCTTCGCGGAGCGCGCGCAAGTCGGCTTCGACCATCATGTGCACGAGCTGCTCGAAGTTGACAGTGGGTTGCCAGCCGAGCACGCGCCGTGCCTTGCTCGCGTCGCCGATCAGCAAGTCCACCTCGGCGGGGCGGTAGAACTTCGGGTCCACAACGACGTAGTCCTCCCAGTTCAGCCCCACGTAGCGGAAAGCGACCTCGCACAGCTCGCGCACAGAGTGCGTCTCGCCGGTGGCGACCACGTAGTCGTCGGGCTTGTCCTGCTGGAGCATCAGCCACATCGCGCGCACGTAGTCGCCAGCGAAGCCCCAATCGCGGCGCGCCTCAAGGTTGCCCAGGCGCAGCTCGCGTTGCAAGCCAAGCACAATGCGCGCCACGCCATGCGAAACTTTGCGCGTGACGAATTCCAAACCGCGGCGAGGCGATTCATGGTTGAACAAAATGCCGCTACAGGCGAAGATGCCATAGCTCTCGCGGTAGTTCACCGTGATCCAGTGACCGTACACCTTGGCGACGCCATACGGGCTGCGCGGGTAAAACGGCGTGGTCTCGCGCTGCGGCACCTCCACCACCTTGCCGAACATCTCAGACGACGAGGCTTGGTAGAAGCGTGCGTCGGGCTTCACGTGGCGGATCGCCTCGAGGATGCGCGTCACGCCGAGCGCGGTGAACTCGCCTGTGAGCACCGGCTGCGAGAACGACGTGGGCACGAACGATTGCGCCGCGAGGTTGTACACCTCGTCCGGCTGATACTCGCGGATCAAGTCCATCAGCGAGGACTGATCGAGCAGGTCGCCTTGTACCAGTTCGATGTAGTCCTGGATGTGGCGAATGCGGTCGAAGTTCACGGTGCTAGTGCGGCGCACCATGCCGACCACGCGATAGCCTTTTTCGAGCAGGAACTCGGCGAGGTAAGAGCCGTCTTGTCCGGTGATGCCAGTGATCAGAGCCGTCTTTGTCATGGTTGCTGTGTAGGTGAATGCGGGGATTGTCTCACGCGCGCGCGCCAATCGTTGAGCACATCGGCGAGTGTCTGCTCAAAGGGGATGCGCGGTTGCCAACCGGTTGCTTCGCGGATGCGCGTGGGGTCGCCGTAGCTGATTGGTGTATCGGCGACGCGAAACTTGCTCGGGTCGGTGCGCTGCTCGACGCGGACGGGAGTGAGCGCCAGCAGCGCGTCGAGCAGCGCTTGGATCGATCGTGGTTTGCCGCTACACACGTTGTACACTGCGCCGGGTTCGCCGAGGCGAATGAGCGCGAGGTAGGCGCGCACCACGTCGCGCACGTCGGTGAAGTCGCGCTGTGCGGCCATGTTGCCGAGCCACATCACCGGCTCGCGCAGGCCTGCCTCGATCTCCGCGATCTGCCGCGCGAAGTCCGCCGCGACGAAGTGCGCCGCTTGTCCGGGGCCGATGTGGTTGAACGGGCGCGCGATCACCACATCGAGCGCGTGGCTGCGGCGATATTGCAGCGCGATCAGCTCTTGCGCTGCTTTGCTCACGGCGTAAGGGTTGGTGGGCTGGGGCGCGCGGGTCTCGACGAAGGGAAGGTCGCCCTCGCGTTCGGGGCGACCGTACACCTCGTTGCTGGAGACGAGCAGCACGCGCGGCGCCAGCTTGTTGGCGACGATCCCCTCGAACAAGTTCACCGTCGCCTTGAGGTTGTTTTCGTAAGTGCCCCACGGGTCTTTCCACGCTGTTGGCACGTGGGCTTGCGCGGCAAGGTGCACGATGATGTCGGGGCGCTCGTAGCGCAGCAGGCGGCTCACGCCATCCGCATCGCGCAGGTCGAGCTGCCACCAAAACACCCGCGCATGTGCACGGTCACCGCTTGTGTCACGGGAGACGCCGATGATCGTCCAATGGGTTTCCTCGACGAGCAGGCGCGCGAGGTGTTGCCCCACGAAGCCCGCCATGCCGGTGATCAGCACACGCATGTGACGCGCGCAAGTTTACCGCGCAGGGGCAACGCGGTAACAAAAACGCTGCACACCTCGGGTGCAGCGTGAAGCGCTCAGGCGGAGAGAGTGAGATTCGAACTCACGGTGAGGACTAAGCCCCACAGCGGTTTTCGAGACCGCCCCGTTCGACCACTCCGGCATCTCTCCGCGTGGAGCAGCGCTAATTTTACTCGAAGCGGATGCCTTGGGCAAGCGGCAGGGCGGTGCCGAAGTTGATCGTGCAAGTTTGTCGGCGCATATAGTTTTTCCAGGCGTCGCTGCCGCTCTCGCGCCCGCCGCCGGTGTCTTTCTCGCCGCCGAATGCGCCGCCGATCTCCGCGCCGCTGGTGCCGATGTTAACGTTGGCAATGCCGCAATCGCTGCCCGCAGCGCTGAGGAAGCGCTCGCTGGCGCGCAGGCTGTTGGTGAAGATCGCGGAAGAAAGCCCTTGAGGCACCTCGTTGTTAAGCGCGATCGCGCGCTCGAGCGTGTCATACTCGACGACGTAGAGGATGGGTGCAAAGGTCTCTTTGCGCACGATGGGTGTCTGCCAGGGCATCTCGATGATGGTCGGCTCAACGAAGTTGGGGCCTAGCTCGGGGCGTGTTTTGCCCCCGAAGAGCACTTTGCCACCCTCGGCTTTTGCTTGTGCCACTGCTGCTAGGAAGGCCTCGACGTAGCGCGGCGCAGCGAGCGGGCCGATCAGCGTCCCCTCGGCGAGTGGGTCGCCCATGCGCTCGCGCGCTTGGGCATAGGCGCGGATCAGGCGTTCCAGCAGCGCAGCTTTCACGTTGCGGTGGACGATCAGGCGGCGCGTGGTGGTGCAGCGCTGCCCGGCGGTGCCCAGCGCGGCGAAGGTGATCGCGCGCACGGCGAGATCGAGGTCGGCGTCCTCGTGCACGATGATGGCGTTGTTACCGCCCAGCTCCAGCAAGGCCCGCCCGAGACGCTCGCCGACGCGCTGCGCGACGTGTCGCCCGACGGCGGTGCTGCCAGTGAAGCTGATCAGCGGCAGGCGCGTGTCTGCAAGCATTGCCTCGCCGATGCTCTCGTTTGGTCCAATGACCAAGTTGAACACGCCAAGCGCGTTGTGGTCGGCGGCGACGCGGTTGCAGAGGTGCTGCACGGCAATGGCGCACAGCGGCACTAGGGGTGAGGGTTTCCACACCACAGTATCGCCGCAGACCGCGGCGATGATGGCGTTCCAGCTCCAGACCGCGACGGGGAAGTTAAACGCGGTGATTACACCGATCACGCCGAGCGGGTGCCACTGCTCGTACATGCGGTGGTCGGGGCGCTCGCTGTGCATGGTCAAGCCGTAGAGTTGGCGCGAAAGCCCCACCGCGAAGTCGCAGATGTCGATCATCTCCTGCACTTCGCCGTGCCCCTCGGCGCGGATTTTGCCCATCTCCAGCGAGACGAGGTCGCCGAGCGGCTCTTTGTACTCTCGGAGCACGGTGCCGAGGTCGCGAATGAACTCGCCGCGCTTAGGTGCTGGGCGCTCGCGCCATTCGAGGAAGGTCACCTGCGCGCGCCGCACCACGGCGTCGTAGCCAGCGGGTGTGGCTTGGATCACGCGCGCCAGCGGCAGGTTGGTGGTCGGGTTCACCGAGACCAACACTTCGCCCTCGGCTTCATGAAGCCAATCACCGCCGGCGCAAGCACCGTAGTTCGTCTCTTGGATGCCGAGATGCTTGAGGATGGATTGTGCGGTGGGCATGGGTCCTGTTCAAGCTTCTGGGTCAATGCCGAGCGCGCGCAGCTTCGCCGCGAGCCGCTCCGCGCGTTGGCGCTCGGCTTCGGCGCGCTGTCGTTCAGCTTCGGCGCGCTGTCGCTCAACCTCAGCGAGTTCTCTGCCGATGAGCAACAGGTTGCCTTGTGGATCGCACCAGCGCAACCAAGTGGCTTGAATGCCCTCGTAATTGCCTTCCCAAAGCGTGACGCTCAATCCCAACGGTGCCAACGCCTCAGGCTCGACGCTCTGCCATGCGCCGCGCGCGTTCGCCATAACGCGCAGCGGTTCTTTCATCAACCACTGCTGCGGGTCATACACCAAGTAGTAGCGCACGCCAATATCGGCGTAGATGCGCGCTTTGCGATCCAGCTCGCCACCCTCGCGGTTCGAGACGATCTCCACGATCACGTCGGGCGCTTTGCCGAAGATCCACGTGAAGTACGACCGTCCCTCTTTCTGCCACACGTCCTGCAGCGGCTCGATGCCGATGCCGAGCAGAAAATCGGGCACAAGCGGCGCGGCGTATAAGCTATAGAACACGCCCACGTTAGCAAGCGCTAGGAAGCGCTTGCCTTCGGTGGGGTGTGACCAGCTGGTGTAAAGCGCATCTACGAGCAGCGGCTGTTGCTTGGCGGAGAAGATGTTGTCCACAGGCTCATCATCCTCGGTGACCAAGGATTGCATGACGCGCTGATATTCCGCCCATTGTTCGGGCGTGATCCACGGTGGGCGTTCCCCGACGCGCACGGGACGGTCGGCAGCAGTTTCTGCTGCGGGAGGGGCAGTTGCCTCGAGCGTCATGATGAGTCATTGTACGTGCGCCCGCGGGGCTGCGCGCAGGCGCAGTACACTAGCCGCGTATGGCTCGGAATGCGAAGCCAGCGCCTGACGAGGGCATGACCCTCATGGAGCACCTCGCTGAGCTGCGGGAGCGCTTGATCAAATCCTTCATTGCGCTCGCAGTGGGTGCGGTGATCGGGTTGGTGCTCTCCGAGCAAATCCTCAAATTCCTGTTGAGTCCCTACGGGCCCTCAAAGCAACTGCTGGTCACCAACCCGCTTTCGCCATTGACCAATGTCTTTGTTGTGTCGGTGACCTTTGGCGCCATTCTCGCCTCGCCAGTGGTGCTGTATCAAATCTTGGCGTTTGTCTTCCCTGGGCTGTTGCCACATGAGCGGCGCTGGGTGCTGATCGCGCTGCCGTTTGGTTTTGGGTTGTTCATCCTCGGCGCCGCGTTTGCGTTTTTCATCATGCTGCCGGCGGCGGTGGGCTTTTTGACCAGCATTTTTCCCAGCGTGTTCACGGTGGCGCTCACGCCGGATGACTACATCCCGTTCGTGGCGGGCGTGATGTTTTGGATGGGGCTGGCCTTCGAGATGCCGCTGATTGTGTTCGTGCTGGCGAAGGCGAACGTGCTGAACGCGCGTGTGCTCGTGCGCCATTGGCGTTGGGCAGTAGTCATCATTGCTGTGCTTGCTGCGCTCATTACGCCCACGCCTGACCCTATCAATATGAGCTTGGTGATGGTGCCCTTGATGTTGCTCTACGGCTTGAGCATTGTGCTGGCTGCCTTGGCGCGGCGCAATGCGGCGGTCCCGGCGCTGCTCGACCCCGAAGAGAAAGTAGGCGCCTAGCGCAGCAGGTCAGCTCAGCAAATGCGCGGGAGCAACTCGCCTTGCGGCATGGGCACAACGCGTGTAGCGCCGATGCGCGTGCGCATGGCCACCAAGCCAGGGTGTTGGTCGGTGACTTCGCCGATGATGGCGGCTGCCTCGCCGAGCGGATGCGCGCGCAGGGCTGCAAGCATTGCCTCGGCGTGTTCACGCGCGACGATAGCGATGAGCTTTCCCTCGTTGGCCACGTAGAGCGGGTCCAGCCCCAACATCTCACATGCTGCGCTTACAGCGGGGCGAACTGGGATCGCGCGCTCATCCAGCACAATGCCGACTCGCGCTTGTTGGGCGATCTCGTTGAGCGCCGCTGCGACGCCGCCGCGCGTGGGGTCGCGCATCAGGTGCACTGCCTCGGCGTTGAGGTGCAACAGCGCTTGCACAAGCGTATGCAGCGGGGCGGTGTCGCTTTGGATCGGCGCTTCGAATGCTAACCCTTCGCGCACGCTCATGATCGCCATGCCGTGATCGCCGATGGTGCCGCTGAGCAACACCACATCGCCCGTGCGCACGCGCTCTGCTGCGAGGTGCACGCCAGCGGGGATCACGCCAATGCCCGTGGTGTTGATGAACACGCCATCGCCATGCCCTTTTTCCACTACTTTGGTGTCTCCCGTGACGATGCTGACGCCAGCGCGCGCGGCGGCTTCGCCCATCGCGTGCGCGATGGCGTTGAGCTGAGCCAACTCGAAGCCTTCTTCGAGGATGAAGCTTGCTGAGAGGTGCAGCGGCACCGCGCCGCACATGGCGAGGTCGTTAACCGTGCCGTTCACGGCAAGCTCGCCGATGTTGCCGCCGGGGAAAAAGAGCGGGCGCACGACGAAAGAGTCGGTCGAGATGGCTAGGCGCATGTCTGCTATGCTGATCACAGCGCCATCGCCGCGCGCGCGCAAGGCTGCGTTGTCGAAGGCGGGCAAGAAGAGATGCTCCACGAGATCGGCGGAAAGCCTACCGCCGCTGCCGTGCCCCAGGGTTACGGTGGGGTAGTCGCGCAGTGGCAGCGGGCATTCAAAGAAGAAAGCACTTTCTCGCTTTGAAGCTGAGGTCTCCATGATGGCGCGTTTTACACCAGCGAACGCCCACCGTCCACGAAATACACGGCGCCCGTGGCGAAGTCCTCTTCGATCAAGAAGCGCACCGTGCGCGCCACATCGCTTGGGTCGCCGATGCGTTTGAGCGCAGACTTCTCAATAGCCCACTGGCGCTTTGCTGCGTCGGCGTTCTCTGGGAGCAACACGGTTCCTGGTGCGATGGCGTTGACGCGGATGGTCGGCGCCCATTCGAGCGCCAGGACGCGCGTGAGCGCCACGAGCGCTGCCTTGCTCGCGGCGTGATGCGCGTAGCCCGTCCACGCCTGAAAGGCGGAGAGATCCGTGATGTTGAGGATCACGCCGCGCCCTTGGCGCAACATGTGGGGCGCGATGGCTTGGGCAAGGAAGAAAGGCGCCTTCGCGTTCACGGCGAACGTAGCATCCCAATCGCTCTCGCGCAACTCAAGCGCAGGGCGATGCAGCCAGATCGAGGCGTTGTTGATCAGCACGTCCACGCGCCCGAAGTGCGCGACGGTTGCAGCGACCAGCGCGCGCGCTTGTTCGAGATCGGTGACATCTGCACGCATGGCGAAGGCATCGCCACTGCGGGCGCGTAGCTCAGCGAGGGTCTCACGCCAGGGTTCATCTTCGACATAGTAGCTGAATGCTACGCGCGCGCCGTGTGCGGCTAAGTCCAACGCCACAGCACGCCCAACGCGCTGCGCGGCGCCTGTGATAAGGACGACGCAATCGCGGATCTCCATCGCCTTGCCCAAAAGATGCTACTTCGATGATAATTCCTTCGCTACACGTAGCGAGCTCAAGAAGGAGGTTTATCCATGTCAACAAGTGCCTCTCGTTTGCGTGTGCTCTCGCTTCTTGCGACGGCGGCGCTGGCGCTTTCTGCATGCGCCACAACGCCCACCGCTGCTCCGCAGCCACCTGCGTCCGAACCAACCATGCCGCCTCCACCCGCGCAGGCACCGACTGAAGCGCCCACAGCCGCGCCTGCCGAGCCAACCGCGGCGCCTGCAGCAGAAGTGCCAACTAAGGTGGAAGCCCCAGACTGCAACTACGGTGGCAGCATCAAGTCCATCGAGGCAGTGGATGACTACACCGTGAAGATCACGCTTTGTGCGCCTGATCCAGCGCTGCCGTTCAAGCTTGCGGGCGACTCGTTTGCGATTCTTGACTCAGACTATCTCAACCAGACTGGAGGCGATAGCAACGCGATCAGCAACAACCCAGTAGGCACAGGGCCTTACAAACTGCGCGAGTGGAAGCGCGGTGAAGGCCTCACTTTTGAAGCGTTCAGCGACTACTGGGGTGAAAAGGCAAAGACACCCACCGTCGTCCTACGCTGGTCTAAAGAGGCGGCGCAGCGGCTGCTCGAGCTGCAATCAGGGAACGCCGATGGCATCGCCAACGTCGGGCCTGAGGATTTTGAGACTGTGGAGAAAGACCCGGCGTTGCAGTTGGTCGAGATCAGCCAGCCTAACATCTTCTACATCGGCTTCAACAACACCATTCCGCCCTTCGACGATGATCGTGTGCGCCTTGCGTTTGCGTACGGCATTGACCGCGAGCGCATCGTGCGCGATTACTATCCGCGCGGCTCGAAGGTGGCGATTAGCTTCGTCCCCGATAGCTTCGCGGTGGGGGCCTCGCCAAACATCCCTTGGCACGAATACAACCCTGAGAAAGCCAAGGCGCTGCTCAAGGAAGCGGGCAAGGAAAATCTTGAAGTCACGCTCTCCTACCGCGATGTGGTGCGCGGCTACTTGCCAAACCCCGGCGCTGTCGCACAGGAGATTCAAGCGCAGCTCAAGGAGATCGGCGTCAATGTGAAGATCGAGGTGAAAGAGTCTGGCGCGTTCCTCGACTCTGTGACCGCTGGCAAAGAGCCGTTCTACTTGCTCGGTTGGGGCGCCGATTATCCCGATGCGACTAACTTCCTAGACTATCACTTTGGCCCGCAAAACCAACAATTCGGCAAGCCCTATGACGACATCGTGGCTGCGCTGCGCGAGGGCGCTTCCACGGCTGATCTCGCAAAGCGCCAGGCGGCATACGACAAGGTGAACGAATTGCTCAAGAAGTACGTGCCGATGATCCCGGTTGCACACGGCGGCGTGGCCTATGCCTATCGCGCGGACGTGGAAGGTGCGCACGTGAACCCCGTGAGCGCGTTGGTGTTTGCCGCGATGAAGGTGCCGCGCGAACGCTTTGTGTTCGTGCAAAACGCCGAGCCAATCAGCTTGTATTGCGCCGATGAAAGCGACGGAGAAACCTTCACCGCGTGCGCGCAGATCTTCGAGCCGTTGCTCACCTTCAAGATCGGCACCGCGGAACTCCAACCCGCGTTAGCGGAGAGCTACGAGTCCAATGCCGATCTCACTGAGTGGACATTCAAGTTGCGCAAGGGGGTGAAGTTCCACAACGGCGCCACATTCGAGGCCCGCGATGTGATCGCAACCTTCGCCGCGATGTGGGATGCTGCTAACCCGAACCACAAAGGCCGCACCGGCACTTTCGAGTACTGGACGGCTTACTTCGGCTCCTTCCTCAACAGCAAGTGAACGCCGCAAGGTAGCGTCTGTTGGGTTGTCCGCTTTGGGCGGGCAACCCAACAGCTAACGTTCGCGTCATGCTGCGCTTTGTCTTGCGTCGCCTCGTGTTGCTCATGCCCGTCATGATGGGCATTTTGTTGGTGACTTTTACCCTGCTGCGCTTGATCCCAGGTGACCCCTGCAAGGTGATGTTGGGCGAGCGGGCGACAGAAGCAAAGTGCGCGGCATTCCGGGAGCGTTTTGGCTTGGACGACCCAATCCCAGTGCAGTTCGTCCGTTACGTGGGCAGCGTGTTGCAGGGCGATCTCGGCACTTCGATTAAGACGGGGCGCCCTGTGGTCGAAGTCGTCGCCGAACGCCTGCCGATGACTCTCGAGTTAACCCTATGCGCGACGCTGTTTGCTGTTTCGTTTGGCGTGCTCCTTGGCGTGATCAGCGCGGTGAAGCACAACTCGCTCGTTGACGTCGGCGCCATGGTCTTGGCGAACCTCGGCGTCTCGATGCCCGTGTTTTGGCTTGGCTTGATGCTCGCCTATGTTTTTGCATTGGCGCTGCGCGGCACGCCGTTTCAGCTCCCCCCCTCTGGACGACTCACACCAGGCACCGATTTGCCGAGCCTGCTTAAGGCGTGGGGTTTGGAAGACGCACAAGGGGTTGCGCGTTTTGCGCTGCTGTTGCTCTCGAACACGGTTTTGCTCAATGCGGCGTTGCAGGGGCGTTGGGACGTGTTCTTGGATGCACTGCGGCACTTGATCTTGCCGGCTGTCGCTGTGGGCACAATCTCGCTCGCGGTGATTGCACGCATGACGCGCGGCGCGATGTTGGACGTGATGGCTCAGGAGTTCGTGCGCACTGCGCGCGCGAAGGGACTCGCTGAGCAGTGGGTCGTTCTACGCCATGTCTTGCGCAATGCGCTTGTGCCTGTGGTAACCGTGGTCGGCTTGCAGGTGGGCAGCTTGCTCTCAGGGGCCGTGCTCACGGAAACCGTCTTCAGCTTGCCCGGCGTTGGCACGCAGATGGTGGACGCGATCATCGCGCGCGATTATCCAGTCGTGCAAGCCTTCACGCTGATCATCGCGCTGATCTTTGTGGTGATCAACTTGATCGTGGATGTGAGCTACGCGTTTCTCGATCCGCGGATTCGGCTACACTGACTCAATGGCAGAACTCGCCCCTGCCCGTGCTGAAGCCTCAGCGCTCCGCGTGAGCGCTGAGCGCGGGCGCTCACCATTGGCGCGTGCTTTGCGTCGCCTGTTGCAGAACCGCTCAGCGCAGCTGGGGATGAGCATCCTCGCTGCGTTGGTGTTCGTTGCGGTGTTTGCCGATGTGATCGCGCCCTACGCTTACGACCAGCAGATCCGTCAGCCCGGGCTGCGCCGCCGCAGCCCTCCGTGCATTCACGTGCTCGGCTGCGATCCAAGCAAGCCCCAACTCCTCATGGGTTTAGACAGCAACTTTCGTGATTTGTTCTCACGTGTGGTGTATGGCGCGCGGCTGTCGCTTCAGATCGGCTTTGTGACCACAGGGGTTGCAGTGGTGATCGGGGCGTTGCTGGGTGCGGTTGCTGGCTATCTTGGCGGCTGGGCAGATGCGCTCATCATGCGCGCGATGGACGTGCTGTTGGCGTTTCCCAGTTTGCTGCTTGCGATTGCGATCGTGAGCGTTCTGGGCACAGGTTTGATCAACACGCTCATCGCGGTTGCGATTGTCTCCATCCCCGTGTATGCGCGCGTGGTGCGCGCGAGTGTGCTCAGCGTGAAGGAGATGGACTACGTGTTAGCCTCACGTGCGCTGGGCGCTTCAGATGTGCGCATTCTCTTCGTGCGCATCTTGCCCAACGCGCTCACGCCGCTAGTTGTTGTTGCCGCCTTGGGGATCGCAACGGCGATCCTCGATGCAGCGGGGCTTTCGTTCCTCGGCTTAGGCGCGCAGCCGCCAACGCCAGAGTGGGGGTTGATGTTGGGCGAGGAGCGCAACAGCGTGTTCAACGCGCCGCACTTGGTCTTTTTCCCCGGCGCTGCGATCATGCTCACTGTGTTGGGCTTCAATTTGCTTGGCGATGGCTTGCGCGATGCCTTGGACCCTCGGCGTCGGGTGTGAGCAGCAGTCCGTTAGCGCGCTGGCGAGTGACCAAACACGGTTTGCTCGCGCGTCTGCGCAGAGGTGCGGCTGTCGTAGTATTCCCGCCAGCGGTAGAAAACGCCGTCTTGCACGATGCCGATGTTGAGGTCTTGATCGCTGGCGCGGACGCCAGTTTTGCGGTTCGTGCACGTCCACGTCTGCTGGATGGCGAGCCAGGCGCCGTTGTGCACCACGTGATGCACTTCGACCGTCGTGTCTGCGTAGTTCTCGGCGTAAGCGTGCACTGCTTGGCGCAGTGCTTCGTGTCCCCGCACGACTTCCAGCGGTGTTTGGATGAAGCTCTGAGGCGCGTGGCAGCTCACCACCACCTCCGCGTTGCCGCTTGCCCAACCCGCGCGCGTGTGTCGGAAGTGGAGGGCGAGTTTTTCTTCGCGGCTCATGAAACGCACAGGCTGCGGTAAGTTAGCTGGCATGAGTTCGGGGCGCAGTGGCGTCTCAGGCGTGACGGTGCGGAGGGTGCTAGGGTCGCTGTGCAAGCGCATCCAGATGATGCGTTCGCCCTGGGTGTGCGCGATCACGCCTTGTTCTACTTCCTGCCAAGTGCGCCCGTCGGTGCTGATGCGGAACACCCACTCGCCTGCCCACCAGTGCGGGTCGTCTGCGTCCGCAAAAGCGCGGCGCAGATAAATGCGCGCAAAGGCGCGTGGTGGCAACCAGCCTTGCAGCACGTCAATAGCGGGCTGGCTTTCGCCGTCCAGAATCCAAGTCGCCTGAGGGTCGAGAAGAGAGCGCGTGCTCGCTGCGTCGGCAACGTTGAGCGCTTCAGCGAGTCGCACGAGTGGAGAGAGGGCGACGTTCATCCAAGGAACATCCGCTGAAAGCGCATCATCAGCGCAAGGTCGCCCGCGATACGCAGCCGACCGCTCATGAAGGCGCGTGTGGGGTCGAGCTTGCCAGTCACAATGTCCACCCAATCGTTTGCTGCGACGTTGATCGTGACCGTTGGCTTTTCGGCGGTGCCTTCTGCCAGGCTTGCTTCGCCCTCACGGATCGAGAGCACGTATTGCCCGCCGCCTTCGCCAGAGGCATTGAGCTGGATCACTGCGTTCACGCCTTTCGCCAGCGCTGGGTTGAAGCGCTGCATCATCTGCTGCAAGGATTCGAGCACCGTCATTTGCGTTTGCTCCGTGGATGGCATGATGCGAAAGTATACCGAGCGCTTCATGCGCGATGCGGCTTTCCCCTCGTACACTCGTCACGTGCGATTGGAACGTGCTTTGACGGTGTGGGCGTTGCTTGGGCTGGCTGCGTTGGTGGGGATTGCTACGTGGAAGCTCACGCTAGGCGAGCGTGTGATCGCGCGCGGTGATCTGTTGCTCTACTTTTACCCGCTGCGCGACTACGCAGCGCAGGCGGTCCGCGAAGGGCGATTGCCGCTGTGGAATCCCCACACGTTCATGGGCGCGCCGTTTCTTGCCAATGTGCAAGTGGGCTTCTTTTATCCGTTCAACGTGCTCCTGTCTTGGGTGCCTACGGATCGCGCAGTGAGCTGGAGCATTGCGTTGCACTTGCTCATCGCGGCGTGGGGTGCGTTTGTGCTTGCGCGCTGGGCGTTGCAGCTAAGCAACTCCGCTTCGACGGCGACCGCCATCGCGTTTGGATTGGGGGGATACCTCGGCGCACAGGCAGAGCACTTGAATCAACTGCAAGGGCTGGCGTGGTTGCCGTGGGCGTGTGCGGTGGTGTGGCGTGCGGAGCGCACCGGCTGGGGACGTGCTGGATTGGTGCTCGCGCCGTTGCTTGCGCTCCAATTGTTCGCAGGTCATGCGCAGTCGCTCTACATCAGCCTGGTTGTGTTGGGGATAGTAGGCTTGGTTGCTGCGCTCACGCGATGGCGCGTGGGCGACGCAAAGGTGCGAGCGCTGGCGCCGCTGATCGCATTGGTGCTGGGTGGGGCGTTGGCGGTGTTGATCAGCGCTGCGCAGTGGATGCCTGCGCTCGAGCTGGCGCGCGAGTCAGCGCGTGCGGGTGGCTTGCCGTTCAACGAGGCAGCGTCGTTTTCGTGGCGCCCGTGGGTGATCGGTCGCGCGCTGTTGCCGACGTACGGCGACCCGCTGTTCCCCGAGTATGTTGCGTATCTCGGCGGCGTCGGTTTGACGCTGATGCTCATCGGTGGCCTCGCTGCGCTGCGCGAGCACTTGCGCGCATGGTGGCTGGGGTTGGTGCTCGTGGGGCTTGGGGTGGTGCTCGCGCTCGGCGTGGCGACGCCGCTGTTTGGCGTGCTCTACCGTTGGATGCCGGGCTTCAACTTGTTTCGTGCGCAGGCGCGCTGGCTCGTGATGTTTGCGCTTGGGGCGTCGTTGCTCGTTGGGCTGGGCGTGCAGCGGCTGCAAGAAGGGTTGGCGGCAGGCGCGGTGCCAAAGCTTGTGATCGCGTGGATCAGCTTGGTGCTCGGCGTGATCGCGTTAATCGTGCTGGGCGTGCGCCTTTCGCCAGAAGCGGAGTATGCGGTGTTCCCGACGCGCGCAGTGTTGCTGGGTTGGCTCTTGAGCGCGATCGCCGGCGCGGTGTGTCTTGCGGGTGGTGGCGTCTTGGGTGCGCGTGCGCACGGCGCAGCAGGACGGTGGGCGGTGGCGCTGCTCAGCGCAGAGTTGCTCGTTGCAGCGCAATTCCAGCCCTACGCGCGCGCAAGCGATCGCCAAGCACTCACCTCGTTGCGCCCGAGCACGTTGTTTTTGCGCGCGCATGCCAATGACCCAAACGCGCGCGTCTTGGCGCTCTCCTCGCTCTTCTTCGATCCCGGAGACAAGGCGGAGCAGGAGCTGATCTACAGCGCGCATCTCACCGCTGATGAGGTTTACGACCGCCTCATCGCCAGCAAACACAAGGAGATCCTCTCGCCGAACTTGGCGTTGTGGTATCGGCTCTACAGCGTAGATGGCTATGACGGCGGATTGTTGCCGTTGCGGCGCTACGTTGCTTTCGTGCAGCGCTTTGCTGCGTTGCCTACGGGTGGGCTGGATGGTCGCTTGCGCGAGTTCCTCTCCGCCGTGCCCAGTGGCGATTGGTTAGACGCCATGGCAGTGCGCTACGTGATCGCCGACAAAACGGCAGATCGCTTCTTCGACGGCGTGTATTACGACCTGCTCATTGCCCAGCCTGTGAGCGCCTCACTCACGTTGCCGCTTGAGCCGTTTCGCGCAACGGCGTTGGGGTTGGTCTTCCGCGCACCCGAAGCTCAAGCGGGCGATTTGCTCGCGCGCGCGCGCCTGGTGTTTGATGACGGTAGCGTGTTGCGCTTCAGCGTGAGCGCGCAGCGCAGCGAGCCGCCCTACTGGCTGGCGCGTTTGGCGTGGGGGGAGGATCGCCTGCCCGTGCAGCTCACGTTGGAGCCACTCCGCCTTGGGCTTGTGCTCAACGGCGTGACGAGCGTTGATGAGCGCGACGGGAGCTTTTGGGCGCAGCATGTGTGGGGCGATCGCCTGCGCGTGGTGCACTCAGGCGACGTGAAGGTGTACGAAAACACGCGCGCGCCTTCGCGCTTCGCGTTGCAGCGCCGTGATGGTTCGTTGGCGGATCTACATGCCCTTGGGGGCGCGGTTGTCGTAGATGCGCCAGAGCGCCTTGTGTTGCGTTTGCCAGCAAGTGCAGATGCTGCGCGCTTGATCGTGCGTGATGCGTGTTACCCAGGTTGGCTTGCGAACGTGGACGGCGCGCTGGTGTCTGTGGAGTGTGTGGATGACCTTTTCCGCGCGGTGGTGTTGCCTCCCGATGCGCGGCAGGTGGAGCTGGTGTATCAACCGATCAGTGTGCGCGTGGGCCTCGGGATGAGCGCTGTCGGCGGCGTGCTTTGGGGCGTCGGCGTTGCCGCGCTCATGCTGCGCCGCCGGTGGCGCGTCAAAAATGCAGCGCGTGGGCTATCATTGTTTTCACCCTAAGCAACAACGAGGAACAACGCCATGCGCCACAAGATCACTATCATCGGCGCCGGCTTCGTTGGCGCCACTACCGCGCATTGGCTCGCAGAGCGCGAGCTAGGTGACATCGTGCTGCTCGACATCCCGGCGACGGAAACCATGCCCAAGGGCAAAGCGCTCGACTTGATGCAAGCCGGTCCAGTCGTTGGCTTCGACACCAAGATCACGGGCACCACTGACTACGCCGACACAGCAAACAGCGACATCGTTGTGATCACCGCAGGCGTCGCGCGCAAGCCGGGCATGAGCCGCGAGGACCTCGTGGGCGTCAACCAGAAGATCATCACCGAAGTCGCGCACAACGTCGGGCGCACTTCGCCCAACGCCATTGTGATCATGGTCACCAACCCGCTGGACACGATGGCGTACCTTGCCTACAAGATCCTCAGCGCGCACTATGGCTTCACCAAGAACCGCGTGGTTGGGCAAGCTGGCATCCTCGACAGCGCGCGCATGCGCACGTTCATCGCCATGGAGCTTGGCGTGAGCGTGGAGGACACGCACGCCTTCGTGCTCGGCGGGCACGGCGACGAGATGGTGCCGCTAGTGCGCTACAGCACTGTCGCGGGCATTCCGATCAGCGAGTTGCTGCCACAGGATCGCATCGAGGCGATCGTGCAACGCACGCGGCAGGGCGGCGCTGAGATCGTGAACCTGCTCAAGACCGGCAGCGCTTACTACGCGCCCGGCGCAAGCGTCGCCGAGATGGTCGAAGCGATCCTCAAAGACAAAAAGCTCATCCGCCCCTGCTCGGCTTACCTCGAAGGTGAGTATGGCTTGAGCGACATGTACTTCGGGGTGCCAGTGGTGCTCGGGCGCAACGGCGTCGAGCGCATCATCGAGGTCGCGCTCAACGACGCTGAAAAAGCCATGCTCAAGAAGAGCGCTGACTTGGTGCGCTCCACCATGGCGATGCTCACGTGGAGCTAAAGCCCTTGTGCGCTCGCTTCGCGCGTGCTTGCAGGATGAGCCGCTCGCTTTCTTGATGGGCGTGGCGGCGCTCTGGGATGCAGCTATTGGAGCTGCGACGCCCCAAGAGATGGCGGCTGCGTTGGCAGCGCACATGCTGCACCCTTCAACATTGCGCGCTGTGCTTGGGTCACTCCCTGAGGCAGCGCGCAATGCGCTTGAGGCGCTGATTGCGGCTGGCGGCAAGATGCCGCTTGCAACGTTCGAGCGCCGCTTTGGGGCGATGCGCGTCATGGGGCCGAGGCGCTTCGAGCGCGAGCAGCCTTGGCGCGCGCCGCAAAATCCCGCCGAGGTGCTCCGTTACCATGGCCTCGTGTTTCGCGCCTTCGATCGCATCGCGGGCGAGGTCGCTGAAGTGGTGTTCGTGCCCGAGGACTTGCTGGCGCGCTTGCAGCCCTCCGCACCAGGCGAATCCGCACGCGCCGAGCCATTGCGCGGGAGCGTGAATGAACAGCGCTCTGCGATCGCGCCGCTTCTGGACGATCTCACCACGCTGCTGTGCCACGTGCAGAACGCAACCGTGCGTCCCAGCGCTGATGGCACTTGGGACGCTGCCTCGCGTCGCGCGGTGCTGCCGATGTTGCGCGACGCTGACGGTGCTCTGGACGGCAACCCGAACGGGCGCTTTGCCTTCCTCACCCACCTGCTCAGACGCCTCGGGTGGGTGCGCGTGGTGAATCAGCGGCTGCGCCTGGTGCCGCAACCTGTGCAGCAGTGGTTGCAGAGCACACCTGAGCATCAGCGCGAGGTGGTGTATCGCGCCTGGTGTGAGGATGAAACGTGGAACGATCTGGCGCACGTGGATGGCCTGCGCTTTGAACTCACGCATGCGTGGTCTAACGATCCGCTGCGCGAGCGGCGGGCGATCCTAGGGTTGTGGGAGCGGTGGGCGCCTGATCCGACTGAGCCGCCTTCGTGGGAGCGCGTTGAGGCGTTCGTACGCTTCGTCCACGAGCATCACCCCGACTTTGCGCGCCCCGATGGGCGCTACGACACGTGGCATATCCGCGAGGTGCGCACAGGAGCCTTTCTCAGCGGCTTTGAGCACTGGGATCGCATTGAGGGTGCGCTGATCCGCTACGTGCTCACCAAGCCGATGCGTTGGCTGCGCGAGGAAATCGAATTGCCGCAGCCTGCTGATGAGCCGCCGTTTGTAGTCACTGCTGCAGGGCTAGTGTATGTTGCAGCAGAGCGTCGCTGGACGCGCTTTCAACTCGCGCGTGTTGCCGAGTGGGTGCGCACGGAAGGCGATCGCTACGTATATGTGCTCACGCCGACTTCGCTGGCGCGAGCACGCGCACAACGTATCGCGGTGTCGCGCGTGATCGCGTTTTTGGAGCAGAATGCTGCTGCGCCTCTGCCGAAGGGTGTGCGCGAGGCGCTGTTGCGTTGGGAGTCGCGCGCGGTAGAAGCGCGCCTGTCGCCGTGCGCGTTGCTGCAGGCCAGCGAGGCGAGCACGATGGACGCCCTGCTTCGCCTGCCGCAGGTGCGCCGTGCAGTTATCGCGCGCCTCTCACCCACGCGCTTGCTTGTGCGGTTCGGTGCCGTTGAGGACGTGCGTGCTGCCGCGTTGGCAGAAGGGCTACTGATCGAGATCGAGGGCAGCTTCCGCGCGGTGCGCTGAGATGGCGCGGCGCTTGCGGCGTGCCTCGCGCTGGCAGCGCTCGCTGCAGTACACCACGCGCTCCCAATCGCGCGCCCACTTCTTGCGCCACACAAATGGTCGTCCGCAAATAGGGCAAATCTTTTGTGGCAGATGCGCTTTCTTCACTCGCGCCACAGCTCTGAGCGTACGTCGAAGCGCAAGGTGCGCGCGCCGTCGCTCAGCACGAGCACAGCGTCGGCAGCGCTGAGCAAGGTGATCAAGCGCGCAATGTGCGCGAAGTGCGCGAAGCGCACGTCGCCTTAAAACTGCGTTTTAGGTGGAGAGCTTGCGCACGCAGGTGAACACTGTGAGCCTGCGGTCTCCGAAGGCTCGCTTGACCTAGGCGAGGATGGTATATTTGCAAGCAAGGACTGGAGATATGCAACGCGCAGATAAGTTCGTTGACGATGACAGCATTGACCTACTCCCCTACTTCGTGCACATTGTTGCGCATTGGCGGTTGGTATTGGTGAGCACAATACTCGCAGGCTTGTTGAGTAGCTTGCTCTACATCTCGCCCCTGGGTCTTTCAAGGTACGAAGCGCAGGCACTCGTGGCTATTGTGCGCGTGAGCACACAGGCAGAGTTTGATCCACGTCTGCGCACAGTAGAGCGTACAGTAGAGCAGAACCAAGGCACTACCCAGGACACTTTTAAGGCGCGGCGCGCAGCTTTAAGCGCGCTCGCGTCAAGTGGTGTCATTGCAACTCAGGTCTTCGAGCAGCTTAGCCCAACGCTCTCCGCGCTCGAGATAACGCCTTCAGAACTCTTGAGGCGTGTGAGGGGCGAGTTGGTGGAGAACGGTGATGTCATTGCCATACGTGTCCGCGATAAGAACGACCCCGTTCTGGCTGCGCAAATTGCTACGGTGTGGGCCGAAACCTACGTGCGCCATGCGAACGAGCTTTACAGTGGCGTGAATGACGAGTATGTACGCACTGTTGAAAGTGAATACCAGCGCGCAGTCCGCGAGTACGAGCAGGCGCAGGCGCGCCTGGAACAATTTATTGCTCGCAGTCGCAAGGAGCATTTGCAGCGTTATATCGGCGCAAACGCCCCTCTCCTTGAGCTCACCGCAAGCTACACCCCTCAGAAGGCGCTGGCGATCTTAAATGCAGCCATTGGCGCCCAGGATCTCGCTATTAAGCAGGAGCTTGAAGGGAAGCGAAACACCGCAGAAGCTTTGTTTGGGGCCCAGTACAAAGCTTACTTGCAAGGATTCACGACCGCTTTCCAAGCGGACAGTGAGAGACTAAGCGCTCTCTACCGTGTGCGCAATCGCATTGTGCAGTTGATCGGCGATGCAGAAGCGCTGCGAGCGCAGATAGAGGCGGGGGGCGACAGCGTAGCCCAGTCTAATGCCTTAGCACTAAACTTGATGAAGGCACAAGCATTTGCCCTCGCGCTCTCTCCAGGGGTTGATCTCCAACTCCAGATGCCGACCGAACCACGTGCCGTGTCGGCAGCACAGCAGAGACGCGATGTAGAGGCTTTGATTGCGTCGCTAAATCAGCGCTTGAGCGCGGTTGAGACCGAGATCGCAGCACTTGAGCAAAAGCTTGTCTCGGGGGCTGCCTATACTTTGACCGCTGCCCCCGATCTGAGTTCGCTTTACGCTCAGGTGTTGAGCGAGACATTCTCTAGTTTGCTCAAGCCTGAGTATGCACAGCAGTTGATTGCATCTGTGAATATAACAGCCTTGGAGCCTCTTCTACAGGTGCAAGGTGGCTCCGCCCAAATCCTAGATGAGCTGGCTCAGAAGGTAATAGGCTTGCCGACGCTTGCTGAATTGGAGCAATCTGTCTTGCAAGCGCAGTCTGATCTTGAACGCGAAGCCGCGACGCTTAATCTTCTGACCCTTGAGCGCGATGCAAAGCGCGAGACTTTGGCCACGCTCACGCGCAAGCGCGAGGAGGTGAACTTGCAGCGAAAGCTCGCGAGCATAGAGGTGCAGCTGGCTTCTCCTGCGCTGCCTCCTGATGAGCGAGATCCAAGCCTTCTCTTAGTTGTGGTACTTTCATCGCTGCTTGGTCTGGTGTTGGGTGTTATTGGCGCGCTTGTGATTGGTGTGTGGCTTGAGCCTGCGGTCGCGCGTCTGCGTGAGCATCCCTCAGTGATTGCTCGTGTTGCATACCTCGTGCTGCAACGCGCTCAATCCATCCCGACTGTCTCCTCGGCTCCCCGCGTACAAGCTCAGCGGCCTTGAATCATCCATGTGCTTGGTTGAGCCACAGCTCTGAGCGTACGTCGAAGCGCAAGGTGCGCGCGCCGTCGCTCAGCACGAGCACAGCGTTGGCAGCGCTGACGATGCGCAATGTGCCTACACCTTCGGGTGCTGCGATGATGCGCCAATCGTGCCACGCGTGGATCACGGCAACGCCGCCGCGCTGTGTTTCGTCCACCCCACCCAGCGCTGGATCGCGCACACGCCCCGCAAATACGAGCACGGTCCGTGCACCCGCCCGCGAGTTGATGGCACCGCGCCAAGCGTTCTCCGCAAGGAACAAAGTTGCAGGGATCGGCGGCGCAACTTCTTCGAGGATCACGCCGTCGCCAGCAGGCGTTTCTCGCAACAGCGCAACATCTCCCTCGACCTCATCGGTTGTCTGCAGTGTTAACGTGCCAGTGTCTAGCGGCTGCGTGATCACGCGCCAAGTGATGTCGCTCGGGAAAGGTAAAGGCATTGCCGTGCGCGGGTCAGCGTTCAGCGCAGCTTGGAGCTGCGACCAACCTTGATGAGGCGTGTTATCCGTGCCGTTGCAACCGCCAACATCGCGACACGCCTGCCACTGCGTGAGCAGACCGCCGAAGTTCAGCTTGGCGCCCTTGTTGAGCGCTGCGTAGAGGCTCATGCGGTACCACTGATCAGCGTTGACGCCGTTGCGCAGGTAAATCTCGGGGAACGGGATCGCAATGCCGCTATTCACCTGCCAGACCTGATCAACCGTCCAGCCATTGTTCGGCTGCCGATTTGGTGAGGCAGTGGTTGGGCAGCCGTCGCACGTGCCAAAGTTGATAAATGGGATCGTTGTCGCCGAAGCATAGCCCTGCACCCAAGCAAGCGTCGTAATCGGCCCGTTCCAGCTCATCTCGATGTCATTAGCGCCGAGCACGGTAAGACGTTCTGCAGCGCCGGCTGGCGCGTTCGTTTGCAGCCACGTGTGGAGCTGGTTGATCATTTGCCCCCACGCGCGACCGTGGTTGAAGCCTGTTGCGCCGCGGTAGTTGTTTGTGCCCACGCCGAGCTTGAGCCGTGCATACGGCGGCGCGCAGGTCCAATAGCCGCGCAGAAAGCCCTTCACTGCCTCTGCGATGGTTGCGGTAGAGGCAAACGTGAAGTTGCTGCGATAGTAGAGCACGCCATACTCGTCGCCTTGTGCCCATGGTTGCCCGAAGGCTAGGATGATCACGCCCTGCTCATTCGCGCGCCCCGCTGCGCAGCCCATGAATTCATGGTGCTGCGGGTTCATCGTCGAGATGTAGCGCGAAGTGGTGTGCGCGAACGCAGGTCCGCTCACGAACGGCAAGAAGGCGCGATGTGCAGGTGTGAGCGGCTCGGCGGGCACAAGCGGCACGAATGCGAGCGCGTCGAACCCTACGCGCTGTGTGCCATTGGGTTCACCCGTCACGTCGCCAAGCTGCACGAAGTTCAGCTCACCAGGGCGGAAGAAGTATTGCCCAAGACTCACCCATTCAGCGTAATGTTGGTTTTGGCTAAGGGCGCGCGTTGTGGTGATGGGCGAATCGGCAACACCTTGCACAATGTGGTATTGCGCGTTGCGCGTTGTCGCGTTGTAGCGCGGGACGAACACAAACACCTCGTAGGTGAGCGGCAACGTCGCGGAGATTGGCAAATGCCAGCGCGCGTAGTTGGTGAGCGTGAGCGCCTCGTTCCACGTCCAGATCATGCTGCCGCCGTAGTAGCTGAAAGCCGTGCCTGTGCTTGTCCACCAGTACTGCGGCGGCCCGAAGCGAGCAAAGTGGATGTCTGTTTCGTCCACAACGATGGCTTGAGGAGGTAACGAGGATAGGGCTTGTGCTCGGGCAAAGGACGTGTGGCTCGCCGAGGCAATCCCGAGCGCCAGCCCAAGCGTGGCTAGGCTTTGAGAGAGAACGCTTGCGAAACGCATTGCTGGGTGCTACTATAGACAGATAACTAAGAACGCCATAACGCTTCGCGGGGGAGCACCAGCAGCGCCAACGCTAAGCGCTGGGCAGGAGGGTTTTATGCGTCGCTCAAAGCGTTTTCTCGTCTTGGTGCTGTTGGGGATGACGGTGGGGTTCTATCTGCTCGGTGAGGTCCTTAGGTTGGCTTCGGCATCGCTTGGCGACCATGCACAGAGCTTCTCGCACGTTCGTGCCGCGATGTTCGCGGGGGCTGAGACGCCCAGCGTGGTCCCACGTGCTTGGCTTGCCATCGTGCAGCGGAGCGCTCCATCTTCGCCCATGCCAACTCCCACACCTACATCCACACCAACACCGACTGCGAGCCAAACTTACGCGCTGCGCTTTTACGGCACGGGCAACGGTGACGTGGATCGCGTGAAGATCCCGATGAGCAATGCCGTGGGGATTTCGCTGCCGGTCAACATTGGCGCGACGGACTTCACCCTCGAGTTCTGGCTGCGCTTTGCTCCGGGCGAGAACACCAGCGGCCCATGCCAAGAGGGTGAGGACACTTGGATCTACGGCAACATCCTCTTCGACCGTGACATCTTTGGTGTGCCAGAGTACGGCGACTTTGGCGTTTCGCTCTACGGTGGGCAGATCGC
Source organism: Chloroflexota bacterium (assembly GCA_030550095.1). GTDB lineage: Bacteria > Chloroflexota > Anaerolineae > J036 > Brachytrichaceae > DRWP01. Next base: position 54,888 of record JAUQQA010000001.1, on the reverse strand, counting down.
GTTCGGCGTGCACAACGGCAGCAGCGGCTACAGCATTTGCAGCGGCACGGCGCTTGCGCCTAACCAGTGGCATCATGTTGCGGTGACGCGCCGGCTGACGGGTGAGATGCGTATTTTCGTGAATGGCTTGCTAACGCGAAGCTACAACGGGCCGGCGGGCGACATTTCATACCGCGTTGGGCGCAACATCACGAATCACCAGTGGTTCAACGAGCCGTATTTGGTGATTGGCGCTGAGAAACACGACTACGATCCGAACACCTATCCCTCTTTCAGCGGCTGGATTGACGAAGTGCGCCTCTCCAGTGTGGTGCGTTACACGACCAACTTCACATCGCCAAGCACGCCGTTTGTGCCCGACGCCAACACCGTAGGCTTGTATCACTTCGATGAAGGGAGCGGCACAACAGTGCTCGACAGTTCGGGCGCAGTTGGTGGACCGAGCCACGGTGTGCGGCGCGTGGGCGGTCCGAGCAATGGACCGACGTATGACGTGGTGACGAAGCGGTTTTGAGTTTGCAAGGAGGTTCACATGCCAGATCAGCACAGACGGCGAGCGTTGACGAGCTTGGCGCTCTCGGCGCTTCTGTTGGCGCTCGGCGTTGGCTTGGTGGGAGGCGAAGTTGGGCACGGGGCAAGAATGGCACAGTCGGACGTGACGCCGCGCGCGTGGTTGCCACTAGTGCATCGCCCAAATGGGGGCGCGCCCCCGACTTCGACACCAACGCTAACGCCGACACCAACGCCCGCAGCGACCTTGCCTGCTGAGTGGAGCCAGCACGCGCACGACGCGCAACGCACGAGCTACACAACGCAGGCGCCTGCTTATCCTTGGCGCTGGCGTTGGGCGTGGAACGGTCCGAACGCAAATGGTGGCGTGAGCAAGGTCACAACAGGCGGCACGCTGCCGCGCAACGTTCAACCCGTCACTGGCGGTGGGCGCGTTTACATCGCTGCCGGGGTTGACGGCGTGTTTGCCTTGAGCGAGGCGACGGGGCAGCAACTTTGGCAACGCAACGACCTCGGCAATGTGCGTTCTACCGTCGCTTACGACCATGAGACGCAAGCCGTGTTCGTCGTCTCCAGCAACGGGCGGCTCTACAAGTTGCGCGCCTCGGACGGGCAGATCCTCGCCCAGTTTGTGACCGACCAAGCCAGCACCTTGCCGCTGCCACCAGCAGTTTATGCCGATCGCGTGGTGTTCTCCATGGGGCGGCGCGTATATGCCGTGAACAAATTCACCGTGCAGGGCATCTGGACGCACACCGTGGCGAGCACGCTGACGGTCGCTGTGCCGCCAGCATACTCCGCCTCGCGTGATTTGGTGATCGTAGCGACCGAGCCAGACCTCGTGGTGCGCGCGCTGCGCAACAGCGACGGCACGCAGGTTTGGGCAACGCGCCCCGTGCACAGCAGCCGCAATTTCAATGACCCAACAGAGTACCGCCTCGGCTGGCCGGTGATCGCCGACAACGCCGGCTACGTGTTGATCAAAGTGCGCTTGCCGTGGAGCACGCTCTGGCGTGACTGGCCGCAGACAAACGCCGCGATGCGCCAGTTGCTAACGGCAAACCCGGGCGACCAAGCGCTTTTCGTGCTTGACCTGGATGATGGCAGCGTGCCGTTCATCGCCAACGTAGGGCACGGCGGCTATGGTGATAACGACTACATGCCCATGGGTCCGCAGCCAGTGGTGAAGCGCTTAGCGAACGGCAAGGACGTGGTGTACACCATCATCCGCGCGCAACACGCCTACGACGCGCGCTGGGACTCGCACTTCGGCGAGATGGTGCTCGATGGCTCCACCGTGGGCGGGTTGCAGGGCGGCGACGTGCGTTTCATCGCTTTCGATTGGCCGCCAGGGTCGAGCGACCCATATCTGATCACCGACGAACAGCCGAACGTCTCCATGGCAGGCGATTATCTGTTCGGTGCTCACTGGGAGGCAGGGTTTGCGCTGCGCATCCTCGACCGCTCCGACGCGCGTGGCAGCTTCACCAACAAGATCACCAGCCAACGCCTCGCCACCATCGCCAGCTCGCAGCAGGACGCAAGCTGCGCCTTCAACGCCGCCACGCATTATTGCGCTAGCAACCTGTATGACACCCGAGCCTACGACTTCGGCTTTTACATCTACTACAACCAAGGACCTGTTTACGACCAATACTGGAGCGAATATGCCGTTTGGGTCGTGAGCAACGACAACGTGTACTTCCGCAGCGTGGACGGCGCGATCGTTGCGCTCACCAGCGGCAATCCCAGTGGCGCGATGGGCACGCTTGCCGATCAAGCAGCGCCACTACCAACGCCAACGCCAGACCCGGTGCCGATAGCTGAGATCGCTCCTGCCTCAGCGCGCGCGTGGGCAGGGCGAACGGTGACAGTCACAGGTACGTTGCGCTACGTGTTCAACAACGGCAAGCAGGTGATGCTCAGCTTCGCCAATCCGCACCAGGGCAGCTTCAAAGTGATCATCGCGCGCGAGCATTGGGCGAACTTTGCGTTGCCGCCTGAGCGCCTCTACCGCCCTGGTCAACGCGTTGCCGTTGTCGGGCGAATCGGTTGGTATCAAGGCGACCCAGCCGTGCGCGTGATGCATCCAGTGCAGATTCAAGTGCGTTAAGGCGCGTTGTTTACTGCGCGCAGTTGCGCGCTTGCGCGAGGGCAGCGGGATGAAAAAACGATATTGGCTCAATGGTTTGCTGGCTTGTCTCCTCGGCTTTGGCATGGCATTGCCTGCGCCGCGCGCATTTGCCACGCGGAGAAGCCACTTGCAGATCATGAACCTCCAGCCCAGCGCCTCAACAGTTGAGCTTTACGAGAAGTTTGAACTCACCTTCGACGTGACCGGCAGCGTGGCGACCAACCCACATTTTCCCTATGACCCCAACCCGCCGCCAGGCGTTCCTCCTGGGGTTGGCATCACAGTTGAGGCGACCTTCACGCACGTGGAGAGCAACACCGTGCTCACGCAGCCTGCGTTTTTGTATCAGGCGTATGAGCGCCGTTGTGTGAGCGGCGATGGCTTCGCAGGGTCTTGTCCGCCAGAGGGCGAGGAGTGGTTATATCCTGTAGGCGCGCCGCGCTGGAAGGTTCGCTTTGCGCCGCAACAGATCGGCACGTGGCGCTACCGCGTCCGCGCTGTGGATGCTTCGGGCAGCACAACGAGCGACGAAGGCACGTTCATCGCTGTGCCACCCACCGATCCGAACAACCACGGCTTTATTCGCATTGCGCGCGCCGACCCAGGTTACTTTGAGTACTCAGATGGCACGCCGTTCATCGGCGTAGGACACGGCGAAGGTTTCCGCGCGTGGCGCTTCACCTACGACGCTGATGAGACGCTCGCACGCTTAGCTGCGGGGCGCGTGAATTTCGTGCGCATCTGGATGAGCGGCGCAGGGATATACATGGCCGCGTGGAACCCGTGGCACTCGCACCACTTGCCTGGCGAGGGCGGCTACTTGAACCCGACGAGCTTGACCTACACCCACGCTTACACAGGCCACCTCGTCTCGTTGCGGCTGTGGGATTACCCCGACCCCACGATGGACAACCGCCGTAACCCGTGCATGTTTCAAGGATTCACCACGGGCGTCGCCGTTAAGCCGAACACCACTTACCGCCTGCAAGTGCGCCTGCGCTTGATCGGCGTGAACGGGCCGAGGCGCAGCGGTTACCCCTACGGCTTCACTGTGCGGCACGGCGGCTGGCTCGGCGAGGCGTGCGGCGATCCATCGCAGACGCGAGAAAACACGAGGGTGTTGCTGCCACACATACAAGCAACTGCGGACTGGATGGTGGTCAGCCACACCTTCACCACCGACGCCAACACCTACTTCTTGGACAACCTCTACCTCATCTTGGAGAACACGACGGGCGGCGATGCGTTCGTGGACGAAGTTTCGCTGCGCGAAGTCGTAAACGGTGTGCCGAGTGGTCCGGAGATATTGCGCAAGGGTCGCTTCGCCTATCACCTCTACTTTGACCCGTACGCTTCTTGGCAGTGGGACTACTTGTTGGATCGCGCGGCGCAATACGGCGTGACCATTCGCCCCGTGGTGCTGGAGAAAAACGATTGGATCGCAAATCACCTCGGCGCTGACGGCAACCCCGTGGGCGGCTACTACGAGCTGGACAACAATCGCTTTTACGCCGCGCCGAACACCGCCGTGCGGCGCTTGCATGAGTACTTCTGGCGCTACCTCATCGCGCGCTGGGGCTACGCGCGCAGTGTGCACTCTTGGGAATTGCTGAATGAGGGTGATCCCTACAACGGCAACCACTACGCGATGGCAGATGCCTTCGGGCGCTTCATGCGACAGCACAATCCCCATCGTCAGCTCACTACCACCTCGAACTGGCACAGCTTCCCACTGGTCGAGTTTTGGGCAAACCCGCAATACGAGGGCGTGGACTACGCGGACATTCACGAGTACGCCTGTTGCGGCAATCGCTATGCGGGTTGGGCGCAGACGATTGGTTCACCACTGGTGCTGGATGCTGATCCGGCCCACGATGACCAAGGGCGCGGTGGCTCGGTGCGCATCCCGGGCGCGGTGCAGTTCAACAACGCAGGGGAGACGCCGCGCAGCCTCGCCATTCGCGGGCGTGGGGAGTGGGTGATCCGCTTCAAGATGAAGGCGCAGGACTTCACGGGCACGTGCCCATACGGTGCCCCTGATTCGCTTGCAGGACCGCGCCTGCTGTGGATCCTCGACAACGGCACGCCGCGCGCGCGTTCAAACGTGGTGCCGCCTGCGCCGAGCGGTCAAAACTTCGTGTGCAGTGCGCCGGCGGGCACCTACGATTGGCGCACGTTCGATAGCCGCTTCACGCACGACGGGCAACCTGCGCCCCTAAGCGCGCGCTTGATCCTCGACGACGACGATTGGCACGCGCTCATCCTCGCCTTTCAAAACGGCTTCGGCACAGGCGGCACGGCGTGGATTGACGACGTTGAGCTGATCGCGCCTGACGGGCGGGCGGCGTACCTCAACAGCACGTTCGACCTCACCTCCATCCTCTCGGACACAGCACACCTGAGCGCGGCGCTGAGCCAGCAGATCGGCGGGCGCGCGCTCACTGGTCCGCGCAAGCCCGTCACACGGGGTGAAGTTGCGGTTGGCGACGAGACAGATTACCGCGGCGACGCGCAACACGCGCAGGCGAGCGACACGCAAGGCGTTTGGCTGCACACCTTCGTTTGGGCGCAGATCAACCCCGGCGGCCTCTACGAGCTGTATTGGGACCAAACCAACATCGTGCGACACAACCTTTACTTTCACTTCAAGGCATTCCGCGACTTCATGGATGGCGTGCCGTTGAACAACGGGCGCTATGCTGATGCGCGCGCCTCCACGAGCCACCCAGACTTGATCGCGCTTGGGCAGATGGATCGTGAAGCAGGACGTGCGCACTTGTGGCTCCGCCATCGGCAGTTCACTTGGCACAATGTGCTCAACAATGTGCCCATCGCACCTGCAAGCGGTACGGTGAGTGTGCCTGATGTTGCTGAGGGCATGTATCGCGTGACGTGGTGGGATGCTTGGCGCGGTCAACCGATGAGCACAACGCTCGCGCTTGCTGCGCAGCGCAGGTTGACGCTCACCTTGCCTGTGCCGATCACGCGCAGCCTCGCGTTGAAGATCGATCGCGTTTGGGCTTCGGCGGTGTATCTGCCCGTCGTGCGCCGCTGAGTGCGCTTCAGGCGAACACCTGGGAGAACAACTCGGGTGTGTATGCCTCCACGATGGCTGTGGTGAGCGCATTTGCGCGCGCCACATCGCGGTAGAGAAACGCACTTTGGCGTGGCGTGCGTTGTTGCGTGCGCCAATCCATGGCGATCAAGCCGAAGCGCATGCGCCAGCCCTCGCTCCACTCGAAGTTGTCCACGAGGCTCCAGTGATAGTAGCCGCGCACGTCGCACCCTGCTTGCAGCGCGTCCCACAATGCGCGCAGGTGGCGCACGATGAACATCGGGCGGAGATCGTCGTCCTCATCGGGCAAGCCGTTCTCGGTGATGTAGATGGGCAGGCGGTAGCGCGCGAGCTTGCGCAAGAAGTAGTGCAGCCCCTCTGGGAAGATCTCGCCGAAGTCGTAGTCGCTCATGATCGCGCCGGGGGTGTTGACGAGCGTGCCGAAGAGCGCCTGCCCGCCAGTGTGATCGAAGGCGATGCGTTGGCGCGTGTAGTAGTTCAGCCCGATCCAATCCAGCGTGCCGCGCAGCTTGCGCGCGCTCACAGGCGCGCCGCGCCAGAGCATCCAGTGCCAGCGCCCATGCAGGAGCGCCAGTAGCAGGCTGTCGTTGAAGATGCCGTCAATCACGCGCGCGATGATGGCATCGAGGATGAGGTGGGGGCGCAATCCCTGGAAGTAGCGCATGTGGTGCGCAATGCCGACGCGCGCGTGGGGTTGAACAGCGTGGATGGCTTCGTAAGCAGCGGCATGTGCCACGAGCAAGTTTTGCATCACGGTGATCGCCATGCCCATGTCAGTAAGCCCTGGCGGCATGCGCCCGCCGAAGTACGACATGACGGCATACACGTTTGGCTCGTTGATCGTGCACCACAGATTGCACAAGTCACCAAGGTCGCGCACCACGCGCTCCACAAAGCGCCGAAAGCGCGGGACGACGCGCTCTGTGTGCAGCCAGCCCTGTTGGGCTTCGAGCCAAAGCGGGTTGGTGAAGTGATGCAGCGTGACCATCGGCTCGATGCCGCGCGCGCGGAGCGCTTTCAGCATCGCGCGATAGCGTTCAATCGCGGCATCGTCGAAGTACCCCTCGCGTGGCTCGATGCGGCTCCACTCGATGGAGAGGCGATGTGCGTTTTGGGCGAGCGTCACCATCCAATCGAAGTCGGCCTCGGCGTTCTCCCACCAGTTGCAGGCAACGCCGGAGGTATCGCCGTTGACGATGCGCCCGGGTTGTTGCTCCCACTGCCACCATTGGTTGTTGGTGTTGTAGCCCTCCACTTGGTGTGCAGCGGTGGCGGTGCCCCAACGGAAGTTGGGCGGGAAAGTGAGTGCGGCGTGATGCATGGTGTGCGTGAGACGAGGCGCGGTCAGTGCGTTGTTTCACGCTGCAAGCCCGCTGGATTTGTGCAGCTTGCGCGCGAGCTGATACAGCGCCCATCGCACGGGTGCGATCACGCGCACCCAGGCGCCGATGTGACGCACCACTTGCCCCCCAAAGCCGCGCTTGAAGCGATATACGCCCCAAAGCCCATCGCTGCGGTGCTCGAATTCCGCCTCGAGGGTTTGCTCATCCTCGTCGGGGATGCCCCAAAGGTCGTATGTTTTGCAGCCGCACTGTCGTGCCCAACGCATGGCTTCCCACTGGAGCAGATAAGTCGGCATCAGCTCGCGGTGTTCGTTGCTGCTTGCGCCGTAGAGATACGTCGCGCGCTCGCCGACGACGGTCACCACCACCGCAGCGAGCGGCTTGTCCTGGTATTCGGCGATGAACAAGCGCGCTGGAGGCTGCTCGCCGTAGGTGAACAGCTCGAGGAAGTCACGATAGTAGCGGAATGGATGAATGGTGAAACCATCGCGCTGCGCGGTGGTCTTGAGGAGGGAGTAGAAGATGTCGGCGTCGTCGGGTGTGCCAATGCGCACCTGCACGCCGCGCCGGCGCGCCAAGCCGATGTTGTAGCGCGTCTTAGGTTTCATGGCGGCGAGGATATCCACCTCCTCGTCCACGTCGAGGTTCACCCAGATCGTGCGGCGCGGCTGCACGTGAAAGTCGAGCGGCATGAAGCCTAGTTGCGCGAGCTGTGCTCTATCGGTTTGCGTGTCGAGCAAGTCGGGTTCGATCACGAGCGCGAATGCGCCGTTCACGCGCGCAGCCGCGAGCGCGCGCGCCAGCACCAGCTGCACGTGCTGAGGGTTATCCCAATTCACCACGGGGCCGCGCGGCACGTAAGCGATGCGCCCAAGCCCAAACGGCAAGCGACGCATAAGCAGCAACGCCACGCCGATCAGCTCACGCTGTGGCAGGTGCACGCTGACGCTCGCCGCGTTCCAGCCATGAATGCTCTTCAGATGCCCCCAGCGCTGTGTTTGCAAGACGTGCCCATGTGGGTGTTTGCGCACGAAGGCGTCCCATTCAAATGCGGCGATCTCTTGCGTGCGCGTGCGCGCGGGAAAGCGCTCCGATTGCATAGCTCTCGACTCAAAAAGGCGAAGCAGCGCTCAACGTCGTCTGCTTCGCCTTGCACATCGGGGAACCGGGATTTGAACCCGGGACCTCTGCGACCCGAACGCAGCGCGCTACCAGGCTGCGCCATTCCCCGAGGGATACGCCTATTCTACTACACGGCGCATCGTGTGCTGGAACACGCTGAGCGCTCAACGCGCGAGGACCTGCATGGTGAGTCCGCCGCGCGGGCGCAGCGTCACCATCGGGTCTGGCTCAACGCGCTGCCCTGCACTGAGCACGAAGCGGAAGCGTTGTGCCACTGTCGCCAAGATCAAGCGCGCCTCCATCATGGCGAACGCGTTGCCGATGCAGATGCGCGGGCCTGCGCCGAAGGGCAAGTAAGCAAGGCGCGGGATGCGCTTCTCGAGATCGCCAAGCCAGCGCTCGGGCATGAACGCCTCGGGCTGCTCATACCAGCGCGGATCGCGATGCACGGTGTAAGGCGCGATCAGGATCGTTCGTCCTTTGGGGATGCGGTGTCCGGCAAGTGTCACGTCGGTGATCGGCTCGCGCGCGGTGACGTATGCGGCGGGGTAGAGCCGCAGTGTTTCCTTCACGATCACTTCGGTGTAAGGCAAGTTGGGAAGGTCGTCCACAGTCGGTGGGCGCCCGTTGAGCACGCGTTGCAATTCGTCGTGCAAGCGCGCCTCGACGTGAGGATGCGTTGCGAGCAAGTACCACGCCCAGCTCAGCGTGTTCGCTGTGGTCTCGTGCCCAGCGACGATGAGCGTGAACGCTTCGTCGCGTGCTTGCGCGTCGGTCATTTGTCCTGTCTCGTCCACGGCGGCCAGCATCATGGAGAGCAAATCGCCGCGGTCCTCGCCGCTTTGGCGATAGCGCGCCACAAAGCGCGCGATGAGCGCATCAATCACCTGCACGGCTTGTTTCAGCTCGCGATTTGCAGGCGTGGGAACCCATGTTGGGATGCGGAACAACGTCTTGAACATCTCGCCGACGTGCTTTTGCCCCACGTCCACGGCGTGCCCAACGGCGTCGCGCTCTTCAGGCGAGAGCGCCTCGCCAAACAGCGTGCGGATCACGATTTCCAGCGTGAGCGTCATCATGTCGTGGTCCACGCGGCGCTGTTCGCCGGGGTGCCAGCTTTGCATCGCCTCGAGCGTGCATTGCACCATTGTGTCGGCATAGGCTGCGATGCGCGCGGCGTGAAAGGCGGGCTGCAATAGGCGCCGTTGGCGTCGCCACAGCTCCCCGTCGCTGATCAGCAAGCCCTCACCAAGCAGCGGGCGCAACACGGCTTTGGTGATGCGCGTCTTGTAGTAGTGGCTGGCGTCGCCCACCAGCACCTGGTGGAGCAGGTCTGGGTGATTGATGAAGTAGGTGCGGAACGGTCCGAAGTCAAATTGCACGAAGTCGCCGTACTCGCGCGCCAGTTTTAGGAGAAAACCAGGCAGATCAGCGCGAAAGGCGCGCAGGTTTTGCCATGCGGCGCGCACGCCACATGGTCCGGGCAACGTCGCGCGTGTGCTGGTTGTGAGCGAAGAAGAGGAGATCGTCATACAGGGGAACTGTAAAGCGCCATGCCTGCGAAGGCACGGCGCTTTAGGCTGCGCTCAGATGTGCGCTTTTGGGCGCTAGTCGGGGAATCCGCCGCTTGTGGTTGCGACGCCGCGCGCCTCGGCGATGCGCTGCTCGTAGCCGCTGGCATGCAACGCGGCGATCGGGTCGGGGTGCAGTCCCATCTCTTCGCGCACGCGCGCAAGCAGCGGGCGCACATCGGTCTCGAAGGCGTCCATGAGCACGCGGTTGGCGCCAAGGAGGTCGTTCGCTGCTTGGCGCTCACGCAGCGCTTTGCGGTCCACGATCAGCGCCTTGGCGTAGGCGGTCTGGATGTTGATCACGCTTTGCACCATCGCCTCGATCTTGGGTTCAAGGTAGTGGCACTGATCGATCATGTAGGCGACATCGCGCGCGGCGTCTTCGGCGGCGACCAGCTCGTTGAAGATCAAGAATAGCTCCAGCGGGTTGATGGTGCCCACGATCAAGTCGTCATCGCCATACTTGCGGTTGTTGAAGTGGAAGCCGCCGAGCTTGCCTTCGTCGAGCAGCGTGGCCACGATGTGCTCGATGTTTGTGCCATGTGGATGATGTCCGAGATCCACGAGCACTTGTGCTTTTGGCCCGAGCTTGAGGCAAATCGCGTAGGCTTGTCCCCAGTCAGCGAGGTCGGTGTGATAAAACGCCGGCTCGTAGAACTTGTACTCGATCAACATGCGCATGTTCTCGGGCAGCGCGGCATACACTTGCTTGAAGAAATCAATCATGCGGTGCCGGCGCTCGACGAATGAGGCTTGACCAGGGTAATTGGTGCCGTCGGCATACCACAAGCTGAGGATTGTGGAGCCAACCTGCTTGGCGATCTCGATGCACTCAAGATGATGCTCCAGCGCAGCTTGGCGCACAGCGGGATCGGCGTTGGTGATGCTGCCCCACTTGTAAATGTCTGCCTGGAATGTGTTGGTGTTCACAGCGCCGAGGCGCAAGCCATGCGCGGCAGCGTATTCGCGCGCAGCGTTCCAGTCGTCCACCTTGTCCCAAGGGATGTGGATGGCGATCGAGGGGCAAACGCCTGTGAGCTTGTGCACCATGCCGGCGTCCTCGATCTTCTCGTAGAGCGTGCGTGCTGCGCCAGGCCAAGCGTAGGTCTTGAAGCGCGTGCCAGTGTTGGCGAAGCCCCAAGAGGGCAGCTCGATGTGCTGCGCCTTTAGGCGCGCCTTGACGCTTTCAACGTCAATGCCTTTCGTGGCGAGGCGTTCGGCGAGTTGCTCGTATGCAGCGTTGGACATGGCGATCAACCGTGCAAGGAGCTTAATCGAGGTGGAAGACTTCTTCTAGCAGGATGAAGCTCTGGTCGGCGTGCTTGCCTTCGGTGTTCTCGAACAGGTCCTTCATGTATTCCTGCCAGCGCGTGTTGACTTCGCGCTGCGCCATGCCTTCGAGCGCAGCTTTGAAGTCCGGCGTTTCGACGTAGAAGAAAAGCGTGCCGTCGGTGTGCATAAAGATGGAGTAGTTGTGCCAACCGGTTTCGCGGAGCGCTTGGAGCATCTCCGGCCAAACGGCTTTGTGGCGGGCCTTGTATTCCTCGATCTTGTCTGGCTTGACCTTGAGCATGAAACCAACGCGCTGCATGGGCTTTCTCCTTGGCTCTATTTTGGCTCAAAGCGGTGAAATTTGCACCTGCGGCAGCAGCGCGAGCACTGCCTCGCGCGTTAGCTCAGCAGTGCCGAGAAAGCTCACCGTCGCGCTGGCGGCGGCTGTTGCCCAGCGCAACGACTCCTCGAGTGCCCACCCTTGCGCCAGCCCGAGCGCAAGCCCAGCAACCATCGCATCGCCGGCGCCCGCGGGGTTGACGACGGGCACGCGCAACGGCGCGATGCGCCAAGCGCCTGCTGCTGTGACCGCCACCGCGCCCTGCTCACCCAGCGAGGCGAGCACGTTGCAGCCGAACTGGCGTTGCAAAGCGTGTGCTGCGCGCAGGGCTTCGTCGGGTGAGCGAACGGGCGTTGCGCTCAGCAGCTCAAGCTCCTCGCGGTTGGGCTTCACCCATGTCGGCGCTGCGCGGATGCCTTGCCGCAGCACTTCGCCGCTTGCGTCGAGCACAACTGGCACCTTATGCGCACGTGCTGCTGCGATGAGATCGGCGATGACCGCTGGCGACACATCGGCAGGCGCGCTGCCGCCGAACACCACGCAGCGCGCTTCGTCGAGGTGATCAGCGAAGTGTTGTCGCAGGGCTTGCACGTGTTCAGGGCGCACGCGAAGCGCTTCAGCAGTGAGCGTGGTGTGGGTGTGGTCCTCCTCGCCAAGGATCACGATGTTCCAGCGTGTCTCGCCTTCGACTTCGACAAATGCAGTGTGTGCGCCGCGTTGGCGCAACTGCGCGGCGAGCCATTGGCCGCTTGCGCCTGCGATGAAGCCCAAGGCGAGGGTGGGGTAACCGAGCGTTGCAGCGACAAGAGAGGCGCACACCCCTTTGCCTGCAGGGCTGATCACCACAGGTTGGCTGCGCAGGGTGCGGTTTGGCTCGAGGCGCGCGATGCGAAAGATGCGGTCAACAGCAGTGTTGAGCGTGACGGTGAGGATCATGACGGCGATTGTAAGAGCGGCACGTGTTTGCGCTCGGCACTATGATAGGCACTGCAACGCCCATGCCACGAGGTCGCGTCGCGCTGCTGGTCAGCATTGCCTTGGGGCTGCTCCTCGCCTGTAGCCCATTGCAAGGGCTGCCCGTATACGAGCCGATCGTAGATGGAAGCATTTGCGCGGGGCGACTTGCGTTGTCGCTCTCGCAGGCGCGCCTCTACGCCGATGCCACAGGGCGATGGTGGCTCATCGGCGAAGTGCAGAACACCCTCGCCCCGCGCGCTGATTATGCGGATGTCGTCCTCCTCACGCAGGCTGATGCTCAAGCGCCTCAGCAAGTGGAGCGCTTGTTTCTCTCTAGCAGCCTGCCGCTGCGCCGCTCGGTGCCGTTTCGGCTCTTGCTGCGCAAGACGCAGATCACGGAGCGCAGCCTCGTCAAAGCGGCGGTCTGCTTGAGCGACCAAACGCTCAACAGCGCGGCGCACGAGGAGCGCTACTACGCTTTCATGACCAAGGTCCATATGCTTCACTTGGCTGGAGGCGTAGTGCAGGTGAGCGGTGAAGTGCGCAACAGCGGTGAGCAAAGCGCGAACGAAGTGTACGTGGTGGTTGGGCTTTACGATGCCCGAAGGCAACTAGCGGGCGTCGCAGAAGCGCTCGTTACCGACCTCGTGCCTATCGCACCGGGTGAGACGTACACGTTCACAGCGACCACCAACCGCTTGCTTGGCGAGGCGCGCCACTACATGGCTTTTGCAGAGGGCATTGTGTTGCAAGAGGCTGCTTTGCCTGTTCTTGGACGCTAGACAAGGAGTCGTTGCTCATGGCATCTGTTGCAAGGCGCAAGCTGATGTTGCCAGAAGATGTGATCCAAGTGCTCATCGAAGTTGCAGATCGCGCGCGCGTCTTCTCGCATGCGCCGTACTCCCGTTATCGTGTGGGCGCGGCGTTATTGGCTGCCTCGGGCAAGGTGTATAGCGGTGTGAACGTCGAGAACGCGTCCTACGGCTTAGCGATTTGCGCTGAACGCACCGCATACGTGAAGGCAGTGAGTGAGGGCGAACGCGCTTTCGTCGCAATTGCTGTGGTCACTGAGAACGGCGGCGCGCCGTGTGGCGCGTGTCGTCAGTTCATGGCGGAGTTCGGGTTAGACACGTGGGTCATCATCGCTGACAGCACGCGTCGCTACGAGATCACCACGGTTGGCGCGTTGCTGCCGCAAGCGTTCACGCCTGCGCAATTGGCGCTGCCGCGCAAACGCTCAGCGCGCGCTCAGACTAGGCGCGCACAATAGCGACGAGTGGTGTTTCGCTTGATCAGTGTGCTGCTGTTTGTGGCGGGAGTGGTGTTGGTGCCGCGCCTTTCGACGGCGCTTTGGGCGCAAGGGCGCATCTACGCGACGAGTGCCGAGGTTCCCGATCGACCAGTGGCGATCGTCTTTGGTGCTGGTGTGCGCAACGGTGCACCCAGCCCCGTGCTCTACGATCGCGTGCGGGCCGCTGCCGAACTGTATCACCAAGGGCGCGTCAGCGTGCTGCTGCTGAGCGGCGATGGTCGCTTTCGCACCCATGATGAGACCGAGGCAATGCGTCGCTCGGCGTTGCGCCTTGGTGTGCCAGCTTCGGCGTTGTGGATCGATCCGCTTGGTTTAAACACGCGCGAGACGTGCCGACGCGCGCGCGATCATTTCGGCGTCCAGCGCGCTGTGCTGGTGACGCAGGCGTTTCACCTTGATCGTGCGCTGTTCACATGCGCCGCGTTGGGCGTTGACGCTGTGGGCTACGTTGCGGATCGGCGTGTGTATCAGGCGATGCCTTGGTATCAACTGCGCGAGGTGGCGGCGACGTGGAACACGTGGTGGGTGTTCTTGCGCGGCTGGGCGCGTTCGATGCTGCCGAGTTACACGCCCGAAGCAGCTTCAAGCGAAGCCGCGAACGCCTCGCGCTCAAGCGCTAACCCCTAGCCCTTGCTCGCCCATTGCGGCAGCGCGAGATCGCCACTGCGCAGCACGTGGGCGAGCTGTTGTGCTCGTTGCTCCGCCTCGGGCATGGCGCAGCCCAGGAGCACGTCGTCAACGTGCGATGGCTCCAACTCGGGCACGCGCGACCGCCTCGCGGATCGCTACTGCGGCGAACGCCTTGGGACGCATCGCGCGGAGGCTACCCTTGCGCGCCTTGCCGAGCAGCGTGTGCATGGTGCCGCCGATGACCGCATCTTCCACGTTGCGGCGCGATTATCACCAAAGGCACTGCGAAAGAAAGACCGAGCGGAGAACCCGCCCGGCTCTTTCTTTCGCTTGCGGCGGATGTGCGTTGCCTCACTCGCCTTCTACAGCTACGAGCCGATCCTCAGCAGTAGGCGCGAAGCGGCGCGTGGTAGTGCGCACGCCGTCGCTGGCTTGCACTTCGATCCACGGCGTGCCCTCGCGGAAGAGTTCTGGCGCGGCGGTTGCGTCGAGCGTGAAGCTCGGCGCGTCGGTGAGCGCGACCATTTGCCACGTCTTGCCGCGGTCGGTGGAGAGCCGCACCAGGTAGCGCAACGCCTGATCGTTGTCGCTCTGCGCGCTCCAACTGAAGGTCTGCGCACTGCCGTTGGTGGTCGCGCGTGTGATAACAGGCGCTAGGCGCGGCGCTCTTTGGCCGCCGACGCGCTCCGCGAGCACTTGTGCGCCTTGGCGCAGACGCACAGCGCGCACACCCTCGACGAAGGGCACGGCGGTGTTGAACCCTAATTGCTCGCGCCCTTGCGGATCGTGGTGGCTGGTCTTGCGCAGGGGGATGGGATGCGTCGCAAGCACGTTGCCCTCGGCGTCGAGCAGCTCCAGCTCTGCCATGCCAGCGGGGTTGTCGAACATCATCGCGCGCGTGGTGTCGTCGAGGCGGGTCTCGATAATGAAGAGGGGGTCAAGCTGCGTACCTTCCTCCATGAGCCGACCGCTGACGAGGAAATGAGGGCTTGCCTCTGCGACATCAAGCATATTTGCTGCATTGTTGTAGCGCAGCGCGTAATCGCGGATGAGGTTATAGACAAAGTCGGAAGTCCAAACAGGTCTGCAATAGCTCATGTAGTCGAAAAGATAGTTGTAGAACGGATACAGCGTTGGGGTGTCGAACACATCCAAGCCGAAGTTGGGGAACGTTGTATTGCCAATGCGCGCTCTGCCTTGTGAATCGGTGTAAGGGAACCGTGGATCGGGGTCGGATGCGCCACAGCCAGGCATGTGCTCTACTCCGTGATTGTGCCCCACTTCGTGTGCGTGGACTTGACTAGCAACAGATGGATTCGAGTCAAAGCCTGTGAAGCCCACCGCTGCGCGGTAGCCGCCAAGCCAGCCTACGCCTGCGATGCAGCCATACTCGCAGTACACGTTGAGCAAGCCGTAGTAGTAACGGACTGGGGTGCCCTCCGCTTGCCAGATCCCAGTGACAAGATCCAGCATACTTCCCCAGTCTTGGTAGCTAGGATTAGGGACGTTATTAGTGCATGGTCCTCTATGCGCCACAGGGGCATGCACCTGAAGGGTCACTTCTGGCACCGGATACACCTTGCGCGTGAAATTGTTGATGATGTAGTCGTAAGGCGGTGTCGGCACACTGGTGCCGCTTCCACCCGAGGTGCATGTGTAGTGAACGGGCACAATGGTGACGTGGAGCGGCGGCACAGGTGAGAACGTGAAGGTCTGCGCTTGGCTTTGGGCAGCGTAGTCAGTGCTGTTTGTGGCGAACACCCGGAAAGTGACGTTGCCGTTGAGCCACTGAGTGGGGACGCGGAAGTTAAAAGTATCGTTGAGCTGGGCGCGATCGGCAGTAGCTTTCAGCGTGCGTGGGTTGTTGATCGCTGCAACGCTCCCAAGAAACCCGTTGCTGTTGAAAACCTGCAGCCACGCCGAGACGTTGCTGCGCGGTGTGCTGCTTGTGAGCGTCACGCGCACAATGGTGGGGCGGTAGCTGACCAGAGGCACGCCGTTGTCGGGACGCTGAATGCCCTGCGACACCTCAAAGCCCACGTTCACGCTTTGGACAGGTGGCGATTTGCGCATGATCGGGAAGTAGGCGCGCGGTCGCAGCTGCTCAGGAGCTACTTGCCCGCTCACGCTTTGAACGGCGATGACGATGCTTGCGGCAAAACTCAAAAGGGGAATGAGGAACTTTTTGGTTTTTCGGTTCATTCCACCTTACCCTCCCTAGAGCTGTGGTTGCCCTGCATTGCCCTCTCTTGCTCTTCTCACGCAGGCTCACTCGTAAATGGACGCCTTCGAATCCACGTCAACTGCTCAATCCACCGCCAACGCGACCCGATGGCCTCTTACCCCTCCTTCAGTGACGAGACTGTGCCACGCTGGCGCACTATAGCACATTCCAACGCTCCAGCACTTGGTTTTTCCGCCCCTGCGCACGCGCAATAAAACGTTAACGCGTTGCCAACACCTTTCAGAGGTCGCCTCATACCATCAATAGCCAGTGCGTCGTGGAGGTATAGCATGAATCTGAACAAGTACACGGAGAAGGCACAGGAAGCGCTGCTGAGTTCGCAATCGCTGGCGCAGGAGTACGGTCAGCAATACATAGACCCGGAGCATGTGCTGCTGGCGTTGGTGCAGCAGGAGGGCGGCATTGTGCCGCCGATCCTTCAGGCGGCGGGCGCAAACCCGACGCGCATTGCAGATTTGACGCTGCGCGAGATCCGCAACAAGCCGAAGGTGAGCGGCGATGTGGGCGAGGTGCGCCTCTCGCGCGAAGTGAGCGCCATCGCTGAGCGCGCCGAAGCCGAAGCAGCACAGATGCGCGACGACTTCGTGAGCACAGAGCATCTACTGCTCGCGCTTGCCGACCCAGGCACCTTCCGCAGCGGACGAACACCGGCTGCGACACAAATTTTGAACGCCAACGGCATCACGCGCGATAGTGTGTTGCGCGCGCTTGTGCAGGTGCGCGGGCATCAACGCATCACTTCCCAGAACCCTGAGGCGACCTACCAGGCGCTCGAGAAGTACGGGCGCGACCTCACCCAATTGGCGCGCCAAGGCAAGCTCGACCCCGTGATTGGGCGCGATGAGGAAATTCGCCGCGTGATCCAAATCCTCAGCCGCCGCACCAAGAACAACCCCGTGCTCATCGGCGAACCAGGCGTCGGTAAGACTGCCATCGTCGAGGGATTGGCACAGCGCATTGTGCGCGGCGACGTGCCCGAAGGGCTGAAGGACAAACGCATCATCGCGCTGGACATGGGCGCGCTGATCGCCGGCGCGAAGTATCGCGGCGAGTTCGAGGAGCGCTTGAAGGCAGTGCTGCGCGAAGTCTCCGCCTCGAACGGCAAGATCATCCTGTTCATTGACGAGCTGCATACCGTGGTCGGCGCAGGGCGCGCCGAGGGCGCGATGGACGCGGGCAACCTGCTCAAGCCCATGCTTGCGCGCGGCGAGCTGCACTGCATCGGCGCCACCACGCTCGACGAGTACCGCAAATACATCGAGAAGGACGCCGCGCTGGAGCGTCGCTTCCAGCCGGTCTTCGTGGACGAGCCGAGCGTCGAGGACACGATCAGCATCCTGCGCGGCTTGAAGGAGCGCTACGAAGTGCACCACGGCGTGCGCATCCAAGACGCTGCCGTGATCGCTGCCGCCACGTTGAGCGACCGCTACATCACCGATCGCCAACTGCCCGATAAGGCGATTGACCTGATCGACGAAGCCGCCAGCCGCGTGAAGATGGAGATCGACTCGAAGCCGATCGCGCTCGATGAGATCGACCGCCGCATTTTGCAACTTGAGATCGAGCGCGAGGCGTTGAAGAAGGAAACCGATGAAGCAAGCAAGGAGCGGCTCGCCAAGCTCGAGGCGGAACTTGCGAGCGAGAAGGAGAAAAGCAACGCGCTGCGCGCACAATGGGAGCAGGAAAAAGCTGCCATCCAAGAAGTGCGCAGCATCCGCGAGCAAATCGAGCAAACCAACATCCAGATCGAGCAAGCCGAGCGCGAGACTGACCTCGCGCGCGCAGCCGAGCTGCGTTACGGTCGCCTGCGCGAGCTGGAGGCGAAACTGAAGCAAGCCCAAGCTCGCCTTGCCGAGCTGCAAAAAGGCAACCCGCTGCTGCGCGAGGAAGTCGGCCCCGATGAGGTCGCCGCGGTGGTTTCGCGCTGGACGGGCATCCCAGTGACGCGCCTGCTGGAGGGCGAGGTGCAAAAGCTGGTGAAGATGGAGGAGCGCCTGCGCAAGCGCGTGGTCGGGCAAGATGATGCCCTGCGCGTGATCAGCAACGCGGTGCGTCGTGCGCGCGCAGGCTTGCAAGACCCGAACCGCCCAATCGGCTCTTTCCTCTTCCTCGGACCGACCGGCGTTGGCAAGACGGAGACGGCAAAGGCGTTGGCGGAGTTTCTCTTCGACGACGAGCGCGCCATGGTGCGCATTGACATGAGCGAATATCAAGAGAAACACACCGTCAGCCGCTTGATCGGCGCGCCGCCTGGCTACGTCGGCTATGAAGAAGGCGGGCAGCTCACCGAAGCCGTGCGCCGACGCCCCTACTCCGTCGTGCTGTTCGACGAAGTGGAGAAGGCGCACCCTGAGGTGTTCAACGTGTTGCTCCAATTGCTCGACGACGGTCGGCTGACCGACGGGCAAGGGCGCACCGTGGACTTCCGCAATACTGTGGTGATCATGACGAGCAACCTGTTGGCGGGCGAGGACCTTGAGCGTCTCACGCGCGATGAGATCGTGCGCCGCTTGCAGCGCTTCTTCCGCCCAGAGTTCCTCAACCGCATTGACGAGATCGTGGTGTTCCACCCGCTCACTGAACAGCACATCTTGCAAATCGTGGACATTCAGCTCGAGCGGCTGCGCAAGCTGCTCGCCGATCGCAAGATCAGCCTCGAAGTGAGCGAAGCCGCTAAGCGCCACCTCGCCGCCATCGGCTACGACCCTGCGTTCGGCGCGCGACCGCTCAAGCGCGCGATCCAGCACGCGCTGCAAGACCCGCTCTCGCTGGCGATCCTCGAAGGGCGCTACCGCGAGGGCGACACCGTGCACGTGGACGTGGAGAACGGCGAGTTGGTGTTACGCTGAGACGCGCGCGTTCATGGCAACAAAAACGCTGAGCTGCTTTCAGGCTCGGCGTTTTTTGTTCCTCGCGGCTGAAACCCGTCTCAGTTTGCGCGCTGCTTCACAAAGCCGCAGTATCGTTCAAAACGCAACCATGAAGGCGATCATCATCGGCTCTGGCGTCGGCGGGCTTTCGCTGGGCATTCGCCTGCAAAGCCTTGGCTTCGACACCACCATCGTTGAGAAGCTCAACGGTCCAGGTGGACGTGCGTTCGTGAAGAAGGTCAATGGCTTCACGTTTGACATGGGACCGACCGTGATCACCGTGCCGCACTTCATCGAGGAGCTGTTCTCGCTGGAGCGCGGTCAGCATCACCTGGACGATCCCGATTTCCCCGAGCACGTCCGCCGCGGCGAGCGCGTCACTAGCGGCGTGAGCGGCGGCCCGAACACCTCGCGCTACGTCACCATCGTGCCGCTCAACCCGTTCTACCGCATCTACTTTGACGACGGCACCTACTTCGACTACGACGGCGACCCCGTACACACGCGCGAGCAGATCAAAGCGATCGAGCCGACCGACCTCGAGGGCTACGAGCGCTTCCACGCCGACGCCAAGGCGATCTTCGAGCGCGGCTTTATGGGCTTGGGCTACACGCACTTCGAGCATCTGCCGCAGATGCTCGCCGTGGTGCCCGAGCTGCTGCGCCTAGACGCCGTGCGCACCTTGTTCTCGTTCACCAGCAAATACTTCAAGAACGACAAGCTGCGCCGCGTGTTCAGCTTCGAGCCGTTGCTGATCGGCGGCAACCCGCTCGCGGTGCCGGCGATCTACGCCATGATCCACTTCGTGGAGAAGACCTGGGGCGTGCACTTTGCCATGGGCGGCACGGGCGCCTTGATCAACGGGCTGGTGAAGAAGTTCGAAGAGCTGGGCGGCACCATCCGCTACAACAGTGAGGTCACGCGCATCCTCGTCACCGATCCGAAAGGGGGCGAGCCTTCGCGCTTCGGGCGCAAGATCGCGCGTGGCGTGCAGCTCGCCAATGGCGAGACGCTTATGGCGGACCTCGTCGTCTCGAACGGCGACTACAGCACGACCTACATGAAGCTGATCGATCCGCGCTATCGGCTCTTCAACACCGACGCGCGCATTAAACGCGTGAAGCAATCCATGTCGCTGCTGGTGGTGTACTTCGGCTTCCGCGCGGACGGGCTGAAGCTTGACTTGCGCCATCACAACATCATCCTCGGTCCGCGCTACGAGGAGCTCCTGCGCGACATCTTCGACCGCAAGGTGCTCTCTGAGGACTTCTCGCACTACCTGCACGTGCCGACGTTGACCGACCCGAGCTTGGCGCCACCAGGACACCATGCAGCTTACACGCTGGTGCCTGTGCCTAACAAAACCGGCGAAGGCGCAAAAATTGATTGGAGCAAGGTGGGTCCCGAGCTTGCCGATCGCGCGTTGCAGTTCCTCGACGAGCGCGGCTACATCCCCGGCTTGTGCCAGCGCCTGGTGCACAAGAGCTTCATCTCGCCTGATTACTTCGAGCGTGCGCTGAACAGCTACGCCGGCAACGCCTTCGGCCCCGAGCCGCGCCTTACGCAGACTGCCTACTTCCGCCCGCACAACCGCAGCGAGGACATCGAGCGTCTCTATCTCGTGGGCGCAAGCTACCAACCTGGCGGCGGCATGCCCAGCGTGATGATGAGCGCCAAGATGACCGCGCGCTTGATCGCCAAGGACTTTGGTATCCTCTAGCAGGATGAGCGAGCAAGCTGCGCCGCTTTCCTTTGAAGCAGCGTTGGCAGAGTTAGAGTCCATCGTGGCACAGTTGGAACGCGGCGACTTGCTGCTGGAGGAGATGCTGGCGTTGTATGCGCGCGGTCAACAGCTCGCGGAGTGGTGCGCGCGCAAATTAGACGAAGCCACGCTCACGCTACACGTGCTCCAGGACGACAACGCGCAAGCATGACGGGCACGCTGATCAACATCGTCACAGTCTTGATCGGCACCAGCCTCGGCATTGCAGTTGGCAATCGGCTGCCAGAGCGCTGGCGCCAGACGGTGTTAGACGGCTTGGGGCTAGCAACGCTGGGTTACGGCGTGCTTAGCCTTGTGGACGCGATGAGCAACCAGGCGAATGTGCCTGTGAAGTTCATCGTGGTGTTGCTCTCGATGCTCTTCGGCGGCATTGCTGGTGAGGCGCTCGATCTCGACGGCGCGCTTAACCGCACCGGCGCGTGGCTCGAGGCGCGATTTGCACGTAGCGGCTCCGCAGAGCAAACAGCGCGCTTTGTGCGTGGCTTTGTGGCGGCAAGTGTGGTGTTCTGTGTCGGCCCAATGACCATCCTTGGTTCGATCCGCGACGGGCTGACTGGCGACTACTCGCTGCTTGCGATCAAGAGCGTGTTAGATGGGTTTGCCTCGCTGGCGTTCGCGGCGTCGTTGGGGATTGGCGTGGGCTTCAGCGTGCTCACCATTCTGGTGCTGCAAGGTGGGTTGTCGCTGATGGCAGGAGTGCTGCAAAGCGCATTTACGCCTGCAATGCTCGCAGTGCTTTCGGCGACGGGCGCGGTGATCATCCTCGGCATTGGGTTTTCACTGCTGGAGATCAAGCGCGTGCGGGTGGCGAACTTCCTGCCGGCGTTGGTGCTCGCGTTGATCGCCGCTGCTGTGTTGGGCGGCGCGGGCGTCTCGGGCTTTTAGCGTGCTTGGCTCTTCTGCATCAGGGGTGTAAGATCGGGCGTTGCCTTGCGCCTCAAGCTGTTCTCGGGGCGCGTTTTGCGCCCAAGTTGGCTCCAAGCAAGCCGGCAGCGCCTTTCCCTCGTAAACGCGCTTGCGCAAAGCGCAGCCTATGCCCTTCTGGCGTCGGCATGGGTTGCGATGGCGTTGTATTTCCTTGTGTTTCTCGTCTATGCGCGCGCGCTGTTTAACTTCCCCTTTGACTACGACCAGGGCGAGGGCTTCGAGCTGTACGACGCGATCCGCCTCGCGCGCGGCGAGAACATTTACCTCGATAACGCGCAGTTCCCGTTCTACTCGTCCAACTATCCGCCGGTATATCGCACGATCCTCGCGTTGCTGGTGCTGGTCTTCGGTCCGCACATCGCTGTGGGGCGGGCGCTCACCTTTGCCGCGTCGCTGATCGCGGGCGCGCTGATCGTGCTGGCGGTATGGCGTCTATGGGCACCGAGCGCGCCGCGCGCGCTGCGGTGGGGCGCAGCCTTGCTCGCGGCGCTCTCGTTTTTTGCAGCGAACTACGTGTATCACATCAGCGCATTGGCGCGGGCGCACATCCCAATGGTGATGTTCTCGCTCGCGGGCGCGTACGCGCTGGATCGCGCGTTTGCGACGCTCCATGCGCCGAGTGCGCGGTGGGCGGCGTTGGGCGTTGCGCTGCTGATGACTGCTGGCTTCACCAAGCTTCAGGCAGTAGATGCGCTCGTGGCGGGTTTTGGGTTGTTGCTCCTGCGACGTCCGCGTTGGTTTGCGTGGGCGTTTGGGGCGTGCCTTGTGTTCACCTTGGGCTTCGTGCTAGCGATGAACGCGATCACCGCGGGGCAGTTTTGGGTCAACGTCGTCGCGGCAAACGTGAACGAGTATGACCTCGCGTTGACCTGGCAGACCTACGCGCAGTGGCTTCGGTTGCAGGCGCCGCTCATCCTCGGCGGTGTGGCGTACACGTTGTGGGACGGTTGGCGCGTTTGGCGCGCGCGCAGCACGCAGCCGCTGAGCGTGTGGTCGCTGTACTTCATCACCAGCAGCGCGATGGGCATGCTTACGGGGAAATGGGGCGCTGGTCCAGCGTATCTTGTCTCGTCCATTGCGGTGGGCGCAGTGTGCACTGCTGGCGTGTTCGCGCGGCTGTTTGCGCTGTTGCAGCGACGGCATGAGGCGCGCGCCCATGCGCTGATCGCGGCAATGCTTGGCGTGGTGTTCCTCGTGCAGGCAGCGCTCAACGTGCACTTGCCGACCACAGGACGCTTCTTTGGCACGTTGGCGCGATGGCTGGGTGTTGCAGAGCAGCACGTTTATCCGCCCTATGCCTACTACGACTCGGCAGGTTACACGCAGCTTGGTCACCTGCCGCTGCCAGCAGATGTGAACAACGGCTGGGCGCTCGTCCAGCGCTTGCGCGAAGTGGAAGGGCCAGTGTGGAGCGAGGAGGCGATGTTCACGCTGCTGGCGGGCAAGGATGTCGTCACCAACCCGACACAGTTGCTCAACCTGAGCAAAAACGGCATGCTCGACACCCGCCAAATGATCGCGATGATCGAGCAGCGCGCTTTTGGCGCTGTGGTGTTCCGCGCGCTGTTTTACCCCGACGACGTGAAAGCCGCGATCCTGCGCAACTACTACTGGGCGCAGAAGTTCGACATCAACGGCTTTGAATACTGGTTGTTGCTGCCCATCCCGAGCGAATCATGATCCAAGAGAGCCAAGTGTTGGCGTCGTTCTCGGTGCATCTGCCCGTTTACGAAGGTCCGCTGGACGTGCTGTTGCGTTTGATCGAGGAGCGTGAGCTGGACATCACGGCGGTTTCGCTCGCAGCAGTAGCCGATCAGTTCATCGCGTACATGCTCAGCATGCCGCAACGTGATCCGCAGGTGATCGCGGCGTTTGTGTCCGTCGCGGCGCGCCTGCTGCTGATCAAAAGCCGCGCGTTGTTGCCGCCCCCTCCGGTCGAGGACGCGGAAGACCCCGCCGAAACCGAGGCGCTGCTCCAGCAGTTGCGCACGTACCAAGCATATAAGCGCGCCGCGCAGTTCTTACGCGAGCGCGAGGCGCACCATTTGCGCGCTTTTCCCGTCCAGCCGCCGCCGTTGCCCCGACCCAAACCGAGGTCGTTGCCGCTTGAGGGGATCACGTTGGCGATGTTACAAGGCGCGATGCAGCGCGTGGTGTTGCGCTGGATGCCGCCGCCCCCTGCCGACACGATGATCGCGCCGTTGCCGTTCACGATCAATGAGTGCATGGATCGCATCACGCACGTCGTGCGCGAGCGCGTGCGCGTGACTTTCCGCGAAGTGCTTGGTCAGAGCCGAAGCCGAGCTGAGGTGGTGATCACGCTGCTGGCGTTGCTGGAGCTGCTCAAACGCTTCGCTGTGCGTTGTTACCAGACGCAGCCGTTTGGCGAGATCATCATTGAGCCATTCCCTGAGGAAGAGCGCCCCGCTGTGGAGGTGCCAAGCGAGCTGGAGTTCACGACGTGAGCGCGATCACGTTTGTGTTGGGCGGGGCGCGCAGCGGCAAAAGCGCGTTCGCGCAGCACTTGGCGTTTGAGATCGGCGGCGAGGCGGTGCTGTTCATCGCTACCCTGCGCGAGACCGAAGCAGTGCGCGCCGATCCCGAGATGCAGCAGCGCCTCGCGCGGCACCGCGCAGTGCGCCCAAGCGCTTGGCGCACGCTCGTGCTTGAGGACGACCTTGCTGTCATCGCGCGCGCGCTCGAGACAGCGCCGACGCGCTGTGTGTTGCTCGATTGCCTCTCGCTCTACGTGAGCGGCGCGTTGTTCATGAGTGAAGTGTTGCCTGCTGATGTGGAAGATCGCGCCGCACAGCTTGCTGAGTCGCTGGTGATGTTTGCCCGTGCCACAGCGTGCCCGTGGGTGATCGTCAGCAACGAGGTCGGCATGGACGTGACGCCTCCAAGCCCAGCTGCGCGCGCTTATCGAGATGCGCTCGGGCGCGCAAATCAAATCGTGGCACGACATGCTGACCGCGCGTTTTTGATCGTCGCTGGGTTGCCCCTTCGTCTGAAATGAACGCCTTATCGCCCATTGCAAAACGCACGTATCTCTACGACCGCCTGCGCGCTGTGCCGCAGGGGATGATCGAGGCGAGCAGCTCCACGTTCTTGATGCTGATTGCTGTGCAAGTGTTCGACGCCAGCCCCCTGGCGAAAGCGTTGATCGCCGCTTCGGGGAATGCGGGGCTGTTGGCGTCATTGTGGATCGTGCCGATCGCCGAGCGCGTGCATCGCCCCGGCATGCAGATCGCCGCGGCAGTCACTGCGGCAGGCGCGCTGGCGATGCTGGTTGCAGCGTTGCTGCCCGGGCTGCCTACGTTGCTGGCGGCAAGTGTGATCGGCGTGGGCGGTTCGATGCTCATCGTGCCGCTGCTGACAGCGATGTATCAAACCAACTATGACCCCCGCTCGCGCGGACGGTTCGTCTCGCGCACGTTTGTCGTGCGCGTGGGCGCGGCGGCGTTGTGCGCGGAGGTGTTCGGGCGAATGCTCACCGCGAACCTGGGTTTGTTTCGCTGGACGTTGGGCGCAATCGCCGCCGCGTTTGCTGCGGTTGCGTTTTGCTTATGGCGCATTCCCTCGCAGCCGTTGCAAAGCCGCGCCTCAACCTCAAAGCACTGGTTCACGGGCGCGTTGGGCGCGCTGCGCTTCGTCGCCGAGGATCGCACGCTGCGTTGGACGTTAGCCTCATGGATGCTGATGGGGTTTGCCAATTTGATGATGCTGCCGCTGCGCGTGGAGTTTTTAGCAAGCCCGCGCTACGGCATCATGCTCACGCCCCAGCAGGTGGCGCTCTACACGGTGCTGATCCCAAACGGCGTTCGCCTCGTGCTCTCGCCGATGTGGGGGCGACTGTTCGACCGCATGAACTTCTTCGCCATGCGAATTGTGCTTAACGCAGGCTTTGCATTGGGCATCGCTTCGTTCTTCACAGGGACGAGCACCTTGGGGTTGGTGTTGGGCTCGGTGCTGGTGGGCGCTGCCGCTGCGGGCGGCGAGCTGGCATGGAACTTGTGGGTGACCAAGATCGCACCGCCTGACCGGGTCGCCGACTACATGAGCGTGCACACCTTTTTGACCGGCGTGCGCGGCGTGATCGCGCCCACATTGGCGTTTCAACTCACGCAGACGCTGCCCATCGGCGTGCTCGCCTTTATTGCCGCGGGGATGATCGCGCTGGCTTCGGCGCTGCTTGTGCCTGAGATGCGCGCATCGCTAAAACCAGCAAGGCACGTACAATAGCGATGTGACGCTCCAAGAGGCACCCGCCTTGCAAGCGCAGCCGGCGAGGATCTCCGACGCCGAGCTTGCAGCGCTTGCCTCGCTCAAACTTCTTGACGAGGATGGCATCCCCTTGGAAAACGCTTGGCATCGCCTGCAAATCAACTTGTTCGAGGATTGCCTTCGCCAACTCTGGCGTGGGCGCACGGATTTTTACATCGCTGGCAACATGTTCCTTTACTACAACCTCGAACAAGCACAAACCCTCTCGTATCGCGGTCCTGATCTGTTCGTGGTGAAGGACGTGGACGGCACACGCCCGCGGCCCTACTGGGCAATTTGGCTTGAGGGTGGGCGAGCGCCCAACTTCATCATGGAGCTGCTTTCCGAATCTACGCGCCGCGAGGATTTGGGGACGAAGAAAGACCTCTATGAGCGCGTGTTGCGCGTGCCCGAGTACGTGTGTTACGGACCTGATCCCACGCAGCACACGAAAGTCGAGTTTTACCTGTGGCGGCTCAACGGCGAGCGCTACCGCGAGGTTGACGCCAATGAGCGCGGCTGGCGCTGGAGCGAAGTGCTTGGCGTGTGGCTGGGGACGTGGGAAGGAGAATACAACGGCATGCGCACGCGCTGGCTGCGCCTCTACGACGCGGAAGGGCAGCTCATACCAACCGCCGCAGAGCTGCTCGAGCAGGAACGCCAACGTGCTGAGGCAGAACGCCAACGCGCCGAGGCAGCAGAGCAACGCGCCGCGCGGCTTGCAGCGCGGTTGCGCGCGCTCGGCTTGAGCGACGAAGACGACGCAGCGTGAATCGCCCAGCACACGGAGCAACTCTGAGCCTCTGAGTTTGTGATGCACCCTGAAGCTGCGCTGCGTGTGCTATAACCTTCGTATGCAGCAAGCGGATATCCTCCTCGTCAATGGCTTCGTCCTCACCATGGACGAACAGTTCCGCAAGTATCCGCGCGGCGCCGTCGCCATTCGCGGAGATAGCATCGTGGCAGTGGGAGATGCGGAGACGGTGGGCGCGAGCGTCTCAGCAAAGGAGATTATTGACTGCTCTGGCTGCGCCATCTTGCCCGGTTTGGTCAACGCGCACACGCATCTCCCTATGACGCTGCTGCGCGGCTTGGCAGATGATCGCCGCTTGGATGTGTGGCTCTACGGCTACATGCTGCCTGTCGAGCGCGCGTTCGTCTCGCCGGAGTTTGTCGCGCTGGGCACGCGGCTAGCGTGTGCCGAGATGTTGCGCAGCGGCGTGACCTGCGTGAACGACATGTACTACTTCGAGGACACCATCGCGCAAACGCTTGCCGAGGTGGGCATGCGCGCGCTGTGCTCGCAGACCATCATGCAGTTTCCCACGCCCGACGCGCACTCCGCCGATGAGAGCTTGGAGTTCACTGAGCGCTTCATCCAGAAGTGGCGCGGGCATCCGCTGATCACGCCTGTGATCGCGCCTCATGCGCCTTACACGTGCAGCGGTGAGCTGATGCGCGCCTGCGCTGAGATCGCCATCCGCTACGACGTGCCGCTGCACATCCACATCAGCGAGACGCAGCAGGAAGTAGAAGAATGCCGCCGCGATCACGGCATGCCGGTGGTGAACTGGGTGAAGAAGAACGGCGTGCTCGAGGCGAAGGTGATCGCCGCGCACTGCGTGGCGATTGACGCCGGCGAGATGCGCACGCTGCGCAACGCCGGCGCTACCGTCGCCCACAACCCCACCGCGAACCTCAAGCTCGCCAGCGGCATCGCCAACGTGCAAAAAATGCTCGACACAGGGCTGAAGGTGGGCATCGGCACGGATGGTCCCGCGAGCAACAACGACCTCGATCACTTCGAGGAGATGCGTCTCGCCGCGCTGCTTGCCAAGGGCAGCACCCGCGATCCGCTTGCCGTGCCGGCGCGCACGGCAATGCTCATGGCGACGCGCATGGGCGCCGAGGCGCTGCACATTGGCGCGCTCACTGGCTCGCTGGAAGTGGGCAAGCGCGCCGACGTGATCGTGCTCGAACTCGATCACCTGCACACCGCGCCCAACTACGCTGCGCTCGATCCCGAAAGCGATGCGATCTACACGCTCATTGTGTACTCCAGCAAATCTACCGACGTGCGCGATGTGTTCGTGAACGGGCGCTGCTTGATGCGCGCGCGTGAGCTGCTCACGCTGAACGAGGCAGAAATCCGCGCGCAGGCGCAAGAGGTGGCGCGGCGCGTGCATGGCTTCCTCGTCGCGCGCGAGGGCGACGTGTTGCGCAAGCTCGCGGCAATCGGCGGGGTGCAACAGCAGGAGTCCTTTGAGGTGCAGGTCAAGGCGCGTATTTCAGACCCACAGCCGCTGATTGACTTTATCAACCACAGCGGCGAGATCACCATTGTGCGCCACGTGCACTATCGCCAGTACGACACCTATTTCTTCTTCGACCATGAGCCTTCGCGCTTGCGCTACCGCGAGGACGAGCGCGTTGACGAGAACGGGCAAGTCGTGAGCACGCGCTATCGCCTGACGCTCGTGAGCGGGCAGCGCGAGCGCGAATATCCACACGCCATCTTGCTCAGCCGCGTCCGCTTCATGGCGCCTGCGGACCGCAGCTTGCGCTTCTACCGTGAGTATTTCAAGCCCGCGCGCGAGGTGCACGTCGAGAAGGATCGCCTGCGCTGGGAGGTGTTCTTCGACGACGAGGAGATGTTCATCAACATCGATCGCATGGTGAATCCGCCCCGCGAGGGGTACTTCCTAGAAATCAAGAGCCGCACCTGGAGCCAGCGCGATGCGGAGCGCAAGGCTGCCGCCATCAGCAAACTACTCGCACGCTTCGGCGTGAGTGATGAAGCGCTGCTGCGCCAGGAATACGTGCAGATCGCCGAAGAACCCGAAGAGGCGATCGCGTGAGCGCTAGCGCCAGCGCTTCACCACGTGCTCATCCCATTTGCCCTCCTCGGCGAGCACCAGCTCAAAGCCGAGCTGCTTCACCCAAAAGGTGCGGATCGGGATCACCTGTTGCGGGTCGGTGAACAAGAGGCGCTTGAGCAAATCGCCGCGCCAACCGCGCCGCAACAGCCAGCGCTCGAACGCCGCAAACACAAGGGCATCCAACTTGTGCGCGCGCAGCGGTTCGCTCACGCGAAACACGGTTATCTCGAGCGCGCGCTTGGCTTGCGGATCGGGCTTCAGCCCATGCATGGCGATGATCGCCTGCGCCTCGCCCTCAAAGCCAACGATGCGCCCGAGGTCATGCCCTTCTGCTTCAATGGCGACCGTGAGCGGCGTGATGTGAGTGCTGGCGCCGAACGCCTCAGCGTCGAAATTCACGCTCGCTTGCACTTCGCCGAGCGCGGGAACGGATTTGCAAAAGAAGACTTCTTGGGCCATGGAAACGGCTAGTGTTTGCGCAAAAAAGCGGTAATCATTTTTCTTGTTAAAATCGCGCCGCCTTACAAAAGCGTTAGCTTATGAAAGATTTGCCTCAGCGCGTTGCGCGTGGGCTTGTCCTTGTGATGACTAACGCGCAGCGATTCTACGGCGCGTTACGGCGCATCTCACCAAGCCAGTGGGTGCCTCACCTTGCCACCCTTGTCGCTGCCGTGCTTGCGTTTGTCATTGCGCAGCTCCGCTTGCCCAGCGCGCCTGCTGAGGCAGCCATAGACGCGCCTCAGACGCTGCGCTATGCGGACTCACCGCTCGTGTTGGGCGCGGAGCTACGTGCGCGCGGCGTGACCAACTTCACGCCACGCAGCTTGAAGGCGCGCACGCCAGCCCAAGACCTCGTTGTGCGCGACTTTGCGCTCGATGTTGCGCCTAGCGCTGCCGAGACACGTCGCGCTGTGATCACCTACACCGTCGCGCCCGGCGACAACGTGGAGCGCATCGCCCAACGCTTTGGGCTGCAACCCACCACCATCATTTGGTCGAACCCCGAGCTTGAGGAGACGCCCGACCTGCTGCGCATCGGGCAGGTGCTCACCATCTTGCCTGTAGATGGCTTGCTCTACGAAGTCAAGCCCAATGACACGCTCAGCAGCATCGCAGAGCGCTTCAAGGTGAAGCCCGAGGCGATTGTTGAGTTCCCGCTCAACAACCTCGCGCCTGGCGACAACCTTGTGCCTGGGCAAAAGATCATCGTGCCCGGCGGCGTGAAGCCGATCCAGCGCCGCGTGATCACGCCTCAGCCGCAGCGCACACCAGGACGGCGCTACGTGGGGCCAGCGCCGAGCTTTGCGGCGACAGGCGCCTTTGGCTGGCCCACAGTCGGCGCGATCACGCAGCAGTATTGGTGGGGGCATCGCGGGCTCGACATCGCCAACGCGATCGGCACGCCCATCGCGGCCTCAGATGGAGGGTATGTTACTTACGCTGGCTGGAACAACCAGGGCTACGGCAACCTTGTGATCATTGACCACGGCAACGGCTTCTCGACGTTCTACGCGCACCTATCCAGTTGGTTTGTTGCGCCAGGCCAGAGTGTGGCGCGCGGTCAGGTGATCGGCGCAATGGGCAGCACGGGGCGTTCAACAGGACCACACCTGCACTTTGAAATCCGCTACAACGGCACGCCGATGAACCCGATCCTCTACTTGCCCTAGCCCTCGAGGAAGGAGATGCCACGCGCCTCCAAAAGCTGCCGCACTTTTGGCAAGTCCTCGGCGGCGACAAAGGCTTCGTCGGTGAAAATGGGCAGCTCGGGCAGGTTGAGGTATGGCGCAATTTCCTTATCTTCCAGCAGGTGATGCAACACGCGCGCATGGGAGAATTTCAGACGGAAGAACGGTTGCGCGCGCACGTGCCCAAAGAAGCGTGACCACCGCGTGATGCGCTCTAGCAGCGCGTGTGGCAACGCGCCGCCGTTGAGCTGCTTGAGCGCAGCCACGTATTGCTCCACGCTCATGCCGCGTTCCATGGCGCGCTGCACGCTTTGTTGCGTGATGCGCGCGCGCATCGGGGCGGTAGGTGCATCAGCATCTGGCGTGAGGTCAGCAAGTTGCTGAAGACGGTCGAGGACGTGCACGCTCGGCAGCGTGGTTCGCAAGGTGATCGTGCCGTCTTCGGTGATGCGCACCTCTGGCTCGGCGCTGCGCTTCGGCGAAATGTGTGGGCTCCAACCATGATGTTGCAGCGTTTCCACCACTGCTTGAGCAGCGGCGGGCACAAGCAGAAAATGCTCCCCGAGGGCACGCGGCGAGAAAGCGCGCAGCGTCTCAAGCACGGCGGGTTGGATAGAGGCGTCAGCGAGTTGCACCACGCACGCCTGCTTGTGAACCACAATGCGTTGATGCTGCGCCTCCCACTCCTCCAGCGTGCGCCGCACGTTAGCAGGCAGCGCGCCGCTATGCGCCTCGAGGAACGCGATGATGCGCGACGCGTTCCATCCTTGAAGCTGCGCGCGGTAAACGGACTCGCGCGTTAGCTGGTAAGTAAGCGCGCGGTCGGCGCTCTGCAGCGCGGCGAAGCGTTCTAAGTCCAGCAACACCCTGTCGGGCAGCGGCTCAAAGGCGAGCACCGTGAAGTTGGGCTGCACCACGATGCGCCCGCCTGTTTCTGCCCACTGCGGTGCTTCGGCGCCGAGGAGCAGCCAGCGCCCTGCTTCAGTGAGCTGAAGCTGCACCTGATCGAGATTGTTGGGGCGCGGCTCTTGGCTCAGCGCGATCAAGCCCATCCAGCGCAGTGGGCCGCTCACCACGTGAAGCGCAAACGCGCCCTCAAGGCGATCCCACGCTTCAGCGAGGCTCGTGGGGATAGGGTAAAGGCTCACGCCCAGCCGGCTTTCGGCAGCGTAGTAAGAAGCCCGCCAAGAGAAGGCGTCGTTGCGCCTGGGGGCGTCTGTGATCAACTTGAACGGGAGCTGGCGCAGATGCTCGACGAAAGCGGCGAGCGAGAGCGTTTGCCGCGGCGCAGCGCGGAGTTGCGCGCTGAGCGCCGTTAACAGCGTTTGGCGCGCCTCGCGCAAGCGCTGTTGCCCTTCTGGCTCAAGGCGATAGCGCGTGACCGAAACGCTGGGCAATTCCACCAGCTCGTTCCAAGCAGCGCCGTCCAGCCACGTCTCCAGAAGCGACTGCGCGCGTCGCGTGAGCGGCTGTTCAAGCCACCGCTCGGCATCCCTCACGCGCAACTTGTGCTGGTCAACCTCGAACACGCCTAGCCCAATGAGCGCAAGCCGCGCGAAAAGCAGTTGTGGCGCTTGATCCTCGGTGATGGCGTGTTCGCCGAGCCCGAGATCGCGTAGCAGGCTCTTGAAAACCGTCTTGCGGATGCGCCCTTGCGCGGTGAGCGGCACTTCTTCGCGTTGGGCGACGAGGCGCACGTAGCGCCCAAGAAGGCGATACAGCTCAGGAGCACCTAGCAAAGGCAACGCAGAAACCGTCATGGTGGATCAGGCAATGCGGGGCGTGTAGCCCTTGCGCTGCAAGACGTGCAGAAATTCCTCCAGCGCCTCCTCGCGCACTGCAAACGCGGTGGGTCCAAGCACGTGCAGCACGTGCTGGCTGATCTCGGGCTGTGCCAAAAGCTCGCGTAGGAGGGCAGCCTCTGCAACTTCAACGACGGGCAGCGCTTCGTACACGCGCACACGCCCCACGCGTTGCGCAAGCGCGCGGAGTTGCTCGCTCAACTGTTGGGGCAACGGAGCGCCTTGTTCGGCGAATGCCTGGGCGAGCGCTTCAACCGAAGCGCCTTGGCGCAAGCCGCGCTCGATGCTCTGCGGCGTGAAGGTGAACGTGTATGGGGCTTGACTGAGATCGGCGAAGGACTGCACAAGCGTGAGCAGCGCGCGATGATGCACTGTGGGGCGCAGTTGCACTGTGTGATCATCGCGCCATGTGATTGCAGGGGAATCTGCTTCAGCCAGAGGCTCGCTGCAATGGGCGCGCAGTGCAGCAGCGGGCACAAAGCCGCGCAGCGCCTCAAACAACACGCGTCCAAGCGGCGTGATGCGCAATCCCTCAGTGCGCCTTTGCGCGTCGGTGGAAACCTCAACTGCGCCAAACCAGCGCAGCGGTCCGCTCAGCATGTGCAAGAAGAGCAACATCTGCGCTTGCCTGCGTGTCTCGGCTGAGTTCGCGCTGTTGTTTGCCACGAAGTCCCACGCTGTTGGGTGTGAGTAAGACCACAACGCCTGCGGCAAGCGATCGAGCAGTTGTGCGATGAGCGCGCGCGCGTCGAACCAGGTCTCATCAGGCAAGCCACGTAGAAAGCGCACAAGGAGACGACGCGCTGCGCACAAGTCCGCGCCGAGCTGACGGGGCGGGATGAGGTGCGGGCGCACGCGGCGCACAACGCCAAAGCGCGCGTGGTAGGGGAGGCGTGCGATAGCAAGGCGTGCCTCGATCCAATCCGAGAGCCAATACTGCCAAGCCGTCCACAGGGCGAAAAGCTGCTCCTCGCGGCTGAGCGCGATCCATTGGCTATACTGTGCGCGGTGGAGCCCCACTTCGTAGGGGGGCTTTTGCGGCGGCGGCTCGACCAATCCAAGCACACCAGCCAACCCAAACAGGAACTCGACCAAGGGCGCTTCTAGCTCGGTCGCAGCAGCGAGCTGGTGTAGCGCCTCGGGGGTGAGTGGGCTGACCAAAGGCAACAACTCTTGGCTGTTGCGCGCTTCTGCTTCGGTTTGGACCAATGCGTAAGGAAGGTGTTCGGGGGTGGCGCGCAGGTCCTCGCGGTAGCGATTCACTGCCTCTGTATTCAGCGCGGCACGTGCGCGATACAGCGCCGTGGTGAGCCGCTCGAACGCTTGCGTGATCGGAAGCGCCGCGCCTGTCGCGGCGTTCGGCGTGATCGCGGGCGGTGTCCAATGCAGCACAGGTGGCAAGCGCGTGAAGACCATCCATTGCCCGCTGGTGCTAGCGATTGCGCTGCTCAGCTCAGCCTCGTTCTCTAACTCAATCACGGAGCTGAAAGGCACAGGTGTTGCAAGAAAGAGCGCGCCTTGCATCACGAAGCGCTCAAGCAAGCGCTTGATTCGAGTGGGCGCGAGCCGTGCATACGCCGCTGCGTGTAGAAACGCATCTCCTGGGATGAGCAAATCAGGGTCAGAAAAGGTGAAGACGGCGCGCAGCCATTGCTGCTCCTGAGGGGTTTCCAGTTGCTCAAGGAGCAGGGTGGGATCTCCTCCTTGTTCATGGCGGCGCAGCCAGAGATGCGTTGCCTGATCAAGCAATGCCGCGAAGGAAGTGGCTTTGGGTTTCTCGCCGTGTGCGCGGATGACGCGGCGCAATGCGCTCGGTTCAAGATCCTCAAGCAGCGCGCGTGCTGTTTCGGCGTTGATGTTGAGGTAGTAGAGGCTTGCGCGGGTCCAGCTTTGCGCTGGGTGGATGATGAAGTCTGGGAGCAGCATTCAGCGCAGGATTCTAGCCAGCGGGCAAGCGCCCACGGCTGGGCGGCACGGCGCGCTCAGCGATTAGCGCGGGGGTGAAGGCAGGCACTTCTTCTTCGTAGAGGATGTTGTAGTGGTAGCCTTGTTCGGTCAGAAAGCGCTGGCGGCGCGCGGCGAACTCTTGATCCAACGTGTCGCGCGTGACGATGGTGTAGAAGTGCGCCAGCAAGCCGTTGCGTTTGGGGCGGAGCACGCGCCCAAGCCGCTGCGCCTCTTCTTGGCGGCTGCCGAACATGCCACTCACTTGGATCAACACGTTGGCGTCGGGCAGGTCAATGGAGAAATTGCCCACCTTAGAGAGCACCAGGCGCGTGATCTCGCCGTGGCGGAATTGTTCCAACAGGCGTTCACGTTGGCGCACAGGTGTTTCGCCGGTGATCAGCGGTGCTTCGATGCGCTTGGCGATGGTCTCAAGCTGCGGGATGTACTGCCCGATGATCAACACGGCGTCCTCTTTGTGCTTTTCGAGCAGCATGCTCACGACGTGCAGCTTGCGCTCGTTGACCGCTGCGAAGTGATACTTTAGTTCTTCGTCCATCACGGCGTACTCCATGCGATCCTCTTCGCTCATGCCCACGCGGATCTCGTGGCACTCCGCCGTGGCGATCCAACCTTGGTGCTCGAGATCTTTCCAGGGCACGTCGTACTTCTTCGGTCCGATGAGCGAGAACACATCGCCTTCCAGCCCATCCTCGCGCACGAGCGTCGCCGTCAAGCCGAGCCGGCGCCGTGCTTGGATCTCCGCCGTGATGCGGAAGACCGGCGCGGGCAGCAAGTGCACCTCGTCGTAGATGATCAGCCCCCAGTCCATGCTGTTGAAGAGCGCCATGTGTGGGTATTCATCGAGCGCTGGTAATGCGCGCCGCCCCCGGCCCGTGGAGGCGATGCCGTTCCGCTTGCGCGGGTGATAGGTGAGCACCTGATAGGTGCACACGGTGACGGGGCGGATGTCCTTCTTCAGCCCGCTGTATTCGCCGATCTGTTCTTCGGTCAGCGTAGTTTTGTCCAGCAGCTCGCGGATCCACTGGCGCACGGCAACGGTGTTGGGGGTGAGGATCAGCGTGGCGCATTGCGCCTTCGCCATCACCGCCATGCCGACGATGGTCTTGCCAGCGCCGCACGGCAACACGATCACGCCGCTGCCGCCTGCGGCGCTGCCCTGTGCCCAAAACACCTCGGCAGCGTCCGCTTGGTAATGTCGGAGCTGAAACCGCTCGCCCGAGCGGGTGATCGTGCGCAGCTCAAACGCCAGCGGCGCGCCGTCCACATAGCCTGCGAGGTCTTCAGCAGGGTAGCCCACCTGCACGAGCAGACGCTTGACATGTCCACGATGCGCAGGGTCGATCTCAAACTGCGTGGCGGAAAGTCGCCGTTGCAGCAGCGGCGCGAGCGTGCGGTGGCGCGCCAGTTCTTCGGCGAGCGCGGCATCTTCCGTGGTGAGCAGCAAATGCCCATCGGCGATGAAGAGCTTGACCTTGCCATATCGCCCGATCGCCTCGCGGATGTCCACCTTGACGTTCTCCGGCAGGGGGTACTTGGAGAAGCGCTCAAGAGCTGTGAGGATCTCTTCCGCGGTCAAGCCCGCTGCGGCGGCGTTCCAAAGTGAGAGGGGTGAGATGCGGTAGGTGTGGACGTACTCAGGGCTTTTTTCTAGCTCGGCAAAGCGCGCGAGCGCGTCGCGTGCTTCGGCGTAGAGCGGGTTGTCCACTTCGATCAACACAGTGCGGTCGCTCTGGACGATCAGCGGGTTATCGGGACGATAGCCGTGCATGGCGATCGGCAACGTTGCATTCTACCCAAGCGGGTATGACAAACAGCGTAGGGTGAATAGCAGCGCACAAGCGTTCCCCTCTACAATGATGCGCTACGCTTGCGTGTAGCGACCCACTTGAGCCGCCATGTCATACCTCAAGCGTCTGTTGCCTTTCGCTGCGCCCTATCGCCGCGAGATTGCGCTCACGGTGTTGTTCACACTGGGCGCGTTGTTCACCAACCTCGCAGTGCCGCGCCTGCTAGGTCAAGCAGTGGATGAAGGCGTGCTGAAGCGCGATCTGCAAGCCGTGTTGTGGTGGTCTGGCTTGCTGGTCGGCGTTGCGGCGCTGCGCAGTGTGTTCTTTTACTTGCAGGGCGTGTGGCAAGGGACGATCGGCGCCGACATCGTGCGCGATTTACGCAACGCGCTCTATGCCAAGCTGCACCGCTTGCCGTTCTCCTACTACACCACCATGCCCACCGGGCAGATCATGAGCCGCATGGTGAGCGATATGGACGCCATCGAGCAGTTCGTCGCCTTTGGGTTCACGGCGATGATCACCGAGGTCAGCACGTTTATCTTGGTGTTGGTTGTGCTGCTCCAGCTCGATTGGCAGCTCACCTTGCTGGCGCTCGCGCCGATGTCGCTGATGGCGATCCCGCTCATCCGTTTTCGCCTCAAGCTTGATCCAGCCTGGGACGCAGTGCGTGAGCAGATGGGGCGCTTGACCAGTGTGCTGCAAGAAAACGTCTCTGGCGTGCGCGTGGTGAAGGCGTTCGGGCGCGAGCCGTATGCCGTTTCTCAGTTCGAGCGCGAAAACGCGCTCAACCGCCAGCGCAACATCGAGCGCGGTCAGCTCGAGGCGGCGGCGTTTCCGACGATGGACTTCATCAGCGGCTTGTCGTTCACGGTGCTGCTGCTGGTCGGCGCGCTGCGCATCATCGAAGGCTCGCTGACGCTCGGCGTGTTCACGGCATTCACGTGGTACATCTGGTCGCTGATCTGGCCCATTCGTCTCATTGGCTGGTTCGTGAGCCTCTCGCGCCAAGCCGTCTCGGCAGCCAAGCGGCTGTTCGAGATCGCCGACGCCGAGGAGACGATTTGCGATCCGGTGCGCCCGCGCCCTGCGCCGCCGCCGCGCGGACGGGTGGTCTTCGAGGAGGTGCACTTCAGCTATCCCGATGCGCCGACAGTGCCTGTGCTGCGCGGCGTGAACTTGGTGATCGAGCCGGGGCAGACGGTGGCGATCCTCGGCACCACAGGCAGCGGCAAGAGCAGCGTGATCAACCTCGTGCCGCGTTTTTACGACGTGACGGCAGGGCGCGTGCTCGTGGACGACATGGACGTGCGCGACTACCGCCTAAGCGACCTGCGCGCGCGCATCGCCATCGTGCCGCAGGAGACGTTCCTGTTCAGCGCCACCCTGCGCGAGAACATCGCCTTCGGCAAGCCCGACGCGACGCTCGAAGAGGTGATCGCGGCAGCGAAGATCGCGCAGGTGCACGAGTTCGCCGAGAAGTTGCCCAAAGGTTACGATACGCTCATCGGCGAACGCGGCGTTGGACTCAGCGGCGGGCAGCGCCAGCGCGTTGCGCTCGCGCGCGCGGTGCTGATGAACCCGCGCATCTTGATCCTCGACGAAGCGACCAGCGCTGTGGATACACACACGGAGCAGCTCATCCAGGCGGCGCTCGAAGCCGTGATGCGTGGTCGCACCAACATCGTTGTGGCGCAGCGCATCAGCACCCTCCAGCGCGCTGACCTCATCGTTGTGCTCGACCAAGGGCGCATTGTGGAGATGGGCACGCACGCGGCGCTCTACGCGCGCGGCGGGTTGTATCGCCAGCTCTTTGAGATGCAAATGCGCGCGCAAGAAGCCGCGCGAACGTTGGTCGAATCGCCAGCGTTCGGCGGGTAAAAAAAGAACGCGCCTCTCTCGTGAGAGGCGCGATGCCCAGGACAGGATTTGAACCTGCAAGCCTTGCGGCACTACCCCCTCAAGGTAGCGTGTCTGCCAATTCCACCACCTGGGCGGGAATTCACGCCCAATTATAACGCGCTTTTGCGCTCTTGGAGCGCGCGGATTACGCGCTTTCGAGCGCCAACGGGCGCGCGGTAAGCTTGCCTCTCCAAATGAGCACCTTTTACGATGTGCTGGTGGTTGGCGCGGGGCCTGCGGGCAGCTCCACTGCACACTTCGCTGCGCAGCTAGGGCTGCGCGTGTTGCTGCTCGACAAGGCAGCATTCCCGCGCGATAAAACTTGCGGCGACGGTCTAACGCCGCGCGCGGTGCGCATGGTGGCGGAGATGGGGTTGCTGGAGACGCTGCGCGCAGAGGGTTATGAAGTGCGCCACTTTGCCGTGTTCGCCCCGCGTGGTCACGCGACGCGCGCGCCGATCCCCCTGCTGAGCGGCGTGCCGACGACAGCGCTCGTGGTGCCGCGCCGCGTGCTCGACGATCACTTGCGACAGCGCGCGATGGCGAGCGGCGCCACGTTTGTAGCGCCTGCGCATGTCGTCGCCCTCGCGCGCGAGGACGGCGGCGTGGTAGCCACAGTGGAGCATGAGGGGCGTCGTGCGCATTACCGTGCAGCAATGGCTGTGATCGCCACAGGCGCCAGCACCCGCCTCTTGATGCAAGCAGGCGTGTTGGAGAAGCAACCCAAGGTATTGGTCGCCTCGCGCACGTACTTTGCAGGTGTCCGTGAGCTTAGCGATACGTGGATGTTGCGCTTCGATCACGCGCCGATGCCTGGCTACGGTTGGGTGTTCCCTGTCGCGCCTGACGTGGCGAACATCGGCGTGGGTTACTTCAAAGAAGACCGCCATACCTCGGCGCATCGCGCATTCGAGCGTTTCATCCGCGCGCCAGCATTGCGCGCTATGCTGCGCGAGGCAAGACAACTGGAACCCGTGAAGGGCTATCCGCTGCGCGATGATTTCCTCACCGCGCGCACGTGGGCGGAGCGCATCCTCGTGGTGGGCGAGGCGGCCGGGCTGGTGAATCCGCTGACAGGCGAGGGGATTGACTATGCGCTCGAATCGGGGCAAATTGCAGCGCAGCACCTCCACGCGATGATTAGCCGCGGCGACTTCTCCGCTGCGGCGCATCAAGCCTATGACCAAGCGCTGCGCGCGCGCTTCCAAGCGCTGTTCGCGTTTTGCTGGACGGTGCGCCGTTGGGCCATGCATCCGCTGGTGCTCGACGCGCTGGTTGCACTTGCGAATCGCCGCACGGATTTGCGCAGCAAGCTGGCGCAAGTCGTGCTCGGCGGCATGCCGATCCAAGGGCGGCTCACAGTGGGGCGCGCCGTGCGCGCGTTGCTCAAGCGCGCCTGACCAGCCCACTGCGTTATCTTTAACGGCATGGAAGAGGGATTGCGCCTGCCAGTCGCGATGGCTGTGACCCTGACAGGAATTTTGCTGCTCTCGTTTGGCGTTGCTGTGTTGCTGCGCGCGTGGACGTTCTACCGCCGCGCTGTGCGCGCGGTTGCAACCGTGACGCAGCAGGATGGGCAAATCGTGTTTCGCTTCCAAACCCAATCTGGCGAGGAGATCGCCTTGCCCGCGCTCATGCGCAGCACTGCATTTGCCGAGGGCGAGCAAGTGAGCGTGCTCTACCTGCCACATGACCCGCAAGACGCACGCTTGGATCGCCCGTTTAACTGGACGGTGCCCATTGTCGCTGCGGTTGCTGGGCTGGTGATCGGGCTGATTGGATTTGTGTTGGTGCTGTGGGCGCTGGGCTTTTTGGGCTGAGCGATCACGCTGCCTCGAAGAGCGCGCGGTTCGCCGTCACCCACTCCCATAAGCGACGAATGCCCTCATGGGCACGAATGCGCGGTTGCCAGCCGAGCAGGCGCTCGGCTTTGCGGTTGTCGCTGATGAACACGCGCTGATCGCCGGGGCGCCAATCAGCATAGCGCACGGGGATCGTGTGCCCAGCGAGCGACTCGAGGATCGGACCAAACTCGCTCCAGATCGCCAGCGCGTTCTCCGCGCCGCCGCCGAGGTTAAAAATCTCGCCGCTCACGGCGTTGATCCGTTCCCACGCTGCGTCGTAGGCGGCGATCAGGTCTTGCACGTGAAGCAGATCGCGCACCTGCTTGCCGTCGCCGTAGATCGTGATCGGGCGATTGAGCGCGGCGGCGATCACAAAGTGCGCCACCCAGCCTTGGTCCTCGACGCCGAACTGGCGCTCGCCGTAGATGCAGCTTTGGCGAAACACAACGGTGCGCAAGCCGTAGATGCGCGCGTAGTCGCGCACGTATTGATCGCCAGCGCCTTTGCTGCACCCGTAGGGTGAGTGGAAATCAAGCGGCTGTGTCTCGTCCACGCCGTGTGGTAGATCGCGGTAGCGGTAGCGCGTGCCGTCGAGCACAATGGCGAGGTGCTCCATGCCGCCGTACACCTTGTTGGTGGAGGCATAGAACACCGCGGGCGGCTTGGGTTGTGCGCGCGCGGCTTCCAGCACGTTAAACGTGCCGAGCGCGTTGATCTCGAAGTCCGCGCGCGGGTCTTTCACCGAAGTGGTCACTGCAACCTGCGCGGCGAGGTGGACGATCAAGTCTGGCTGCGCAGCGCGCACGGCTGCCTCGAGCGCAGCGTAGTCGCGCACATCGCCACGGACGAAAGTGAGCGTGCGCGTGTCGAACTGCGCTTGCAGCCAGTGCAGGTTGTGTTCGGTGCGCGGACGGCTGAGGTTGTCGAAGATCGTGACGGGGTGTCCTTGGCGCGCATGGTGGGCTGCGAGGTTGCAGCCGATGAAGCCAGCGCCGCCTGTGATGAAGACGCGCATCGCTTGTTCACTGGGTGATGGTGACTTTTGTGACACTGCGAGATTGGTCAGGGTTGCGCCCTTTCAACAGGGCGAGCGTGAGCGCGAGCCATTGCCCTGCAACGATGAACGCCACAGCGCTGAGCACTGCCGAGGGCACCTCGAACGCGATCACAGTGAGTTGACCTGCGCCAGGCGGCATGCCCTCAAGCAAAGCGCGTGCTTGGTGCGTGGCAAAACAGAGCACATCGCCGCCACATGCGAGCACGCGCGCGATGAACTCGGCGGTCATGCTGCCGGCGGCGTCGTGGTTCAAAAGCACGAGCACGGGATAGCCTGGCTCGATCATCGCCAAGGGACCATGCAGGAAATCCGCGGCGGAATAGGCCTCGGCGCCGATGTAACACGTCTCTTTGAGTTTCAGCGCGATCTCCTGCGCGGCGGCGTAGGGATAGCCGCGCCCGATCACGACGACGCGCTGCACATGGCGCCAGCGATATGCCGCCGCTTCGATTGCCTCAGCTTGTGCAAGCACAGCGCGCACGCTCTCAGGCACGGTGTGCAATTCGCGCTGGAGTTGCGCGTCTTCTGTAATTGCCGCGGTGAGCAGCGCATACGCCACGCACTGCGCGGTGACGGTCTTGGTGGCGGCGAGCGCGCGTTCTGGGCCTGCGCCTAGCAAGACCGCATACTCCGCGGCTGTGGTGATCGGCGAGCCTTCCGTGTTGGTGATTGCGAGGGTGAGCGCGCCCTGACTACGCGCCTCTTGCAACACAGCGATCACATCGGCGGCTGCGCCGCTTTGCGACACGCCGATCACCCAGCCGCCTTGAAGACGAGGCGGCCGCCGATACAGCGTGAACAACGAAGGTGCCGCGAGCGCTGTGGGGATGCCGACCAAGCTCTCCAGCAGATATTTGCCGAAGGTCGAGGCGTTGTCGCTGCTGCCGCGCGCTGCGAGCATGGCGAATTGCGCGGCGCGCGCTTTCGGCGTGAGCGCTGCGATGGCGCTCGGCGGCTGCGTAATCAACTGCGCCAGCGTGTGTGGCTGCTCCAAAATCTCGG
The DNA here is from genome assembly GCA_030550095.1 of Chloroflexota bacterium. GTDB lineage: Bacteria > Chloroflexota > Anaerolineae > J036 > Brachytrichaceae > DRWP01. Next base: position 12,604 of record JAUQQA010000001.1, on the reverse strand, counting down.
CGCGCATGAATGCGCCGGGGGGCGCTTCTGCGGTCATGCTTTGCGTTTGCTCTTGGGCTTTGGGGCTGCTTCGCCGCGCAGCACGGCGAGCACTTCCTCGGCGTGGCCTTCGGGTTTCACCTTCTCCCACACGTGCTCGATGCGCCCGTCGGGACCGATGATGAACGTGGAGCGGATCACGCCCATGAACTTTTTGCCGTAAAGCGAGCGCTCGCCCCAGGCGCCGAACGCCTCGGCAACTTTGTGATCGGTGTCGGCGAGCAAGGGGAAGTTCAAGCCGTATTTGGCGGCGAACTTGCGCTTGGAGTCCAGCCCTTGCGGGCTGACGCCGAACACGCGGACGCCGAGCGCTTCAAACGCCTGGAGCGAATCGCGGAAGCTGCACGCTTCTTTGGTGCAGCCGGGCGTGTCGTCAGCGGGGTAGAAGTAGAGCACGTAGCGCGTGCCCTTCAGGTCTGCGGAGCGGACAACGCCGCTTTCGGATTCCAACTCAAATTCGGGGGCGAGGTCACCAGGTTTCAACATGGGTGTAGGGTCTCCTCGTGCGTCGAGCATCAGCTTGCCAGGCGCCACGTGGTGCCGTTGGGACCGTCCTCAAGGATGATGCCCAAGTTGGCGAGGCGTTGGCGGATTGCGTCGGCGCGGGCGTAGTCTTTGGCTTTGCGCGCCTCGGCGCGTAGCTCGATCAGCAGTTCAATCAGCGCGGCTTCGCGCTGCGCGCTGCCGCTGGTTTCATCCACAGCGTCCCAGCGCAGCAAGCCGAGCACGTCGCCTGCAAACGCGCGGTAGATATCGGCGACCTGCTCGAGCACCTCGCGCGTGGCGATGCCTTTGTCAATCCAACGGTTAACGTCGGTGGTCATGTCTTGCAGGGCGCCGATGGCGAGCGGCGTGTTGAAGTCATCGTTCATCGCGCTGACGAACTTCATGCGATACTGGTCGAGCGTCTCCACCAGGTGCGCGGTCATTGCGGGGGTGCTGTCGCTGCCGAGCGCGATTTGCTCGGGGTGATCCAACAGGCGACGCACGCGGCGCGCGCCGTTGTGCAGGCGCTCCCATCCTTTCGTTGCGGCTTCGAGCGCGGCTTCGCTGTAGTCGGCTGGGCTGTTGTATTTGTTGGAGAGAATGAAGAACCGCAGCGCTTCGGGGCGGTGTTTCTTCAGCGCGTCCTTGATCGTCACAAAGTTGCCCAGCGATTTGCTCATCTTGACGCCGTTCACCAGCAGGCTGCCCGTGAGCATCCAATAGCGCGCGAACGGCTCGCCGTAGGCGGCCTCGCTTTGCGCGATCTCGCATTCGTTGTGTGGGAAGATGTTGTCCACGCCGCCGCCGTGGATGTCGAACGTGTGCCCGAGGTACTTGGTGCTCATCGCCGAGCACTCGATGTGCCAGCCGGGGTAGCCCCATCCCCACGGCGAGGGCCACTTGAGGATGTGGTTCTCTGGCGCCTTGATCCACAGCGCGAAGTCCATTGGGTGGCGCTTCTCCTCGCGCACGGCGACGCGCTTGCCGGCTTCCATTTCCTCGATGCGGCGACCGCTCAGCTTGCCGTACTCGGGGAACTTCTCCACGCTGAAGTACACCGAGCCGTTCACCTCGTAGGCGTAGCCCTTCTCGATGAGCAGCTTGATCATCTCAATCTGCTCTGGGATGTGCCCTGAAGCGCGCGGCGAGATGTCGGGGCGTTGCACGCCGAGCGCATCCATGTCCTCGAAGTACGAGCGCATGTAGCGCTCCACAAGCTCCATCGGCTCGATGCGCTCGCGGCGCGCGCCCTTCAAGATGCGATCCTCGCCGTCGTCGAGCAGGTGTCCCACGTCGGTGATGTTCTGCACGTAGCGCACTTTGTAGCCGCTGTAGCGCAGCCAGCGCACCACTGCGTCGAACGCGACGTAGGTCTTAGCGTGGCCCAGATGCGCGTGGTCATACACGGTGGGCCCACACACGTACATGTGCACGCGCCCCTCGACGAGGGGGACGAACGGCTCTTTCTCGCGGGTTAAGTAGTTGTAGATGACCAGCGACATGATGACTTCTGCGGCGTGATGATAACCTGCTGCGCGAGAGGCTCGGCGATCACTTCGCCGTCACCAGTTGGCTCATCGCTGGGCGTGCGAAGATCATACGCCCAGCCGCTGTTTGCAGCACCTTGGTTACCGTGACCTCGATCGTGCGGTCCATGAAGTCAATGCCGTCCTCAACCACCACCATCGTGCCATCGTCGAGGTAGCCCACGCCTTGGCGTGCCTCACGCCCTGGCTGGATGATGCGCACGTGCAGCGACTCGCCAGGGATCAGCGCGGTCTTCACCGCGTTTGCTAGCTCGTTAAGGTTGAGCACACTGACGCCTTGGAGCGACGCGACGCGATTCAAGTTGTAATCGTTGGTGATGATTGGGCAGTTCCATTGCTTGGCGAGCGCGATGAGCTTCTCGTCCACGCGCTGCGCTTCCTCGGGGTCGTCTTGCACGATGTGGACGGGCATGGGCGATTCACGTTGCAGCCGCCGCAGCACCTCAAGCCCTCGGCGCCCGCGCGCCCGACGCATGGGGTCGGGTGAGTCGGCGACATACTGCAACTCGTTGAGCACGAAGCGCGGGATGATCAGCTCGCCGCGCAGAAAGCCGGTGGTGCTCACATCGGCGATGCGGCCGTCAATGATCACACTTGTGTCGAGCAGCAACGGCTCGCGCGTGTAAGTGGGGAAGTCGGCGCTGCGGGTGCTGGGGAGCTTGATGTTGAGCAAGGCGAACACCTCGCGGTAGCGCAAGCTCATCAGCCCAAGTCCCAGCGTGCCAAACCCTACTGCGGCGAGGAACGGCAACACTGGACCGAACGGCTCTGGCAAGCGCGCGAGCGGGAACGCAAGCAGCGCAGCAAGCAACAACCCCGCGCCCAAGCCCATGAACCCCGCCAGGATTTGCGCGGCGCTGAGGTTGGTGAGGCGCCGATATAGCTGGATGAGCGGGCGGCCCAGCATCATGGGAAACGCAAACGTGCCCAGCGCGCCGAGCGCCGTCATTGTCGCCACTTGCGCGAAAGTTTCGTGGTCGAGCGGCGAAGGCAGCACAGGAGCGACGGAGCTGCCGACCGACCAGCCGATCAGCCCCATCACCACTGCCCCGCAAATGCGCAGCCCAACCAGGATGTAGGATTCCGTTCGCTCGCTCACTGCTGCTGAGAAAGCTTAGATCATTTCCCTGAGATGGGTGTGAGTGCTGCTACATGGTAGCATACTTAAGTAGAATCTGCACATGCCCAGCCGCGTGATCGAGCTGAACCCCGTCTCGCGCATCACGGTTGGTGCCATTGGCGAGCCGGGACATCGCACCTTCTACCTACAGGCGCGCCGAGGCAGCACGCTGATCACCCTGGTCTGCGAGAAAGAGCAAGTGCAAAACCTGTGCTTGGCGTTGCAAGGGCTGCTTGAGGAGCTGGGCGAGAAATACCCACAAGGCGCGAAGTTCCGCCCGCTCAACGAGAACATGGAGCTTGAGCAGCCATTCACACCAGAATTTCGCGCTGGGCGAATGGGACTGGTGTACGACGACAAGCGCGACCTCATCGGCTTAGTCGTGGTCGAGTTGGTGCCGCCAGAGGTGAACCCCGAAGAGGCAACGGTGGCGCGCTTCTTCTTCACGCGCGCCCAAGCAGATGCCCTCAGTCGGCACGGGCTAGATGTCGTAGCGCGCGGGCGCCCCATTTGCCCGCTATGCGGTCGCCCAATGAACCCCGATGGCAGCGTGGATGGCTTTTGCCCGCGACGCAATGGGCATTCGGACGAGCTGGTGTTTGCCTAAACCCTGTGTCTTTAGGAAGCGCGCGAAAGGGGTGAGCGACGCTGATGATGCCGGAGGACGTGGCGCAGCATGAGCTGCTCGAGTTGCTCGCCACAGGCGAGATGACGCCCCTCGGCACGTTGCCATGGGGATCGAACTACACCTTCCTCACGCAGATCACAAAAGACGAGCCGACCCACCAAGAGGTGCTCGCGGTGTACAAGCCACGGCGTGGCGAGGCGCCGCTTTGGGACTTTCCCACCGGCACACTGTGCTTGCGCGAATATGCGGCGTGGCTGGTGAGCGAGGCGCTGGGCTGGCACCTCGTTCCGCCCACCGTGCTGCGCGATGGTGACTACGGCTTCGGCTCGGTGCAGCTCTTCATCGAGAACGATCCCGCGCAACACTACTTCACCTTCCGCGACGACCCGAGCGCCTGCGACCAATTGCGCCGCATCGCACTGTTTGACTTGATCACCAACAACGCCGATCGCAAAAGCGGACATTGCCTGCGCGACCCCAACGGGCGCATCTGGGCGATTGACCACGGCATCTGCTTCAACGCCGAGTACAAACTGCGCACGGTGATTTGGGACTTCGCTGGTCAGCCGATCCCCGAGGACTTGCTGGGTGACCTCGCGCGACTGCGGCTGCAAGTCGAGCCGCATCACACCTTAGGCAAAGCCCTGCGCAACCTGCTTTCTGCAGAAGAGATCAACGCGTTCGCTAAGCGGATTGAAGCGCTGCTGCGCCTGCGCGTCTTTCCCAAGCCCAACCGCTACGAACGCAACATCCCTTGGCCCCCCATTTGAAGCGTCATTTGCCTTCACGTTCAGCTTAGAGGATAATCGCGTTCCGTTGCTGAACTGTTCACAAAACGGGGGGAGAGATGCTGCTTCGCCCTAGACACTTAGCCCTTTTGCTGTTGCTTGGCTTTGGGTTTCGTTTTGCAGAACGCGCCTATGCAGCGCCTGATGTGTTGGTTTTCGACGACGCGTTGTCCGCGGGGTGGACGGCGAGCGCCTGGAGCACGACGTATGCCTTGAACAACACGACGCCCGCGCTGGGCAGCGCCTCGATCGCGGTCACGTACACGAGCGGCTGGGGCGGTGTGATCTTCTGCACCAATCCGCCGCTCGACACGACGCTCTACGACGCGATCACGCTGTGGGTGCACGGTGGCACGTCGGGCAGCGCGCGCCAGTTGCGTTTCTTTGTGCAAGAAGTGGATTACGGTCCACCGCTCTCGTTCGACTTCACAGCGCCAACGAACCAATGGACGCCGTTCACCTTCACGGTTGGCGCGCTCGGCAACCCCGCCGAGATCAAGTGCCTGAGCGTCATGAACAACACGCCGAACGCGCAGCCGACCTTCTACGTAGATGAGATTCGCATTCGCGCGCGCAGCGTGGCGCAAGTGCTAACCACCACGATCGCGGTGCGCGCCGACGTGACGCCGACTGCGATCAGCCCTTATCTGCGCGCCAGCAACTTGCCGGCTTGGCTCGGAGAGGCGCGGCTCAACAACACGACGTTCCAGGCGCGCACGCGCGCCTCGGGCCTGACGTTGCTGCGCCTGCCTGGCGGCAGTTGGAGCAACACCTACGGCTGGCTGAGCTGTGAGCTGAGGCAAAACGCACCCGGACGGCAGGATTGCGGAACAGGGTGGGAGTCGTGGGCGGCGCGCCCACGCGACTTCATCGCCTTCCTCAAGGCAACAGGCATGGAGGGGCTGTGGGTAGTCAGCCCGATGGGCACCTCGAAAGAAGCAGCGGCGCTCGTGGCGTACTTCAACGGCGACATCAACGACAACCGCACGATCGGCGTGGACATCCGCGGCACAGACTGGTACACCGTGGGGCATTGGGCGCGCTTGCGCGCTGCCGCAGGCTACACGGACCCAATCGGTATTCGCTACTGGGAGTTCGGCAACGAGGTGTACGCCAGCAAGCCCTCCACGGGCGGCAGCTTGTGTCAATCGTGGGGCTGGGAAGACACGTGGACGTGCGACGGCTACGAGTACGTCTTCGGCAAGGGCAGCGGTGGCGCGCGCCGCGAGGGTTACTTGGAGTTTCGCGCAGCGATGAAAGCAGTGGACCCCACCATTCAGCTCGGCGCTGTGGGCTATGAGCGGGCCGGCACGCCCAACGATGGGCAAAGCAGTTGGCAGACGTTCGCCGGCTGGGGCGCGCGCGTGATCTCCGCAGCAGGCAGCGACTTGGATTTCTACAGCATCCATCCGTATCCCTTCGTTAGCCCGCCCTCGTTGCTGGCTGCGCTTGCCAAGCCGCACACGCATTTCTTCAGCATCGTCAGCGACCTCCACAACGCCTTTGATGTTTACGCCAACGGGCGGCGTGCGCCGATCGCAGTGACGGAATACAACTTGTTCGCTGTGCAAGACCAAGACAATGCGCAGCTCATGACGCGCGCGATCAATGCGCTTTTCTTGGCGGACTCACTCGGGCAAGCTGCCCAACATGGCATCCCGATCTTCGCGCAGTGGGATTTGGCGAACGGTCGGGCGCAAAACGGCACGGAGTACGGCTTGATGCACGAGGACAACGGCTTCTTCCGCGCGCCGCAATACTACGTCTATCCCCTCTGGGCGCGTTTTGGCAGCCAGATGATCAGCGCTACAAGCACGCTCAGCGCCGCGACGCAACTCAGCGTCTATGCTGGGCGTGTAAGCACTGACACGATCTCGCTCATGGCGATCAACAAGACGGGCACGCCGATCACAGCGACAATCACAGTGAGCGGCTTTGGCGCGTTGATCAGCGGCGCGGTGTGGGAGGTGCGCGCAAACAGCCTCGATGCACAGAGCGTGACCTACAACGGCAGCGCCAACCCCTCAGATGCGCTGAGCGAACCACCAGCGCCACTGAGCGCAAGCGGTAGCACGTTGACCTATGCCTTCCCTCCGTATTCCATCAGTCTGCTGCACCTGCACCGCGCGTCGAACGTATTCCCGCGCGTTTGGGTGCCGATGGTGCGCCGGTGAGCGCGCGTTCTGACTAAGACGCAACCCTCGCCTCTTGCGGCGCGTTTAGAATCCGATGCCGATGAGCACGGCGAACGTTTGGGTGCGCGCTTTGCGCGGCGTGCCGCGCCTCAGCCGCGAAGAATGGGAGCGCGGAGGTGTGATCACGCGCTGGTTGATCGCCACGCGCGCGGCGGTGCTGATCATGACCTTCATCTCAGCAGCGCTGGCGGGCATCTTCGCGTTGCGCGCGCGGCAGTTCGACCTTGGTTTGTGGCTGCTGCTCACGGTGGGCTTGCTCATGGCACACGCCACCAACAACCTGCTCAACGACATGACGGACTTCGTCAAGGGCGTGGACCGTGGCAACTACTACCGCGCGCAATACGGCGTGCAGCCGCTCGAGGCGGGCTTTTGGACCTTGCGCGATGCGTGGCGCTATGCGCTGGTCACGGGCGCGATCGCGCTGGCGTGCGGCGTGGCGTTGGTGTGGCTGCGCGGCGGGCTAACCCTTCCGTTGCTGCTCATCGGCGCGTTCTTCGTGCTTGCATACACCTGGCCGCTGAAGTACGTGGGCTTGGGTGAGATTGCAGTGCTTGTGGTGTGGGGACCGCTCATGATTGGCGGTGGTTACTACGTGATCACGGGCACCTGGGATTGGAACGTGGTGCTCGGCGGCTTGCCGTACGCGCTAGGCACAACGATGGTGATCTTCGGCAAGCACATTGACAAGCGCGAGGCAGACCTCGCCAAGGGCATTCGCACCTTGCCAGTGCTGCTCGGCGATCGTTGGTCGCGCATCGTGGCGCTGGCGTGCATGGTGTTGCAGTACGTCTTGGTGATCGCGCTGGTGATCGCGCGCTTTTTCACGCCGATCATGCTGATCGTGCTCCTGGCGTTGCGCGCGTTCGTCATCACGTTCAACGCCTTTCAGCAGCCTAAGCCTGCCGAGCGGCCCGCGTGGTTCCCAGCCGATGCGTGGCCCACGTGGCTGGTGGCGTTTGCGTTTTATCACAACCGCACGTTTGGCTTGCTCTTCTTGCTGGGCTTGCTGCTCGAGACCAGCTTGAGGATCGCAGGGGTGTTGGCATGAGCTTGCGCGCTGCTTCGCTGGTGCGGCTGCGACATCGGCGCACGCGCGCGCTAAAGCGTGAGCCGCTGCGTCGTTTGGTCTCGTGGATGATCGCAGCAGTGGTGATCGCGTTTACGCTAACGGCGCTCAGCATTGGCGGCGTTGCGCTCGCGGTGAGCGCCGCGTACAACGCGCTCACTGCGGACTTGCCCGACCCAGGGCAAATCGTCAAAGTGCGTGAGGATTTCCAGACCACCAAGATCTACGACCGCAACGGTGCGCTGTTGTTCGAGATCATTGATCCGAGCGGCGGGGATCGCCAGTGGGTGACGCTCGACGAGATTTCGCCTTACCTCATCTGTGCCACGGTTGCCATCGAGGACAAGACGTTTTGGGAGAACCAAGGTTTTGACCTACGCGGCATTGCGCGCGCGTTTGTGGCGAATCTGCGAGGCGGCGCCGTGCAAGGCGGCTCAGGCATCACGCAGCAGCTCGTCAAGCAGGTGATCTTGCCGCCAGAGGAGCGCGCAGGTCCAAAGCGCACAACCGCAGTGAAAATCAAAGAAGCGCTGCTTGCGGCGGAGATCACGCGTCGCTACAGCAAGCGTGACATCCTCGAGTGGTATCTCAACACCAACTTCTACGGCAACCTCGCCTATGGCGTTGAGGCAGCCGCGCGCATTTACTTCGGCAAAAGCGCTAAGGACCTCACGCTTGCCGAAGCCGCGATGCTCGCGCACATCCCGCAATCGCCGCGGCTCAACCCATTCAACAGCCCCAACGAGGCGAAGTTCCGCCAAGCGCTGGTGCTCGACCAGATGGTGGAGCGCTCGCAGATGGGCGTGCCTGGCTGCAACGTGAGCGCGCGCGAGGCTGCCGAAGCCAAGCGCCAGCCCTTGCAGTATGCTAGTCGCACACTGCGGTTTGCCATCCGCGCGCCGCACTTCGTGGTGTACGCCAAGGACCGCGCTATCGAGCTGCTCGCCGACCACCTTGGCATCGGCATCGAGGCGGCGACCAGCCTTGTGGAGCGTGGCGGGCTTTCGATCTACACTACGCTTGACCTCGAGCTGGACGAAACGGTGCGCCGCATTGCCAACGAACAGGTGGCGCGCCTACAAGCCGAGCAGCGCAACGTGAACAACGCCGCCGTCGTGGTGATCAAGCAAGACACGGGCGAGATCCTCTCGATGGTCGGCAGCGTTGATTACTTCAACGACAACATTGATGGCAAGTTCAACGTGGCGCTGGGGCTGCGCCAGCCCGGCTCGGCGTTTAAGCCGATCACTTACCTAGAGCTGCTTCGTCAAGGCAGCTCACCCGCAACGCTCTTTTGGGACGTGCGCACTGCGTTCGACAGCGGCGGCGAGGTGCCCTACTTGCCCGAGAACTACGACCGCAAGTATCACGGACCTGTGCTTATGCGCGAGGCGTTGGCGCGTTCTTACAACATCCCTGCTGTGGACGCGCTGAACCGCGCTGGCTTGGGCAACGTGATCCGACTCGCACACCTGTTGGGCATCACTGACCTCGACCGCGGCTTGCAGAACTACGGCTTGGCGCTCACGCTCGGCGGCGGCGAGGTGAAGTTGCTCGACCTCACCTACGTCTATGCGACCATCGCCAACGGCGCGACGATGATAGGCGTGCCGCGCCCGCTTGCTCAGCGCCGCGCCGGCTTCCGTGAGCTTGACCCTGCTGTGATCCTCAAGGTGGTGGATCGCAACGGACGTGTGCTGTATGAGTATCAGCCCGCCACTAAACCCGACCTGCTTGGTCCGAAGAGCAAGCAGCTCACTTATCTCCTAACCAGCATTCTCTCCGATGCGCGCGCGCGCGCGGCAGCGTTTGGCTACCCTTCGGTGCTCGATCTCGATGGCGGCCGCCCTGCTGCGGTGAAGACCGGCACCACGAATGACTACCGCGACAACTGGACGGTGGGCTACACGCCCGATTTCACCGTCGGCGTGTGGGTGGGCAACACCGACAACAGCCCCATGAGCCGCGGCGTCACGGGCTTGACGGGGGCAGCGCCGATCTGGAAACAGGTGATGGAGTATCTGCACCGCGACCGTCCCATGCGTGCCTTCCAGCAACCTGAAGGATTGATCGCGGTGCGCGTGTGCTCGATTGATGGCATGTTGGACAACGGCGTTTGCCCTGCGCGCACGGAGCTGTTCATCCCCGGCACCGAGCCGACGCAGCCGAGCACCACTGTGCAGAACTTCCCCATCAACAAGGAGACTGGCAAGTTGGCGCTGCCCGGCACACCCGCGGAGCTGATCGAGCTGCGACCGATGTACATCTTCCCGCCGCAGGCGATGGACTGGTATGCCTCGCTCAGCGAGGAAGAGCGCGCTGCGATGCCGCTAGCGCCGACGGAGTTCGACGACCGGTTTGGCGGGACGATCAGCGCAGCGGATGTGGTGATCCTCTCGCCGCGCCCGAATAGCTACCTCAGCGCGAACCCTGCACCGCCAGAAGGGATTGACCCAGTGACCTTGCCGCCGCCGGGGGTGGTGCCCATCATTGGCAACGCGCGCGGTGGCGAGTGGCTGGCATATCGCGTGTATTTCGCGCCAGGGTGGAATCCTGCGCCTGAGCAGTGGCAGCAGATTGGACCCGATCACGGCGAGCAGGTAAGCAATGGGGTGCTAGAGAACTGGAATCTCGCTGGGTTGCCCGAGGGTCCGTACACGCTGAAGGTGGTGCGGCTGGAGGGCAACGGGCAATGGACTGAAGCAAGCGTCGCAGTCACGGTGGACAACACACCGCCAACGATCCAGCTGCTTCCACCGCTAGGCGGCACCACGTTCACCATTCCCAATGACGAATGGGTGGACCTTGTCACCAACGCGCGCGACAACTACGCGCTTGCGCGCGTGGAGTTCTTCGCCAACGGCGAGCGCATTGCGACGGCGACCGCAGCGCCCTTCACGGTGAAGTGGCTACTCACGCAGCCGGGCACGTTCGAGGTGTATGCCGTGGCGTATGACGCCGCTGGCAATCGCGCCGAGAGCAATCGGCTGAGCCTCACGGTCGATGCACGCTAAGTGCATCGCTGAACGATGGCGCTAGTGGTTGAATTTGCTGAAGCGATGCATTTGTGCTAAAGTGTTTGCTGCCGAAGCTAGATAGGGGGACCTTCTGCGATGATTAAGCAAATCTGTGCTGTGCTTGCAGCAGCTGCGGCAACGGCGATTGCTTACCAGGTGGCACATGCCCAATCACCTGTGATCACGAACACAAGAACGAACCTCACATACACCACATTCTCCGCAGCGATTGGCGACGCGAACACGCAAGATGGGGATACGTTAGTGCTGAGCAGCGGCACGTTCAACGAGAACGTCGTCGTTACCAAGTCATTGACCATCCGCGGGGCTGGCACTGGGGTGAGCATCATCTCCCCTACCACAGCTTCACAGCCAGTGATTGTTGTGAGTGCGAACGCAGTGACGCTCACGCAGTTCTCGGTGGTGGGCTTGGGTGCTAGCGAGGCAATCTCAACGGTGCCAGGGGTGCAAGGCTTGAAGGTGCTCACCGCACATCTTGAGGGTGTACGTCGGGGCATCATCTTGCTAGGAGGTGGCGGTCACATCGTCGCTGGCGTTGTGATGACGCTGGCACCAAACTCAGTGCCAGAAGATGCTGTTGTAGGCATTGGCTTGACTGGCTTTACGGTGACTTTGCCGATCACCAGCGTCAACATACACAGCAACTTCATTACCATCACAGAAGGTCTCACGCGTGCAGGGGAGAATCTGAACCTGATAGAACTTGCCCGCTTTGGGATCCTCGGTGTTTTTGTCGAGCAAAGCAAGATTCACGATAACGAGATTCGAGGACTAAGCTACGGGATCCGCCTTGCGGGCACCTACAGCAACGTGATCGAATCGAACCGAATCTATGACGTGCCTGGGCCTGGAATTTATCTTGCGCGAGGGCGTCCCCCCCTGGTTCCAGATGTGCTCACTAACACGAACAATTTGATCACAGGAAACATCGTCGTGAACAATGGTGATCATGGGATCTTCCTGCTCCACGGAGGCGGCTATGGTGAAGGGAACCGTATTATCAACAACCGTCTGCGAGATATCTACTACTACGGCATATACATCGGTCATGACAATGTAAACACTTCAGGTTACGGTGATAAGAGGTTGTTGATTGAGGGCAACGTGATAGAGCGTGCGGGGCGCCGTAGCCTATCGCAAGGTCTGCAGGGCGCAGGCGTATTCCTCTCGAGGAGTGAAGACATCACCCTCTCGAACAATGTGATTACGGGTGGGTATGTTTTTGGTCTTATAGTGAATGGTGGATCTGGGTTGCTGCGTGTGCGTGAGAATGAGATCGTGAGCCACACGGTAGCTATCTCGGTCACTGGGACAGATGCGGATTTGACTGGCAATAGACTGTCGCGGTTTACTCAGGCGGGTGTACAAGCTTCTAATTTAGGCAGAATTGTACTCTCAGCCAATGTGTTGAATGCAGAAGGAGGACTTTCTGGCATTTTTCTACGGAGTATGGGCACAGCGGAGGTTGTGAGTAATGTAGTGGAGGGTCATGCAAGCCGCGGCATTGATGCAGGCTCTATGGGGACGTTGCGCGTGTTGAGCAACACAGTGAGAGGTGGAGAGGTTGGCATTTTCTTCAGCGGCGGCGCGGACCTGATTGTAGAAGGAAACACCGTGCGCGATGCAGAGCAAGCGGGTATTGCGGCGCAATACGTGAGCGCCCTGCTTCGGGGCAACGTGGTGCTTAGCAATGG